>JAJYRQ010000006.1 GCA_021794015.1 Deltaproteobacteria bacterium | reverse complement strand
CGCGCCCTCTCCCGGCGGGGAGAGGGAGGGAGGCGGGCGTCGCTTTTCTTGCCTCTCCCGATTGGGAGAGGTCGGCGCGAAGCGCCGGGTGAGGGACCGCTATGAAGGAATCTTCCGCCGCCGAGCCGGCGCCTGCGGCGCGCCCTCTCCCGGCGGGGAGAGGGAGGGAGGCGGGCGTCGCGGGGCTTGCCTCTCCCGATTGGGAGAGGTCGGCGCGAAGCGCCGGGTGAGGGACCGCTATGAAGGAATCTTCCGCCGCCGAGCCGCCGCTCCCGCCACTTACCCGCGACCGCGCGCGAAGCCTGCGGCGGAGGAGCACTGACGCGGAGCAAGAGCTTTGGGCGCATCTGCGCAACCGGCAGCTCAAAGGCGCCAAGTTCCGCCGCCAGCAGCCGATAGGGCCGTACGTCGTCGATTTCTTCTGCCTTGAGGCGGGGTTGGTGGTCGAGGTGGACGGCGGCAGCCACGCCGGGGAAGATGAGCGGCGTGCTGATAAGGACCGCACGGCGCACCTTGAGAACTGCGGCTACCGGGTGGTGCGCTTTTGGAACAACGAAGTTATGGGCAACATCGATGGCGTACTCGAACGAATCGGGGAATTTGTCTAAGGTCCCTCACCCGCGCCTGCGGCGCGCCCTCTCCCGGCGGGGAGAGGGAGGGAGGCGGGCGTCGCTTTTCTTGCCTCTCCCGATTGGGAGAGGTCGGCGCGAAGCGCCGGGTGAGGGACCGCTATGAAAGAATCTTCCGCCGCCGCGCGCGAAGCCTGCGGCGCGCCCTCTCCCGGCAGGGAGAGGGAGGGAGGCGGGCGGCGCTGGGCTTGCCTCTCCCGATTGGGAGAGGTCGGCGCGAAGCGCCGGGTGAGGGACCGCTATGAAAGAATCTTCCGCCGCAGAGCCGCAGCTCCCGCCACTTACCCGCGACCGCGCGCGAAGCCTGCGGCGCGCCCTCTCCCGACGGGGAGGGGGAGGGAGCTATCGGTAGCGCGATGACTGATCGAACAAGGCTCATAGAGCGGGTGTTTCCGCTGAAGCAGGCGTCGCTGGATTCGGTGCATGAGAAAAACGTCCGACACGGCCATATCTCAACGCTGCATATCTGGCCCGCCCGCAGGCCGCTCGCCGCATGCCGCGCGGCGCTGATCGCGACGCTCCTGCCCGACCCCGGCGACCCGGATGAGCGGCGCAGGCTCATCGAGCGGATCGGCGGGCGCGTCGTCCCGAAAATCGAAAAGAAGAACGTCGCCGGAAGTCGCGTCGAAGTCGAGCGCGAGGAGACCGCCGGGGGCATCCTGCATTGGGGACGCGAATCCAGCCCCGACCTGCAGTTCTTCCGCGACGAAATCCGCAAGGCCTACGGCGGACGCGCCCCGCGGGTGCTCGATCCGTTCGCCGGCGGCGGCGCGATCCCGCTCGAAGCGATGCGCCTTGGATGCGAAGTCACCGCGATCGACATCAACCCGGTCGCCTGGTTCATCCTCAAGTGCACGCTCGAATATCCGCAGAAGCTGGCCGGCCAGAAGCGCCCGCTGCCCGATTTCGTGCTTCGCGACCGCGACTTTATGGAGGCGTTCTTTAAGGCGCAGGGACTCAAGGGCGCCACGCTTCGCACGCAGCTTGAAAGATTGCCGATCGCCGGCGACTCTGACTCGGAAAGCGGGGCCTCACCCGCGCCTGCGGCGCGCCCTCTCCCGGCGGGGAGAGGGTCGGAGGGCCAGAGCGCGTTCGGCTTCGACGGCGCCGTGAGCCTGGATGCCGATCTGGCCTGGCATGTGCGGGCATGGGGGCGATGGGTGCTTAAGCGGGCGCGGCGCGAGCTCGAGCGCTTCTACCCTACGATCGACGGCAAGCCGACCGTCGCCTATCTCTGGGCGCGGACGGTCAAATGCAAGAACTGCCGCGCGACCATTCCGCTGCTCAAGACCAAGTGGCTTTGCAGGAAGGACAACAAGCGCGTGCTGCTCCGGGTCGAGCCCGCCTCCTGGCCTCTCCCCTTGGGAGAGGCCGGCGCACGGCCTGCGGCGGTTGCGGGGGCGGTTTCGACGGATTCGGATAAAGGTCCCTCACCCGCGCCTGCGGCGCGCCCTCTCCCGGCAGGGAGAGGGGGGGAGATAAGATTCAGCATATTGAGCGGGAAGGAGGCGGCGACCCAGGGCGGCAACGGCGCGCAGCGGCGAGAGTACGATAAAAAGATCGGCGCGGGCACGATGTCGCGCGCGGGGGCGACCTGCGTATGCTGTGGCCTGCCGTCGATGACCATGGAGGATATCCGGCTCGAAGGAAAAGCGGGGCGGCTCGGCGCGATCATGACGGTGGTGGTGGTCAATGGTCCCGGCGGCAAGGAATATCGGCTGCCGACCGACGATGAAATCCGGCTTGCGGCCGAGGCGGAAAAGGAAATCGAGCGCGTCTTTGCCGAGATTCCCTTTGGAATTCCGGATGAGCCGCTGCCGGGCAAGGAGGCGCTCGGCTTCCGCGTTCCGCTCTACGGCTTCGATCGCTGGAGCAAGCTGTTCACGCCCCGCCAACTCCTCGCCCTCGGCACGTTCGTCAAGCACACGCGTGCTGCCGCCGAGGCAATGGAGTCAGCGGGCTACCCGGCGCTCTGGAAGGAAGGCATCGATTTCGGCTTGGCAACCTCAGTGAGCCGACTTGCGGATTATTCCTCGAGCATTTGCCTGTGGGCGCTTGGCGAGTTTCTCTGCCACACGTTTACTCGTTTCGCATCGCCTATAACTTGGGATTTCGTTGAGGGCAGTCCTCTCGGCGGCACGTCTGGGAACTACGAAGGAGCGGTCGACTGGGTCAGTCGCGTTCTAGAGAATCTCGCCGACGGGCTGCTAAGAGCATCGAGGTCAACCGTTCTCCAAACGAGCGCGATCGCCGCTGTGCCTTCTGCACAGGATTTAGTCTTCACGGACCCGCCCTACTACGACGCGATTCCCTACGCCGACCTGATGGACTTCTTCTATGTCTGGCTGCGGCGGACGCTGCACGGGCTTTCGCCGGAGATAGATGACGCCTTTCGAGAGCCGCTCGGTCCGAAATGGAACACTGATAAGAACGACGGCGAACTGATCGACGATTCAAGCCGGTTCGGCGGCGATAAGTCAGCATCGAAGAACGCTTACGAAGACGGAATGTTTCGCGCATTCCAGGCGTGCGACCGCGCGCTCGTGCCCGATGGCCGAATGGTCGTTGTCTTCGCGAACAAGAGTCCGGACGCATGGGAAACGCTGGTCAGCGCGATAATTCGCGCCGGATTCGTCGTCGACGCGAGTTGGCCGATCCAAACGGAGCGAGAGGCCAGGATTCGTGCATATTCGTCCGCGGCGCTCGCCTCTTCAGTTTGGCTCGTGTGCCGCAAGCGACCCGAGGCTGCCCGTCCCGGATGGGACAATCGCGTGCTCGACGAGATGCGCGAGAACATCTACACCCAGCTTAGCGAATACTGGGACGCCGGTATCCGCGGCCCCGACTTCGTATGGGCCGCGACCGGGCCGGCGATGGAGGCCTACAGCAAGCATCCCGTCGTAAAGAAGGCGAGCGAGCCGGGTGCCGTGATGGAGGTCTCGGAGTTCCTGCGGGCCGTGCGCCGGATCGTGGTCGATTTCGTGGTCGGCCGCGTGCTCACGCATAACGGCGATGCTGCGGTTACCAGCGGCCTCGATGATGTGACGACCTACTACCTGCTTCATCGCCACGATTTCGGAATGGGAGACGCGCCGGTCGGCGCCTGCATCCTCTATGCGATCTCATGCGGCCTTTCCGACCACGACCTGGCCGACCGCTACGAAATTCTCCAGCGCGCGGGCGCCTCCTTCCCTCTCCCTGCCGGGAGAGGGCGGCGCGAAGCGCCGGGTGAGGGACCGCTTTGCGCTTCCGATCTATCCGAATCCGAGGACTCCGGCGAGGATTTCGCGGCGGACGGGGCTGAAGAAGCCGAAGAGGGCAGCGGCAGCAGGGTCCGTCTTCGCCCCTGGAACAGGCGCATCCGCAAGAGCCTGGGCTATGACAGCGACGGCCGACCCGCGCCGCTTATCGACCAGGCGCATCGCCTGATGCATCTGTGGCGCGCGGGCGACGTGGTGCGCGTGGACGAATACCTCGATGCCCGCGGTCTCCGCCGCAACGCCCTGTTCCATCAACTCCTGCAAGCGCTGATCGAGCTTGCTCCGGCCGGTTCCGAGGAGCGCTCGTTGCTGGAAAGCATCAGCAACCACATCTCCGCGCGACCCGTGTCCGCAGAGGAACGACAAGCCGAAATGTTCAGCCATCGAGCGCAGCGCTAGCGGTTCTTTCAAAGGAGGCTGTTTAGAGGCGCATTAGCGAGCTCCTCTCCAGACGATTACGAAATGATTATGCGGAGCGAACATCGAGCCATTGACAAAATTTACAAACGGAGGGATCGCTTCGAGATTCCCGACTGGCAGAGGGGCGAAGTCTGGAACCGGGACAAGAGACAAGCTTTGATTGATTCCATATTGCGGGGTTGGAAACTCCCCAAGTTCTACTTCGTTAAGACTTCCGGGGATCAGTTTCAGGTAGAGGACGGCCAGCAGCGTTTGACGGCCATTTTTGATTTTTTCTCGAGCGAGCTGCCTCTCACGAACCAGTCTGCCAAAGAGTTCCGCGGTGCCCGTTACAAAGATCTGCCTCACGAAGTCGCGGACAGATTCGACGACTTTGAGATCGACTATGACGTGATCGAAGACGCTAGCGACGAAGAGCTTAAGGAGTTCTTCCAGCGGCTCCAGGCTGGCCTTCCCTTAACCAGTAGCGAGCGCCTAAATGCGGTCCACAGCAAGCTGCGCGATTACTGCCGCGCTATTTCCAAACACCCATTTTTTGCGCAAACGATTGCCATACCGGACACGCGATATTCTCATTTCGATATCGCCGCGAAAGTCGCAACAATCGAGATCGAAGGACTCGACACAGGACTCCGGTTCGATGACGTTAGGGAAGTCTTCGACTCCCAGCGGAATTTCTCGCAAACATCCGCGGTTGCCAAGAGAATTCGAGGCGCTCTCGATTTCCTTCAAATCGCATTCAAAAGCCGCGGACACAGCCTCAAGACACGTACTGTGGTTCAATCGCTCATCAGTTTGACCTGCAAACTGATCTCTACTGGCCGAGCTAACGGGCTAGAGTCCAAGCTGCGGGCGTTCTTCGAGACCTTTACCAAAGAACTAGCTCACCAGATCGAAATGGGCCAAGCTGCGTCGGATACCGATTACCTAATGTTCCAACGATCTGTGAATGCAAACGTGAAAGGAGGGGCCACAACACGCCACGGGGTTTTGCTACGAAAGCTCTTCCGGGTTGCTCCTTCGCTCGCTGACCTGTTCGATCCTAGCATCGTTGCCGAGAGCGGAGCGGCCGGACGCATCTCGAAGCTCGGTGACTCTGTCGCCGAACTGATCAACCAAATCAACAAGAAGTACGCAGCGATAAACGGCGACGATTTGTTCAAGGCGACGAACAAAACGACTCAGGCGCTTCTGCGTGTCCGCGAGGTCGCTAAGAACCTCGAGGATTACAAGAATCTGATTGATGACTTGTACTTCCTATTCTGGGAATCCGTTGGGTCTCGGCTAGACAAGAACCGGCCGGCATCTTTCGCGGAGATCAACATCCTCCGCACCGATTTGCGCCACGACGTTGATCACGGCGAGCCAACGAAGGTCCGATCCAAACGGCGCGCCGCTGGCTCGGCGTTCACAAAGTACGCCGGCGCTGCGACACCTGAAACAATGGAACCAATGAAGTTTCCGCTAGTACAAGCGAATATTCTCGCTGCAGTTGAGGGTGATCTAAGAACTCTTCTCGCGAGCTTGTAAATCACACGTGCGTCGATGAACGCCGACAAACGACACCGACAGGGAATGGAGCTAATAAGACAACGGAGCCAAAGAATATGAGCAAGGCCAAACCAAAGAACCAAAGCAAAGGCCAGCGGCGGATAATCAAAAGAGGCTCGCCTATGCACCAGGCTCCTGAGGGCGTCAGCCCCGGCTTTGGAAGTCGGCGTCTGGAACTGATTCGTCTGGAGCGGAAGCTGTTTCCCAAAGCCGGAAGAGAAAAACGGGTCGAACGCGCAGTCAAAGCGGTGCGCGAGTTCCGCGGTTCGTTTGCATCCAAGGTCGATCTTGAAACGGTGAAGTGGATCGCGCAGGACGGGGATATCCTCGACATCTGATATGGCTGTTCAACCTCTCGGTCAGCTTCCCGCGCGCTCGCCCGTGGTTGTCGATGCCAACATCTTCGTGTATTCTGCCAACGCGACTTCGAATGAGTGCGCCGAGCTTCTTGAACGATGCGCTCGTCGGGAGGTACGAGGAGTGACGACGTTCGAGGCCCTCGCGGAAGTCAATCACCGCCTGATGCTTGAAGACGCGGTCGCCGCGGGAATCATTCAGCGAGGGAATGCGAGCAACTTGCGACGGCTGCGCAAGTCGATACCAAATCTGAGAGGCTATTGGCCGTCGGTCGAGAAGATCTTCAGCATGAACCTGATGATCCTCGAGCTTGACGAACTGCGGTTTCGCCGCGCTCAGGTGATGCGAGAGCGGTACGGCCTGCTGACCAACGATTCGCTTATCCTCGCCGCCGCTGACAGCTACGGCATCACCTGTCTCGCCACGCGCGACGACGATTTCGACGATGTGCCGTGGCTCACCGTTTACAAGCCGGGGGACATTCCGTGACCAAACTCGCATGGACGCCTTGGCATAAGGTCGTCAAAATCAGGCCGGACCTGCAAACTGGCGAACTTTCGCTCAATATCTTCGCCGCCGACCTTTACGACGTCGCGATGGGCAAGGCGAAGCCGGTCTATCAGGACGCGCGCGAATTCTTCTCGCTGACCTATCCGACGTTCAATTTGCGGGAGCTGGCCAAGGATGTCGTGCAGCGGCTTTTGGGAAAGAGCGAGAAGGCGGTCCGCCAGCTCGAACTGACCTACGGCGGCGGCAAGACCCATTCGCTGATCACGCTCTGGCACCTGGCCAGCGACCCGGGCAAGCTGCCCGATCTGCCGGCGGTCAAGGAGTTCATCGAGCATATCGGGATGACGCCGCCCAAGGCGCGAATCGTCGTGCTGCCGTTCGACAAGCTGGATGTCGAGAGGGGGATGGAGGTGCGCGGGCCGAGCGGCGAGACGCGCTGGCTCAAGAATCCGTGGAGCGTGATGGCGTTTCAGATCGCCGGCGCCGACGGCTTGCGGCTGCTGCATCCGGAGGAAAAGGACGAGGAGCGCGACAGCGCGCCCGCGGAAAATCTGATGACCGAGCTGCTCGCGCGGCCGCAGAAGGAAGGCCTTGCAACCCTGGTCCTGATCGACGAGGTGCTGATGTTCGCGCGTGCGGCGGTCGATCTCGCTCCCGCGTGGAACGACCGGCTGCTGAACTTTTTCCAGTATCTGACGCAGGCGGCGACCAAGGTCGAGCGCGCGGCGGTGATCGCGTCGCTGCTGGCCACCGACCCGCGCAAGAGCGACGCGCTCGGCAAGCAGATTACCGGCGACCTCTACAACGTCTTTCGGCGCGAGCGCGAAGAGGGCGTTCAGCCGGTGCTCAAGGACGACGTAGCCGAGGTCTTGCGCCGGCGATTCTTCGTCGCGGATTCGATCCGCAACCGGGAGAGTTTCCGCAGCCATGTGGTGGCGGCGCTCAAGGGTATCGCCGAGCTCGACGACCAGACCCGCAGGGACGGCAAGGCGGCGGAGGAGAGGTTCGTCGCAAGCTACCCCTTTCATCCCGACCTGATCGATCTGTTCTACGCGAAATGGACGCAGCTTGCAGGCTTTCAGCGGACGCGGGGAGTTTTGAGGACCTTTGCGGTGGCGTTGCGCGGAGCGGAGCGGTGGGACGAATGCCCGCTGGTGTCGGCGAACAGCTTTCTCACCGAGCCGGGCAAGGGCGGAATCTCGGAAGCCGCGCGCGAATTGACGACCACGGCGGCGACCGAGGAGTACGAGGGTCGCAAACAGGAATGGACGGCGATTCTGGAGGGCGAGCTCGACAAGGCCCGCGACCAGCAGGCGGAAAGTCCGGCGCTCAAGTTCCGGGAGCTCGAACAGGCGGTGTTCGCGACCTTCCTCCATTCGCAGCCGATCGGTCAGAAGGCGCTGACGCGGGACCTGATGGTCCTGGCAGGCGCGACGCGGCCGGACAAGATCGAGTTCGAAAAAGCGCTGATGCGATGGAGCGAAGTATCGTGGTTCCTCGACGAAGCCGGAATCAGCGACGTCGATCGCGGCAACGGAGCAACGAGGCAGCTCCCGAAGTCATGGCGGCTGGGGTCGCGGCCGAATCTCCGCCAGATGCATTTCGACGCGTGCCAGCGCGTCTCCGCCGAACTCATCGACGCCCGGCTTTACGACGAGATTAGCAAGCTTAAGAGCCTCACCGCTGGGGCGTCAGCGGCGGCAGCGGTGGTCCACAATCTTCCCAAGCGCCCGAACGATATCGAGGATGATGGGGAATTTCACTTTGCGGTTCTCGGGCCTCGCGCCGCATCGGAGTCGGGAAAGCCGAGCGCCGAGGCCAAGCGTTACATCGATGAGACCACGGGGCCCGACAAACCCAGGAACTACCGCAATGCGGTGGTGCTGGCGGTGCCATCGCGCGACGGTATCGAGGCGGCGCGCAATCGAATCCGCGACTACCTCGGCTGGGAAGAGGTGCGCAGCCAGCTTAAGGAGCAACTCAAGGGGCAGGGGCTCGATCCGATACGCGAGGGGACCTTGTCGGCAAACATAAGCGGTGCGCGGTCCAGGATCGCCGAGGCGATACAGCAGGCCTACTGCATCGTCGTTACGGTATCCGAGAAAAACGAGGTCCAGGCCTTCAAGGTAGCGGTCGAAGGTCCGTCTCTTTTCGCCTGCATCAAAGACGATAAAGACAAGCGCGCGCGCATCCAGGACAGTGCGATCAGCGCCGAGGCGCTATTGCCTGGCGGGCCGTACGACCTTTGGCGCGAGGGAGAAACGTCGCGGCGGCTCAAGGACCTAGCTGGGGCCTTCGCGCTTTCTCCGCAGCTTCCCAAGATGCTGAGCCGGCGAGCGATTTTGGACACGCTGGTGCGGGGCTGCGAGGAAGGTCGATTCGTGCTGCGCGTTGTCCGGCCGGATCGGTCGGCGAGGACGTTCTGGCGTCAGGCGCCGGATGAAGCGGCGCTTAAAGATCCAAGCCTCGAGGTGGTTTTGCCGGAAGCGGCCGAGTTGGCGGAAGTTCCCACTGATCTGCTGACTGGCGGCCAACTTCCGGGGCTGTGGAAGGATGGGAGCGTTAGCTTCGGGGATATCCGCAACTATTTCGCCGGCGGCTTCGTGGCAAAGATCGACAAGGGCGGCTACGAAGAGCCGCTCAGCGTACCTCGGGCGTCCCGCGAAGCGCTGGCCGCCGCGGTCACGGAGGCGGTCAGGCAAGGCAGGTTATGGTTGACCACGGGACAGGCGAGCATCCTGGCTGAAGAGACTCCCGCGGGTCTTTTGACCGATGACGCCAGGCTTCAATTGCCGCCGCCGCCGATTCCGGCAATCGACGTCACCGCGGCCAATCTTCCCGAAGTCTGGGCGGGTGGCTCGACCACGGCGCTGGCGATGGCGGTTGCGCTCTCGCGAAAGGTCGGGACGAATCTGCCCTGGGCGACGGTTCGCGATGCGATTGACGGCGCGCTCCGTGCGCGACTCATTGAACTGGCAGCGGGCTCGGCTGCGTGGCCGTGCGACTTTCCAGGAGCTCGAAGCGTCACGCTTGGTATCGCCGCTTCTGCCGGGAGACTGATTGAACCGGCTTTCACGCTAAAACCCGACGTGCTGGTTGCGGAGGCGGAGCTTCGCCCCAGCGAGATACAGGACCTTGCCGATCTACTCTCCGAGTTGAAAAAGATCGCCGGCGCCGCAGACTTGAAATTTCGCGTCCGTCTGGAACTGGACGGGCGCGGCGCTTCGCCCCGGGAGGAGGTTGTCAGCAAGCTCAACGATGTTCTAGCCGAAGTATCGAAAACGCTGCTGTTCAAGTAATCCAGGCGCATTCCTTGTGGGGGCAATGACGGGCGTTCCATAAAGCCGGGCTGGCGTTTTCCGTGGCCGCCACGAGCGCGGATTCGCGCCGCGTCGCGTCTGGCCCGGCTCACCGGCGCTCTGGCGGGCGGAGAAGGCGGGTGTGCACCAAAAGCGGCGTGGCATGCTCGCTGAGGAGAAGACGCGGGTCGCTCCGTCCCGGCGCCGCAATCCCGTTTAGCTCCAGTCGCTGAACGCCTCGCGAAAGCTTGTCCCAGCCGTTCACAACGTAGCCGAGGCGCGGATGTAAGACGCCGGCAATCTCGGCTGCAGCCCCGGTGCCGCGCGGTCGGCTGGTGAAGAACAAGCCGGCCGTCAATGCCGTGGCGCTGCTTGCCGGCTCAATTAGCTGGACGACCGTGCCCGCGTTGGTAACAAGCGCAAGCCAGCGCCCGGGAAGGGGCGGCTCGCGCTCGCTCAGCCGCTCCTCGGCGGGCGCGTCGCCGATGGCGACGCCGGCGGGGTTGCCGCCGGACCATAGCAGGGTTAGCTCGCCGCTTCCTGCCAGGCGCACGTCTGCGTGCATGGTGAGCCGGCGCAACACCAGCGCCGGAAGCCAGGGTATCCGCACTTCAAGCGGCGCCAGGAAAAAATCACGGTAGAAAAACTCGTCGCCGACGGCCCGCGGCGAATGAAGCCCAAAGGCGATCCGGGCGCTGTGGGAGACCCGGCGGATCACGCGCACAGGCCCCGCTTTCCAGGCAAGCAGCTCATTGCGCAGGTCGGCCTCGTCGATGCTGATCGGAAAAAGGCCGAAGGCCCAAAAACGGACCCGCAAGCGGAAGCTTCGCGTAAGCCAGGGCGCCGGCGCACCGGCAGAAGCAAAGGCAAGCCGCGCCGCCAGGTTATGCTCGAGGCCGATGCGCAAATCCTCGGTCTCGATGAGCCCACGCCCCGGCGTGTAGCTCACGTAACGTAGCGGGCTTCGCCGCGGATGCGCGGTCAAGGCGATATAGGCGTAGCGCGGCGGTCCACTCAGCGGGTCGTCTGCCTCGACTTCAACCGTGCGGCGCGGAAGGTCTTCCGGCGATGCTCGTTCGCCCATATCGGCAACCATGAAGACAACTTCGTCATCGGCGTCGAAGACGCCCGGGCTTTTGGCGGCCAGCCGTGCCGGGCCGTCCGGCAGGGCGTAACGGCCGTCGGCAAGTCGCTCATCGACCTGGAAGGGTATTGCGGCGAGACGGCCGGCGTGAACCGCCAGAACTTCGAGCGAGGCGCTCCGTGCGCCAAGAAGCGGCGCGAGTTGCGCTCCCTTGAGGACCAGCGGCTGCCAAAGCCGCGCACTGGCCGGAGAAACTGCCGGCCACGCGATGCATCCCAGGCCCAACAGCGCCGCTGCCCACCAACGATGCGGGCAATAGCGCGGCGCCGGCCGGTTCACGGCGGGGTAAATGCGTAGAAAGGCCCGGCCGCCTGGCCGCCGGGACTGCCCGATACCGGCTGTCCGTTTAGCGCCTCAAACACGGGAACGCCGTAGAAAAATGGCAGGCCCCAGTCGAAAATGTTGGCCAGAGGTGCGCCCAGATCGTTGAAGGCAAAGTTGCTGGTCGTAAAAAGCGTGCTATCGGCGTTGGCGATCTGGAAGGCGACCGTACCCGTTGGCGTGCCGTTATAGCCCGCAGCGAGTGCGCTCAGGTTGACGCTGGTCGGCTGGCTTGAGGAGTTGGTGGGACAGTAGAAGCCGTCGCTGCAGGTCGCGATGTTGGTGTTGTTCGGGAACAGCAACGTATTGGTGCCGGTGTCGAGGAAGCTTTGGTGGTACAAAGTGCTCCCGGCCCCCGAGGCGGGGAAGGTGGTGTCGAAGTCGCCGGCGTAGGTGCCGGCGGGATCGACCGGGAAGACGGTCTGCGTCGTGATCTTGTTGTTCGACTCGGTGTTTATTCCAAGGGTGATCGTGCCGGTCTGGTTGGGCGCGCCGTCGGCCGGAACCGCGGGCAGGCTGAACAGGATGCCGTTATTGTCCGTGGTCATCAGCCAGACCGGATTCTGCACTTGGAGGCTTTCGTTGGCCAGCATCGTGGCCGCGCTAATCGCGGTGCAGGTCCCGCTGGCGCAGGAGTAATAATTGCCGAAGTCGTGGCGGAAGACACCCAGGCCCAAGATCGCGTTGCCGGCCAAATAGCCGGCGTTGGTGGCTGGCGTGTAGGCAGCCACGCCTTGGGAGTTTGCGTCGGTGCAGTTCGTATCGGTCGGCGCCGAAGGCAGGCTGGGATCGTTAACCACCTGGATTGGGACGGCCTGCGTGGTGGTCTCGGTGCCGAGCGTGATAAGCGCTTTTCTGACGGAGCCCCAGGTGGAGAAGCCGCCGCCGAACTGGACACACTCGGCCAGCGTGCCGCTGCCGGCGGGCGGAGTCTCGGCGGTCAGGTTAAGGCTTGCGTTGAGCGCAGCGTAAAGCACGCGCAGGCCGTAGGAGCCGGTGTCGGAGACGACTGCGGTGAGCGTCTGGCAGTTGGTCGGGTTTGTCGGCTCGCAGATCTTGACGTTTATCCAGGGATTGTTCGGAACCTCGAAGTCGCCAGAGCCTGAGTTGAAGAGATTCGACCCGACGTAAACGTAGAACTGGTTGGCGACGCCGGTGGATTTGAGCACCGGCCCGTTGACCGTGTAAGTGATTCCGGTGGAAGAGCTGCTCGAGCTCGAGCCCTTGCAGGCAAATGCCGCCACACAGAGCAGGAGCAACGTGTACTTCCAAAGGCCACGCATCGTCTTGGCGCCTGATTCGCGGCGCGGAAAACCGCCCCGCTCAGCGAATTTCCGCAAGGCTCACCCCCTGGGGCATCAGAGCAGGCACGTAGGCCATCCCGCTTAGCGCGCGCATCGGACCGCCCATCTGCACGACGATGTTGGGTGTGGTGACCAGGGAATAGTGAAGCGAGTGCAGCTTGCTCTGCTTGGCGTTCTGGCGCGCCGCCAGGTATTCGTCGAAGTAGGAGCCGAGCAGGGTCGAGAGGTCAGGGCTCGGCCCGCCGCGCCAGGTGACGGCGAATACCTGACCCGCCGGCGACATATACTCGCGCACCGCGGCGCCCTCGGGCGTCGTGATTTCAGCCCGCGTGAAAGCCGCCTCGGCCTGTTGGGTCAGCTTTCCGCCGAGCCGCTCCTGGTCGCGCTGAACGGACTGTGCATCGCCGCCGAGCGCTGCCCAGGCTGCCGCCGGCAGTGCCAGGGCCATTGCGGCAACCACGAGAGCTAGCGCACACCTCTTTAACACATCCATCGTCATTACTCGTCACATAAAGGGCTCAGGCTTAACGGCTGAGCCGCACGTACCACGCTCAGAAACGTCGGGACGACTCTAGCATAGCGGTGGGGCAGCCGAAAGCCGGGGGCTTTGAGGGAGGCGCGCAACGGCGTCTTCGCCCGACTCAGGACAGGCCGTGCCGGAAGGCAGGTCGAATTACGGGCGCATGCCGCGGCCGGTCTTGCCGCTCAGCGCCCGGGCGATTTTCAAGGGAAGGAAGGTGCGGGCCAGGCGCAGCAAGAGCCGCGGCCGCAAGGGCGTAGCCACGGCCGCCTCGGCGAGCTTCTGACGCGCCGCGCGGCGGTCTCCGCGCGCCAGCGCCAGCAGCGCCTGATGCTGCAGCTCGTGCGTATACCAGCCAAGCAGTCGGCGCCTGCCGGCGCGCCAGGCGCGCCGCGCTTGGCGCCGGCCTGCCGCGGCAAGCTCGGGCATCGCGCCCAGGCTTCGTTCAACATGCGCCAGCACGCGGCGGATTTCGCCTGGAGGAATGTTTCGCGTGGAGCTGCCCGGATGCACCGTGAAGCAGGCGCAAGGGTCAGCGGCGACGACCAGTGGAAACCGGGCGGCCAGGCGCAGCTCGAAGTCAAGGTCTGAGGCGGCCACTTGGGCGTCAAGACCGCCCAGCGTCTTCAGGACCTCGGCCCGCAACAGCATCCCGGTCCACAGCGGCACTCCAAGCTGGAGCATCGAGAGCAGCACTGCCGGCGGCTGGTAAAGACCCGGCGGCCAGTCCTTGGCCGGCGCTCTCAGCGGACGCCCCTCAAGGTCGCGCCAGAGAACGCCGCCGGCAAACGCCATCGCCTCGGGATACCGCGCCAGCCAACGTAATGCGGTCTCAAAGAAGCGGGGCAGGAGAACGTCATCATCGCTCAGCAGGTTGAACAACGGCGTGTCCACCTCGCCGAGCCCGTAATTGAAATTGGCGACCATGCCGAGGTTTTCCGGATGGCACTTGTACCGGATGCGCGAGTCTTTGCCGGCCAGTTCGTGCACCACCTCGGCGGTCTCGTCGCCCGATGCGTTGTCGTAAACTCGGACCTCGAAGTGCGGGTAAGTCTGTACCAGCACGCTTTCCAATGCGCGCCTTAGCAGGGCAGGCCGCCTGTAGGTCGGCACGATGGTGCAAATCCTGGGTGCTTCCATCACTCGCAACAGAGAGCCTGGCGGCCCCGGCGGTCTCCTTGGCGCTTAAAGGGGTGGATGGCTTTCGAGTTGAGCATCCAGCGCCCCGTCCGACGCAGGCAGCGCGCCACCGGATGCCTGGGTGAGGGGCCGAGAGGAGCGCCGGCTGGAGCCGCTTAGCAGGCGGGCCCACGCCAGTGGAAGAAAGGTGCGCGCCAGGCGCAGCGCGATGCGCGGGTTGAGCGGTTGGTAGCTAAGCGCCGCGACAAAACACCGGCGCGCGGTGGCGCGGTCGCCCGCGGCCAACGCCAAAAGACCGCGGTGGCCAAGGCCGCTGGCAAAGCCGCGGGCGGTGGCCGCGGCCAGCCGGCGCGCCCGCAAGCCGTAGATTTCCCGCAGTTGTCGCACGAATGGACGGTAGCCGGCCGCGTACTTCAGCACCCGCTCGTGCGCCGGTAGCGTCCGGTAAGCCAGCAGCCGCTCGGGAACCAGGCGGAATTCGCCCAACTCGCGCAGTCTCAGCCAGAGCAGCGGGTCTTCGAAGCCGCGCGCAGTGAAGTCTTCGCAAAAGCCGCCGCTTTGCTCGAAGGCGCGGCGCCGGATGAGCGCCGCGCTGGTCAGAATCGGCCAAGTGTGCCGGAGCAGATCGTCAAGCGAGGGCGCCCGGCTACAGCCGGCGCTCAGGTAGGAATCGTGCACCGGCCGGCGGGCGTCGTCCACGGTAAGCACGTTGCAGAACGCCAGCGAGGCCTGCGCGGCCCCCTCGAGCGCCGCGAAAAGCCGCTCGAGCATCGAGGCTAGCGGCTGGTCGTCAGCGTCAAGGAAAAGCAGGTAGCGCGAGGCGGGCACGGCACGCCTGGCGCCGGCGTTGCGCGCCGCGGCGGGGCCGCGCCGCTCAAGGCGCATCAGGGTTACCCCCGGCCGCGCGCAGACCTCGGCAAGCAACTCGCCGTACGGCCGGGTCGATCCGTCGTCCACCACGATAATCTCAAGCGGTCTGGCCGTTTGCGCCCGACAGCTTTCGAGCAGGCCCGGCAGCAGGTGGGCGCAGTTGTGCACCGGCACCACGACCGAGACCGGGACGACGGTGCTGGTCTCTAAGCTGCGCGACGGTGCTGCGCGCGAGGGCAGGGCGCTGCGACCATCCCCGGTGTCCGCTGTCTCTTCGGCCAAGGCGCTTTTGTCCATCGTGATCGCAGCGTCTCGCGTGCCTGGGCGAGAACCAACGGCGCCGGCTCAGAACCGCCGCAAGTTCAGCTCATCAAGGTAGACCCGTTCGTACTGGCGCGCAACGTCCGACCAGTCAAAGCCGGCGGCCAGCCGCCGGCCTTCAGCGCCCATCTGGAGACGGCGCGCAGCGTCGTCCAGCAGCGTCCTGATCGCTGCGGCCAGCGCGATTGGGCTGTCCGGTTCGACCAGCAGGCCGCAACGCCCGTGCTTGACGATCTCTGGCGTACCGCCGCTGTTGGTGGCGACCACCGGCACTCCGCAGGCCATCGCTTCGAGATGCGCGATGCCTAGTCCCTCGGGCATACGGCTTGGGAGAACGAATAGGACCGCGCCTTTGAATAGGCTGTAAAGCTGGCGGCGCGGGCAGGCGCCGAGCAGCTCGGCTCGCCCGCCAAGCCCGAGCGCCGCAATCTGACTCTCGAGCGCGGCGCGGTCGTCGCCTTCGCCGGCGATAAGCAGGCGCAGCTCGGGATAGTCGGGCAAAAGCCCGGAGAAGGCGGCGAGCAAAAGGTCCAGCGCTTTGCTTTCCAGGGCAAGCCGGGAGGCGCAAAAGAGATACGGGTGGGCCGCGCCGTAAGCTTCGGCCGCGTCGGCCGCCGCCAGTTCCACGCCACAGTGAATTACCCGCGCTTGCGCGGCGGCCGGAGCGAACCCGGCAAACTGCCGCGCGGTGGCCTGCGAGACCGCGATCACGGCCCGGGCGCACTCCAGCGCCCGGTTGACGGCGCTTTGCAGATGCGGCTGGCGAAGCATCGGGTTGCAGTCGTAAAGGGTGATGGCCAGCTTGACGCGGGCTTTGCGGCAGGCCAGCGCCACGGGCTGAAACCTGTCCCACGACCAGACATGGCAGTTGACCAGGTCGGGCGCCCAGCGGCGAACGACGCCGGCAAGCTCTGCGCTGCCGGCGTCGTTCTTGAAGAGCCGCTCCAGGTGGCGCCACGTTATCGGCTTGTAGCGTGGCGCCACTGCCAGCGTCAGGCAGGCTGCCGCCGGCCTGGCCAGATGGACAGCCTCAGTGCCGTCGAAAGGCATCGACACAACCAGCACCTGGTGTCCCCGTTGTGCAAGCGCAGCCGACAGCCGCTCGACGGTTTCCTGCACTCCGCCAACGCGATGGAACTCTTCGGTAATCAGCAACAGGCGCACGGCACGCGCGCCAGGAGCGGGCGCGCGCCGCGATTGTAGCGCGCCGGCAACGCCGCGAGAACCGCCGGCGCCCGGCGGCGCGATTGCCCGCGGCCAAGCCGCCGGTTTGGCGGTGCGGCCGCCAAGCCGCTATTCTCGCAAATGGGAAAGGCTCGCCTGACGGCGGCGGCGCCCGGCAGGCGGGCGACAAAGGAAGCCAAGGCCATGGGCAAAATCCTGGTTCTGCAGCATCATCGGGCCGAGGCGCTGGGGCTTATTGCCGAGGCGCTCAGCGGCGCGGCGCTGGCGTGGCAGTATGTGCGGCCGTTTGAGGGGCAGCCGGTGCCGGCCGGGATAGGCGCCGGCGCGGGGCTGGTGGTTCTTGGGGGTCCGATGGGTGTTTACGAGGCCGAGCGGTTCCGCTTTCTGGCTGCCGAGATGCGGCTCATCGAGGACGCGCTCAAGCACAACCGGCCGGTGCTGGGAGTATGCCTGGGCAGCCAGCTCCTGGCAGCGGTGCTCGGGGCCAGGGTAAGCAAAGGGCCGGCGCCGGAGATCGGATGGCATCCGGTAAGCTTGGTTCAGCCGGCGGCGGCTGGGGACGCGCTTTTTGGCGCGCTGCCGCAGTCGTTTACCCCGCTTCACTGGCACGGCGACGTATTCGATATGCCTGCAGGCGCGGTGCGGCTGGCCTTTTCGCGCCAGACCGCGACGCAGGCGTTTCGCTACGGGGCGCGCGCCTACGGTCTTTTGTTCCATCTTGAGACGACGGCTGCGATGCTGTCGCGGATGGCGCTTGAGTTCGCGGACGAGGTTGCCGGCGCCGGGCTTTCCGGCTCCGAGCTTGTGGGCGAGGCCGAAGGGCGGCTGGCTGCGCTGGCTTCGCTGGCCGCGGCGGCCTTCGGCAAGTGGGCCGAGATGGCGCATCTGCGCTAGCAGGATGCGGCTTCAGCGCGCGCCGAGCGTGGGCAAGGCGTTATCACCTTTGCGATTGCCGGCGCATCCGCGCATAATTGCTTTATCCGAACGGAGGCGCGCGCCCGGCCTGGGTCCGTCGACGCGCAGAGAAAGGGCAAGCCTCGATGGTAACGTATGACAAAATCAAGGTGCCGGCGACCGGGCGAAAGATCACGATGGCCGGCGGCGCGTTATCGGTCCCTGACGAACCGATCATTCCGTTTATCGAGGGCGACGGTACCGGGCCGGATATCTGGCGGGCTTCGCAGCGCGTCTTTGACGCTGCGGTGCGCAAGGCATACGGCGCAAAACGCCGGGTTGCCTGGATGGAAGTTTACGCCGGCGAGAAGGCCAACCGGGTGGTCGGCGACTGGCTGCCCCAGGAGACGCTTCAAGCGCTGCGCGAGTTTGTGGTGGGAATCAAGGGTCCGCTGACCACCCCGGTGGGCGGCGGCATGCGCTCGCTCAACGTCGCGGTGCGCCAGGCGCTCGACCTGTACGTCTGCCTTAGGCCGGTGCGTTACTTTGCCGGGGTGCCGAGCCCGGTGCGCCACCCGGAGAAGCTCGATGTTGTTATCTTTCGGGAAAACACCGAAGACATCTACGCCGGCATCGAGTGGCCGGCCGGTTCGCCCGAGGGGCAAAAGCTGGTCAATTTTCTGACCCGGGAAATGGGCGTGACGAAAATTCGTTTTCCCGAAACCTCGGGCATCGGCATCAAGCCGGTCTCGCGCGAGGGTTCCGAACGGCTTATCCGGGCCGCGCTCGACTACGCGCTGGAGCGCAAGCGCCGCAGCGTGACGCTCGTCCACAAGGGCAACATCATGAAGTTTACCGAGGGCGCCTTCCGCGACTGGGGCTACGCCCTGGTGCGCAGGGAGTACGCCGGGCGGGCAGTTGGCTGGGACGACTGCGGCGGCCATCCGGCGCCGGGCCAAGTGCTGGTCAAGGACAGCATCGCTGACATAACGCTGCAGCAGGTGCTCACCCGGCCCGACGAATTCGACGTGATTGCGACCACCAATCTGAACGGCGACTATCTGTCCGACGCGCTGGCCGCCCAGGTCGGCGGAATCGGGATCGCGCCCGGCGCGAACATCAACTATCTCACCGGGCACGCGATCTTCGAGGCAACCCACGGCACGGCGCCCAAGTACGCCAATCAGGACAAGGTCAATCCCGGCTCAGTCATCCTGTCGGGCGCCCTGATGTTTGAGTACCTCGGCTGGAAAGAGGCTGCGGCAGCCATCGTGAGCGGCCTGGAGCGAACGATCGCGGACAAGACGGTCACTTACGACTTTGAGCGGCTGATGAGCGGCGCCAAGCTGCTCAAATGCTCGGAGTTCGGCGAGGCGATCGCTCGCAACATGTAAGGTGAGCCGGAGGCGGGCGGCCGGCAAAAGCGCCCGCGCGGCCCCCTTGGCCGCAACTGCGGGGACGCGCAGTTGCCAAGAGGCAAACTCCGCACGGTTGTCCCGGGCGACCGGGGTGCCGGCGTTACAGCAGAGGTATTACCATGGTCAAGCGCAAGAAACTGGCGTTTATTGGAGCGGGCAACGTTGGCGCCACGTGCGCCCATCTCTGCCTTTTGCACGGGCTCGGCGATATCGCGCTGTACGACGTGATCGCCGGGGTTGCCGAAGGCAAGGCTTTGGACATGATGGAATCGACGCCCGTGCTGGGAATCGACGCGCAGGTCACGGGCTCCACCGACATTCGCGTCATCGAGGGCGCCGACTGCTGCGTCGTGACTGCCGGCTCGCCGCGCAAACCGGGCATGAGCCGCGACGATCTCCTGGCGATCAACGCTCGGGTGATGACCGAGGTGGGGCAGGCGATACGGTTGCACGCGCCCCACGCATTCCTGATTGCGGTGACCAACCCGCTGGATGCGATGGTGACCCAGCTCAAGCGGGTGACCGGCTTTGCGCGAAGCCAGATCGTCGGGCAGGCGGGCGTGCTCGATTCGGCCCGCTATAACACTTTCCTGGCGCAGGAGCTGGGAAGCTCCGTGCGCAGCGTCAGCGCCCTGGTGATCGGCGGGCATGGCGACGATATGGTGCCGCTGCGCAGTTATAGCACGGCCGGCGGCGTTCCCGTCGAGCGACAGGTGGCGCCGGCGCGGCTCGACGCAATCGAAAAGCGCACCCGCGGCGGGGGCGCCGAGGTGCTCAACCTGATGAAGGCGTCTTCCTACTACGCTGCCGGCGCCGCGGTCTACAAGATGGTCGAGGCCTTCGTCCTCGACCGCAAGGAAACCCTGGCCTGCGCGGCTTACCTCGAAGGTGAGTACGGAATAAACGGCATCTTCGCCGGTGTGCCCGTGGTCCTCGGAGGAGGCGGCGTCGAGCGCGTGCTGGAAATCCCGCTGTCTGCAGAGGAAAAAGCCGCTTTTCAGCGCTCGGCACAGCACGTGCGCGAGTTGGTCGAGGCGATGGACCGCGTGCTAAACAAAGCCGCATAACAGGCGGACGAGGGTGGAGGCGCCGGGCCGCAGCGACCGGCGCAGGCTGGCGCGGCGAAAGTCAACCGACTGAGCAGGCGTTGCGCCCGGCAGGATCATGAACATTCACGAATTCCAGGCCAAAGAGTTGCTTGGCCGCTTCGGGGTTCCCGTCCCCGCCGGCCGCGTGGCCCAAAGCCCCCAGCAAGCTGCCGAGGCCTTCGCCATGCTCGGCGCCCCGCGGGTCGTCGTCAAGGCGCAAATCCATGCTGGGGGCCGAGGCAAAGCCGGCGGTATCAGGATCGTCGAAACCGCCGAGCAGGCGCGCGCTGCGGCCGAGGCCCTGCTCGGCAAGCCGCTGGTCACGCATCAAACGGGCCCGCAAGGCCGCATCGTCCGTCGCCTCTACCTCGAACCGGCCCAGGAGGTGGCGCGCGAACTTTACCTCGCGCTTACCGTCGACCGGCGAGCCGAGTCGGTGGCAATCGTCGCCAGCACCGAGGGCGGAATGGAGATCGAGCAGGTGGCTGCCGCCAACCCCGAGCGGATCGTCAGCGAGGTCATCGATCCGCTCTTGGGCGTGGCGCCGTTCCAGGCCCGCGAGCTGGCAGCGGCGCTTGGCCTGCGCGAGCACCAGCCGGGCGCGTTCAGCCGCCTGGCCGGCGCGCTATACCGGGCTTTCGTTGACACCGACGCCGGGCTCATCGAGATTAATCCCTTGGTGGTAACCGCAGGAGGAGCGCTGGTCTGTCTCGACGCGAAGGTCTCCTTCGACGACAACGCGTTGTTTCGCCATCCGGAGATCAGGGAGCTGCGAGACCCCGGCGAGGAAGACCCGGCAGAGGTCGAGGCTCAGCGCTACAACCTCAACTACGTCCACCTTGACGGCAATATCGGCTGCATGGTCAACGGGGCGGGGCTGGCGATGGCCACCATGGATATCATCAAGTACTACGGCGGCGAGCCGGCCAATTTCCTGGACGTGGGCGGGGGGGCAAACGCCGAGCGGGTTGCCGCAGCCTTTGGCATCCTGCTTGCCGACTCCCGAGTCAGGGCGGTGCTGGTCAACATCTTCGGAGGCATCGTGCGCTGCGATATGCTGGCGCAAGGAGTGGTCGAGGCGGCGCGCCAGGTCAAGCTTTCCGTGCCGCTGGTGGTGCGGATGGAGGGAACCAATGTCGCCGAGGGCAGACGCATCCTGCGTGATTCGGGCCTTAACGTGATAACCGGAAGCGACATGGCCGACGCCGCCCGGCGCGCCGTCGAGGCCCTCAAACAGGCCTAGCGAGCGCTGGCGATGGCGATCCTGGTCAACAAGGAGACCCGCGTCGTGGTGCAAGGCCTGACCGGCCAGACCGGCCGGTTTCACGCCCGGCTATGCCGCGAATACGGCACCCAGGTCGTGGCCGGTGTCGTTCCCGGCAAGGGCGGCACCAGCCTTGACGGCATTCCGGTCTTCGACGGCGTCGCGCAGGCGCGGCGGGCAACGGGCGCGGACGCTTCTCTGGTCTTCGTGCCTCCCCCGTTTGCTGCCGACGCTATTCTGGAGGCGGCCGCCGCCGCGATCCCACTGGTTGTATGCATTACCGAGGGTATCCCGGTGCTGGATATGGTGCGGGTCAAGCGCTACCTGCGCGGCGGCACAACGCGCCTTATCGGACCGAACTGTCCGGGCGTCATAACGCCCGGACAATCAAAGCTCGGGATCATGCCCGGCTACATTCATCACCCTGGCCATGTGGGCGTGGTTTCTCGCTCTGGCACTCTGACCTACGAAGCGGTCCACCAACTTACGCGCCTGGGGATTGGCCAGTCGACCTGCCTGGGCATCGGGGGCGATCCCATCGTGGGCAGCTCTTTTACGGATATCCTTGGGCTTTTTAACGCCGATCCGGACACGCAAGCGGTGATAATGATCGGGGAAATAGGGGGCCGCGCCGAGGAGGAAGCAGGCCAATACATTAAGCAACACTTTAAAAAGCCCGTCGTTGCGTTCATCGCCGGGCAGACCGCTCCCAAAGGGCGGCGCATGGGTCACGCCGGAGCGATAATTGCCGGCGGGCAGGGCGGCGCGGTCGAAAAGATCGCCGCCCTCGGCGCCGCGGGCATCGCCGTGACTGGAAGTCCGGCCGAGATGGGCGCGACGATGAAAGCGGTTCTTGACGGGCGAGCGCAGCACGCAGGGAGCGGGCGGCCGGGGTGAGGCGGCCCGAGCGGACAACGGTGGCGGCAACGAAAGCTGACGGGGGGATGGAACGAACGCTTGCGATTCTAAAGCCGGACGCGGTGGCGCGCGGTATTTGCGGTGAAATCATCAGCCTCATCGAGCGGGCGGAATTTTCGATTACAGCGCTGCGGCTTTTGCGGCTGACCAGGGAGCAGGCGGCGCAATTTTACGCCGTCCACGCGCACAGGCCGTTTTACGGCTCGCTGTGCCAGTACATGTCGTCAGGCCCGGTGGTGGTCGCCGTGCTGCAGGCGGACAGGGCCATCGAACGATGGCGCCAGTTGATGGGCGCGACCGACCCCGCCAAGGCCGCAGCCGGGTCGATTCGCCAGCGTTTTGGTCTGGATGTCGAACGCAATGCGGTGCACGGGTCTGACGGCCTCGAAACGGCTCAGCGCGAGATTGGCTTTTTTTTCAGCGCGCTCGACCTGCTGGCGCTTTGAGCGGGCGGTGCGCTGCAGGGCAGTGCCGCTTAAGGCCCTTAGCTGAGCGGTGCGCCGCGCGGCTGGGGCTAGCTGGGCCGCCGGCGGCCGGTGGCGGGAGCGCCGGCCCCCAGGCCTTTACCCGCGCTGGCAATTGATGATCGAAAGCGAACAGGCGGCCGTCGATGTCCCCCGGCCGACCAAGCAGGGGACGCCGGCGCCGCCCGAGGTGCGCGGGCTTTTGCTCGATGAGTTGAGCGGGGTCCTGGCGGAACTGGGGGAACGACCGTTTCGCGCGCGCCAGATAATGAACTGGCTCTGGCGCAAAGGCGCCACGTCCTTCGAGGCGATGACCGACCTGCCGGCTGCGCTGCGGGGGCGGCTCGCGCAGGCCCTACGGCTCTCGCCGACGACCGTGCGGCGCAAGCGCCGGGCGGCCGACGGGACGCTTAAGCTTTTGGTAGGCTTTCCCGATGGGGCGGCGGTTGAGTCGGTTGTGATACCGACCGGCGAGCGGGTGACGCTCTGTCTGTCGAGCCAGGTTGGATGCGCGCTTGGCTGCGTTTTTTGCGCCACGGGGCGGATGGGTTTATACAGAAACCTGAGCGCCGGCGAAATCCTGGGACAGCTAATCGAGGCGCGCGCCGCGACGGCGCCGGCCGAGTTGACCAACTACGTTTTTATGGGCATGGGAGAGCCGCTGGCGAACTACGCCGCGCTCAGCCGCTCGCTCGCCATAATGACGGCGCCGTGGGGTCTGGGCATTTCGCCTCGGCGGATCACCGTTTCGACGGTGGGTTTGGTGCCGTTGATGGGCCGGCTTTTGAGCGAGTTTGCGGTTAACCTTGCGGTCTCGCTCCACGCAACGACCGACGAGTTGCGCGGCCGGCTGATTCCGGTGAATCGGCGCTATCCGCTGGCTGAGTTGCTCGCCGCGTGCCGGGACCTTCCGCTGGAGCGCCGGCGCAGGATCACCTTCGAGTACGTGATGCTTTGCGGGGTGAACGACAGGCGCGCCGAGGCGCAGCGGCTGGCGGCTCTGTTAAGGCCGCTTCGGGCAAAAGTGAACCTGATTGTCTTCAATTCGTTTGCGGGCGCTCCGTTTGGCGCAAGCGACGCCGAGACGACGGCGGTCTTCCAGGAAATCCTGCGCCAAGCTAAGCTAACGGCCACCGTTCGCCAAAGCCGAGGGGCCGACATTGCGGCAGCGTGCGGCCAGCTTTGGCGGCCGGAGTTGACCGGCGGCCGGCCGCGCCGGGAGGGGGCGGACCCGCGCCGACCGGGCGGCGGCGCGAGCGCTTAGCGGGTGGGCGGTAGAGCGGACGCTGAGGGCATTGCGGGCGCGCCCCAGGCGCACACAAGCTGCAAGTTCAAGGCAACAGCGAGGCACAAGCGATGGCTGGGCCGGTGCTCGGCATTATTGGCGGAAGCGGCTTTTACGAAATGGACGGGATCGAGGGGCTGCAGGCAACCGAACTCGAGACGCCCTTCGGCAAGCCCTCGGACCCGTTTTACCGGGGCCGGCTGGGCGACTGCGAGGTTATCTTCCTGGCCCGCCACGGCCGAGGCCACAGGCTGATGCCGACCGAGATCAACTTTCGCGCCAACGTTTACGGGATGAAACTGCTCGGCGCGCAGTACCTGGTGTCGGTAAGTACCGCCGGAAGCCTGCGTGAGGAGTTGGCGCCGGGCGAGTTGGTGGTTGCCGACCAGTTTATCGACCGTACCTTTCAGCGGGCGGCCACCTTTTTCGGCAACGGCATCGTTGCGCACGTCTCGATGGCCGACCCGGTCTGCCGCTGGCTAAGCGACAATCTGGTGCGCGCCGCAAATCAGGCGCAGGTGCGCGCCCATCGCGGCGGCACCTACCTGTGCATCGAGGGACCGCAGTTCTCCAGCCGGGCCGAATCGCGTCTGTTCCGCGCCTGGGGCGCGGACGTGATAAGCATGACCGCGGTGCAGGAGGCGCGCCTGGCCAGAGAGGCTGAGCTTTGCTACGCGCTGCTCGTGCTGGTGACCGATTACGACTGCTGGCACGACAGCGCCGGCGCGGTCGACATCGGCGAGGTGATCCGGGTGATGCGGCAGAACGTGGAGCGCGCCAAGGGCGTTGTCGCCGCCCTGGCTCGCGCGCTGGACGGCAAGCCGCCTCCCTGCGGCTGCGCCGGCGCGCTTCGCGATGCCATCGTAACGGATCCGGCGCTAGTTCCGGCGGCCCGGGCGGCTGAGCTGCGGGTGCTGATCGGCAAGTATCTGGCGCCGGCGTCGCGTTAGGAAATGCCGCGCGGCAGGGTGAAGTCATGAGCGTGGTGGTGATCGGGTCGGTTGGCTATGACACGATTGAGACGCCGTGGGGATCGGCCCGCGACGTGCTGGGCGGTTCGGCAACCTACTTTGCGATCGCGGCGCGGTTTTTCACGCCGGTTAGCCTGGTGGCGGTGGTGGGCAGCGATTTCCAGCCGCACGATTACGGGCTGTTTGCCGAGCGCGGCATCGACCTGCGCAGCCTTAAGCGTCTGGACGGCTCGACGATGCGCTGGCGCGGGCGCTACCACGAAAACGTCAACCGGCGGGATACGCTTGAGTTGGCGCTCAACGTTTTTTCGGAGTTCAAGCCGGAGCTGACCGCCGACCAGCGCCGTGCCGACTATGTTTTCCTGGCCAATATTGCCCCGGCGCTGCAGGAGGCTGTGCTGGCTCAGCTCAACAACCCTCGGCTTATTGCCGCCGACACGATGAACCACTGGATCGCCAACGAGCGCGAGGGTCTGACGCGGCTCTTGCCCCGGATCGACCTCTTTATGCTGAACGAAGAAGAGGTGTGCCAGCTTACCGGCGAGCACAACCTGGTCAAGGCGGGCCGCGCGGCGCTGCGGATGGGCGCCCGGCGCGTGCTCATCAAACGCGGCGAGTACGGCGTGCTCGAAATGAGCGACCATACGATGTTCGCGGTATCCGCCTACCCGCTCGAAGAGGTGGTCGATCCGACCGGCGCGGGCGACAGCTTTGCCGGCGGCGTCATCGGCTACCTGGCGCGCTGCGGCGCAAAGGGCGACGCGATGCTGCGCCCGGCCATCGTCTACGGCGAGGTGATGGCCTCGTTTGCCGTCGAGCGGTTCTCGGTAGAAGGCCTGGTCCGGCTTGCCTGGGAGGAGGTGGACCAGCGCTACCGGACATTCATCGAGCTCACCGACCCGCGCCATTCACGATGGACCTCTCCGTAGTCGTTCCGTTGTACAACGAGAGCGAAAGCCTCGGGCCGCTCTACGAGGAGTTGGCGCGCGCCCTTGCCGGCTTCGGCGACTCGTGCGAGATGGTCTTCGTTGACGACGGAAGCGACGACGGCAGCGAGACGGTTTTGCGCCGGCTCAAGCAAACCGACGGGCGCATCCGGGTTATCCGCCTGGCCCGCAACTCCGGACAGACTGCGGCCCTGGCCTGCGGCTTCGCGCAGGCGCGAGGGCAAGTGATCGTGGCGATCGACGCCGACGGCGAGAACGACCCGGCGGATATCGCGCGGCTGGTGGCCAAGCTGGGCGAAGGCTACGACCTGGTAAGCGGATGGCGGCGCGAGCGCTGGCGCGACGCCCCGCTGAGTCGGCGCCTGCCGTCGCTGGCCGCCAACCGGCTGATCTCGTGGCTTACCGGCGTCCAGCTTCACGATTACGGGTGCACGCTCAAGGCCTACCGGGCGCAACTGGCGCGCGGGCTGAGGCTCTACGGCGAGATGCACCGGTTCGTGCCGGCGATCGCCGCGGAATACGGCGCGCGGATCGCCGAGTTGGAGGTTTCCTTTCGGCCGCGCCGGGCCGGACGTTCCAAGTACGGGCCGGGGCGGCTTTTGCGCACGCTGCTCGATCTGCTGACCGTGCGTTTTCTCAGCGCTTACGCGACGCGGCCGATCCAGGTTTTCGGCGCGCTGGGCCTGCTGTTGACCGTGGCCGGCGGGCTATGGACGGGCGCGCTCGTCTTCGAAAAACTTGCGCTGGGCCACAAGCTGGGGCGGCGGCCCGCGCTCATCCTGGCCGTGATGCTGGTGATGGTGGGCGTGCAGCTCATAAGCCTGGGCTTGCTTGGCGAGATGGTCGCGCGCACCTACCATGAATCGCAGGGCAAGCCGATCTACGTGATCAAGGAGCAGTACTGATGGCGGTCACGATCGCGGTGGTGGGTGTCGGGTACGTCGGCCTGGTGAGCGGCGCCTGCTTCGCAGACAGCGGCAACGACGTGGTCTGTGTCGACCTGGACCGCGAGCGCATCGCGATGTTGAGCCAGGGGCGGGTGCCGATCTACGAGCCGGGGCTCGAGGAGCTGGTGCGGCGCAACCTGCGCGAGGGCAGACTGCGTTTCACCACCGACCTGCAGGTTGCGGTTGCCGGCGCGCACGTTTCCTTCGTTGCAGTAGGCACGCCGCCGGGCCCCGACGGCGCGCCCGATCTGGATGCGGTGTTCGACGCCGCCCGCGCGATCGCCGCTGCGGCGCCGAAGGACCATATTCTGGTGCTGAAGAGCACGGTTGCGGTTGGCACCAACGACCGGGTGCAGGCGCTGCTCGACGAAATCGCGCCGGGACGGATCGAAGTCTGTTCCTGTCCCGAGTTTCTCAAGGAGGGCTCCGCCATCGAGGATTTCACCCGGCCGGACCGGGTGGTGGTGGGCAGCCGCAGCGCGCGCGCAGCCGCGGTGCTGCGGGAGCTTTATGCGCCGTTTTTGCGGCGCGAGCAGCCCTTCTTGGCGATGGCGCCTCGTGCGGCCGAACTGGCCAAGTACGCGGCCAACGCGATGCTTGCCTTGCGCATCTCCTTCATCAACGAGTTGGCAGCGCTGTGCGAGGCGGTAAACGCCGACATCAACGAGGTCCGCCGCGGCCTCAGCAGCGACCGGCGCATCGGAGCGGCGTTCCTGTTTCCGGGAATCGGCTACGGCGGCTCCTGTTTTCCCAAGGACGTGGATGGGCTAATCCATGCCGCCGGCGCCCAGAACCTGGATTTTGCGATGCTGCGCGCCGCCCAGGAGGTTAATCAGCGGCAAAAACGCCTGCTCTTCGACCGGGTAAAGCAGCACTTTGGGGCCGACCTCGGCGGCCGGCGTTTTGCCGTATGGGGGCTTGCCTTTAAGCCGCGCACCGACGACATGCGTGAAGCGCCCTCGCTGGTGGTGCTCGAACGATTGCTCGAGGCAGGCGCCGGCGTGAGCGTCTACGACCCCGAGGCGATGGCCAACGCAAGGCGCATCTTCGGCCACCGGATAAGCTACTGTGTGTCCAACTACGAGGCGCTTGAGGGCGCCGACGCGCTGCTGGTGCTGACCGAATGGAACGAGTTTCGCCATCCCGACTTCGAGCGGATGAAAAAGGCGCTTAAGACACCGATCATTTTCGACGGCCGCAACCTCTACGACCCGGCGCTGCTCAAGGCGCTCGGCTTCAGCTACTATTCGGTGGGGCGCCGTTCGCCTTGAGCGCACTGCGATGCGGGTTCTAGTCACAGGCGGCGCCGGCTTCATCGGCTCGCACACCGTTGACGCCCTGGTCGAGCGCGGGGTGGGCGAGATCGCGGTCATCGACGATCTCTCGACCGGAAAACGCGCCCAGGTCAACGCCGCGGCGCGCTTCTACCAGGCCGACGTGCGCGACGATGCCGAGGTGCGGCGGATCGTGGGAGAGTTCCAGCCGCAGGTGCTGTTCCATCTGGCCGCACAGATGGACGTGAGACGCTCGGTAGCCGCTCCGGTGTTTGACGCCCAGGTGAATCTGCTCGGACTGCTCGAGCTGTTGGAGGCGGGCCGGCAAAACGGGCTTAGACGGGTCGTGTTCGCCTCCAGCGGCGGCGCGATCTACGGCGAGCAGGAAACCTTTCCCTGCTCGGAGGATCATCCGCTGAGACCCATGAGCCCTTACGGGGTAGCCAAGCTGGCGAGCGAAAAATATCTCGCTTTCTACGCCACGGAGTACGGGATAAAGTACCTCGCGCTGCGCTACGCCAACGTTTACGGACCGCGCCAGGACCCGCACGGAGAAGCGGGAGTGGTGGCCATCTTCTGCCGCCGGCTGGCCGAGGCACGCCCGCTCACGATTTTTGGGGACGGCGCTCAAAGCCGCGACTACGTCTTCGTCGGGGATGTTGTGCGCGCCAACCTCGCCGGGCTTGAGGAGCAAGCCGCCGAGGGCGCGTTTAACATCGGCACCGGCGTCGAGACCAGCGTCAACGAGCTGGCCGCGCGCCTGGCCGCGCTGGCCGGTGTCAGACTGCGGGTCGAGTACGCCGCGGCGCGGCCCGGCGAACAGCGCCGCTCCTCGGTGGCTAGCCGGCGCGCGGCCGAGCTGCTCGGATGGCGCCCGCAGGTCGACCTCGGGGCGGGCCTGCGGGCTACTTTCGCCCAGATCGCGGGGCGGACCAATGGCAGCCCCTGAACCGGGGCCGGCACCCGCCGCGCCGGCGCCAACGGGCGCTGCGGCGGTGACGGAGGCCGCCCTAATCCGTAATTTTTCGATAATCGCGCATATCGACCACGGTAAATCAACCCTGGCCGACCGCATCCTGGAGCTTACCGGCGCAATCGACCGGCGCGAATTCAAGGACCAGTTCCTCGACTCGATGGACCTCGAGCGCGAGCGCGGCATAACCATCAAGGCGCGCGCGGTGCGCCTTGAGTATCGCGCGCTCGACGGGCAGACCTACTTCCTGAACCTGGTCGACACCCCCGGCCACGTCGATTTCGCCTACGAGGTGTCGCGCAGCCTGGCTGCCTGCGAGGGCGCGCTCCTGGTGGTCGACGCCAGCCAGGGCGTCGAGGCGCAAACCGTGGCCAACGTCTACCTGGCGCTTGACCATGGCCTGGAAATCATCCCGGTCATCAACAAGATCGATCTGCCCAGCGCCGACGTCGAGCGCACGCGCCGCCAGATCGAGGAGATGCTCGGCCTCGACGCCGGGCAGGCGCTGGCGGTCAGCGCCAAACTTGGAACCGGAATTAAAGAAGTACTTGAAGCCGTGGTCGGGCGCGTTCCGCCGCCGCCCTCGCGTCCCGAGGCGCGGCTGCGCGCCTTGATTTTCGACAGTTGGTACGACGCCTATCAGGGCGCGGTCGGCACCGTGCGGGTGGTCGAAGGGACGCTGCGCCGTGGGATGAGGGTTCGCCTGCTCGCAACCGGTAAGGAGGGCCAGGTTCAGGGGCTGGGCTGCTTTACGCCGCATCTGCGGATGGTCGAGGCGTTGGGGCCGGGCGAGGTGGGGTTCGTGATGGCCGGCATAAAGGCCGTGGCGGACATGCGGGTGGGAGACACGATAACGGGGGCGGAGAATCCGGCGCCCGAGGCGCTGGCCGGCTTCAAGGAACTCAAGCCGATGGTCTTCGCCGGGCTTTACCCGAGCGATCCGGACGCGTACGGCGCGCTGCGCGGCGCTCTGGAAAAGCTCTGTCTGAACGACGCGAGCATCGTTTGCGAGCCGGAGACCTCGCCCGCGCTCGGCTTTGGCTTTCGCGCCGGCTTTCTCGGGCTGCTGCACATGGAGATTGCCCAGGAGCGTCTCGAGCGCGAGTTTGGCCTGAGCCTCATCGTTACGGCGCCCACCGTCGCCTACCGAGTCAAGACTGCGGGTGGCGAGAGCCTGATGGTCGACAACCCGGCGCGGCTGCCCGAGCCGGGCAGGGTTGTCGCGGTTGAGGAGCCCTTCGTGCTGGCGACAATTCATCTGCCGGCCGTCCACCTCGGAGCGGTGCTGGGCGTTTGCGAGGAGCGACGCGGCAGGCAGGTGGAGTTGCGCTATCTAAGCCATCAGCGAGTTATCGTGCGCTACGAAATGCCGCTGGCGGAAATCGTTTTCGACTTTCACGACCGGCTCAAGTCGTTAAGCCGCGGCTACGCTTCGCTCGACTACGAATTTGTGGACTTCAGGGCCGGCCCTCTGGTTAAATTGGACGTGCGGCTCAACGGCGACCCGATCGATGCGCTCTCCTCGATCGTGCATCGCGACAAGGCGTACGAACGCGGCCGCGCGCTGTGCGAGAAACTGCGCGACCTGATACCGCGCCAATTGTTCGACGTGACGGTCCAGGCTGCGGTCGGAAGCAAGGTTATCGCCCGCGAAACCATCAAGGCGCTGCGCAAGAACGTAACCGCCAAGTGTTACGGCGGTGACGTGACGCGAAAGCGCAAGCTTCTGGAGAAGCAGAAGGAAGGCAAAAGGCGAATGAAACAGGTCGGGCGCGTCGAGATTCCGCAGGAGGCTTTCCTGGCCTTGCTGCGAATCCACCAGTAGAGCTGTGGTGGCCTCATCCCTGGGCAGGGTTGCGGCGCCGGCGCGCCAAGCGCCGCGCTACGCGGAGCCGCCGGTCAAGTCGGCGCCGCGCGAGTACGCCGAGGCGTTTTTGCTGGCGATCGCGCTTGCTGTTTTCATCCGGACCTTCTTCATCCAGGCCTACAAGATTCCCTCGAGCTCGATGGTGCCCACGCTGCTAATCGGCGACCACATCATGGTTAACAAGGTCGCCTACGGTCTGCGCTTTCCCGATTCGCTGCTCGGGTTGCGGCCGTTGGAGGGCGAGCTGCCGTACGACCGTTACCTGTTTCGCTTTCAGCCGGTGCGGCGCGGCGACGTGGTGGTGTTCGTTTTTCCCGGCGACCCTTCCAAGGATTTTATCAAGCGGGTAATTGCGATTGGCGGGGATACCGTGGCGGTGCACAACGGCGCCGTCTACCTGGACGGCCGGCGGCTGCCGGACCCGCACGCTCACCTGGAGCTGGCGCCGCAGGCCCGCACCGCGGATTCGCCGCGCGACAACTTCGGCCCGGTCAAGGTGCCGCCCGGCAAGCTGTTCATGATGGGCGACAACCGCGATCGCAGCTACGACAGCCGCTTCTGGGGCTTTGTAGACCAGAACCAGGTTGAAGGGCGCGCCATGTTCATATACTGGTCATGGTCCGACGATGGCTCCTGGTTGCCTGGCGTGCGCTGGAGCAGGATCGGCAAGCTCATACACTGAAAGGGGGAGGTTCTCGTGGCCAACGAACAGCCGTCGGACCGCCTTGAACAAGCGCAACCCGTGGCTGGCGAAGCCGCTGGTCTTAAGCTGCTTGCCGAAGCGGTGGCTGGTCTGGCGCGCCGGCTTGAAGCGCTGCGCGAAGAACTGACCAATCAGTTCAGCGAAGTGGGCAAGCAGATGCGCTTTCTCTCCGACCAGATCGCGGTAAACCGCGAGCGCTTGGCCGAGACGAGACTCGACTTGGGCGCCGAAATGGTTCGCCTCGGCGAATTGCTGGGCGGTGCCAGAGTCGGGTTTCGCGACGAGCTCAAGAAAAGCAACGAAACGCTTGCCGAGCGCTTCGGGCTGCTGCTTGCCCGGTTGCGAAAGGAGCAGGCACAACTTGCCCCCGCCGCCGCGGCGCCGGCCGCGCCCGCCGCGCCGGAACAAAAGCGCTTGGCAGCCGCTCCCTCGCTTGCCGGCGAGCCGCTCCCGGCGGCTGACACACCTGCTGCAGGCGAAGGCCCCAGGCGCGCAGGCGCGTTAGCGGCGCGCGCCGCCTCCAGGGCCGCTGGCGGTTCCGGCAGTGCCCCGGCGGTCGGTCTTGCGGCGGGAGCGCCTTTGCCGGCGGTCGGGCAGCTCAAGGAGCTGCTCGCCGCCAGCGCCGAAGACCTGATGCAGCGGCTCGGCGCCGCGCTAAAGGAGAACGGCAAGGTGCTGGCCGGACTTAGCCGCAAGTTGGAGCGCTTCGACGACCGGATGACCGTACGCACTACCGACCACGAACAGCGGCTGCGCAAGCTGGAGCGGCGCGGCGGCGCCTGAACCGGCGGTCCTCTGGCCCCGGGCAGCTCTCGGCGGCGCCAACCCTCGGAGGGCTGGCAGGCGGCTCGGCGGCGCGGGCGGTGCCGCCCGATGCCGTGCCTTAGGCGCGGCAGCCGAGGGAGCGACGCTCGCAGGCCGATACGGCTGGCGCGAAACCTGTCCCAATGTGTTGGCTATCGGGGGAGTCCGATTCACGTCCGCGGGGCGCGCTGGCGCTGAGGCATTATGCGCGGCGCCTGCTGGTAGGCGCGGCGTTGCTCCTCGCCCTGAAGCCTCAACTACTGGGGGCGCAAGCCAACACGGTCGCGACGCTGGAGCTCGGCCAAGCCGATTTGTTCCACGCGGCGGTCAATTCCGCCGGCGCCGCGGCTCTGAACTTTCCGGCCGCGGCCGCGGTGGACTCGTCGGGCCACCTCTACGTGGCCGACGTGAACAACAACCGGGTGCTGGGATGGAAAGCGGTTGGCGCCTTGGCCGACGGCGCGCCTGCCGACTTGGTGATCGGCCAGCCTGACTTCTACGCCGCGGGGTGCAACGACGGGAGCGCCGCTGGCGACCTGGGCGGACGGGGTGCTGACAGCCTGTGCGGGCCCACCTCCGTTGCCGTGGATTCGCAGGGCAACCTTTACGTGGCTGACGCCGGCAATAACCGGGTGCTAGTGTACGCCGCGCCGTACGCCTATAGCGGGACGCGGCCCGAGCCGGCTGCGGTGGTCTTTGGCCAGGGGGGTTCGATGACCTCGGACGCCTGCTCTGACGGTGTCGGGGGAGACCCTGCGCCGAGCGCCGCCGGTCTCTGTTTTCCCGTGGCCGTCGCGTTGGACGCCAAGGACAACCTTTACGTCGCCGACGCGGATAACAGACGCGTGCTGGTCTACGACACGCCGTTGAACCCGGCCAGCGGCGAGCCGGGAGCCGGCGATGCGACGGCCGACTTCGTCTTCGGCACCTGCGGCCGCTTTAGCGGCAGCGGCTGCGGACCCGGCCCGAGCGCGCAGACGCTTGCTGCTCCCTTTGGGGTCGCGGTCGACAGCGCCGGCGACCTGTTCGTCGCCGACCACGCCGACAGCCGGGTGGTGGTTTACCAGGGAGCGCTGGCGAATTTCGCGGCCCCCAACACGACCGCCAATCTGGTCTTCGGCCAGCCCGACTTTGGCGCCAGCGGGTGCAACGACGGCACGGCGGCGGGCGACGCCGGGGGCGTCGGCCCGGACAGCCTCTGTCATCCCGGCGCGCTGGCGGTCGACAGCTTGGGAAACCTTTACGTCGCCGACAGCGGCGACAACCGTGTCCTTGCGTACAACACGCCGCTGGATGCGGCAAGCGGCGAGCCCGGTGCCGGCGATACGGTGGCAGACCTCGTAATCGGGCAGAACGGACTGTTCACCACGGCGCAGTGCAACGGCGCTGCCGCCTCGGGCGACGTAAACGGCCTTGGCGCCGACAGCCTGTGCGGGCCGGCCGGGGTCGCCACCGGCGCGGGCGGCATCCTGGTCGTTGCCGACACGCGCAACAACCGGCTGCTCGAGTTCTTCGAGGGAGCGGCGGGCCCGGACAGCACGCTGGCAAGCCTCGAGCTGGGCCAGCCGGATTTCCGACACGCAACGGCCAACCGCGGGGGCTTGGCGGCGCTGAACGCTCCCACGGCAGTTGCGGTTGACGCTCAAGGGCATCTTTACGTGGCCGACGCAGGCAATAGCCGCGTGCTGGCCTGGACGGCCGTGTCGGCGCTCGGGTCGGGCGCTGCGGCCGCGCTTGTTTTCGGGCAGCCCGACGGCTTCTCTTCGGGTTGCAACAACGGCGGCAGCTCCGGCGACATCAACGGCTTGGGACCGGACAGCCTCTGCCAGCCGCGCGCGGCGGCGGTCGACACGGCCGGCAACCTTTATGTGGCGGACACCGGCAATAACCGCCTACTCGTCTACTATCAGCCGTTTGGCTCGCTCTCCGGAACGCCGGGAGTTCCTGGAGCGGCAGGCGACACGGTGGCCGACCTTGTGCTTGGCACCTGCGGCGGAACCTTTACAGCGAATTTGTGCTCGGGGACCAGCGCGGCGAGCCTGTCCGCACCCAAAGGAGTGGCACTTGGCCCAAGCGACGACCTTTACGTGGCCGACACCGGCAACAATCGCGTTCTCTATTATCCGGCGCCGATCGCCAGCGGCGAGTCGGCGCGGACCGTTCTCGGCCAAGGGGCAAGCTTCAGCCAGTCCGCCTGCAACGCCTCGGGCGCTGCGTCCGCCGGGACGCTTTGCGGACCGACCGGCGCGGCCTTCGACCCGGCGGGCAATCTCTACGTGGCCGACACTCAGAACAATCGGCTGCTGGTTTACTACGCTTCCGTGTTGGCCGGCGCGGTCGAGTCGGGAACGGCTGCCGCGGTGAATGCGAGCGCGGTCTTCGGCCAGGCGGCCAGCTTCAGTACGGGCCTCTGCAACGGTCCCGCCGGGGGCGCGCCGGACGCTGCAACGCTCTGCCTGCCGGAAGGAATTGCCTTTGACGCGTCCGGCAACTTATACGTGGCCGACTCGGGCAACAACCGCGTGCTGGGTGTGGCGCGGCCTCTGGCTGACAGCGTGGCGCCCAACTATCTGGCCACGATGGTCTTCGGCCAGGGCTCGTTTGCGGACCTAAGTGTGCCGGCGGCAGCCTTTACCACACACACCTGCAATGGAGGGTCTCTGCCGGACGATCTCTTCGGCGTTGGCGGCGACAGTCTCTGCCGGCCTCGGGCGGTTGCTGTCGGCCCTGCCGGCGAGCTTTATGCGGCGGACTTTACCAACAACCGTGTGTTGCGCTACGTTGCGCCGACCTTCGTGGCGCCGCGGTTGAAGGCAGTGCCGCTGCCGGCGGGCGGCCTGGGCAGGCCGCGCGCGCCACAGCCGCAGCCAACGGCGCCGCTGCCCGGGGCGCGGCCGACGCCGCAAGCGGGCGCGCCCCTGCTCGGGCCGGCAGGCATGGGCGCCGGTGCGCCGACGGCGAGCGCAGCCGGCCCAGGCGCCGCCGGCCGGCAGGGGCCGACCGTAGGCCGGCCACACGCCCAAGCATCTCCCGCTGCGGGCCCAGTGGTCGTCAAGCTCGGCCAAGAGCGCCGCCCCCCGAAAGCTAACCCGACCTACTTCGCCACCGTCCCGGTGGGCGGCTCGATGCTGCGCTGGGTTGCCCTGGAGAACAGCACGGCGGCTGCACTCTCCGGCAGGATCGGACAATTCGCTCCAGGCTCGGCTTTTAGACTCGTGGATGCGTACGACCGCTTCACGCTTGCTCCGGGCGAGCGATTATGGCTCGCCGTGCAGTTCAGGCCGGCCTATCCCGGGTCGTTTAGCGAACCCCTAACGATAACCATGGGAGAGACCGGGGCGCATTCGATTAGCGTGCTGCTGCGCGGGGTCGGAGAATGACCGGCCGGCCATGCCGGGCCGTAGAGCGCCGCAGCGGCCGGCCAAGACCGCGTTGGCTCCCATAGCCGGCGAACCTGTACCGGCGTTGCGCTAGGCGGTATTATTCGCACTATGCGGCCGGCAGTGTTGCGCGTGGGGCCAACCACGCACGTCATCCGACGAGGCGACGCGCGCGAGTTGGACGACCTTGCTGAGGGTTCCGTCCACCTGGTGCTAACCTCTCCGCCCTACTGGACGCTCAAGGAATATCCGGCGGCCCTTGGGCAATTGGGGCTCATCGCTGATTATGAGCAGTTTCACGACGAGTTGGATAAGGTCTGGCGGCACTGCTTCCGAGCGTTGGTGCCGGGCGGGCGGCTGGTTTGCGTAGTCGGGGACGTCTGCCTGCCTCGGCGCCGGCACGGTCGGCATATGGTTATGCCGCTCCATGCCGACATTATCGTGCGCGCCAGACGAATCGGTTTCGACAATCTCAGCCCGATTTTCTGGTACAAGATCGCAAACGCCAAGTACGAGGTCGAGAACGGCTCGAGCTTTTTGGGCAAGCCCTACGAGCCCAACGCCATCCTGAAAAACGACGTTGAGTTTATCCTGATGCTGCGCAAGCCGGGGGGCTACCGCCAGCCGACCGAGGCACAACGGGCGGCCTCTCGCCTGACCAAGCAGGAGCACCAGGCATGGTTTCAACAAGTCTGGACGCTTAACGGCGCTTCGACTCGCGACCATCCCGCGCCTTATCCCGAAGAGTTGGCGCGTCGCCTGGTGCGCATGTTCTCGTTTACCGGCGACACCGTGCTGGACCCCTTCATGGGCCTAGGCACGACCCTTCTTGCGGCGGCGCGCTGCGGTCGAAACAGTATCGGCGTGGAAATCGAGCCAAACTACGTGAAGAAGGCCGAAGCGCGCCTGGAACACGAATTGACCGATCTGTTCAATCCCCGGTCGATTGCAGTTGGCTGAATCTCCGCCCGCGCCAGCGCCGGGGTCAAGGGTCACCACAGGCGACGAGCGCGTCGGTGCTTCCCTTGACGCCGCGAAGCCCCGTGCGCCACGAACCCTCATCCCCTGGAAGGGGCCACCTATGTCCTGAACGGGCACAGCCGCTTGACCGGGGCGCCGAAAGGCGGTAGAAATTAGTTGCCTTTAATTCGCCACTGCGAGGGCGAGAAGGTGGAACGATGTATCCCTGCCGTCAAGGAACAGCCCGGCGCTTAAGGCGTCCGGGCTTTTTTTCCGCGCGCACCTCCGGGCTCGGCCCACAGCCGCCAACACCCGCTGCCCGTGCCGCAGCGCTGCCCCGCCGTTCAACGCTGAGGGACTGCCGATGGCCGCAAGCGACGACCCGGTAAGCGAAGCCGGACAACCTCTGCTGCTCGAGGCCGAAGCTGTGCGACGCGCAATCGGCCGCCTGGCGCGCGAAATCGGCGAGCGCAATCGCCGGACCGAGAAGCTCGCGCTTATCGGGATTGTGCGTCGAGGCGCGGCGCTGGCCGCAAGGCTTGCGGCCCTTTTAACCGAGAAGCAAGACCGCCCGGTCGAGCTCGGCACCCTGGACATCTCTTCCTACCGCGACGACGGCCGCGCCGGCGGGCCGGAGGAGCGGCGGCTTCTGGGTCGCGACATCCGCTTCTCCCTGGACGGTGCCACCGTGGTGCTGGTCGACGACGTTGTTCACACGGGCCGGACGGTGCGCGCCGCGCTCGATGCGCTGTCGGACCTTGGCCGGCCGCAGGCGGTGCAGCTTGCCGTTCTGGTGGATCGCGGCGAGCGCGAGCTACCGATCAAGCCCGACTACGTGGGCCACAACCTGACGGTCGAGCGGCGCCGCAAGGTGCAGGTGCGGCTGCGGGAAATCGACGGCTTTGACGGCGTTGCGGCTATCGAAACGGCGCGCTCGACGCCGGGGCGCGGGACGCCGGCAGACTCGTCGCGCTAGCAATCTGGGCAGAGGCCGGATTTGATCTGCGCGCCAGCCGCGGCGGGGCGGAGCAAGGGTGGTTGACCAACGATGGCGCGTTTGCCCAAGCTCGATATCGTTTCGACCGACGATCTGACGGTCGCCCAGATCGAACGCATCCTGGACCTGGCCCAGGAGTTTGCCAAGGCGCTGGAGGAGCGGCGGATTCCCGAACTGGCCAAGGGCCTGATCATGGCGACGCTGTTCTACGAGCCATCAACCCGAACGCGGCTAAGTTTCGAGACGGCGATGCTGCGGCTGGGCGGCGCCACGATAAGCTCTCCCGATATGCGGGCAAGTTCGGCCAGCAAGGGCGAGAGCCTGGCCGATACGGCGCGTGTGGTGGGCCGCTATGCCGACCTGCTGGTCCTGCGGCATCCCTGCGAGGGAGCGGCCCGCCTGGCGGCGCAGTACGCGCCCGGCCCGGTCATCAATGCCGGGGACGGCGGTCACGAGCATCCGACGCAAACCCTTTGCGACCTGTACACGTTGCGGCGCAAAAAGGGGCGGCTCAGCGGCCTGACCGTGGCGGTATGCGGCGATCTGAAGGCGGCGCGCACCGCCCACTCGCTCATCTACGCGCTGGCCCGTTTCGGGTCCAACATAATTGCCGCTTCCAGCTTAGGCATGGAGCTTCCCGGCTACGTGCTGGACCGCCTGGCGGCGCAGTGGGGCTACCAGCCCGAAACCATAGCGATGGCCGAGTTGGGCGCCGTGGCGGGGCAACTCGACGCGCTCTATCTAACCCCGCGGGCGCCCCACCAGATGGCGCTGTTCACCGGTCGGACGCCGTTGCCTGCGCCGGCCAGCGCGGCGCCGCGGGTTTTCGACGCCTTCTACCTGACCCGCTCGCAGCGCGAACGGCACGGCGAGGAGGCTGGAGAGCCGGCACAGTACCTGCGCTTCGATCTCGATGCGCTCAGGAGCAGCAAGGCCCATGACGCCCTGGTGATGCATCCGCTGCCGCGCACCGGCGAGCTTGCGCATGAAGTTGACGACGATCCGCGGGCGGTCTACTTCGAACAGGCGGGTGCGGGCGTGCCTGTCAGAATGGCGCTGATCGCCTGGATGCTGGAGGCCGCGGGAGCCGCCGAGGCCCGGCCGCGGGGCGAGGAGTTTGTCGCCTCGGCCCAGGGAGCCCCGATGTCGCGCTGTCCCAACCCCACATGCATTACGCGGCACGAGCCCGACTACCTCCAGCCGCGCTTTCGCTTCGCGCCGCGCCAGGTGGCCGGGGCGCTCAGGATGCAATGCGCGTTCTGCGATCAGACGCTCAACGTTGAGCTGGTGGGGCACACCACCTCGCGCCGCTACTACCGCTTCGACGACCGGCTTTACGGCTACGTCAGGCAGTGGGCGGAGAAGCAGACGCTGACTGTCTTCGAGAGCGTCAAGGAGGCCGAGGAGCGCGGCTACGAGCCCTACCGGCGCGGTCCTCAGCGCGAAATCCTCAACGCGGCCGAGGTCGCGCAGGCTTGCCAGGCGCTGGCCGAGCAGATCGCGCGCGACCTTAACGACCCGGCCGCCGCGCTGCTGGCGGGCGTGGTCAGCCGCGGCGCGCTGCTCGCGCTGCGGCTGCGCGACCTGATCGAGAGCCGGCGCGGCGTGCGCCTGGCATGCGCCGCGCTCGACGTTTACAGCCGCGCCGCCCATCTGACCTCGATCGACGACGGAGAGGACGTCGGCACCGAGGCCAAAACGATCATCCTGGTGGACGACGTCATCAACAGCGGCTGGACCGTGCAGCGGGCGATGACTACGCTGTGGCGCCAGGGACGGCCGGCTGCGCTTAAGCTGGCGGTGCTCATCGACCGCGGCCATCGCACCCTGCCGATTCGCCCCAACTACGTCGGCAAGCACATTCCCACCGGCGCCGGAGAGCGGGTCACGGTCCGGCTGGCGCCGCCGCAGGCCGACGCCGCCGAACGCGCCGGCGAGCGGGTGGTCGTCTATTCCCTGCTGGAAAGCCGGCGTGAGGCCGAGCCGCGGGCATGACCGCCCTGCTCATCGCCAAGGCCCGGCTCATCGATCCGCTCGCCGGAATCGACGGCACGCGGGACCTGCTGGTGGAAGGTGCGGCGGTTAAGGCGGTCGCCCCTGCGGGGAGTCTGGTGCCGGAGCCGGGCGTCCTCGTGTTCGAGGCGGCGGGTTTGTGGGTGATGCCGGGATTGGTTGATCCTCACGTTCACCTGCGCGACCCGGGTTTCCCGGAAAAGGAAACGATCGAAAGCGGGCTTAAGGCCGCGGCGGCGGGCGGTTTTACCACGGTGGCGGCGATGGCAAATACGGCGCCAGTCAACGACCACCCCGAGGTGACGGCCTACATGCAGGAAAAAGCGCGGCTGGCAGGCGGCGCCAAGCTGGTTGCCGTGGCAGCGCTCAGCGAGGGCCTCGAGGGCAAGCGGGTTGCGGGTTTGAGAGCGATGGCGCAGGCGGGCGCGCGGCTTTTCTCCGACGACGGACTGCCCGTGGACGATCCGGAGCTGCTACGCCAGGCGCTCATCGCGGCTGCCGAGCTGGGCCGCGTGGCCTCGCTGCACGAGGAAGACCGCGGCCTTGGCCGCCTGGCGCCGGTCAACGCAGGTCGCGTGGCGCAGGCGCTGGGCGTCGAGGGCTCGCCGCCCGAGGCGGAATGGCGCCGTGTCGCGCGCGACCTGGCGCTGGCCGAGCAGGCAAGGACGCCGGTCCATATCGCGCACGTCTCGACCCGCGAAAGCCTGGCCGTGATTGCGCGCGCCAAGGCCGCCGGCGTTGCAGTAACTTGCGAGGCAACGCCGCACCATCTAAGCCTGGACGACTCGGCGGTACTGCGCCTGGGAACGATGGCGAAGATGGCGCCGCCGCTGCGCTCGCCGGCCGACGTGGAAGCACTGCGCCGCGCGCTTGCCGACGGTACCGTCGACATGATCGCGAGCGACCATGCCCCGCACGACGCGGCGGCGAAACGCCTGGCCGAGCTTGAAGGAGCCTTCGTTGACGGCGGCCGCACCCGGCTGCCGGCGCTTAGCGCAGCCGAGCGGGCGGCGCTTGGCGCGGCAGCCAACGGCGTGGTCGGACTCGAGACCGCGCTTGGCATCGCCCTGGTCCTGGTCCACGCGGGCGTGATAAGCCCGGCCCGGCTGGTGGAACTGATGGCAATCAATCCGGCGCGGCTCTTGCGGCTTGGCCGGACAAGCCTCGCGCCGCGGATGCCGGCCGATATCACCGTGGTCGATCCGTTGCTGGAATGGACGGTCGAGCCGGGGCGTTTTTTCTCGAAGAGCCGCAACACGCCCTTTGCGGGTCTGACGCTCAAGGGCCGCGCCGTGTTGACGATCGTGGAAGGCCGAGTCGTTTACGATCTGCTTGCTGCAACAAGACAGCATGGCGGCGGGTGAGCCTGCGATGCGAGGAGGCACGGCAATTCTGGCGCTTGCCGATGGACGGATATTTCGCGGCCGGGCCTTTGGCGCACGCGCCAGCGCGGTCGGCGAAGTCGTCTTCAACACCGCGATGACCGGCTACCAGGAAGTGCTGACCGATCCGTCGTACAAGGGGCAGATGGTCTGCATGACCTATCCGCAGATCGGCAACGTGGGTGTTAACCGCTGGGACGCCGAATCGCGGCGCGTCTGGGTGGAAGGGTTCATCGTCAAGGAGTACTGCCCGCAGCCGTCAAATTGGCGCGCCGAGACCCCGCTCGACGAGTACCTCGAAAAGTGGGGCGTGGTAGCCATCGAAGGGATCGACACGCGCGCCCTGGTACGCCATATCCGCAGCGCCGGTGCGCAGCAGGCGGTGCTGTCCAGCGAGACCGATGATGCCGACGCGCTGGTCGCCCAGGCCCGCCAAGCGCCGGAGCTGGTCGGGCGCGATTTGGTTGCCGAGGTGAGCTGCCGCGAGCCCTATGACTGGGAGGAAGGACCGTGGGAGCCCCAGGGCTTTGCCCCGGCGCCCAAGGCTGGCGCCGGCGCGCCACTGGCGGCTGTGATCGACTACGGGGTAAAAACCGCAATTCTGCGCCAGCTGGTGGCAGCCGGCTTCAAGGTGCGAGTGTTTCCGGCATCGGTAAGCGCCCGCGAAGTACTTGACGCGCGGCCCGACGGCGTCTTTCTTTCCAACGGTCCGGGCGACCCGGCGGCTCTGCCCTATGCCAGCAAGACGGTCAAGGAGCTTATCGGCCGAAAGCCGATCTTCGGGATTTGCCTGGGACATCAGATAATCGGACTTGCGCTCGGCGGCGAAACCTACAAGCTGGTTTTCGGCCACCACGGCGCTAATCACCCGGTGCTGGACCTGCGCACCAGGCGGGTCGAGATCACCGCGCAGAATCACGGCTTTGCCGTAAGGGCCGAGTCGCTTGGCGCTCGCGCCGAGCTTTCGCACGTCAATCTCAACGACCGGACGGTCGAGGGGCTCAGCGGCGCTGGGCTGGGGTTTTTCTCGGTGCAGTACCATCCTGAGGCGTCGCCGGGGCCGCACGACGCGCGCTATCTTTTTGGGCGGTTTCGCCGGCTGGTTGAGGCCTTTGCGCGTTACGGTGCCGAGGCGCTCGGGCGCGTGCTGGCCGAGGAAACGCCGCGTTAGTCAGCAGGAGGGTCAGGGCGCTTGCCACTTCGTCGCGACCTTAAATCCGTGCTGCTCATCGGCTCCGGACCAATCGTTATCGGCCAGGCCTGTGAGTTCGACTACTCGGGCACGCAGGCGGTCCGCGCGCTCAAACAGGAGGGCCTGCGCGTCATCCTGGTCAACTCGAACCCGGCCACCATCATGACCGACCCGGAGCTCGCCGACCGAACCTACATCGAGCCGCTTACCGCCCGGACGGTCGAGCAAATCATCCAGCGCGAGCGGCCCGACGCGCTGCTGCCGACCGTAGGCGGACAAACCGGGCTCAACCTAGCCTTGGAGCTTGCCGAATCGGGCGCTCTGGCGCGCTACGGGGTCGAGCTTATTGGGGCCAGGGTCGAGGCGATTCGCAAGGCCGAAGACCGGGAGCTTTTCCGCGAGGCGATGGTCCGGATCGGGCTGGACGTGCCGGCCTCGGGGATCGCCCGCTCGGTGGAGGAGGCCGGGCGCGCCCGGCAGCGCCTGGGCCTGCCGCTCATCATCAGGCCGTCGCGGACGTTGGGCGGTACCGGCGGTTCAATTGCGCGCACCGATGCCGAGCTGTACGCCCAGGTCGCCTGGGGTTTGAGCCTGTCGCCCAAGGGCGAGGTGCTCATCGAGGAATCGATCGAGGGATGGAAAGAGTTCGAGCTGGAAGTGATGCGCGACGGCGCCGACAACGTGGTCATCGTCTGCTCGATCGAAAACGTCGATCCGATGGGGGTGCATACCGGCGATTCGATAACGGTGGCGCCGGCCCAGACGCTGACCGACAAGGAATACCAGCGGATGCGCGACGCGGCGATCGCGGTAATCCGCGAAATCGGTGTGGACACCGGAGGCTCGAACATCCAGTTTGCCGTTGACCCGCGCACCGGCCGAATGGTGGTCATCGAGATGAACCCGCGGGTCTCGCGCAGCTCGGCCCTGGCCTCCAAGGCCACCGGGTTTCCGATCGCCAAGATCGCCGCGCGGCTGGCGGTCGGCTATCGCCTCGACGAGATTGCCAACGATATTACCCGGCTGACGCCGGCCTGCTTCGAGCCGACCATCGATTACGTCGTGACCAAGGTCCCGCGCTTTGCGTTCGAGAAGTTTCGCGCCGCCGCCGACGAGCTGGGCCCGCAGATGAAGTCGGTGGGGGAAGCGATGGCCATCGGGCGAACCTTCAAGGAGTCGCTGCATAAGGCGCTGCGCTCGCTGGAAAACGGCTCCTACGGCCTGGAAAGCCGCCTGTCCAGTCTGCCGCAGCCAGCGGCGGCCGCGCTTTTGCGCGAGCGCTTGGGCCGGCCCAGCAGCCGGCGTCTCTACGACGTTGCCGACGCGCTCAGACTTGGCCTGTCGGTGGCCGAGACCGCCGAGCGCAGCGGCATCGACCCCTGGTTCGTCAACGCCCTGGCGGAGATCGTAGCGCTGGAAAACGAGGTGGCCGGGCGGCGCGGCCCGCCTGCGCCGGCGCTCTTGCGCCGCGCCAAGACCATGGGTTTTTCCGACCGGCGGCTGGCCGAACTGGCCGGCGCCAGCGAAGGCGAGATCGCCCGCGCGCGCCGGGGGCAGGGAATCGTTCCGGTCTTCAAAACGGTCGATACCTGCGGCGCCGAGTTCCAGGCGTTCACACCCTACTTGTACTCGAGCTACGAAGGCGAAGACGAAGCGCAGCCGACCGCAGGCGCCAAGGTGATGATTCTCGGCAGCGGACCAAACCGCATCGGCCAGGGGATCGAGTTCGACTACTGCTGCGTCCATGCCAGCCTGGCGCTCAAGGAACAGGGCTTCCAGACCATCATGGTGAACTGCAACCCCGAGACGGTCTCGACCGACTACGACGTCTCCGACCGGCTCTACTTCGAGCCGCTCACCCTGGAAGACGTGCTGGCCGTTGCCGAGCGCGAGCGGCCGCTGGGCGCGATCGTACAGTTCGGCGGCCAGACGCCGCTTAGGCTTGCGGCCGAGCTGGCCAAGGCGGGCCTGCGCATCCTCGGCACCCCGCCCGACGCGATCGATCGGGCCGAGGACCGCGAGCGTTTCAACGCCCTGGTCGCCCGGCTGGGGCTCAAGCAGCCGCGCGGGGTGCTGGCGCGCAGCCTGGAGCAGGCGCTGGCCGGCGCGGAGCAGATCGGCTACCCGGTGCTGATACGGCCTTCGTACGTTCTTGGCGGGCGCGCCATGGAGGTGGTCAGCGACGGCGCCGACCTCAGGCGCTACGTGCAGGAGGCGCTGGACGTGTCGGGGCGGCGGCCGTTGCTGGTCGACCAGTATCTCGATGGCGCGGTCGAGGTGGATGTGGACGCGCTTAGCGACGGCGAAGCGACGGTGATCGCCGGCGTCATGGAGCACGTCGAGCGCGCCGGCATCCATTCGGGCGACAGCGCCTGCGTGTTGCCGCCGCAGAGCCTCGAGCCCGAAATGGTCGCGGCGCTGGGAGAGCAAACGCGCCTGATTGCCGGCGAGCTCGGCGTCGTCGGCCTGCTCAACGTCCAGTACGCTATCTACCGGGGCGAGCCTTTTGTGCTGGAAGTCAATCCGCGCGCCTCGCGCACCATACCGTTTGTCAGCAAGGCCATCGGCGTTGCGCTGGCCAAGCTGGCCGCCCGCGTGATGCTCGGGGCGAAGCTACAGGAGCTGGGCTTCGCGCGTGAAAGGATACCGGTCCATGTCTCGGTCAAGGAGTCGGTTTTCCCGTTTGCGCGCTTTCCGGGGGTTGACACGCTGCTGGGGCCGGAGATGAAGTCAACCGGCGAGGTGATGGGGATTGCCGGCTCTTTTGCGCCGGCCTTTGCCAAGGCCCAGCTTGGGGCCTCCACGGTGCTGCCCGCCGAAGGCACGGTCTTTTTAAGCGTGCGCGACGCCGATAAGCCGGGGCTCGAAGCGATAGCGCGCGGGCTCGACGCCTTGGGATTCGCGCTGGTGGCGACCACCGGGACGGCACAGGCGATCCGGGGCCTGGGAATTCAGTGCGCGCGGGTGAACAAAGTCTCGGAGGGCAGTCCGCACGTGGTCGACCTGATGCGCCAAGACGCCATCGCGCTGGTGATTAACACGCCGGAGAGCGCGCGCGCCCAGGACTCGTTTTCGATTCGCCGCACGGCCTTGGAGATGCGCCTGCCGTACTTCACCACGATCGCTGGAGCCGCCGCCGCGGTCAAGGCGATCGCCGAGGTGAAGCAGCGGCCGGCGCAAGTCCGGGCGCTGCAGGAATACCACGGTGGCTAATGCGCGGCCCGAGCGCGCCGAAGGCCCGGCGGTTCGTCAGGACGAGCCCGCGCCCGACAGCCCGGTGGAAACGCTTGAGGGCGTCGGCCCCGAACGGGCCCGGCGTCTTGCCGCCTGCGGCATCCGCAGCCTGCGCGATCTCGCCGAGCACCTGCCGCTGCGCTACGAAGACTGGAGTTCCCGCACAAGTTTCGCCGAACTGACCGACGGCGCGACCGCCGTCGTCGAGGGCAAGCTGGCCGGGTTCAAGGAGCAAGCCTCCCGTTTCGGCCCGCGCCGGAAGATCGCCGGCGCCTGGCTGGTTGACGAGGACCGAGCGGCGCTGCGGCTGGTCTGGTTCAACCTGCGCCCCTACATGCGCCTGCGGTTTGCCGAGGGAACCCGGGTGGTGGCGCGCGGGCGAGTTCAGCGGGACAGAACGGGCCGGCTGGAGATGGTACACCCTGAGCTGCGAGCGGCGGACAACGGCGGGCCCGGTCGCTGGCGCGCCGTTTACCGGCTGGCGGCCGGAATCGGCCAGAACCTTCACTCGAAACTGGTCGGCGCGGCGCTCGCCGCCCTGGGCGACAGACTGGAAGGCGCGCTGCCCCAGGAACTGCGACGCCGGGCAGGGCTCCCGCCGTTCGCCCAAGCGCTCGGCGAGCTGCATTTTCCGCCGCTCGCCGCTGATTGCCGCACCCTCGAACTGGGTCGTACGCCCGCGCATCAGGCGATTGCCCTGGACGAAATGTTCGCCTTCCAGGTCGCCCTTGGCCTTGACCGTTTGAAGGCGGCGCGCCGCCGCGCCCTGCCCGTCGCGGCGCCCGGGCGCCTTAGCGCGGAGTTTCTCGCCCGCCTGCCGTTTAACCTGACGGCGGCGCAGCATCGGGTGATCGCCGACATTGCGGCCGACCTTGGCCGCGAGCAGCGAATGAACCGGATGCTGGTGGGCGACGTCGGCAGCGGCAAGACCGTAGTCGCGCTCTGGGCGGCGCTGCGCGCGGTCGAATCCGGCCTTCAGGCGGTGGTCATGACGCCGAGTGAGCTTCTGGCTGAACAGCATTACGGGCTTTTTCGGCGCTTATGCGACCCGCGGGCAGTGCCCGGCGCGCTGCTTAGCGCAGCCGTCAACGACGGCACGCGCCGGCGAGTGCTGGCGGGGCTGCGCGACGGAACCCTGAAGCTCGTCTTCGGCACCCAGGCGCTCATCCAGCAGCAGGTGCGGATGCGCAACCTGGGGCTCGCGGTAATCGACGAGCAGCACCGCTTCGGCGTGTTTGACCGGGCCCGCCTGGCAACGCTCGGCCCCGGCGCCCACGTGCTCCTGCTCACGGCAACGCCGATCCCTCGCAGTCTGGCGCTGGTGCTGTTTGCCAACGTCGATGTGTCATTTCTCGACGAAATGCCTGCGGGGCGCTGCGCGGTGACTACCGAAGTCGTGGCCGAGCAGGCGCTTGAGCGGGTGCACGAGTTGGTGCGCGACCAACTCGCCGCAGGAGCAAAGGCCTACTACGTGCTCCCGCGTATCGAGGCCGAGCGCGAGGACGAAGCACCGCGCGCGGCGGCCCAGTTCGCCGCCCAGCTCAGAGCCGGCCCGCTGCAGCGCTTCCCCGTCGAGCTGCTGCACGGGCGGATGCGCGCGGCCGAAAAAGAAGGCGCGATGCGCCGCTTTCGCGACGGCGCGGCACGCGTGCTGGTCGCCACGACCGTCGTCGAAGTCGGTATCGACGTTCCCGAGGCAACGGTTATGGTCGTGCTGGGGGCGGAGCGCTACGGCCTTGCGCAGCTTCACCAACTGCGGGGCAGGGTGGGGCGGTCTACGCGGCGCTCCTTCTGCTTCCTGGTTTTTTCCCCCGAGTGCGACCCGCAGGCGCTTAAGCGGCTGGCGGTGCTGGTCTGCCACGCGGCAGGCCGGGAAGTCGCCGAGGCGGACTTAACCCTGCGCGGTCCGGGAGACCTGTTGGGCGCGCGGCAGTCGGGAGTGATGCCGCTGCGCTTTGCCCGCTTTATTGCGCGGACGGAGCAGATCGCCCAAGCCCGCGCCTGGGCGGAGCAATGGCTGGCGCGCGACCCCGAGCTGTCGGCCGCGCAGTCGCGCGGCCTGCGCCAGGCTGTCCAGAGGATGCTCGGTCGGGGCTTTAGCTTAAGCGACGTCGGCTGAACAATCGATCTTGAGCGCGCGCAAAGCCGAGGGCGCCAGGAGATCGGCCGTCGCGGCGAGCAGCGACATCCTGATGCCCTTGCGGCTCGCTGCAGCGCCGGAAGCAAAGCTGCGGGCCGATGCTCCAAGCCGCCCCGGCAGCCGACAACGCGCTCGCCGAGCGCGCCGCCTAAGACGCACCGCCGGCGGCGATGCAGCGCGGCTTCCTCGGCTCCAGCGGCGGACCTTACTCGCTGGTCACCAGCAACGGCAAACCAAGCCTGCGAAGCGAGCGGGCGCGCCGGCGCGCCTCACTCTGGCTCCCGAACGAACCCATCCTGACCCGGTAATAGCGTCCGTACCGGGTGCGCACCGCGTCGACGCTAACATCGGCGTACGAGCGCGCCAGGCGCCGGTAAAGCCCGTCGGCATGGCGGCGGCTGACGAAGGAGCCGACCTGGACGAAGTAGCGCGGCGCTCCGACCAGCGTCGCGCCCGCAGCGCCGGCGCGCACCACGTCGATGCGCACCGGCGCGGTGCCGGGCCGGATCATTCCGATGGTCCGCGCGGCGCGGCGCGACAAATCGATCTTTCTGCCCTTGACGAACGGCCCGCGGTCGTTTATCCGCACCTCGACCGAGCGGCCGTTGCCGAGATTGGTTACCATGACCAGGGTGCCGAGAGAAAAGAGGGTCGAGGCTGCGGTAAGGTCTTCCTGGTTGTAGATTTCGCCGCTGGCGGTAGGGTGTCCGTCAAAGCCGGGGCCGTACCACGACGCCGTGCCGTATATTGGCGGGTGTGGCGGCTGCGCGCCGGGAGAAACGGCTGTGCCCCGGGTGAAAATGCCGCAGCCGGCAAGCCAGAGGGCCGCCGCGCCCACTGCGGCCCGCACCGGCCATCCACGCCTCCGGCCTTCTGCCACCACGCTCTGCGCACCCCGCCCCGCGCGGCCGCCCGATCGCCGCGCGCCGGCCGCCGCCAAAGCCGTTGCCTCATAAGTATATTGCCGCGGCGCGCCGAACAATGCCCGCGGACGCCTGATGGATTGTCGCCGGCGCGCCGGCCGCGCCGGGCGCGCTTTGAGCGCTTCGGCCCCGGCGCGGCTCGTGATAGCATCGCGGCGTGTCCGAAAGCAGAGCAGAGCCGGCCGTCCGCAGCCGCGAATACCTGGAAGAGCTGGAGGCGCAGACGCTTGCGCCGTACGCGATGCTATCGCGGGCAAGCCGCGGACGGCGGATCGAGCAACCCGCGCATCGGCTGCGCACCGCCTTTCAGCGCGATCGCGACCGCGTCATCCACTCTGCCGCCTTTCGCCGACTCGAATACAAGACCCAGGTCTTCGTCAATCACGAAGGCGATTACTACCGCACTCGGCTTACGCATACCTTGGAGATGACCCAAATCACCCGCACCGTGGCCCGCGCCATGGGGCTCAACCAGGAACTGGCCGAGGCCGTAGCGCTGGCCCACGACCTCGGCCATCCTCCCTTCGGCCACGCCGGCGAGCGCGCGTTGGGCGAGCTGATGGCCTCTCACGGCGGTTTCGACCACAACAGCCAGAGTCTCAGGACGGTGGATTGGATCGAGGTCCGCTACCCGGCCTTTCGCGGGCTGAATCTCACCTTCGAGGTGCGCGAGGGCATTATCAAGCACTCCGACTTTGCGCGCCGGCCGGAGGTCAAGGAATTCGACGGCTCGCTTTTCCCCTGCCTGGAAGCGCAGATCGTTGACCTAGCCGACGAAATCGCCTATCTCGCCCACGATACCGACGACGGCGTCAAGGCCGGCCTGCTGGCGGTAGAAGAGCTGACAACCACCGGCCTTTTCCGGCGGGCCGCCGAGGCCGCCGGGCGCGTTCCATCAAACGCTGACCCAAACCCTACCCACTACCAAACCGTGATACGGATGATCGACATGATGGTCAGCGACCTTCTGGAGGCAAGCTCCCGCAACCTTGCCGAACTCGCCCCGGCCGACGTGGAGGCCATTCGGCGAGCGGGTAGGGCGGTCGCCTCCTTCAGCCCGGAAATGACAGCTCTCGTGGCCGAGCTCAAGCAATTCATGCGCGAGCACCTTTACTCGCACTACCGCGTAAGCCGCATGACCCAAAAGGCGGCGCGCCTGCTCGCCCGGCTGTTCGAGACCTACATGGCCGAGCCGCGCCAAATACCGCCCCACGTCCTCGCCCGCGTCCAGCGCGACGGAGAGCCGCTGCCCCGGGTAGTCGCCGACTACATCGCCGGGATGACCGACCGGTTCGCGCTGGACGAATACCGCAAGCTTTTCGATCCGGGCGAGCCGGTTTGACCCGGCAGCGCTCCGCTGCCGGGTCAAACCGGGGCCGGGTCGGATTCGCCGGCGTATTTAGGGCGCATAAGATATATTATGTCAACTAGCACCGCTGCGCCTCAGCGCGTAATCCGGACGGGAGTACCCGCCATCACGGCCTCCTCCGGGTTTGTCGGGGCGGCTTCTCGGAAACGGAAGTCGGGGCTGCAGCCGAGCCCGCTAACGGCGCTGGAGCTGGCCGCGTGTGCTCGGCATGGCGCAAACATCGAGGAACGAGGCGGCCGGGCGCGGCGCGCGCGTGGTGCTAGCTCCCATTGCCGGTGCGGTCTATGATTGCGACCTATGGGGAATGCATCGCCACGGAGCTTGCGCATGAATCCGAGCCGAACTTCAGAATCCGGCCGGCCGGTACGAGTGGTGCTTGAGCTTGCGCTGAGCCTGCTGTTTTTGGCAGGGTTTGCCGGGCCAGCGGCGGCCGGGGGCAGTGAGGGCGTCATCGTTTTGGCGTCCTCGGCCTCGGTGTCTCAGGCTGGCGGGGCTGAAGCTAAACTTAAAGCGTCACTTAAACGTCAGTTCCGCATTCCTGAGGACGCGAAAATCGTTTTCGGGCCGGCGGTTCCGGCGGGCATTGCGAATCTGGCCGTCCGTTCCGTGGTGGTTACTGACCCGCAGGGGCACCAAGCGCGTTTTCAGCTCTTCACGGACGCGAACGGGAGCAAGGCAATCGTCGGGCAGATAGTCGACCTGCGAGCGACGCGGCCGGCGCCGGTCGATCTTTCCGAGCTCCATCTTAGCGGCCGGCCGGTGCTGGGCCCGGCTGACGCGCCGGTTACGATCATTGAGTTTGCCGACTTCGAGTGTCCGTTCTGCGCCCAGGCATTTGGCCAGATGGAGACGCTTTTGCGGACGAAATACCGGGGCCGGGTGAGGCTTATCTACAAGAATTTTCCCCTAAGCATGCATCCGTGGGCCTTTGCCGCGGCCGTGGCGGCCGACTGCGTGCGCGGGCAGAACCCTGCCCTTTTCTGGGATTTTGCCCGTGACCTTTACCACGACCAGCCGGACATCACGCCTAAGAACCTGGCGGAGCACGTCGACCGCTACGCGTTGCGGCTTGGGCTTGACCGCGAAGCGCTCCGTGCTTGCGTGGGGGGAAAGGCGGCAGAAACGCTGGTCGAGCAAGACCGACGCGACGGCGAAGCGGTCCGCGTCAACGCGACGCCGACCTTTTTAGTCGACGGCATCCCGGTTGCCGGGGCGCCGGCGAGCGCGGCTTTTCAGTCGGTTCTCGACTCGGAGCTTAGACGCCAAGCCGCGTCTCGCTAGGCTTGTGCCGCTCGCAAGCGACTGCACCGGGCCGGAACTGGCGCGGTAAGCGTGAGGACACAGCGGCGCTCTAAGGTTTAGGCTTTGGCTGTGGCTTCTCAAGCGGTGCGCCCATCTGAGCCAACGAGGCGGCCGCGCGCCAGCGGTCGCGGCTGAAGGGATACTCGCCGAGAAATCTGCGGTAGGCCCTGATTGCCTCCGGTCGCTTTGCCTGCTCGGCCAGCAGTCGCGCGACGTTCAGTTGGGCGTCGCGCTTTTCCGGTCCGGCAAGCTTGGCGGCCTGCGCGTAGGCTTGTTCCGCCCTGCGCGGGTGGCCGCTGCGCTCGAAGGCGGCGGCCAACGCGTTGAAGGCCATCTCGCGCACCAGCGGGTCGCGGCCGGAGGCGAGGTAGTTCTGCAATTCTGCGATGGCACGAGCCAACTGGCTTTGCGCGATGTAGCAGCGGGCGACGTAGAACTGCGCCGCCTCGCCCAGCGCGCCGCTGCCGGGCCGGTCGGCGGCCCGGGCGAAGTCAGCCAGCGCCTGTTCCGGGCGGCCACCGGCCAACTCCCCGAGACCACCGGCGAACTCGTCGGCGGCCAGGCGGCGTTGATGGCGCAGATAGGCGGCGATGCCGCCTGTCGCGGCCGCAGCCACGACCAGGGCGGCTGCCAAAGCGGCTAGGCGCCGGCGGTTTCGGGCGACGAAGCCGGTGGCTTTTTCAGCCAGGACGGTGAACTCGCCCGGCCCCTTGAGCTCGCGGCGGCTGATCTTTGGCCGGGTTCGGTGCAACTCTCTTGGGACAGCGCTAAGGCTGGCGGCTGTGGCCGGGGCGCGCGCCGGCCGGCAAATCTACATCTTGTACTTGAAGTCCTCGGGAGACATTCGCTCGAGGATTTCCGACCACTTATCGCGCGAGATACCCGCCAGGTTTTGGTCCGGGCTGGCGCCTTCGGACTCGGCTTCGCGCAGCTCGCTCGACAGCTCCAGCACTTTCTTGGCGACGTAGATAGGCGCATGGACGCGCAGAGCCAGGGAGATGCCGTCGCTCGGACGCGAGTCGATTTGAACGGTGCGGCCGTCGCGGCTGCGCAACGTGATGAGCGCGTAGTAGGTGTTGTCGCGCAGGTCTGTGACCTCGACCGCCTCGACGGTTGCCCCCATTTCTTCCACCAGGTTGCGCAGCAGGTCGTGGGTCATCGGCCGCTGGGGCTTGATTCCTTCCAGTTCGGTGGCCATCGAAGCGGCCTCGAGCGGTCCGATCCAGATCGGCAAATTGAGTTTGTTGTCCGGGTCCTTGAGCACGACAATCGGCATCTTGGTCGTCGGGTCAAGCGCCAAACCTCCGACAACCATCAGAATGAAATCGTCGTTGCGACCGGCCATAAACGCTCTCGCTAAGCTCCGCTTGCTTTAAACGCTGACGGACCCTGCCTGGCGATCCGAGGCAGCTAGCGTGCTAATGTGATTTTGGCCCAAAGCGCAGCCACCGTCAACGGGAAGCGGTCTGCGCCGGCTTGGGGCGTAAGACGCGGGGGCCCGCCAAGCGCAAGCGGCGGGCCGCGCCGGATGCCTGCTGGGCGACAGCGAAGGCGTTGGCGACCGGACGGACAGGATGTGCACGCTGGCGATTTACCTGCAGGCGTTTGAGGAGTGGCCGGTCGTTATCGGGGCCAACCGCGACGAGTTCTTCTCGCGCCCTGCGCTTGGCCCCCAATGCCTGGGCGACAAGCCCCGGATCGTCGGCGGACGCGACCTCAGCGCGGGCGGCACCTGGCTGGGTATCAACGAGCACGGGCTGATTGCCGGGCTGCTCAATCGCAGCGACCGGCGTGCGGCCGACCCCAAGCGGCGCTCGCGCGGACTGCTTTGTCTGGACGTGCTGCAGAGCGCCACGCTTGGCCAAGCGCGAGAGCTTGCCGCCCGCGTGCGTGCTGACCAGTACAATCCGTTCAACCTGCTCGCGGCGTCGAGGGACGGCGCCTTTGTCGCCTATACGCGGGGAGCGCAAATCGAAAGCGTCGAGCTGACACCCGGCTTTCACTTGCTCACCAACCAGGACGTTGACGACTTCGAGTGTCCGAAGATAAGCCGAGGGTACAATCGTTTTGCCGCGCTGCTGCAGGTGCCAGGTTTTGCCGCCGATCCGCCCGGGCATCACCGAGAGCTGGGACAATTGCTGGCCGACCATTCAAGCGACCAGGACAGCCGGGCGGGCCACCCTACGGCGATCTGCGTCCATCGCCCGGGCTACGGCACCCGCTCCTCGAGTCTGATTTTCCTGCCGCGCCGGGCGGGCGCCGACGCACTGCACTTCTTCGCTCCGGGCCCGCCGTGCGTCACGCCCTACGCGCGGGTCGCGATTACGCCCTGAGGCCGGCGCCGTTTGCGCTCGCGCCGGGCGGGCGCGCCAAGTCCTTCCTGCTTGGGCCGCGCGCGGCGCGGCACGCAGGCGGCTGCGCTCGGCCGTTGGGCGCGGCGCGCAGGCAGGCCAACGGGAGCGCAACGCCACGCTGGTCGGCACACGAGACAGCCGGCACGCCATGGCGTGGCGCCGCAGTTCCGGGACCCTTCGCGCGCGGTTCTCGCCGCACGGCAGCTTGCCCGACCAGCGGGAGCGCAATGCGGCGATGCGCGACGCGCGTCCCTGCTGCCATGCAATGGCCATGCGCGGGGGTGACAGAAGAAGACGCACCGCGCGGGGGTGACAAGCAGGAGGCGGACGCCCCACCTCTGTCATTCCCGCGCGTGGCTGGCGCGCGAGGAATCCCGGGTTCGGCTGACGCAGCGCGGGCGAAACGTTACGATTCTCCGCGTGGCAGCTGCACCCGAGAATCACGCGCCAAACGAGCGGCGTCAGGACGACTCTGTCACTGCAATATGCAATTACCAATAAGCGGGGCAAGACAGCGCCCGCCAGCGCAAGGCCGGCGCGCGAAAGTAAACCCTTGACAGTCCATCTTCATGGGCGGCTTAGGGAAGGCGGCAACGGTAGCGCGTTGGATCGGCAACGCCCGCATTCTTGAAGGCCTGGCTGCGCTCGGCGCACTTGGTGCATCGACCGCAGTGGACCAGCCCGCGTGGGCGCGCGCAGGAGAGCGTCAAGCCAAGCGGCAGATGGCGTCCTCGCCGAATGACGGCGGCCTTGTCCAGGCTGCGATAAGGCGTCAGCAGGCGCAGATGAAAGCCGGTGGCGGCCAAAAGCGCGCGCTCGAAGGCGAGTAAGAAGCGAGGCCGGGCGTCGGGGAAGGGATTGGCTTTTAGCTGGGCCATCGCCAACTCGGTGATTCCGCTCTGCACACAAAGCAGGCTCGCCTTGGCCAGCAGCGTTAGGTTGCGCCCCGGAATATAGTTGGAGGCCAGCGGCGCGTTCCAACCCGGCACCGCGCGCCCAGTTACGCTCCAGTGCCCGTCCAGAAGATCGGCCATCGGAAGCGCGAGCACGCGCAGCGGGAGGACCTCGGGACGGCCCAGTGCGGCGACAAAACGACGCAGCGCCAGCAGTTCGTCGCGCTCCCAGACAAGCCCGGCGCGCACGTAAATCGGCGCCACGGGCCGTCCGCTAAGCGCGCTCTCGCCGAGCAGTACCGCGCTGTCCAGGCCGCCGCTGGCCAGCACCGCCAGGCTGGCGCATGCCACGGCGTCGGCGCGCTTGCCGGAACTGGCCCGCAAGCCGGCTACGCCAGCAGGCGCCCCCCGTCGAGCAGGAGCGTGGCGCCGGTGGCGAAGTCGGTACCCTCGCAGAAAAATAGTACCGCCTGCGCGACGTCAGCCGCAGAGCCCAGCCGTTTGGTGAGCGTGGCGCGCGCCAGCTTGGCTATCTCTTCCGGCCCGTACTCCTCGGGCGGCATCACCGGCCCGAGCGCCACGCAGTTGACTTGGACCTCGGGCGCAAGCGCCTTGGCCAAGGCGCGGGTAAGCCCGATGAGCCCCGCCTTCGAGACGGTGTAAGGCAGATAATCTCGGTACGGGCGAATGCCCGCCCAGTCCCCGATGTTGACGATCTTGCCCTGCCCTTGCGCCCGCATCCGCTCGGCGGCAAACTTCGCGGCAAAAAACGGCGCCTTGAGGTTGGTGTCGAGATGCTCATCCCAGTCGCGCTCGGTGACCTCGGCCAGGGGCCGGCGGCGGAAGACCGAAGCCGAGTTGACCAGGATATCCATGGTGCCGAAGGCGGCCACAACCCGGGCAACCAGGCCTTTGATTTCGGCTACGCTTTCAAGGTTGGCCTGCAGGGCCAGCGCCTGGCCCCCGGCCTGCGCGATCTCGGCCACCGTCGCCTGTGCCTGCGCGCGGGAGTTTCCGTAGTGAACGGCGACCCGAGCGCCGCGCTGGGCCAGAGCGAGCGCGATCGCCTTGCCCACGCGCCGCGCGGCTCCGGTCACCAACGCTGTCCTGCCTGCCAACTGCACAACGGCCGCTCGCCTCTTTACAGGCGCCGCGCGTCTCAGAGCGAGGCGCGAATGGCCTGCACCAGGGCCAGGTTGTCGGAGTGGCCCGTCTTGCGCGCCTTGATGTGCCCCAGGAGCGGGCGCCCGAGCAGGTAAAGGTCGCCGATAAGGTCGAGCACCTTGTGGCGGGCAAATTCGTCGGGAAAACGCAGCGCGGTGTTGACGACCTTGCGGTCATCGACCAGGATGACGTTATCCAGCCGGCCGCCGCGCGCCAACCCCATCTCGGAAAGCTTGCGGAACTCGTGCACAAAGCCGAAGGTTCGCGCCGGCGCTATCTCGGCGGCGTAGACCTCGGGCGAGCTAAGCTCGAAATGGACCTCCTGCGTGCCGATGGGCGGTGCGTACTCCAGCCGGTAGTCGATGACGAGGCGCGCGGCGGGCTCGGCGCTGATGAACTCGCCGCCTTGGCCGGGGTCGCCGACCACGACGCGCCGGCGCACGCGCGCCGGCTCCAGCCAGGCCTTCTGCTCCTCGACGCCGGCGGCGGCTATCTGGCGGCAGAACTCGGCCGCCGAACCGTCCAGCGCGGGAATCTCCCCGTCGGTCTTTACCAGCAGGTTGCTGATGCCCAGGCCGTACAGCGCCGACATGAGGTGCTCCACGGTGCGAATCCATTTGCCGCCGAGCGCCAGCGTGGTGTTGTAGCCGGTGGCCGCGACATTCTCGACGCAGGCGCGAATTGCCGAGTCGTCGCCCAGCGGCGAAAAAACGATACCGAAGTCCGGCGGCGCCGGCTGAAGGATCGCGCCGGTCTTAAGTCCGCTGTGCAAGCCCTGGCCGGCAAAGACGATCGAGCGGCGCACCGTGCGCTGGACAACGCCGTCGCGCGCCGCGCTCGACGCCGCGACGGCGCTGGCTGGCTCGGGCTGCGAGGCCTGCCGCGTCTCCGGCTGCTGGAGCAGCCCCAGGACCCGGCGCAGCGAGGTCAGCAGCGCCTCCACGGAAAACGGCTTCTCCAGGAAGTCGGCGGCCCCGAGCCGCACGGCGGCGACCGCGGCCTGGATGTTGCCGTGGCCGGAAATCATTACCACCGGCAGCGCAGGGTGTGTTTCCTTGATACGGCGCAAAAGCTCGATCCCGTCGATTTCAGGCATCCAGACGTCGAGCAGCAAAAGCGCCGGCTTTTCCCGATCGATCAGGTCGAATACCCCACCCGGATCGCTCGCTTGGACGACGCGAAAGCCCTCGTCTCGCAGGATGGCTGCAAGGGTGCTGCGGATGCTCTCTTCGTCGTCAACGACCAGGATTGTTTCGTTCACCGTCTCCACCGCCGAATTGGGTCGCCGCGGCCTAGGCCAGCGGCGCGCCCGCCGGTTGCCCCCTGACCGGGAACTCCAGCACAAACCTGCTACCTGCCGGTTGATTGTCGCGCACCCGAACGAAACCATGATGGTCGGCCACGATGGCCGAGACAATGGCCAGACCCAGCCCGGTGCCGCCCTGGCGGGTCGAAAAGTAGGGCTCGAATATCCGGCTGCGCAGCCGCGCATCGATGCCGCGGCCGTTATCGCTCACCTCGAGCATCACCGTGCCGCTGGCCGGGGCATACGCGGTTGTCACCTCGACGCACGGCGCCTGCCCGTTGGCGCCGTTGTCGCGCGCGGCGAAGGCGGCGTTGTCGAGCAGGTTGACGAGCGCCCGCTTAAGCCCGTCGCGGTCGATGGCAATCAGCGGCAACTCAGAGGCCAGCCCCAGCCTGAATTCCACGCCCGGATGCGCCTGCTGAAAATTTTCCACCGCTTCCCGAGCCAGAGCGTTTAAGTCCCCCGGGCGCGGGTCGAGGTGCGGCATCCGGGCGAAGGCCGAAAACTCATCCACCAGCCGCTTAAGCTGGCGCACCTCGCCCACCACCGTGCGCACGCATCCTTCGACCAGCTCCCGCGTGGCGTTGTCGCAGGGCGGCAGATGGCGCGCCAGCCGCTCGGCGGAGAGCTGGATGGGCGTAAGCGGGTTCTTGATTTCGTGGGCGATGCGCCGGGCCACCTCGCGCCAGGCCTCCATCCGCTCGATCTTGGCAAGCTGGCTGATGTCCTCGAGGAACAGTAGCATCCCGAGGTTTTCGCCCGACTCGGCCCCGAGCGAAGTTACCGTCAGCAGCAGTTCGCTCTCGGCGCCCGGGCCGACCTTCACCGAGGCGCGCGCCTCGACCGGGCGCGCCTCGGCCGCGCAAAGATCGTCGAGAATCCGGGTGATTTCCGCCGCCAGCACTTGCCCGTAGGGCCGCCCTACGGCCGCCGCTCCCAGCCCGAGCAGCCGTTCCGCACAGGGATTCAGCATGGTCAGCCGGCCGCCGGGATCGAGCCCGACGACGCCCGCCGAGACGTTGCGCAAAAGCGTCTCGGTGTAGAGGCGGCGCCGGTCCAGCTCGGCGCGCGAGACCAACAAGTCCTCGGTCATACGATTGAACGAAGCGACCAGGCGCCCGATTTCGTCGTCGCCCACCGCCGGAATGCGATGCTCGAACTGGCCGCGCGCCACGGCCTGCGTTCCTTCGGCGAGCAGCTTGATTGGCCCCGTGATGCCGCGCGCCAGGAAGATGCCGAACCAACTGGCCAGCAGCACCACGACCAGCGCGATTAGCACCAGCGCCAGAAGGTAGCTTCGCAGGATCGGCTGGCGAAGCGTGCGAAGCTGAAAATAGTTCTCGAAGGCCCGCGACACGTCCGCCGCCCGCCGTGAAAGACTGCGCGGCAGGTAGTAATCCACCGCCACGGCCCCCATCACCGCGTCCGACTCGGGCGCGGCGTAGATCGGCGCCGCGCCGCGGATAACGTCGGCCTTGCCCAGCGACTCGGTGCGGCTGGCTGCCTTGCCCTTGAGCGCCAGCGCCAAGAGCGGCGAGTCGGGCGCCAGCCCGACCCCGGTGGGGGTACGCGGCGTGAGCGCCAGCAGCAAAAGCCTGCGGTCCGAGCCGAAGACCTCGATGGTGCCGAGGTTGTACTCCTGCTGCCGGCGTTCGACGAAACGCTTAAGTTCCGCGCGGCGCCCGGGACCGAGCAGGCCGGCGGCGGAAATCTGATGCGCCAGCACGCGCGCGAAATGAACGGCGTTGTTCGCGGAGTTCAGGTAATAAACCTCCGCGATCAGCAACGAATCATCGAGCACCTGCTCGTACTGCGGCCGAAACCAACTCTGTACGTCGGCCCGTAAAAACGCCTGCGCGACGTAAAGCAGAAAAACCGCCGGAAACAGCGCGGTGGCAATGAACCCGGCCACCATCCGCGCCTGCAACCGCGACCCGATACGCCCCCGGCGCCGCTCGAAGATGACCTTGGCCAGGTTGCGCCCCACCAGAAATAGCAACACCCCGAGCAGCAGCACACTCAGGTCGAACAGCATGATCACCACCAAATTGGCGACCAGCGAGGTGTGTCCAGCCAGCGGCGGCAGCCGCGTACGCACCGCGACAAAGGCGACCAGCGTAACCGCCGCCACCACCACCGCGATCCATTCCCGGTGGCGGCGCTTCGATTCGTGCCCGTGCGCGCCGGCCTTGATTTGCTGCGCCGTTGTCACGGTTTCCTAGCGCTTGAAAAGGCTCAGCAACAGGGTCAGCACGAGACTTATCAAGAGACAGGTCGCCAGCGGAAAGTAAAACACCGCGTTGCCCCGGCGCAGGTAGATGTCGCCCGGCAGCCGACCGATCAGGGGCAGCGACGAGAGCCCCCACAGCGCGGCTCCCAGCGCCGCCAGGAGAACGCCGGCGACAATCAGCACTCGCGCCATCTGATGCATCGGGGATTACCTTCCCGTTTCGCGGGGCGCGGCGCCCCGGCCTGGCGGGCCCGGGGCGGCGCGCCACGCCTCTTACGCCTGGGCGCGTTCCTTTAGCGCCTCGCGCGCGGCGCGCGCCTCCTTGATGACTTTCTCTGCGATCGGCGCGGGCACCTCTTCGTAGTGCGAAAAGCGCGACTCGAAGGAGCCGCGGCCCGAGGTCATCGACCTCAGATCCGAACTGTACTTCAACACCTCGGCCATCGGCACCAGCGCCCGCACCACCTCGTTGGCGCCGCGCCGGTCCATGCCGAGCACCTTGCCGCGGCGCGAATTAAGATCGCCAATTACGTCGCCCAGGTGCTCGCTGGGGCAGCTTACCTCCATTGCCAGCACCGGTTCGAGCAGCACCGGGCGCGCCTTTTCGACGGCGTTCTTCACGCCCATCGAGGCGGCAATCTGGAAAGCCATGTCGGAGGAGTCGACTTCGTGATGGCTGCCGTCGAAAACGCTCACCCTGAGGTCGACCATCGGGTAGCCGGCAAGCAGCCCTTCGTTGAGGGCGTGGCGCACGCCCTTTTCCACCGAAGGTATATACTGCCGGGGGATCGCCCCGCCAACGATCTCGTCCTCGAACTGCACGCCGGCGCTGCGCGCAAGCGGCTCCAGGCGCAGCCAGCAGTCGCCGTACTGCCCGCGTCCGCCCGACTGGCGTTTGTACTTGCCCTGCGCCTCGGCTTTGCTCTTAATGGTCTCTTTGTAGGGGACCTTGGGGGCGTGCAGTTCGACCGCCACGCCGAACTTGCGCTTTAGCCGCTCGATGGTGACCTCGAGGTGCATCTGGTCGGTTCCGGAGAGAATTATCTCGCGGGTTTGCGGGTCGCGTCTGGTCTCGAGCGCGGGGTCCTCTTCGACCATCCGCTGGAGGGCGAGCGAGGCTTTCTCCTCGTCCTCGCGCGCCTTGGGACGAATGGCGAACGAGATGGTTGCGACGGGGCGCGCAAGCGGCGCGAAGAGGACCGGCGCTTTCTCGTCGCACAGGCTGTCGCCGGTGGCAGTCTCCTTGAGCTTGGCCACCGCCGCGATCTCGCCCGGCAGCGCGGCCGCAAGCGGCGCCTGCTTGCGCCCCTCCAGCCGCAAGAGCTGCCCCAGCCGCTCCTTGCTGCTGCGGCTTGCGTTGAGCACCGCCGCATCGCTCAGCAGCCGGCCGGAAACCACGCGCAGAATCGAGAGCTTGCCCGCATACGGGTCAACCACCGTCTTGAAGACCAGCGCCGACATCGGCGCCTTGGGATCGGCCGGCCGCGAGACGGGCTGTTTGGTCGCGGGTTCGGCGCCCTGGCGCGCGGGCCGCTGGTCAGGCGCCGGCAAGAGCGCGACGATCGCGTCGAGCAGTCGGCTGACCCCGATGTTCTTGGCTCCCGAGCCGCATAGCACCGGGGTAAGCTTGCCCGCCAGCACTGCCGCGCGCAGGCCGGCGCTAAGCGCTTGCGCCTCGAGCGAGCCTTTCTCCAGGTACTGCTCGAGCAGCGCGTCGTCGGTCTCGGCCACCGCGTCGCAAAGCCGGGTGCGGGCCTGCTCTGCCTGTTCGGCCAGTTCGCCCGAGAGTTCCTCCTCGCGCGGCTTGCCTGTGACGTCCGGGTAGCGCAAAAGCTTCATCGAAAGCAGGTCGATTACCCCGGCAAAACCTGTCTCTTCGCCCACCGGGGACGCCAGTACCACCGGCTTGGCGCCGAGGCCCTGCTCCAGGTCGCGCAATGCCGCCTCGAAGCTGGTTCGCTCCCGGTCCAGGCGCGAGACAAAGGCGAGCCGCGGGATGCCCGAGGCGGCGATCACCTGCCATATTTTTTCCGCTTCAACCTTGAGGTCTGAGGCCGGACTCACCACCAATACGGCGCCGTCGACCACGCTCAGCGAGTTGAGCGCGTCAAACAGGAAGGCCCCGTAGCCGGGCGTGTCTGCAAGGATGACCTCGTTCTTCTTCCAGGAGAAGTGATGGAAGCCGGTGCTAATGGAAATGTGCCGGGCCACCTCCTCGGGCTCAAAGTCCATCACCGCGGTTCCGTCGTCGGGCCGCCCCAGCCGGCTGATTGCGCCCGCGCTGAAGAGCATCGCCTCGGCAAGCTGCGTTTTCCCGCATCCGCCCTGGCCCACCAGCGCTATGGTCCTAAGCCGGCCGACTTCTTCCACCGCCATGACTTTTCACCTTTGCCCGTTTTGAAGGCGAAGAGAAGGCCGTCCCGCCAAGCCTAGCCTCAGCGGTGCAACTCGGCCGCCGCGCCCGACCTCGCACGCCTCCCTTACACCCCCTCTTCGTACGCACTCTCCACGCTTACGTCACCGGCAAGGATGCGGTCAACGCTTGCTCCGACCTCGAGCAAGAGCGCCCCGGTTTCGTCAACGCCCAGTACGAAGCCCGACCTGGGTTGACCGCCGGCGACCACGCTAACTTTTTTTCCCTTTAGCGCGCAATACCTGTCGTAGGTGGGTTTAAGACCTGCGAAGCCAGACTTTGCATGTTCCCGGTAACGAGTCTCAAGCCGCGCAAAAAGCTCATCAGCAACTCCAACTCGATCGCAACGCTGTCCGGTGGCAGCCAGCACCGAGGTGGCGCGCCAGCGCAGATCCTCGGGGATGTCGTTCTCGGCCAGGTTAAGGTTGAGCCCGACTCCGAGGAGTACGTACTGCAGCCGCTGGTCGGGCGCTACGATTGCCTCGGCTATCAGGCCGCCGGCTTTCCTGCGCGAGAGCCAGATATCGTTCGGCCACTTAAGCGCGACCTCGCCGGGCGCAAACCTTTCAAGGGTTTCGGCGACCGCGATACCCGCCGCCAGGCTGAGCGACGCCACCTGGGAGAGCGCCAAGGCGTTGGGTCGCAGAATCACCGTTGCGTAAAGGTTCTTGCCGGCAGGCGAGTACCAGGTGCGGCCCAGGCGGCCACGACCGGCTTCCTGCGCTTCTGCGATTACCACCGTACCTTGCGCGGCGCCGCGGGCCGCCAGCTCGCCGGCCGCCTGCTGCGTCGAGCCGAGCCGGTCGAAGTAGAATATGCGCCATCCGATCCGTCCCGGATGGCCTCGCTCGATTGCGGCGTACGGGTTGGTCACGGCGCGGCCGCTGTCGCTACCACAGCGTTGCCGGCGAGCGCGGCCGCCTGCACGCGGGCGGTTGACTCGTGTGGGAGCCTGCTTGTCGCTTGCGTTGCATGGCGGGTCTGGTGCTATCCCTCTCCCGGCAGGGCGCTTAACTGTCGTTCGAGCAGGCTTTGCTGTGACTGGAGATCGGCCTGCCGCTCGTAGGTTTGGCTGATGGTCTCTTCGCCTGCCCTGGCGTGAAAGTTGGGGTCGGCAAGCCGCTCCCGGTGTCGCTGGAGATGAACCCTGACCTCGTTCAGTTTTTCCGCCAGCGCATGCCGCGCCTTGCGTGGGTCGAAATCCGGCGGCGGCTGTATGCCAACCTCGCCCCAGCCAAGGAAGTAGGCAACGCTACCCGCCGGGAACCCCTGGTTGAGGTGCAGCAGCTCGAGACTTTCCAATTTCGCCATGGTGAACAGGTAAGGCTCCCAGCGCCGCGCCTCCCGGCCAAACAGCGCCTCTCTCTGCGCGGGTGAGTCAACGATTACACCGGCAGGTAGGAAAACCGGCCTGGCCCATGCCTTGATTTTGTTGCCCGGGTGATGGCCGACGAGAGCTCTTAATGAATTGACTGCCTCGGCCGCCTCGATACAATGCGCCATCGCGACGGCCTCTTCTTCGGAAAGCAGCTTTTGCGCCGACGGTTCGGGAAAACGCGCCACGGCCAGATGGTCGCTGCGCTGCGGCTCGCCAATAAACGGCCGCAACACCTGCCAGATTTCCTCGGTGATGAACGGCATAAAAGGATGCAGCAGCCGCAGCGAGCGGTCCAGGCAGTGAACCAGGACCGCCTGGGCCGCCAGCTTTCTTGCGCCGCCTAAGCGCAGCGCCGGCTTGGAAAGCTCGATGTACCAGTCGCAGAAGCGGTGCCAGACGAAGCGGTGTGCTGCCAGCGCCGCGTTGTTGAATTCATAGCGCTCGATGGCGCCCGCTACCTCTGCGACCGCGCCGGAGAGCTCGTCGCACACCCAGCGCTCGGCAAGGTCGAGGTCGGCGGCCTCGGGCGCCGGCGTCGGGCGCGGCGCGTCTTCAAGGCTCAAAAAGACAAAGCGCGCGGCGTTCCACACCTTGTTGGCAAAAGCGCGGGCGGCCGCCAGCCGCTCGGGCGAAAGCACCAGGTCACGCCCCTGCACTGCAAGCTGCGCCAGCGCAAAACGCACCGCGTCGCTGCCGTAGCGGTCGACGATCTCCAGTACGTCGACCACGTTGCCACGCGACTTGGTCATCTTCTTGCCGTGCTGGTCGCGCACCAGCGGCGTGATGTAAACGTGGCGAAACGGCACCTCGCCCATGAACTTCAGGCCCATCATGAGCATCCGCGCCACCCAGAAAAAAATGATGTCGAAACCGGTGATCAGCACCGTGGTTGGGTAGTAGCGCGCCAGATCGGCCGTCTGCTCCGGCCATCCCATCGTGGAAAACGGCCAGAGCGCCGAACTGAACCAGGTGTCAAGAACATCCTCGTCCTGGCGAATTTCGACCGCGCCGCAGCGCTCGCAGCGCCCCGGCCGCTCCCGCGCAACCGTCAGCGCGCCGCACCCTTCGCACCAGTAGGCGGGGATGCGATGGCCCCACCAGAGCTGGCGCGAGATGCACCAGTCATGGATGTTCCTCATCCAGGCGAAGTAGGTGTTCTCCCAAAAGCGCGGGAAGAAAATAGTTCGGCCCTGCTCGACTGCGCCGATTGCGTTGTCGGCCAGCGCTCGCGTCCGCACAAACCACTGCTCGGACAGCAGCGGCTCGACCACGGTCTGACAGCGCGAGCAGACGCCCACCGCGTGCCGATGTGGCTCGGTCTTCTCAAGAAAGCCCTGCGCCTTCAGATCGTCTACCACCCGCTCGCGGCATTGCTCGCGCGAAAGACCGGCGTAGGCGCCGACCGGTCCGACCATCCGACCCTGCTGGTCTATAACCGAGATTTCGGCCAGGCCGTGGCGGCGGCCGATCTCGAAGTCGGCCGGGTCATGAGCGGGCGTAACCTTGACCGCGCCGGTCCCGAACTGCGGCTCGACCGCGCCGTCGGCGATCACCGGCAACTCCCTTCCGAGCAGCGGCAGTTTTAGCCGCCTGCCTAGCGACAGCGACCAGCGGCGATCTTCCGGATGGACCGCGACGGCGCTGTCGCCCAGCATCGTTTCGGGCCGGGTCGTTGCCACGGTGACCCAGCCGTCGCCCTCGGCGAACGGGTAGCGCACGTAGTAGAGCGTGCCTGAGCGCTCGAGGTGGTCAACCTCCAGGTCGGAGAGCGCCGTGGCGCATCGGATACACCAGTTGATAAGCCTCCGGCCGCGGTAAATCAGCCCTTCTTCGTAGAGCCGGACGAAGACCTCGACCACGGCGCGCGAGAGCGCGGGGTCCAGGGTGAAACGCTCCCGGCTCCAGTCGCATGATGCGCCCAGGCGGCGCAGTTGATGCAGGATACGCCGCCCGTAGGTTTCGCGCCACTGCCAGACCCGCGCAACGAAGGCCTCGCGCCCGAGCTCGTGGCGCGTCGTTCCTTGCTTGGCCAACTCGCGTTCAACTACGTTCTGCGTCGCAATCCCGGCGTGGTCGGTGCCGGGCAGCCAGAGCGTATTGAAGCCCTGCATCCGGCGGGTGCGCACGATGATGTCCTGCAGCGTGACGTTGAGCGCGTGGCCCAGATGAAGCTGCCCGGTAACGTTGGGCGGCGGAATCACCATGGAGAACGCTTCCCCGCCAAGCTCCGGGGCGGCCCGGAAGTATCCCGCGTCGACCCAGCGCTGGAACCAGCGTTCCTCGACCGACTTGGGGTCAAATTGCTTGGCCAGTTCCAAGCGGTTCTTTCACCTCCAGTCTCAGGCGGCCTGCCCGGCAAGCTACTAGCCCGCGCCGGCTCAAAGAACGGCGCCACCCGGCGCCCGCAGCCGTAATGGGACGGGCTGAACGACCGAGCATCTTTTAGGGTTGCCGCAGACCGGCCGCCAGCGCAAGGGCGGCCAGGCACGGGGCGGCGCTGACCGGCGGCAATCGCGCGGCGGGAGAATTTTCCACCTGCGCCGGCATCAGGCTTCGATCCAACCCCGCGCGCGCTCAACGGCGCGCCGCCACTGCCGGTAGAGCGCCGCACTGCGCCCGGCGCTCATCTGCGGCTCGAAGCGCCGCTGTGGCGTCCAGCCGGCGGCCAGCGCCGCGCGGCTGGTCAGGCCGGCGCCGAGCGCGCCCAGCCAGGCAGCCCCGAGCGCGGTCGTCTCGGCGGTCTTCGCCCGCAGGACGGGACAGCCCAAAATGTCGGCCTGGAACTGCATGAGCAGATCGTTGGCCGTCGCGCCGCCGTCAACCCGTAATTCGGCCAGCCCTCCCGTTACCGCCTGTGCCATCGGCTCGAGCGCGTCGCGCGTCTGGAAGGCAACCGCCTCGAGCGCCGCGCGCGCGATGTGACCCCGGTTGACTCCCCGGGTAAGTCCTACGATGAGGCCGCGGGCGTAGGGGTCCCAGTGCGGCGCCCCCAGCCCGCTAAGGGCCGGGACGAAGTAGACGCCGCCATTGTCCGCCACGGTCGCCGCAAGGCGTTCCGATTCGGCGGCGTCGGCGATGATGCCGAGCTCGTCGCGCAGCCACTGCACCGCCGCGCCGGCGGTGAAGACGGACCCCTCTAGCGCGTACTGGGGCGGCTCGCCGAGCGCGCTGCAGGCCGCGGTGGTAAGCACTCCCGGCGCCTGCAGCGGCTCGCTTCCGGTGTGCAGGAGAATGAAGGCGCCGGTACCGTAGGTGTTCTTGGCCATCCCGGCGCCAAAGCAGGCTTGGCCGAAAAGCGCCGCCTGCTGGTCTCCGGCCACCGCGGTGATCGGTACGCTTTGCGGAAGTCCCAGAAGCTCACCGGCCGCCGCGCCGAATGCCGAAGCGGACGGCCTGACCTCGGGCAGCAGCCTGCTCGGAATCCGCATCAAGCGCAGCAACTCCTCGTCCCATTGCATCCGGTGGATGTCGAAAAGCTGGGTGCGGCTGGCGTTGGTCACGTCGGTCAGATGCATCCTGCCGCCGCTGAGGTTCCATAGGAGCCAGGTATCGACGGTGCCGAAGGCGAGCGTGCCGGCCTCGGCGCGAGCGCGAGCGCCGTCGATGTTATCGAGCAGCCAGCAAAGCTTGGTCGCGGAAAAGTAAGGGTCCAGCACCAGCCCGGTCTTGGCGCGAATTTGCGCCTCAGCGCCTTGCGCCCGAAGCTGTGCGCACAGCCCGGCGGTCCGGCGGTCTTGCCATACGATGGCGCGGGAGAGCGGCCTGCCCGTTGCGCGTTCCCACAAAAGCGTGGTTTCGCGCTGGTTGGCAATCGCCAAGGCGGCGATCTCGGCGGCCTTCGGGTTGAGTTGCGCGAGCGCCTGGCGGGCGGTGGCAAGCTGCGAGCTCCAGATTTCCGCCGGATCGTGCTCGACCCAGCCTGGGTGCGGATAGTACTGGCGCAATTCCTGCTGCGCCTGCGCGCGCACGGTGCCCTCGAGGTCGAATACAATCGTGCGGCTGCTGGTGGTGCCCTGATCCAAGGCGACTATATATTTCATTGGCAGAGCACGTTCTTTGCGTGCCTTCCGGCTCGGCCGGCAGCTCCGGCGGTCCGCGCCTGCCCCGGGCCGCCGCCCCAGGCTTCGGCGCCGGCCCGCCGGCTCATGACCGTTTCGAGGCGGCCGGCTCGCGGCCGATTGCCCCGCGCTCCACGTAGAGCACGAGATCGGCGACCGAGGCGAGCAGGGCGGGACTCGATTCGGTAACCAACATTGCCACTGCGGGCGTCGCCCGGCGAAGCCGGTGCAGCGCGGCAGCATAGCTTGCGGCCAGCGCCGGCGCCAAGCCTTCGAACGGTTCGTCGAGCAGGACGAGCCTGGTGCCGGCTGCCAGGGCGCGCGCCAGGGCGACGATCTTACCCTGCCCGCCCGACAGGCCGGCAGCGCGCCGTTTGCGCAGTGCGGCAAGCTCCGGCACAACGGCATAGACCAACTCCAGGCGCCGCCGGGTCTCTTGGCGGCCCAGTCCCATGGCCAGGCACGGAAGCAGCACGTTGTCTTCGGCCGTGAACTCAGGAACGAGCTGACGATTCTCCGGGGCGTAGCCGACGCCGCAATGGGCGCGCCGATGCGGCGCAATCGCAGCGAGGTCCTGCCCGTCGAGGAGGATTCGGCCAGCCTCTGGGGCGACCAGTCCCATGATCGCGCGCAGGGTCGTGGTTTTGCCCGCGCCGTTGCGTCCTACCAGGGCCACCACGGCCTGGTCGGGGACCTCGAAGCAAACGCCGCGCAGCACCTCGAGGCCGGCGATTTTGACCCGCAGCGCTTCAAGCTTGAGCATTCAAGCCATCCCGGCAATGCTTTCACGAATCTGGGAATCGTGCAGGATGCCGTGCGGCTGCCCCTGCGCCACGACCCGCCCGCTTTCCCATACGGCCACCCGATGGGCATAGCGGCGCACCATCTCCATGTCGTGTTCGACAAAGACCGTGGTGATTCCGGCCCGCGCCAGCGCGCCCATGACCGCTTCCATGATGACGATCGCTTCGTCCGAGCTTACGCCGCTGGTGGGTTCGTCCATGAAAAGCAGCCTGGGGCGCAGGGCCAGCGCCATCGCGATATCGACCAGTTTGCGCGTTCCTTCGGAAAGCTGCGCGGCCCGCTGTGAGGCGCACCCTTCCAGGCCGAGCAGGCCGAGGGCTTCTCTGGCTTCCTCCAGGTAGCAAGGCCGCGAGATGGCACTGAAGGGGCGCCAGAAGCCACGCCTGGCCGCGGCCGCGAGAAGCAGGTTTTCGAGGACCGTGTGCTCGGCAAACAACTGTGGAATCTGGAAGGCGCGCGCGATTCCCAGCCGCGTGATCGCGCGCGGGTGAAGGCGCGAAAGCGCCGTATTGCCAAAGTAGACCTCGCCTCGGCGCGGCTTGATGTACCCGGTGCAGACGTTGACGAAGGTGGTCTTGCCCGAGCCGTTGGACCCGACGATCGCGAGCACCTCGTCGGCGAGCACGGTCAGGTTGACCCGGTCGGCGGCGATAACGCCGCCGAAAGCAACCTGCAAGTCCTCGGCCTTCAGGATGGGCTTCACTGGACAGCTCTTTTCCACTGCTGCGGCAAATCCACAATGCCCGACAGCCCTTGCGGGACAAAGAGCGCCACCGCCAAGGCGCAAAGCCCCATGGCCATCTCCCACAAAAGCGGCGCGTACTGCGAAGCCGCGGTGCGCACGCCTTCCAGCAACAGCATCCCGGCAAACGGCCCGGCCACGCTGCCGGCGCCGCCCAGCGCCGCGCCCAGAAGAAGCTGCGCCGAAGTCGTCCAGAAAAAGAGTTCAGGCGTCACATGCCCAATTGCAATTGCGGCAAGCGCCCCGCCCAGCCCCCCTAAGCCGGCCGAAATCGCGTAGTTCACGAAAAGCAGCCCGTTGACCGAAATGCCCAGGTATTCCAGCCGTATCTCATTGGTCGCAATTGCGCCCAGCCCCTGCCCCATCGCCGAGTCCAGGTAGCGCCGCAGACCGCCGGCGCAAACAAAAACGCAGGCCAAAGTGAGGTAAAAGAGGCCCTGCCCGGGTTTAAGGCCAAACATCGTGGGCACCGGAAGCGGCATTCCGTCGCTCCCGCCGGTCAGGTTGTAAAGCTTGGTCACCAGCGAAAAAAAGACCATCGACGCCGCCAGGTTCAGCATCGCGAAAAAGATCGCCCGGTAACGCACCAAGACCGCTCCGGTAAACAGCCCCAAGACCGTCGCGCTTAAAAACCCCGCCCCCAGCAGCAACAGCAGGTCTGTCACTCCCAGCCAGCGCGCCAGGTAGGCGGCGCCGTAGCCGCCGGCAGCGTAGAAAAGCGCGTGCCCGAGCGACATCAAGCCCGCCCTCAAAAGCAGGGCAACGCCCAGCGCCGCCAGCCCCTTGGCCAGCGCAACGGTCAGAATAAAGCTCGCCCACGGGCTCGCCAGCGCAACCGCCACGGCGGCCGCTGCCAGGCAGACCCACAGCAGCGCGCGGGGCCCTTTCATAGCCGCCTCGTTTCCACCACGCCCAGCAAGCCCTGCGGTCGAAACAACAGCACCGCAAACATCACCAGGTAAGGCGTCGCCCGGTCGAACGCGGGCGCATAGTAGACGGCAAAGGCGCGCCCGAGCCCCACGATTAGCGCGGCAAGTCCCGCCCCTTCAACCCGACCCAGACCTCCGATGGCCGCTACCGCAAAGGCCAGGATGGTCGCCTCCGCGCTCATCCCGGGCGCCGCGCCGGTGATCGGAGAGGCCAGGCTGCCCCCCAGCGCAGCAAGAAACACCCCGAAGGTGAAAGCCGCGACAGAAACCTTGGCCGTGTCGATCCCGGAAAAGCGCGCCATCTCGGCGTCATGCACCACCGACAACACCAGCTTGCCCGCGCGCGTCCCGCGCAGAAACCAGCGCAGTGAAAACGCGACCACAACCGCCAGGCCGACCAAGGCAATCTGGTAGACCGGATAGACGATTCCACCCAGATTGCAAACCCCCAGTAGCGACAGCGGCGCGTCGTTCTGTCGCTCCTGCACCCCGAAGACCAGCTTTTGTACATCATCGAGGATGAGGAAGATGCCGAAGGTCACAAGCATCTGCGCAATCTCGCCCCGCCCGTAGGTGGCGCGCAGGCACAGCCGCTCGGTCAACGGACCGAACAGCGCCGCAACCAGCAGCGCGCTCAGCACCAGGGCGCCATAGCTCAGCGCCTGGCTGAGCCCCAACGCGCCCGCCCATAAGCCGAGCGTAATCGCGGCGTATGCCCCCAGCGCAAAGAAGCTGCCGTGCGCGATGTTCACGACTCGCAGCACGCCGAACACCATGGTAAGTCCGACCGCAACCAGGAACAGAAGCGCGGCGTCGGACAGGCCGTCGATAACGATGGGCGTTAGCATCGCCGCGCCAGCCCCGCGCCAGAGGCGGCCCTACGGGCCGTAAGAGCCGGGCTTGGGCAGCCGCTCCAGGTAGTCGGCGGGCAGCGTCTTAATCCATTGAATCGGGTCCGCATCAACCGGCGGGGTGACCAGTTCGCCCGGGTAGCGCACCATGTCGGCCATCACCGGATAAGGCGAGCCGGCCACGTTGCGCGACACACCCACGATCTGATCGGTAAGCCCGTCATGGTCGGCGCGCAGCGTCAGCGGGCCGGTCAAGGTCTTGACCCTTAACCCCTCGAGTGCGCGGGCCAGCCTTTCGGAATCGGGCCATTGGCCTTTGTTTTCCCGTAACGCACGCCGGTAGGCGGCTTCGACCACGAGGACTGCGTTGGCCATCTTGAAGGCGGGGAAGACGGGCACCTGGTGAAAGCGCTCCTGATAATTTTTGATAAAGCGCTGCGCCTGGGGATTGGCCCTGACCGCCGGGCTGTGGTACCAGCCGTCACCCAGCACGCCGACAACCGCGCCCTGGGGAAATCTTTGGCCGAATTCCTCGAAGACGGTCGTTCCCAGTGCTATGACCGCCAGGCTTTGCGAAAAAAGCTTGCGCGGCAGCGCCTGCCGCACGAAGTTTTCCAGGTCGGCACCCCAGAAATTCGTGAATATCACCGCCGGGTGCGCCGCCAGCAGCCGACTAATCTCCGTGCTGTAGCTGGGAGAGCCCAGCCGCGGGTAAAGTTCGACTACCAGCTTGCTGTCGGGTCTGAAACGGCGCAGCGTCTCGCTGAAGATCACTGCGGCGTCGTGGCCGAAGGCGTAATCGGGATCGATGATCCCAACACGGCTGACATCGGCCTTCTTCTGCAGCAGATAGGCGGCATAGGCGACGAACTCGGGTACGGTCGAAGTGTTGGCGCGAAAGACGTAGCGATACTTTTTCTTCAGGAAAAGATGATGGGTATCGCAGTTCCACGCGATCATGGGCGTCTTTAGCTGCTCGGCCACCGGAGCCAGGGCAAGGCAATTCGCGCTGGACAGCGCGGCGATCATTACCGGCACGTGCCGGCTGGTCACCAACCGGCGAAACTCCGATACCACCGCGTCCGTCCCTTGCGCCTCGTCGACGAAAACCGGCTCGAGCCGGACCCCTGCCAGCCCGCCGCCTGCGTTGAGCGACTCGAACATCAAATCGGCGGCGTTCTTCGCCGGCATGCCGTAGGAGGCCGCGGGACCCGAGACAAAGGTGAATACTCCCACTTTGAGTTGCGCGGGACGCTCGCCCGCGCCCCAGGCGGCCTGAGGAAGCAGGCCGAATACAAGGCCGAAAAGCACGCCCGCCAGGCTCGCCGTTTTACGGCTGTAATGTTGCACTGCGACCTCCCCGCGCTGCCCGCTGCGAGCAGCACGTCTTCCCGTCGTTGGACCCGCCGGTCCTGGACGCGCGGCGCCGGATGCCACAGGGGGCGGCTGGCTTTGCCAAGGGGCGCCGCGCAACCCGCGCCTTCCGGTGCGACAAAGGCATCCAACTCACCGGCCCTGCCCTGCTTGTCAGGGCATAGGGCTCAGTTTCTCCCGCCTGCGCTCGACTACGGCACCAGGAGGAGCTTGCCCAGGTTTCTCCGCTCCAGCAGGTAGCGGAGCGCCTCGGCCGCCTCGCTAAGCGCAAAAACCCGGTCGACCACCGGCCGCAGCCGGCCCTCCTTAACGAACCTTAACACTGCGCGCAGCTCGGTCAGTGTGCCCAGATTGCTGCCCACGATGCGCAGGTTCTTTGAGTAGACATGGCGCAGGTCCATCCGGCCCCAGTGGCTGGCGTGCGAGCCGACCGTCACCAGCGTGCCGAGCCGGCTCAGGCAGTAGATGCTGCGCTCGAAGGTCTCGGCGCCGATATGCTCGAGGACGACGTCGACTCCGCGCCGCCCGGTCAGCCGGCGGACTTCCTCAACGAAGTCCTGTTTGCGGTAATTTATTGCCGCCTCGGCGCCCAGCGAGCGAGCCAGCTCAAGCTTGTCGTCGGAGCCGGCGGTGGCGATGGCGCGCGCTCCCGCCAGGCGTGCGATCTGGATCGCCGCCGATCCGACGCCGCTGCCGGCCGCGTGGACCAGCACCGTCTGCCCGGGCGCCAGCCGGGCCTGCGCCACGAGCGCGTGCCACGAGGTAAGCATCGCCATCGGCAGCGCGGCGCCCTGCTCGAAGCTTATCCCGCCGTCAAGCGGGAGAAGATTGTCGGCCGGCACCTTGACCAGCTCGGCGTAGCCGCCGTCGCGATGGGCGCCGAGGTAGCCGTAATTAAGGCAGACCGTCCGTTCTCCCCGAAGGCAATATTCGCAGCGCCCGCAGGCGAACCCGGGAAAGACGATTACCCGCTCGCCGCGGGCGTGCGGCTCGCATCCCGGGCCCGCCGTCTCGACCGTGCCGGCAACCTCGCACCCGTTGACGTGAGGAAGGCCCTGGGGCGGCGGAAAACGGCCGTCGAGCAGCAGCAGGTCGACATGGTTGAGCGCGCACGCCGCGACGCGTACCACAGCCTCGCCGGGCTGCGGCACCGGGTCGGCAAAATCGCCGTAGATGATTTTTTCAGGTCCGCCGTGTTCGGCGAAGTAGGCCGCCTTCACCGGGTGGTTCCTCTGCGCGTTTTGGGCGCTTAGCCGAGCCGCAGGATACGCGCCGCGTTGCCGCCGAGGATCTGCGCCTTGCTCTCCTCGGAAATGGGCAATGCGCGCAGCGCGGCGACATTCTCCTTGAGCGTGGGTACGCTCGGCCAGTCCGAGCCGAAAATCACCTTGTCGGCGACGCGCTCGAGTTCCGGGAAGTAACGCAGCAGGCGCGCCGGCGGCAGGCCGGCAATTTCCATGTATACGTTGCGCCGAAAGCGGGCCAGCGCGTAGGCCCGATCGTACCAGAACGGCCTGCCGCTGTGAGCCATGACGATCGTAAGGTCCGGAAAATCGACCGCCACGTCGTCCAGATAGAGCGGGTCGCCGTACTTGAGGCGCGAGGCCGGAAACACTGACGAACCGGTGTGCAGCAGCACCGGCACGCCCAGTTCCTGCGCCTTGGCGTAAAGCGGGTAAAGCCGAACGTCATTGGGATAAAAGTACTGGTAAGTGGGGTAAAGCTTCACGCCGCGAAAATTCTCCTCGCGCACCAGCCGCTCCAGCTCGACGTCCAGCCGCGCAACCAGGCTCGGATTGATGCTGGCGAAGTGGAGCAGGCGGTTGGTGTCGGCGCAGAGCCGGCGCGCCGTCTCGTTGCTCGCGATGACCGAGGTGAGCGGGGCGATCTCCGCAAGAATCACCCCGTAGTCGACGCCCGCGTTGTCCAGCAGATCGAGGTAGCTTTGCGTGGTGCAGTGGGTCCTGGCGAACTCCTCGAAGGATTTTCCCAGCTCGCGGTCCATGAAGACGATAAACGAGCGCGGTCCCTGGATCGGATAGTCGTAGCAATGAAGGTGGAAATCGATTACCGGCGTCCGTGTCATGCGCTGGTCCCTCGCTAGTCTACCGCCGGGTTCGGCGCCTTCGCCCCGGTTAGCTCTTGCTGCGCAGCTCGCGGCGCAGAATCTTGCCGGTCAGCGTCTTGGGCAGCTCGGCCACGAACTCGACGAGCTGCGGAACCTTGTACGGCGCAATCAGCCCGCCGGTGTGCCGCTGCAGCTCCTCGGCCAACCCCGGTGACGGCTCAAACCCCGCGCGCAGCGTGACAAAAGCCTTGACCTTGCGGCCCATCCGCTCGTCAGGGACGCCGACCACTCCCGCCTCCAGCACGGCCCGGTGCTCGAGCAGCGCCGACTCCACTTCCTTGGGCGAAATCAAGTAGGCACGGCTCTTTATAAGATCGTCCGAGCGCGCGACATACCAGTAGTAACCGTCGCCGTCGATATAGGCCATATCCTTGGTGTAGTACCAACCGTTGCGGTTGACCGCGGCCCATCGCGCGGGTTCTCTGTGGTAGCCCAGGGTAAGGCCCGGATGCCCCTGGCGAATCACTACATGGCCGGGCTCGCCCGTGCGCTGGGCCTGCCCGTCGTCGTCGAGCACCGCAACGTCGTAGCCGGGCAGCGGCTTTCCCATCGAGCCGGGCTTTATCTCCATGCCCAGGCGATTGGCGACGAAAATATGGCATTCGGTCTGTCCCAACCCGTCCAAAATCGTAAGGCCAAAGCGTTCGCGCCACTCCTTGAACGTGGGCGCAGGCAGCGGCTCGCCGGCGCTCAGCCCGATCCGCAGCGAGTCGAGCGCAAACCGTCGCTCGCCGTTCGGCACGGCGAGCAGCATCCGGTAGATGGTTGGCACCGCGGCGAAGACCGTTACCCGATGGCGCTCGAGGGTTGCCAGGGCGCTTTCAGGATTGAACCGGCCCTCGGGAATGACGATCGCCGCACCCGCCATCAGAGGGTAGAGAAAGCCGCAGCCGATCGGAAAGCTGAACGACCAGTCCTGCGGCTGGTAACAAACGTCTTCGGGCGTGAGCAACGCCATCGCCCGCACCACCGGATCGCCGGTCCCGATAAGCCAGCGGTGGGGCCAATCGACGCCCTTGGGGGTGCCGGTGGTGCCCGAGGTGTAAAGGATTATCGCCAGGTCGCCGCAATCGGTCGCCTCGACGGTGAACGTTTCGGCCGCCCGTCCCATCAGGCTTTCCCAGGATGATTCGCCTTGGCCCCCGGCGACTACGACATGGCGCAGCGAAGGCGCGCGGCTGCGCACTCCCTCGATCGGTCCTGCCAGCTCGCGCGTTGCCACGGCGGCGACCGCCTCGGAGTTGTTGAAAACGCTCTCGAGCTCCCGCTCCCGGAAAAGCGGCGTGGTCGGAATTGCAACCGCGCCGAGCTTGAGGGTGCCGAGGATCGCTACCGCCCCTTCGAGCGTCGATCCCAGCCGCAGGAGCACGCAGTCCCCCCGCCCCACCCCCAGCCCCCGCAATACGTTGGCGAAACGATTGGTCAGCCGGCGCAAGTCGTCGTAGGTGTAGCGGCCTTGGCTGGTGACGGCCGCGGCGCGCTGCCCTCGCCCCTCAGCCACGTGGCGGTCGACTACGTACTCGGCGATGTTAAAGCGCCGGGGTATTTGGAGAAACGGTCGCTCGCTGCTTTGCCGTGCGGTCTCCATATCCGGCTTGCGCGCTTAGCGCAGGCGCGCGGCGGCGGCCTTGACCGCCTCGATGATCGGCTGATAGCCGGTGCAGCGGCAAAGGACCGCCGAGAGGCCCTCGCGAATTTCCTCTTCGGTCGGGTCGGGATTGGTGCGCAGAAAGTCCAGCGCGACAATCAGCATCCCCGGGGTGCAGAATCCGCACTGCAGCGCATGATGCTCCCAGAAGGCTTCCTGCAGCGGATGGAGCTTGCCGTCGGAGCTGCCGAGGCCCTCCACCGTGGTAATTTCGGCGCCCTCGGCCTGCACCGCCAGCATCAGGCATGAGCGCGCCGCCTCGCCGTTGAACAGAATCGTGCAGGCGCCGCAAATCCCGTGCTCGCACCCGACATGCGTGCCGGTAAGCCCAAGGTCGTCGCGCAGGAAATCGACCAGCAGGCGGCGCGGTTCGACCAGCGCCTGGCGGGTTACGCCGTTGACGGTAAGCGAAATTGGCCGCACTTGCGCCATCATTTGCTCCTCTCGACGCCGGCAAACGCCCGGCTAAGCGCGCGCCGCGTCAGGACCTCCGTCAGATGGCGCCGGTAGTCGGCGGAGGCGTGATGGTCGCCGGCGGGATCAACCAACTCGGCGGCGCGGGCGGCGGCCTGGGCGACGACGGCGCCGGCGCCGCCGCCGCGCTCGACAATCTGCTCGACCGCGCGCAGCCGAAGCGGCGTTGCGCCGACTCCGGCGGCGGCCACCCGCGCGGCGCGGCAGCCGCCCCGCTCGTCGAGGGTCACCTGGGCCGCCACCTCGACGATCGCAAAATCGCCATGACGGCGGGCAAATTCCTCGAAGGCCCAGCCGCTTCGCGCCGGCATCACCGGCAGCCGCACCTCGACCAGCAGCTCGCCGGGTTGGAGCGCCGTGGTAAAGAAATCCTGGAAGAAGTCGGCTGCGCCCACCACCCGTTCTCCGCCGGCGCCGCGGATTACCAGCTCGCCGCCCAGCGCGCAGACCAGCGCCGGACATTCGGCCGACGGATCGGCGTGCGCCACGCTGCCGCCAATGGTGCCGCGCGTGCGGGTCGGCAGATGGCCGACATAACCGAGCGCCTCGACCAGGAGCGGAATGCGCTCCTTGACCAGCGGCGAAAATTCGATCGCTCGCTGCCGGGTCATCGCGCCCAACCTAAGCCATCCGTTCTCTTCGCGAATGTAGGCCAACTCGCCAACGCGGTTAAGATCGATAAGGACTCGGGGCGTAGCCAGCCGAAAGTTCAGCATCGGCACCAGGCTCTGGCCGCCTGCCAGCAGGCGCGCGTCCTCGGCGTAGCGGCCGAGCAGTTCAAGCGCTTCGCTCACCGACCGGGCGGCGTGGTAGTCGAACGGCGGCGGTTTCATGGCCGGCCTCTGCGCGCTGTTTCCATCAGGTGCCAAAGGCGCGACGGCGTGATCGGGAGCTCTCTTATTCGCACCCCGAGCGGGCGCAGCGCGTCGCTCACCGCGTTGGCCAGCACCGCCGGCACGGTCATCGAGCTGGATTCGCCCAGGCCCTTGGCGCCCAGGGTGGTAAACGGCGAGGATGTTGCGATGTGCCCGATATCGATTTTCACCGCTTCGCTCGCGGTCGGCACGAGGTAGTCCATGAAGCTGCCGACCAGGCACTGCCCCTGTTCGTCGTAGAGCATCTCTTCGTACAGCGCGCCGCCCAGGCCGTGCAGCGCGCCGCCGTAAATCTGGCCCTCGACGATCGCCGGGTTGATTATCTGGCCGGCGTCGTGGACCGTGACGTAGCGCAGTATTTTGATTGCCGCGGTTTCCGGGTCCACCTCGACCGCCATGACTTCGGCGATGAAGCCGTAGGTGTTGGAGGAGTTGACGCGGTCCTGATGGTCGGGCGCCTTGGCTTCGGGAAAGGAGAAGACCGCGGTCGCTTCCAGGCCGGCCTCCATCCCCCTGGGCAGCGACTCGGTGTTCCAATGCGCGCGCCCGGCCAGCTCCTTGAGCGTCAGGCCGCGCCCGCCCGACTTCTCCCGCACCGCGCCGTCAACCACGCCGAGCGCCTCGGGCGGCACTTCCATCAGGTAGGAGGCGTAGGCGACGAGCTTCTCCTTGAGCTTGCGCGCGGCGAGCGCGGCCGCGCTGGTGCCGACCGACCCGAACCGGCTCGAATAGGTGCCCGACGAGATTCCCCACACCCGGGTGAAGGTGTCCATCTCGTCGACCACCGTGACGTCGTCGGGCGAGACGCCGAACTCGTCGGCCACGATTTGCGCCACGATCGTCTGATGGCCCTGGCCCTGGGGAGTCGAGCCGAGGATGACGGTTAGCTTGCCCAGCGGGTCGAGCCTGATTGACGCCGCCTCGAGCGCGCCGGACTTGGGCAGGTACTGGGGCCGCGCCCGGTCTTGCGGGTCCAGCGCCACGGTCACGTAGCCCATGTTGGAGACCGACGGATCGACCGCCGCGGCAACTCCGATTCCAAATAGACGACCCTCGGCGCGCGCCTTTTCCCGCTCGCGCTTAAGTTCGTCGTAGTGCGCCAGCTCGAGCGCCTTGGCGAAGGCCGCCGGATAGTCGCCCGAATCGTAAAGCCCGCCGCTCGGCGTCCGATACGGGAACTGGTCGGACTGGATGAAATTGCGCCGGCGCACCTCGGCCGGGTCCATCTCCAGCTTCTCGGCAAGGAGGTCGACCATCCGCTCGATCTCGAAATAGAGATGGCCGCAGGCATAACCCCGGTTCGGGCCGGTCAAGCTCTTGTTGGTCATCACCACGTAGGCGTCGGCTTCCAGGTTCTGGAAGCGGTAGGCACCCACCCAGTTGCCGATCGGGCGAAACGCGCATCCCGGCTCGGGGCTGCGGATGTAGCCGCCGACGTTGTCGTACCAGCGCGAGCGCATCGCCAGAATCGTCCCGTCCTTGCGCGCCGCCAGCTCGCGGTAGGCCACCCGGTCGGTGCCGCTGGAGGAGGCCAGCAGATGCTCGCGCCGGTCCTCGATCCACTTGACCGCAACCTTAAGCTTCATCGCCGCCAGCCCGATCAGCGCGATATACGGGTAGATGCTCGTCTTGATGCCGAAGCTGCCCCCGATATCCGGCGGCACGATGAAGCGCAGCCGGTTTTCCGGCAGGTTGAGCGCGCGCGCCGTGATCGGATGGAGAATGAACGGCCCCATGAAATTCGAGGTGACGGTCAGAACGCCGGTGGCGCTCTCGAACGAGGCGACCACGCCGTAGGTTTCGATCGGCGTCGAGCCGTACTTGGGAAAGCGGAAGCTCTCGCTGATTACCACGTCGGCCTCGCGGAAGGCGCGCTCGACGTCGCCGTAAACGATATGGCGGTGGCAGGCCAGGTTGGAGCCGACCGCCTCGTGCAGGAGCGCCGCCTCAGGCGCCAGCGCCGCTTCCGGGTCGACCACGGCCGGCAGCGGCTCGTACTCGACCTGTATCCGGTCCAGCGCGTCCTCGGCTAGGTAACGGTCCTGGGCGACCACCACGGCCACCGGCTCGCCGACAAAGCGCGCCTTGTCGGTGGCCATGCAGTAGTACTTGATTGGCGCGCGCACGCCGACGCCAAAGGGCCGCGTCATCGCCAGCGCGTCGGCGCCGGTTACCACGCCCACCACGCCGGGCATCTTGAGCGCCTCGCCGGCGTCAATCGCCTTGATTCGCGCGTGCGCGTAGGGACTGCGCAAAATCGCCGCCTGGCAGACGTTGTGAAACGGCAGGTCCGCCACGAACGTGCCCCGGCCGGCGAGCAGGCGCGGATCCTCCGAGCGCCTAAGCGGCTGGCCGACCCACTTGCGCGTGGCGCCCGTGGCGGCTTGAGCGGCTCGTCCGCCGCCGCTCGCGATCTCACTGTCGGCAGTGTCACTCATACGCCGTCGCCCTCAGTCGTTGCTGCGTTCTTCGGCCTCGCGCTACGGCTGCGGACCCGCGCGCAAGCGCGCCTGCCCGCCGCTCCGATACGCACCAAGTCCTTCTACCGCAAAGCTACGGCATCCGGCAAGCGTTGCGCAGAGAGAAACGGCCCGGGCCGGCCCTTAGCAGGGTGTTGAGAAAAGCGGAGAACACAATCTGAATGGAGGCATGGTCTCAACACCCTGCGTAAAAATGGCTTCCTTCCTCAATCTTCTCCCCCGCTCTTTCGCGGGGGAGACAAGAGAGAGGGAGCAGGCTGTGATTTCTCAACAGCCTGCTAGGGCAGCTCGTGGTTGTCTTCCGCTTCCGAATCGGGATCGGCGGTGCGCGCCTTTACGTAGCGCGCCCTGGGAGAGCAGGGTCTGCGCCGGCTGTCGGTAAACGGGCAGCCCCCTTCCGGGAAATATCCCCCCTGGCCGCGGCTTCGCGCCAGAAAGACGCAGGAGCCAAAGCCCCGCGCCGGGCAAGGAAAAACCATCGCGCCGGTTACGACCCGGCGCCTCGGCTTGGCGCTCCGGTGGTTTTCCCCCGCCGTCGGCTGCTCAGGCATATCAGGCATAATTGCCGGACTCACCCGCGCCAACTCCCGCCAGCGACTCGCAAGTGCCTGTCAAGAATGGTTCCAAGGCCGACCTCGGCGCCGAAAGCATTATGCCAGATCGCCACCCAGTCGCGCACGCCGCCGACAAGGCCGAGCAGCGATGGCGAACAACCTACGCCGGCCGGCCGCGCCCGCCTCGGGATTCCCCTCGGCTGGGCTCGGGGCAGGCCTCGCGCGGCAGCCGCCGTCCTCGGCGCAAACGACCTCACAAAAAGCCAAAGCCCCCGTTTCCGGGGGCTTTGGGGGCAGGCAGATTGCGTCCAGTTGGTTGCCCAGCCTGCACCGTCGGACGCTTTCGTTTTATTGCAGAAAGCGGCCGAACCGGGATTCGCTACAAGTTGTTATAATGCCGTGCATGATACCCGCCGTCAATCCGGCGACGCAGGGGGTCGCTATGCAACGCATCTGGGGGTTCGACCTTGGCACGGCGTCGGTCGGCTTTGCAGTGGTCGAATTTGACGAGGCCACCGCCGCGGGACGGATCGTCCGCCTCGGATCGCGAGTCTTCCCCGAGGGCGTGGACGAAGAGAAACGCGAACCGCGAAATTGGCAGCGCCGCGCCGCACGCCTGATGCGCCGACAGGTGCGCAGGCGAAGGTGGCGCCGGTTTAAGCTGCGCCGGGCGCTGGTGGAGGCCGGTCTCCTACCTCGGAGCGAACTCTGTCCCGACCCGAGACGCCCCACCGAGCTAATGGCGGGAACCTGCCCGTACGAGCTGCGGGCCAAGGGCCTTCGCGAGCGCCTCGAGCCATACGAGCTGGGGCGCGTTATCTTCCACCTCGCCAAGCGTCGCGGCTTTAGCGGGAGCCGCAAATTCGGCGACAACGCCGCCGACGCCCAGCGCGCAAGGGACGAGGGCAGGGTTAACGCCTCAATCGACAAACTGCGCAAGAAAATGGCCGGCAGTCATCTGAGCGAATTCCTTGCCTCCTTGCCGCCCGGCGAGCGCAAACGTGGCCGCTACCTCGGGCGCAAGATGGTCCAGGATGAATTCGAGGCGCTGTGGAGCAGGCAAGCCGCTTGCCACCGCGAACTGCTTAGCTCGGACCTCAAGGAACGCCTCAAGAACCTGATCTTCTTTCAGCGCCCGACCTTCTGGCGCCTCAATACCATAGGCAAGTGCGAGTTGGAGCCGGGGGAAGATCGCTGCCCTAAGGGCGACTGGCACGGCCAACGCTTTGTCATGCTCCAGATGCTGAACGACTTGCGCTTGTCGGGCGACCGCCCCTTGAGCCAAGCGCAGCGTGCGCAAGCTCTCGCCATGCTCGAAGCCAAGCGCGAGCTTCGATTCGAAGCCCTGCGCAAGAAGCTGGGACTTAAGGATGACAAGCTTAACTTCGAGTTGGGCGGTGAGAAAAAAGCTCTGGGCAACGCGACCGAAGAGGCTCTTGTAAGGGTCTTTGGCAGGCAGTGGCAGGATTTGCCGGCCCGCGGGCGCATCCGCGACGAAATTGCCAAGCGCCTGTGGGATGTCGAGTACCGCAGAATCGGCAACCGGCGCGTCGAAATCCACGACGCTGCCGACGTCGCCAGGCGGCGCGAGGAGTTCGCGGACGCCGCCACCCGTGATTACGGCATCAGGCCCGAACAGGCCAAGGCTCTGTCGGAAATCGGCCTGCCGCCCGGATGGCTCAGTCACTCGAAGCGGGCCATCCTGAAAATGCTCCCAGAGATGGAGGCCGGGCGCCCCTACGAAGAGGCCAAGGCGATTCACTACCCGCCCACAGGGGCTGCCAGCGGCGCCCGTCAGTCGCGCCTTGGAGAGCCGCCGAAGGAGGTTCGCAATCCCACTGTGGCGCGCACCCTGCACGAGCTGCAGAAGGTCGTCAACAACCTCCTGTCCGTTCACGGCGCTCCGGACCTCATCCGCATCGAGCTTGCCCGCGACCTGAAGCTGCCGCGCGAGAAGCGCAGAGAACTTGAGGCCGAGCAGCGACGAAACCGCAAGGCGCGCGAAGACGCTCGCCAGAAGCTCCAGAAACAATCGGCGCGCAGCGCTTCGGCCGAGGAAGTGGAGAAATACTTGCTCGCCCAGGAGTGTGGCTGGCGATGCCCGTACAGCGGACAGCAAATATCGTTCGCCGGGCTGTTCCAGGACGGCCTTTTCGAGATCGACCACATCGTTCCCTACAGCCGTTCCTTCGACAACTCGTTTATCAACAAAACCGTGTGCCATCGCGACGCCAACAGGGAGAAGGGAAACCGCACGCCGTTCGAGGCGTTCGGCAATAGCGAACGCTGGGCGCAAATCCTAGAACGTCTCGAGAAGATGAAGAGCAACGGGCTCTCCCTCGGCAAAATCGCCCGCATCAGGCGGGAGACGGCGCCGGGAGAGGCCGGAAGCGAGGACTTCGCGAATCGCCAGCTAAGCGACACCGCCTACATCGCGCGCGCCGCCCGCGACTACCTTGCCGACCTTGGCTATCCGGTCGAGGTGACCAACGGGCGCGCGACGGCGATCTTGCGTCGTCTATGGGGCCTCGAAACCGTCCTCTCAGATGCACCGGGCGGCAAGAACCGGGACGACCACCGCCATCATGCAGTCGACGCCTTGGTCGTTGCACTCACCACGCGCGCATTCATCAAACGCGCAAGCGGCTACTACGGCGCCGGCCGTGCGCCTGAGCGAGCAGCCTTCCCGACGCCGTGGCTCACGCTGCATCAGGACGCAGCGCGGACCATAAGTGCCGTCGTCGTTTCGCATCGAGCCCAGCGAAAGATCTCTGGTCCGCTGCACGAAGAGACGCGTCTGGGCGACACCGGCATCGACGCGGTCGGCCAGCGCGGCGTGACCCTCCGGAAGTACGTAACGCGAAAACCGCTCAGCACCCTGTCCAAGGAGGAGATCAAGGAGGACGCCATCGTGGACCCCGTCGTGAGAAAGATCGTCCGGGACCATGTCCAGGCTCGCGGCGGAAACCCCAAGACGGCTTTCAGAGACAGCATACTGACGCTTCCCAACCGCAACGGCAGCCCTGTGCCGATCAGGCGGGTCCGAATCCGGGTCGAGCAACAGGCCCACCTGATCAAGTCCCTGCGGCCCGACGCAAGCGCGTTTGCCAAGGCAGGATCCAATCACCATGTGGTCATCTTCAAGAACGCCGCGGGCAGACCGGATTTCCGCGTGGTTAGTATGTTCGACGCCGCGATGAGGCTCTCGGAGCGGAAACCGATCATCGACCGCAACCCGGAGGCGGGAGCGAAATTCCTTGGGTCGCTCTGCATCGGCGACATGCTCAAGCTTGTGGCCGAAGACGGCTGCCCGCGGTTCTGGGTGGTCAAGTCGCTGTGGGCGAGCGGCCAGGTAGCCATTCAGCCACACAACGCGGCGGGCGACGCTGAGCGCTGCCAGCCACTCTTCGCATCGCTCATCCAGGCGGGCGAAGAGCACTTGCCGAAGGTCGTCGTCGACCCAATAGGTCGCGTATTCGAGGCAAATGATTAAGCGCACAATCGAGATTTCCAGCGGTCCAGCTCGCCTCTCAATAAGAAGCCGACAGTTGGTCATCGAGCGCGACGGGGAAAGGCCGGCAACTGTACCCTGCGAGGACGTCGGACTTCTGCTCATCGACCATCCGGCGGTCAGCTACACGCATTCGGTTTTCATCGCTCTTGCCGACGCCGGTGCCGCCGTGGCGCTTTGCGGAGGCAATCATACGCCCGTAAGCCTGATGCTTCCGCTGGCAGGCAACGCCGTGCAGACCGAGCGGTTTCGCGCCCAGCTTTCAGCCGGCGCCCCGCTTAAGAAGCAGCTCTGGCACCAGATCGTGGCGTGCAAGCTGCGCCAGCAGAGCGCAGTCCTTGGCGCTGTCACCGCGGCCGACGCTGGCCTTGCGGCCATGGCGCGGCAGGTGCGCTCGGGCGATGCCACCAACCTGGAGGCGCAGGCCGCCGCACGCTACTGGCCACGCCTTTTCGGCCGTGACTTCCACCGCAGGCGCGACGGCCCGCCGCCCAATAATTTGCTCAATTACGGCTACATGGCGCTTCGCGCGGCAACCGCACGCGCCCTGGTGGTCGCCGGCCTGCTGCCCACCGTCGGAATTCACCATCGCAACCGCTACAACGCTTTTTGCCTTGCCGACGACCTGATGGAGCCCTACCGCCCCTACGTCGATCTCGTCGTGGTGGAAATGGATCGCGCCGGAATGTCAGAGCAGAGCCTCGGCCGCGAGCAAAAAGCCCACCTGCTCGGTGTGCTGAACCACGGCGTCGCGGTAGCTGGCCGGCGCACGCCCCTCCTGCTCGCCCTGCAGGCCACCGCCTCTTCTCTTGAACGCTCCTTCGCCGCGCGCCGGGCCGCCTTGGCGTTGCCCGACGGCCTGCCCGCCCCGCCGAACCAACCCGACCCGGAGAACGACGATGGAGCGGCCGACGTATGACCCGGCCGGATGGCGCACGGTGTGGGTGATCGCTCTTTTCGATCTGCCGGTCGAAACCGCGGCCCAGCGCCGCGCCTACGCGCTCTTTCGCAAGGACTTGCTCGAAGACGGCTTCACGATGATGCAGTACTCGGTCTACCAGCGCCATTGCGCAAGCCCAGAGAATGCCACCGTTCACATCCGGCGGATGGGCGCACGCGTGCCCGCCGCGGGCGAGGTGCGGTTTCTCGTGATAACCGACAAGCAGTTCGAGAAGATTATCGTTTACCTGGGAAAAAGCCGGCAGGCGCAGAGAGTTTCGCCCTCGCAGCTCGAATTTTTCTGAGCCGGAGGGCGAAAAAGCTCCGAGCTACCGGGGACTTAGCCCAGAGCTAAGTGTAGCGAACCCCGGAACGGCCGCAAACCGCAACGTCTCCTTCTTTCGGGCCTCGCTCATCGGAGTGTAGCGAACCCCGGAACGGCCGCAAACCGCAACCAGAAACGTTCGCTCGTGGCAGCGATTACAGTGTAGCGAACCCCGGAACGGCCGCAAACCGCAACACGAGCGCGCGCTACTACGACATCAGCTCGAGTGTAGCGAACCCCGGAACGGCCGCAAACCGCAACTCGGCTTGTGTGACGTTTAGTTCGAGTATCAGTGTAGCGAACCCCGGAACGGCCGCAAACCGCAACTACTAGTTGCCTCGCCGCGCGCGAACGCTAGTGTAGCGAACCCCGGAACGGCCGCAAACCGCAACACGAAGTGCGTGAAAGGCACGTCGCGCACGAGTGTAGCGAACCCCGGAACGGCCGCAAACCGCAACTTGTGGCTCGTACTGGGCGGCGTAATCCTGAGTGTAGCGAACCCCGGAACGGCCGCAAACCGCAACACGCGCGGGTCGCCTTGGCGCCCACACGCCCGAGGGACCAGACGCACGTGGCGCCGAGATCGCCACCCCGGATCGAGCGGCCAGGCAGGCGGTCAACCTCGACGACAGCCCGGCTGCGGGGCGAACTCGTAGAGCGTAACCGTCGTTACAGTTGCTTCCTCGGTTGCGCGAGCTACTCTGAGTGCACGCAGACGAGGAATCTGGCTTAATATGCTGGCGCGCACCGCGGCTTGAGCAGCGACTATCCGCGCTGCCAGGCCCACCACTCGTCTCGGCCAGACGGCCGCGGGCGTTGTGGGGAAAGCCTGCTTGATCGACGCGCGACGCCAGGTGCAACCAATGCCGATCTCGGCCATTGTGCCAACCTTGAACGAAGAGAAGAGCGTGGCCGCCACGCTGGAGCGTTTGCGCGCCGCAGGCCCAGAGACCGAGATCGTCTTGGCCGACGGCGGCAGCAGCGATCGCACCGTCGAGAAGGCGCGCCCATGGTGCAACCGCGTGCTGGTCACCGAGCGCGGGCGGGCGCGGCAGATGAACGCCGGCGCCGCGGCAAGCCGCGGCGAAATTCTGCTCTTCGTTCATGCCGACACGCTGGTCCCGCTCGGCTACGTGGCGGAGATCGCCGCGGCTTTGGCTGATGCGCGGGTGGTCGGCGGGCGCTTCGACGTGGCCCTCGACGATGGGCGGCTTGCTTTTCAACTTATCGGCCGGCTCATCAGCCTGCGCTCGCGGCTCACGCGCACGGCCACCGGCGACCAGGCTATCTTCGTGCGCCGCGATCTCTTCGAGCGTCTGGGCGGCTTCCCGGAGATCGAGCTTTGCGAAGACCTGGAATTCGCTCGCCGGCTAAAACGCCTGGGCAAAATTGCCTGCCTGCGCAATACGGTGACAACTTCGGCCCGGCGCTGGCAAAGGGAGGGGCTTGCGCGCACCGTGCTTCGAATGTGGGCTATCCGGCTTCTTTACCTCAGCGGAGCGCCGCCGCGCCTGCTGCACAGGTTCTACTCCGACTGCCGCTGACCGCTCGCTTGTGCCGCCGTCGCTCGGGACGGGCTGCTGGACAAGGCGGCGGCGCCCGGCAACAATTGAAATTGGAGCGGCAGGTGAGATGGCCCAGGTAAAGATTTACACCACAAGCTATTGCCCCTATTGCGTGCGCGCAAAAGCGCTGCTTAAGCGAAAGGGGGTCGAGTTCGAGGAGATCGATGTCACCGACGACCGCGACGAGCGCGCCCGGATGGTGGAGCTTGCCGGCGGCCGGCGCACCGTGCCGCAGATTTTCGTCGACGGCGAGCCGCTGGGAGGCTACGACGAGCTGGCGCGCCTGGACAAAGCGGGCAAGCTCGATCTGATGCTTGCCGGAGCTTAACGGCGGTGCCGGGCGCTGACTTGGATCGGCGGCAATCACGGCTGGGCCCGGCGCGGCTTAAATCGGCCGCGCGCCGCGTTGCGGGTGGGCTGTGGGCATCTCGTTAGGCGAGTACGACGCCGAGCGTTTTCCCGGTAATTTCTACCAGGGCAGAATCGTGCGCCTGGACCGCGGCCGCGGCTGGGGAGTGGTCTGCTCTGAAACGGGGCGCCAACTGGTGTTTGAATTCCCCTTTGTGACCGTGCTTGACGCTGCGCCGGGCGCCCGCGCGGGTATGGAACTGCTCGAGCTGGGCAGCTCGGTCGGCTTCGACGTTGCGCGCACCTCGCATGGGATGCGCGTATCGACGATCAAGATTTTCGGCCGCCCCTCTGCGACTCACGCGCCGGACGGCGCCGAGTCCGAGAGCAAGTAAGGGCCCCGCTTGTCCCGGCCGCAGGCGCGGGTCATCATAGCCCTTGGTTCTCAAGCGGCGTCCCCGGGAGGGTCGTTGCGTGGTCACCGGGCATCCAATCGAGAGTGTCGAGCAACTGATCGCCTACTTCGCCGAGGGCGCCAAGCCGCGCGCCCGCTGGCGCATCGGCACCGAGCACGAAAAGATTCTTGTTTCCGCGCGCGACGGCAGCGCGCTGCCCGTCTCCGGGCAGCGCGGCGTGATGGCGCTTTTGCGCCGCATGGCCGAACGCTTCGCCTACCGCCCGATCGAGGACCATGGAGTGCTGATTGGCCTGGAAGGCCCGCACGCCCGAATCACGGTCGAGCCCGGAGGCCAGGTTGAACTGTCGGGCGAACAGTGCGAGTCGATTCACTGCACCCAGCGCGAGTTCGCCCTCCACGCCCGGCAACTGACCGAGGTGGCGCGCGAGTTCGACGCGCTGGTGCTCGGCCTGGGGATGCATCCGTTCAGCGCCGTCGAGCAGATCGAGCTTCTGCCCAAGCAGCGCTACCGGATTATGTACCCCTACATGCAGCGCAAGGGGCGGCTGGGCGTGCGCATGATGAAGCAGACCGCGGCGGTGCAGGCCAACATCGACTACGGCGACGAGGCCGACGCGATGCGCAAGCTGCGGCTTAGTTTCGGGCTGGCGCCGCTGTTTTACGCGCTGTTCGCCAACTCGCCACTCTCGGACGGCGGCTTAAACGGCTACCAGAGCTTTCGCGGCCACGTCTGGACCGACACCGACCCGGACCGCTGCGGGATGCCGGAATTTGTCTTCCGCGACGACGCCGGCTTCGAGGACTACGCGCGTTATGCGCTGGGGGTGCCGCTCTACTTCATCGCCCGCGATGATAACTACGTCGACCTGACGCGCCCGCCGGGGATCACCTTTGGCCGGTTTCTGGCCGAAGGGTTCGAGGGCGAGCGCCCGACGCTGGCGGACTGGGCGCTTCACTTGAGCACGATTTTTACCGAAGGGCGCCTGCGCCAGTACGTCGAGGTGAGAAGCGCCGACAGCCAGCCGCCTTTCCTGATGCCGGCGGTGCCGGCGCTCGTCAAGGGCGTCTTCTACGACGCCGACTGCATGGCGGCCGGCTGGGACCTGGTCAAGCGCTGGAGCTACGCCGAGCGCCTCGAGCTGCTGGACGCCGCCCACAAGCACGGGCTTAGCGCCCGCGCCGGCCGCGTCCCGCTGCGCGATCTGGCGTTGGAGCTGGTTTCGATCGCGATCGCCGGCCTGGAGGGCCAGGCACTGGTCGACGAGCACGGCCAGGATGAGAGCATCTATCTTGCCCGCCTCTACGACCAGGCGCGCGCGGGACAGAACCAGGCCACGCTGGCAATTGAGCAGTGGAAAGGGCGCTGGAATTATGAGGCGCAACGCCTGATTCGCGGCTGCGCTTACGACAGCGAGGCGTTGGCCGCATGAGCGCCGCGCTTTACGGCAACCTTGCGCGGTTTGCCAACTTCCTGCTGGCTGGCCTGCTCGCCTACTGCCTGGCCCTGGTTGCGGGCGATATCGCGCGCCTGCGCCTGGCCTCGTGGGACCGTCCTGCGGCCGGCCCGGCGCAGGCGCACGGCTTGCTTGCCGCCGCAACCCGCCCGCGCGCCTACTACGATCCCATCGTGAGGCGCGACATCTTCCACCTGGTGGCCAAAGCCGCAGCCGCGGCCGGTCCGGCGCCCAGGCCGCAGGTCCAGTTGCTCGGGGTCTCCGAGCTGACCTTCGCGCCGCCCTTTGTTGTGGTCGAGGACTTGAACACCCGCGAGCAGGCCCTTTACCGCCTGGGCGACTTCATTCCCGACGCCGGCACGCTGGTAGCGATCGGCAAGGACCGCGCCACCGTGGAAAAGGATCGACAGCGCTTCGTGCTCGAGCTGCCTTCCCAAAACGCGGCGCAAGGCGGGCCGCAGCGCGGAGGTCCCCCGGCGCGCGCCGCCCGCGCCTCAGACCAGGGAATCCGGCAGATGGGCGCCGACCGCTACGTGGTGCCGCGGGCGACCCTGGACCGCAACATCCGCGACATGGCACAGCTCTTTACCCAGGCGCGCGCGATTCCGAGCTTCGAAAACGGGCGCCCGGTAGGTTTTCTGCTCACCGAGATTCAACCCGGCTCGGTCTTCCAGCAGCTCGGGCTTCGCAACGGCGACGTCCTCACCAGCGTCGAGGGCGAAAACGTGTCCAATCCCGCCAAGGCGCTTGCGATGCTGAGCGAGCTTTCAACCCGCAACTCGATACGCCTGGAGGTGCGCCGCAATGGACAGCCGACCGAGCTGCAGTACCTCATCCGGTAGTGGACAAAACTAAACGCGGCACCTGCCGGCGCTGCGGCATCGGCGCCTTCGGCTTTGACGGGGGTCTGCATTGCGTGCGTACCTGAAAAAGGCCGGCCTGGTCCTGGCTGGCGCGGCGCTTTTCCTGCTGGCGGTCAACCTGGCGCTGCACTTTGGCCAGATTCGCCACGACCGACTGGGCTACGACATCGACCAGCATTACCCGCCCGGCAAGCCGTTTGTGGCCGGCGAAATCTATGCCTCGACGCTGGCCGCCATCATGGACCACGAGCTGCACACCGGTTTTGGCTGGCGCCCGAACGACTTTTTCCTTTGGGGGCCCTACCTGACGGCGGACAACAACTCGGACCGCCAACTGGGCATCATCATGGCCGTGCGCGAGACGATGCGCGTGTTCAAGGATCATCTCACCAAGGTGTCGTCCAACGAGTACGACGTTAACCTGGTGATCGCCGATACCGACTTTCGCAACGACGCCAGGCGCTGGATTCTGCCGTCGGCCGAGAGCAAGTACGAAGACGGTATCCGCCATCTGCGGCTTTACGTGGCCGGGCTGCGCCAGACGCCGCCCACCTCGCGCGAGCTCAACCGGCGCAACAGCGAACTTATCCGGCTGTTCCAGGCGTGGACCGATCTTTTGGGCGACGCCCACGCCAACCTCTACCGTACGCGGCTTGACGACGGCGGCCCGATCAGGCCGTGGGACGACGACGACTTTTTCTACCACGCGCAGGGCTACGCCCACGTGATGTACCACATGATGCAGGCGGTGCGGCGCGAGTACCAAGCCTCGTTCAAGACCAGGCCGGGCCTCTTGACGATGTTTGACGAGGCGCTGCTGCCGCTCGGCAAAGCGGCGGTGATGAAACCGTTTGTCGTGCTCGACGGCTCGCCGACGGGGCTGTTCGCCAACCACCGGCGCAACCTCGACACCTATATCCTGGAGGCGCGGCAAAAGATGTACTCGATACGCACCGAGCTGGAGCGCTAAGCGGCGTATCGGGGCGTCGCGGGCGCCGGCCGCGCGCCGCCGCTCAGGGCGCGCTCCACGGGCAGAGCATCAGGACGGCACCTCGCCGGGCAAGCGCGGCCAGGGCGAGAATCCAACTCGGATTCCACCATCCGGTCTGCTCCGGGATAGGCCAGCCGCTCAGGCCCGCGCCGTCAGGCCGCAGCCGTGAGGCAACGCCGTAGAGCAGCCCTTCGGCGGGATAAACAACCGTCTCGGTCGACTCATCGGCAGCCAAACCGGCCTTGGCGCAAGCGAGCGCAACGGCCGTATCCAGCCCGCCCAGGCGGTCCACCAGCCCGTGGCTGAACGCCGCCAGGCCGCTCCACACCCGGCCGCGGGCAAGCTCCTCAACCCGCTCAACGCTCATCGCCCTCCCCTCGGCAACCCGCGCAACAAAGTTGCGGTAAACGGCCGCCATGGCGCGGTCGAGCTGCCCAAGTTCCTGCTCGTTGAGGGGCCGCGCAAGCGATAAGGCGTCGGCGGCCGGATCGGTTTTCACCGCCTCGAAACCGATCCCCAGCCGGGCGAGCAGCCCGCCCGCGCTCAGCTTGGCGTAGACCACCCCGATCGACCCGGTCACCGTGGTCGGCTGAGCGACGATCGCGTCGGCGCCGCTGGCGATGTAATAGCCGCCGGACGCCGCAACGTCGCCCATCGAGACCACCACCGGCCTGCCGCGCCGGCGCGCCTCGGCCACAGCGTTCCAGACCACCTCCGAGCCGTGGGCGGAGCCGCCGGGCGAGTTTATCCGCAGCACGATGGCGCGCACGCCGGCGCTGCGGGAGGCGCGCCTTACCAAGGCGGCCACGCTTTCGCCGGCGAGCACCTGGCCGGCGGCCGGCCTTTCGCCGGCCAGCACCGGGCCAACTCCGTAGATGAGCGCGAGGCGCGGCTTTCTGCCTGCCGGCCTAAGCGCCGCCAGCCGGCGCAGGTAGCGGCCGACACCAATCACCCGGCGCCCCTGGTCGTTGCCGGCCAGCTCGCGCAACACTTCTTCGTAGCAGCCTAAGCGGTCGGCGAGGCCCGCCGCGACTGCGTCGGCGGGGCCGAGAAAGCCGCTGCCCAGGAGCTTTTCCAGCCTTTGCGGCTCGATTCGGCGCCCTGGCGCCGCGGCCGCGACGATCGCGCCGCGAAGATCGGCGACCAGCGCTTGCAGGCTTTCGCGCAGCGGCGCCGACATCGCATCGCGCGCCAGCATTTCCGCCGCGCCCTTGTACTCTTTCCATTGCAGAGTCTGAGCTTGCAGGCCAGCCTTTTCGAGCGCCGCCTTGAGAAAAATGCTGCCCGCCGAGACCCCGCCCAGCGCCAAAAGCGTGTTCGGGCCGACGACGATCTCTCCGGCCCCGCAAGCGGCGAGGTAGTCGCGCACACCGACCGAGTCGCCCGCCAGCAGCGCCACGACCCGTTTGCCGGCGCGGCGCAGCGTGGCCAGCGCCTCGCCGATCTCCTGCGCGGTGGCCAGGCCCGCCTCCAGCCCGCCGATCTGGACGACCACGGCCCAAAGCCGCGGGTCCGACGCGCCGGCCCGGGCGATCCGGCGCAGTTGGTCGAGGCTTGGCCCGGTTCGCTCCCGCATCAGACTCCACGGCAAGGGCGCCGGCGCGTGCTCCCTCACCTGCCCGGCAAGACGGACGACCAGAACCGCCTTGCGCGGGATACGCGCGGCTCGCACCAGAAAAAAGTAAAGCCACGCCGCCAGTGCGCCGGCCGCGGCCAGAGTCAGAAAGGCCGCCCGCGGCCAGCCAAAGAGACCTGCCGCCAGCGCCAAGCCAAAGACCGCCGCCAGGGCCGTGCCGGCCCGCGCCGTGCGCCTTTGCCAGAGTGAACGCGTGCGCTCTTCCTCCATCGACTAGCTCCCGCCGGTCTGCTAGGAACGTGATACAGGATCAACTCCCGAGATGCGAGCAGGGCTACGACGGATGGCATGGCTGCTCGCTGCGCTCGCGGCCGTCAACGGGTGCAGCCTGAGCTTTCTCCACCCCGGAGGCAAGCCGGCCTCCAAGGCAGCGCCGCCGCCTGCTGCGCCGGTCCATACCGCCACGCTTACCATCGTGCCGGAGACGGCCGTGGCCAGCGTCGTCAAGCTGCCCAAGGGGTTCGCCGCCCTGCCCAACAAGCCTCCGCTGTGGCTGGCAGGCGGCGGCGCAATAGCCCTGGTTGGCAAGCGTGGCGAGCGGACCGTGGTGTTGATTCTTTCCGGGCCCGGCCTAAGCCGCGTTCGCGAAGCCGTAACTGAGGCGGGCCGCGCCTCGACACCTGACCGCATCCTCGACGTTGCGGCGAGCCCCAACGGATCGATGCTGGCGCTGGCGCGTCAATCCTCCAGCGCGGGCGCACCGGCGGTCGAACTGCACGTGCTCGGCCCTCAAGGGGACGACGCACTGGTCGGCGTGATCGCGATGCCGGCGGTTTGGGCGGGGCTTTCCTGGGTTGACCCTGCGACGCTGGCGGTGCTGATCAAGGCTGCCATACCGTCGCCCGGCGCGCCGGCGGCTGTTTCCGGCCCGGGCGGACTCTACCTGGCACACCTGGGAGGCGGGCAAGCCTCGCTTCACGCCTGGACGGTCAGGTGCCCGCTCTCGCCGCTTAGCTGGAGCCCCAGCGGCCGGCTCGCCATCGGACAGGGCGACGGCGTGGCGCCGCCGGTGCTGCTCGACGTTGGACGCAACGTGTGCGAGCCGTTCAACACAACGCAGCCAATTCGGGTGGTGAGCTGGGCGCCCGATTCCTCGGGGTTCGCCTTTTTGGGGCCGGGGCCGACCGATCGGAGCATGGGCATCTTCCGTTACGACATTGCGCGCGACGCAGCCGAGTTGCTGGCGGTCTCCTCGGCGGCAGCGGCGTACATCCGCAGCGGAGACCTTCTCGTGGTTGGCAACCACGCCCTTTCGTGGGGTGCCGTGCAGGCCAATCCCAGCCTTCCCGTAGTTGCCGAAATTGCCCTGTTCAACCGGGCGCAGCCGCAGAAAAAAGTGCTCTCCCTGGGGGTCAACACGACGCCTGTGCTGCTTGCGGCAAGCACGATGACCTACTCGCCGCTGCTCGACCTGGCGGCGCTGGAGCTCTATGCCGCAAGTCCGGCGGGCCCAATGCGCGTGCTGTTGGCCCATGACCCGGCTGGCAAAACGACCACCATAGGTTACGGCGAAGCCCGCGGAGTGGTGCTGACGGCTTGGGCGCCCGGCGACGGAAGGCTGGCAATCCTGGAAAGCGACGGGCAGGCAAGCGATCTCGCAGTGGTGCTCCCCCGCCGCTGAAAACGGACCCCGCCCGGCGCAAAGCCGAAACCTGCGCGGCGCCGGGCGAGGCGCCCTGCCGCTGCTCGCGCGCAGCCCCCCGGGCGGTTGCCGCTACGACCCGCTGGCGCAGGCAGCCTCGGCCAGCGCCTGGGCAAGCGTAAAACGCCCCTCGTAGAGCGCGCGACCAACGATGACCCCGCGCACGCCGATAGCCGCCAGCCGCGAAAGCTGCCGGATGTCGTCGAGCCCGGCGACGCCTCCCGAAGCAATCACCGCAACCCCCCCCGCTTGCCGGGCGATGCCCTCTAACAACTCCGAGTTGGTTCCCGCTTCCATTCCGTCCCGGTCGATGTCGGTGACGATCACGGCCGCCGCGCCAGCCGCGCCGAACCGCTCGAGCGCCTGCTCGACGCTGAGCGCAGCCGTCTCGACCCATCCCTTGACCGCCGGCCGGCCGGCGCGCAGATCCAGCGAGGCGAACACGCGCCCCGCATGGCGCCGGCACGCGGCGGCCAGGAAGCCCGGCTCGGTCAGCGCGGCAGAAGCGACCGATACGTAGTCGGCGCCGGCGTCGAGCGCGCGGCCGACGGCCTCAAGGCTGCGCAAGCCGCCGCTCACTTCAAGGCGGCATTTCACGGCGCGCCTTATCTCGCCCAGTGCCTCGAGGTTCTGCGGCTTTCCCAAAGCTGCGCCGTCAAGGTCCACCACGTGAATCAGCGACGCCCCTTGCGCTGCAAAGCGCGCCGCCGCCTCGGCCGGGCGCGTTGGGTAGACCGTGGCCCGGTCCAGCGCACCCTGGCGCAGGCGCACAACGCGCCCGGCCCTCAGGTCGATCGCCGGAATAACGGTGAAGCCCGACAATGCAGCTTGCGTCAGCAGAGCACGCCCTTGGTGGACGGTACGCCCTTAAGCCGCGGTTCCGGCGCGGTTGCCTGGTCCATCGCGCGCGCCAAGGCCTTGAAGGCTGCCTCGATAATGTGGTGCGGATTGCGTCCGCCAAGCAGCCGCAAATGCAGATTCATCCGCGCCTCGTCGCTCAGCGCCTTCATAAAGTCATGTACCAGCTCGGTCTGAAAGTTGCCGACCCGCTCCTGGCTAATCGCCACGTCGTAGCCCAGGTAAGCCCGGCCGCCGAGGTCCACCGCGGCGGCGCAAAGCGCCTCGTCAAGCGGCACCACGGCGTCGCCGAAACGGCGGATTCCCGAACGGTCGCCAAGCGCCTGGGAAAAGGCCCGGCCCAAGGTGATACCCACATCTTCGACGGTATGGTGATCGTCCACCTCGAGATCACCGCGCGCTTCCACCTCGAGATCGAAGAAGCCGTGGCGGGCAAAGCTCACAAGCATGTGATCGAGAAACGGCACCCCGCTGTGCACCTGGGCTGCGCCGCTGCCGTCCAGCACCAGGGAGACACTCACCGTGGTCTCCCGGGTTGTCCGGCGGGCTACGGCGCGGCGCTCGGGCTGACCCGCTGCTTGGGGCTCTGCTTGGGGGGATTCAGCTCGGGCCTCAGCCTCCGGCTTGACCGCCTTTTTTTCCATGTCACCTCGCTTGAGCCGAACGCTTTCGGTCCGAGCGCCGGCCCAGCCTTAATTCCATCGCCCGGGCGTGGCCCTCGAAGCCCTCCATTCGGGCCAGTTGGGCGACTGCCGGCCCAAGACGCCTGGCCGCCGCCTCGGATGCCTGAATTATACTCGTGCGCTTTAGAAAATCCCGGACTCCAAGCGGTGACCCGAACCGCGCCGAGCCTCCGGTGGGAAGTACATGGTTCGGTCCCGCCAGGTAATCGCCGAGCGGCGCCGGACTGAAGCGGCCCAGGAAAACCGCGCCCGCGGCCTCGACCCGTCCCAGCCAGCGCGCGGCTCGGCGCAGGTCGAGTTCGAGGTGTTCGGGCGCGATGCGGTTGGCAAGCTCGAAGGCCTCCTCGAGGCGCGCCACCGTGATGATCGCTGCGCGGCGCGCAAGCGCCCGGCGCACGGCGCCGGCGCGCGGCAAATCTTCGAGCGCCCTCTCCAGCGCCGCGGTGACGGCGCGCGCCAGCCGGCGCGACGGCGTTAGCAGCACCGCGGCCTCGTCGCCCGAGCCATGCTCGGCCTGCGCGATAAGGTCGTAGGCCACCCACCGCGGGTCGGCCTCGGCGCCGGCGATGACCACGACTTCGCTCGGCCCCGCGATGTTATCGATATCGACCGTCGGGTAAACCATCCGCTTGGCCGTCTGAACGTAGGAGTTGCCCGGCCCGACGATCTTGTCCACCGGCCGAATCGTTTCGGTGCCGTAGGCTAGCGCGGCCACCGCCTGGGCGCCGCCGACGCGATAAACTTCGCTCACGCCGGACAGCGCCGCGGCCGCCAGCACGTAGCGCTCGCCTGCGCCGCGCGCCGGCGGGACCGCCATCGCAATTTCCTTGACGCCGGCCACCCGCGCCGGCAGCGCATTCATCAAGACGGTCGAGGGATAGGCCGCCTGCCCGCCCGGCACGTAGATGCCGACCCGCCTAAGCGGGCGCACCAACTGGCCGAGGGTGATCCCGGCGCCGTCGCGGTAGCGAAACGATCTCTCCATCGAGCGGCGGTGGAACGCGGCGATCCGGCGCGCGGCAAGCGCCAGCACCCGGCGTTCGCCCGGGGCCAGCGCCGCCAGCGCCGCGCCGAGTTCCGCGCGGCCTACGCGCAGGTCGGCCCGGCGCATCTTAACCTTGTCGAAGCGGGCGGCAAACGCCACCAAGGCGCGGTCGCCGCGCCGGCGCACCGCGCGGATGACGTTCTCGACCGCCGGTTCGACGGCCGATTGCGCGCTGGCGCCGCGCCGCGCCAGCGCGCCAACAAAGCTTCGGCAGTCCGCCGAAGACGACTCGAAAAGTCGAATCCTCAAGGGCCTTACCTGTCTACCCGTTCGATGCTGGCGCCGAGAGCGCCGAGCTTTTTTTCAATCGCCTCGTAGCCGCGGTCGAGATGGTAGACACGCGAGAGCTCGGTCGTATTTTCCGCCGCCAGGCCGGCCAGAATCAGGCCCATGCTGGCCCGCAGGTCGCTGGCCATCACTGGGGCTCCGCTTAGCCGCGAAGGGCCGCGCACCACAGCGGTCGCTCCCTTGATAACGATGTCGGCGCCCATCCGGATAAGCTCCAGGGCATGGCTGAAGCGGCTTTCGAAAATGGTCTCGGTTATCACCGAGGTGCCGCGCGCCTGCGTCAGCAGGGCCATCATCTGGGCCTGCAAATCGGTGGGGAAGCCGGGATACGGCAGCGTGCGGACCTCGACTGGCAAAAGTGCTGCGCGCCGGCTCACCCGCAAGCCGCCGCCCTCGCGCCGCACGACGGCACCGCACTCTTCCAGCTTGGCAATCACCGCTTCGAGGTGCTCGAACGGGGCGCGCTCGACCAGGATGTCCCCGCCGGTGATCGCCGCAGCAATCATAAACGATCCGGCCTCGATCCGGTCCGGGATCACCTCGTGGGCGACGCCGCGCAGGCGCTCGACGCCCTCGATCTCGACCACGTGGCTTCCGGCGCCGCGCACGCGCCCGCCCATGGCGTTAAGCATCCGCGCCAGGTCCTGCACCTCCGGCTCGCGCGCCGCGTTCTCGATCGTGGTCGTACCCCGGGCCAGCACCGCGGCCATCATGACGTTTTCGGTGGCGCCAACCGAGGGCGCGTCCAACCAGACGCGCCCGCCGGCAAGCCGCTCGCAATGAGCCTCGACATAGCCGTGACGCAGCCGCACGCGCGCGCCCAGCGCCCGGATGCCGGCAATATGGAGGTTGACCGGCCGCGCTCCGATGGCACAGCCGCCGGGCGTGGAGACCCGGGCGTGGCCGGCACGCGCCAAAAGCGGCCCCAGCACCAGGAAGGAGGCCCGCATCGTCTTTACCAAGTCGTAGGGCGCCTCGTCTTGTACCAGCGCGGGACAGTGCAGCCAAAGCTCCTCCTCGCCCTGCCAGCGGCTCTGCACGCCCAGCCCCGCCAGAAGCTTAAGCGCCGTGGCGACATCGCGCAGGCGTGGAATATTACGCAGCGTGATCGGCTCGTCGGTTAGCAGCGCAGTCATCAGGATGGGCAGCGCGGCATTCTTGCTGCCGCTGACCCGCACCGTACCCCTTAGAGCAGTACCGCCGCTAATGATGATTCGGTCCATAATGCCGGCGCCTAAAGCTTATCTATTGGTAATTGCATATTGCAGTGACAGAGTCGCCCTGACCCGGCTCGTGTGGCGCGTGATTCTCGGGTGCAGCTGCCACGCCGAGAATCATAACGTTTCGCCCGCGCTGCGTCAGCCCAAGACGGGATTCCCCCCTCGGCAGAGCTCGGAGCAGGCCTCGCGCGGCAGCCGCCGTCCACGGCGTCCCTTCGGCTTCGCTCAGGGCGGGCTCTGAGGACCGCCGAAGCACCCTCTGCGCGCGGGAATGACGGCAGTGGGGCGTCCGCCCTCCTGCTTGTCACCCCCGCGCTCCCTTCTCCCTGTCACCCTGAGCGAAGCGAAGGGCCTACGCGAAGCGATTTGTCCTCCAGCGGCGTGGCGAACCCACCTGCCTGCGCCGACGCGGCAGGCAGGTCGCTGCGCGTAGATTCTTCGCTCCGCAGACTGCGCTCAGAATGACATCCGCGGTCGACGGTCACCTGTGAGGCTGCTTCTAGCACGAGCAGGGCTGCCGTGCGGTCAGCACCGTGCGCGAGGGAATGACAGCAGCGCGCCCGAGCGGGTCCGGCCTGTGTGACTATATTCTGCAAGAGTCAGTAGAACCGCGCCTCCACGACGCGCACCTGGCCGGCCAGGTCTGGATGGCTGCCAATAGAGCGAGCGCCGGCTGCCGCCATGAGCTCCGCTACGGCTTGCGCCCGCCTGGGGTCCACCTCGAGCAGGGCCACGCCGCCCTGAAACAGGTGCCCCGGAAGCTGGGCTGCGATACGCCGGTAAAACGAGAGCCCGTCGGCGCCCGCAACCAGGGCCGTGCGCGGCTCGTAACAGCGCACCTCCGGCGACAAGCGCGCGTACTCGTCATCCGTGACGTAGGGCGGGTTGGAAACGACCAGGTCGAAGCGTCCCAGGTGCGGGCCTCCGTCCTGCGGGGTAAAAATGTCGCACCGCTCAAGCGCAATGCGCTGGCTTAAGCCGTGCCGTTGAACGTTGCGGCGCGCCACGCTCAGTGCGCGGGAACAAATGTCCGCGCCGACGAGCCGGACGCCGGCAGTGTGCACGGCAATCGCCATGGCAATTGCGCCGCACCCGGTGCCGAGGTCAAGAACTCGCGCTTGCCGGCGCCCTTTGAGCTGCGCCAGAGCGAGGTCAACCAGGGTCTCCGTTTCGGGCCGTGCAATGAGAACGTCGGGACACACCTCGAGCTCAAGGCCGTAGAACTCGCGCCGGCCCGTAAGGTAGGCCAGCGGTTCGCGCCGCACCCGCCGGGCCACCAAGGCGGCGAAAGCTGACGCCGCCTGCTCCTCAAGCGGCTGCTTAAACCTTGCCCAGAGCCGCTCGCGCGTAAGGCAGGCCGCCTCGGCCAGCAACACCTCGGCGTCCAGCCAGGCTGAGTCAACGCCGGCGCGCTCCAGCCGCAGCGCCGCCCCGGCAATCAGCGAGCGCGGCGCGGCGGCCTCGACTGTCTCAGCCGGATTCATCCCGCCGGCGGCGCCCCCGCCGCTTCGATCTGCCGACGCGTGCCAAGGGCGTCGATAAGCTGGTCGAGCGCCCCGTCGAGCACGTCGTCGAGCCGGTGCAGAGTGAGGTTGATCCGGTGGTCGGTGACGCGCGATTGCGGAAAGTTGTAGGTGCGAATACGTTCCGATCGGTCGCCGCTACCGACCATGGCGCGCCGGCTCTGCGCGATGCGAGCCTCCTGCTCGGCGCGGGCCCGGTCCAAAAGCCTGGCGCGCAGAATTTTGAGCGCCCGCGCCTTGTTCTTGTGTTGCGACTTCTCGTCGCGGCAGACGATCACGATACCGGTGGGCAGATGGGTGACGCGCACCGCCGAGTCGGTCGTGTTGACGCTCTGGCCGCCGGGGCCCGAGGCGCGCATGACGTCGATGCGCAGGTCCTTGTCTTCGTTGATCTTGACCTCGACCTCGTCGGCTTCGGGCAGCACCGCGACGGTCACTGCCGAGGTATGGATACGCCCGGCGGCCTCGGTGGCGGGGACGCGCTGCACCCGGTGGACGCCGCCCTCGAATTTGAGCCGGCTGTAGGCGCCCTGGCCGCCTATCAGAGCGACCACTTCCTTGATTCCGCCAAGGCCGGTGGAGTTGAGGCTCAGCAGCTCAAGCTTCCAGCCGCGTCGTTCGGCGTACCGGCTGTACATCCGGAACAGCTCGGCGCAAAACAGCGCGGCTTCGTCGCCTCCGGTCCCGGCGCGAATCTCGAGGATGACGTTTTTGTTGTCGTTGGGGTCCGGCGGCACCAGAAGCCGGCGAAGCCGCGCCTCCAGCAGCGCCAGCTTCTTTTGAAGCTCGGGCAACTCGGCGCGCGCCAACTCCTTAAGCTCTTCGTCCTCGCCCTCCAGGATCGCTTTGTGCTGGGTCAGTTCGTCGAGCGCGCGGCGGTAGTCGCGGGCGCAGCCGACCAGTTCCTGCGTCTGCGCGCGCTCGCGGGCGAGCTGGGCGTAAGTCCGCTTATCGGCGAGCACCTCGGGCTGACCGAGCTTTCGCTCCAGCTCGGCGAAGCGGTTTTCGACCCCCTCCAGCCTGGCGCTAAGCGTCCGATCCTCGATTCCGCCCACGCCTTGTCCTCAAGCCGGACGCCTTCGGCCCGCCGCCTTCAGCGTAAACGACCATCCCCCGCCCACCCGGACGCCAAAGGCGCCGCGGGCGGCGGGAGCTACAATGCTACTTGAAGCCGTACTTGCGCTTGAACCGCTCGACGCGTCCCGCGGTGTCAACCAGACGCTGCTGCCCGGTGTAAAAGGGATGACACTGCGAGCAGACCTCGACCCGGAGTTCAGGTCTGGTCGAACGAGTCACGAAGGTGTTGCCGCACGCGCAGGTGACCGTGCAGCGCAGGTAGGTGGGATGGATTCCGGCCTTCATGTTAGCGTCACTAACGGCGGTCCGTTACGGGCACCCAAGACTAACCTTAACACGTCTCCTGCCCGCAGACAAGCCGCGCGGGGCGGCTCGACGCAACCGACTGTTGTGGAACCGGGAGAGCGACCCTATACTTGAATTTTACCGCGCAGGCGTGCGCCGCAATCATGGCGGAGGCTTTACAACCCATGACACAAGCAAGCGTATCCGTGGGTCACAACGGCGCCGCAGCGCCCGCGCCGCGAGGCTCCGTGGACGGCGCGCCGCGCCAGGGGCGGTCCCAACCCTACGCGCCGCCGCCGGGTCTTTCAGTGCCGGTTGTGACCATTTTCGACCGCGCCGGCCGCATCATCGAAGACGAGCAGCGCGCCGTAATCCGGTATGTGATTCAGCAGGGTAGCGGTGCGCGAGTGATCTTTGCCGCCGGTACCACGGGCGAATGGCATCGCATCGACAATCCGCGCCGCCAGCAGGCAGCCCGGCTTGCGGTCGAAGAGTGCCGCAGCGTGCCCGGCGTGGAGGCGTGGGTCGGCGTCACCGCGCCGACCGCGGCTGAAACCGTGGAAAACCTGGCTTACGCCCTCGAGCTCAAGGCCGACGCTGCGGTGATAGCGCCGCTTTCGGTGGCGGACGCGGCCGACCCGGTAACGCTTGTGGAACGCGACTTTGCCGCGGTATTCGCCAAGCATGGCGCCTCGCTGCCGGTCTTTCTCTACGACAACGCCGAAATCGCCGCCCCCGGCAAAGCGCAGCATCTCCACACGCGCGACGTCAAGCGGATGAGCCGGCTGCCCTACGTCTGGGGCATCAAGGTGACGGCGAGCAAGGCCGTGCTGGGCAATTACACCAAGGCCGCGGCGCACTTTAAGAGCCACGGGCAGTTCGCCATCTATCCGGGAAACCCGTACCTCATCTTCGACCTGTTCGCTGCGCCGGCCGGTCTGCTTGGCTGGGCTCGCCGTTGCTGGAACCGCTACCTGATGCGAGAGGCCGAGCCCTACGGCGTGGTGGCGGGTGCCGGCAATGTCTGGCCGCGCGAATGGAACCGCGCCTGGGAAGTCTGCCGGCAGGGCGACCTTGCCCTGATGCGCTCGTACGCGGAGGTTTTGGGCAAGTACCGCCAGGTCTGCACGATACGGCGCGGAAACCAGAGCGTGTTGCCGGCGATCGCCTGCCTGAAGGCGGCGCTGGTTGAGCTCGGCGTTTGCGGCAGCGACGCCGTCGCGCCGGGAACGCCGGCGCTTAGCGCCGAGGAGCGGGGCGAATTCGCTCGCCGCTTCAAGGAACTGAGGAGTGCGGCCGGCGCGACGCTGGAATCCGCGTGGCTCAGCCGGGTGGAAGCTCTGCCTCAACCGCCGGCATACGCGCACAACTAGGCGCAGCAGCAGCGCGTCCGTTGTCTGGGATGTCGTGCCGGCGGCCGGCCGGCGCGACCGCTGGCGCGTTGCGCTATGATTTCACCCGAGGCCTGTCAGGCGTGGCAAACCTTTACCGTTGCGGCTACAGCACGCCGGCGGCTTGCGGCTGGCGGTGCGCTTTGACCCTGCGCTGCGCCCATAGCCGCGGTCCGACGCGGGCGTTTGTGCCGGGCGCCGCTGAGCCCTGCCCTGGCGCGCGGTCCGCGCCTGCCGGCGCGGGCTGCGCGTTGCGGCGCCGGTTTTGGCACCGCCGCGGTTCGCCAGCGCCAGCAAGGCCCGGCCCCGTGCGGCTTTCGACCATTGCGGGCGTAACCGCATTGCTCGCGCTCTGGGCGCTGGCCGCGGGATGCGACCCGCGCGCCAAGGCCGCGCCCGCCCGTCCCAAGACTCCCTTGGTAGTCGCGGTGCGGCCCCTCAGGCGTAACCTGACCCGCTGGCTTACGCTGACCGGCGACGTGATGGGCATCCAGCAGGCCGAGCTTACCGCAAAGGTGCCGGGCTTTATCAAAGAGGTCAACGTCAACCGGGGCGATTTCGTAAGGCGCGGCCAACTCCTGGCGCTGCTCACCTACCCGGAGCAGGAAGCGGCGTACGCCCAGGCCAGGACCAACTACGAGCTGGCCAGGGTCACCTACCAGCGAATCAAGCAGCTCTATGACAGCGGCGCCGAGTCGCGCCAGGACCTGGATAACGCCCGAGCGAGCTATCGCACCGCGCGCGAGGCGCTCAGGACCCAAAAAACCCTGTACGACTACCGGCAAATCCGCGCTCCCTTCGACGGCTACATCATTCAACGCAACTTCGATCCCGGCTACCTGGTGCTGCCCGGTGGCGCCAACAATACCGCGCTTTTCGTGATCGCCGACATCAGCACGGTGCGTGTCTTCGTCTATGTGCCGGAAGAGGACGTTGGGCTTTTACGGGTAGGCGCCCGGGTGACCGTGACCAACGACGCTTATCCTGGCCACCCCTTCGCCGGCAAGGTCACGCGCCTGGCGCAGGGCCTCGACCCGGCAACCCGCACGATGCAGACCGAGATCGATATCGCCAACCGCGAGGGCGAGCTGAGACCTGGAATGTTCGCCCGGGTCCGGCTGGCGCTCTACGAACGACCCGCTGCGCTTACCGTACCGGCCGAGGCAGTCTTAAGAAACTCCGAGGGCGCCTTCGTTTATTGCGTTCAGGACCGGCGCGCCAAGCTGGTCGCGATCGCAACCGGACTCCAGGAGGACGACGTGGTGGAAGTGCGTCGCGGGCTCGACGACCGCTCGCTGGTGGTCGTCTCCGGCTGGCAGATGCTGACCGACAATACGCCGGTCCGGGTGGCGCTGGAGGCCGGCAACGCCGGCGCGCAGCCGGCGCTTTCGCCCCGCTGACCGCGGTGCATGAGCGATGTGGCTGACGCGGGCGGCGCTGCGCAATCCGATTCTCATTCTGATGGTGTCGGTCGGGCTGGTCGTGCTCGGCGCCACCTCGCTTGACCGCCTCCCGGTCGATCTCTTCCCCAACATTTCGCTCCCCGTGCTGATCGTCGGAACAATCTACCAGGGCGCCAGCCCCGAGGACATCGAGAAGACCGTCACCTACCAGATCGAGAAGGCGGTGACCTCGGTCTCGGACGTCGACCACGTTCAGTCGGCCTCGAAGGACGGCCTTTCGATCGTGCAGGTATGGCTGCATTGGGGCGCCAGCATCGACAGCGCGATGGTCGAGGTGACGCAGCACATCGAGCAGATCATCAACACGCTTCCGGTGGGCATCCAGCAGCCGTTTGTCATCAAGTTCGACGTATCGAACCTGCCGGTGTGCGACGTTACGGTTGCGGGCGGCGGCCTGGACCAGCGCGCGCTCTACGATCTTGCCTACAACACGATCGAGCCGCAGCTCGAGCAGCTTTCCGGCGTCGCCTCGGCGACGGTCAACGGCGGAAAGATTCGACAGATAACCATCAGCGTCGACCGCGACAAGATGGCCGCCCGCGCGGTCTCCATCCTGGACGTGGTCAACGCCGTGGGCAACTCCAACCTGATTCAGCCCTCGGGATGGGTGCGCGTCGGCAAGCGGCAGTACAACGTTTTCTCCAACTCGCAGTTCAGGGTGATCGCGCACTTGGGCGATATCGTGATCGGCTCCCGCGCCCGGGTCCCGGTCAAGGTGCGCGACATCGCCAGCGTGCGCGACTCCTTCGAGGAACAGACCAACGTGGTGCGGGTCAACGGCCGCCACGCGGTTTACCTGGCCGTGAACAAGGAGCCCGGCGCCAACACCGTGGAGGTCGTGGACCGGGTGCGCCGGCGCATCCGCCACCTGGTCGGAGTTGCGCCGGGGGTCAGGCTGGACGTGACCTTCGACCAGTCGCGCTACATCAGGGAGTCGATCGCCAGCCTGGAGCGCGAGGCGGCGCAGGGCGCGCTTTTAGCGTTTGCGGTGATTCTTCTTTTCCTGCAAAGCCTGCGGGCGACGGTCATCGTGGCGCTGGCCATTCCGCTGTCGTTCATGATGACCTTTCTGCTCTTCTACTTTTCCGCCCAGACCATCAACGTTTTCACCCTGGGCGGGCTGGCCCTGGGCGTGGGCCGCCTGGTGGACGACGCCATCGTGATGCTCGAGAACATGGTGCGGCATTTCGCGGCCGGAGAGCGCGGCACGCAGGCGGCGCTGGCGGCGGCGCAGGAGGTCTCGATGCCGATTCTGGCCTCGACGATCACGACGGTGGTGGTCTTTCTGCCGATCATTTTCATCACCGGCGTGGCGCAGCTTTTGTTCATTCCCACGGCGCTGGCGATCAGCTACGCGCTGGGGGCAAGCTTTCTGGTTTCGACCACGGCCACGCCGCTGCTTTGCCTGCGCTACCTGGACCGGGCGGAGCAGGGGCGCGCCGCCAGCCGTTCGGCGTTTGGCTTTTTGGCCGAACGGGCGCGCCGCTTGGTAGCATGGCTGGATAGCGGCTATCAGCGGCTGCTCGGCGCCGCGCTGGTCCGGCGGCGGCTTACGATGGGGGCGGTGCTGGTGTTTTCGCTGGCCTCGCTTGCCCTGGTCCCGTTTATCGGGACCGAGTTCTTCCCGGCCACCGACGAGAGCCAATTCCAGGTGACGCTGCGCGCGCCGGTCGGCGCCACACTTAAGGCTACCGAACGGCTGGTCGGAGAAGTCGAGCGGTTCATCAGGGCCGGGATGCCGCAGGGCACTGTTCGCCTGATGCTGTCGAACGTCGGGCTTTTGACCACGGCGGGCAAGGTCAACGCCGAGGCGGCCGTCTATTCGAGCAACACCGGGCCGCACGCCGCCTTCATACAGGTGGACCTGGCGGCGCCGGACCGGCGCCGCTGGTCCACGGCAGAGCTGGTGAACCGCCTGCGGCCGGCCCTGCGGGCCGCTTTTCCCCAGGCCCGCATCACGGTGAGTCCTTCGGGGATCGTGCGCAACGTCCTGAATTTCGGCACCCCGGCGCCGGTTGATGCCGAGGTGCTGGGCTACGACCTCGCTACCGGCAGGGCGCTGGCCGAGAAGGTGGCCGACGCGATGCGGGCCGTGGGTGGCCTTAGCGATATCCAGGTGGCGCGCGAGCGCGACTTTCCCGAACTCGACGTGAACATCGACCGCACCAAGGCCGCGCTCGTGGGCATCAACGAACGCGACGCCGCCAACGCCGTCCTCTACTCCCTTAACGGCAACACCCTTAACCCTCCGGTCTACACCGACCCGGTGACCGGCAACGAGTACAACATCATCGTCCAGTTGCGGCCCGAAGATCGCTCGCACCTAAGCGACCTGGGAGACATCTTCCTGGTCAACCGCGGGATGGGGCCGGCCGCCTCGGTCAGCGGCTTGCCCGCCTCGCTCAACCTGATCACGACCGGGGTTCCGGGAGCCGGCGCCGGCGGCGCGCTGCCCGGCGGCGGCCTGCAGCCGCCTCCGCCGCCGCTGGCGCCGCAAGCCGGGCTGGCCGGTCCGACCGGACAGCCGCAGGCCAACACCATCGTGCCGCTGCGAAACGTCGCCAGCATCAGGCCCGGCAGCGGCCCGCTCGAGATCGACCGCAAGTACCTGCAGCGCGTCATCGACGTCACGGCCAATCCGCTGGGCAGCGACCTGGGTACGGTGGCGGCGCGGCTGCGAGCCAAGCTGGCCGAGCTTGCGCCTACGCCAGGTTTCACGGTGCGTCTGGGCGGTCAGATCGCCGAGCAGCAGACGGCCTTTGCCAGCCTGGGCTTCGCTGCGGCCCTGGCGATTGCGCTGGTCTACATGGTTCTGGCTTCGCAGTTCCGTTCGCTGCTCGATCCGCTGATCATCATGTTCACGGTGCCGTTGGGGCTCACCGGGGTTGCCTGGGCCTTGTTCCTGACCGGGACGCCGCTTTCGGTAAGCTCGTTCATGGGCGTAATCATGATGGCCGGCATCGTGGTGTCCAACGCGGTGTTGATGGTTGACTACACCAATCTTCTGCGCCGCCGGGGCGTCGAGTTGCACGCGGCCGTAATCGGCGCCGCGCGGACCCGGCTTAGGCCGGTGCTGATGACGACCGCGGCCACGCTGGTAGGGCTGTTGCCGATGGCGCTGGGATGGGGGGTGGGCGCCGAGACCAACGCTCCGCTGGCGCGCGCGGTTATCGGGGGTCTGGCGGTCTCGACGGTGCTCACGCTTTTCCTGGTTCCCACCATCTACGAATTGAGCGAGCGCCGCTTTCCCCGCCGGCTGCCCGGTTTCGACGACGGCGATGACGACCAGCGAGCTTAGCGAGCTGCGCGGCGTGCCGCCAAAGGCGCGGCAGCGGGCGCAGGAGGCCGGCGCCGGCGCTTGAGGCAGGCGGCTTATGTGGCTTACCCGGCTTGCGCTCAGGAACCCCGTACTGATCGCCATGGTGACGCTGGCGACGATTCTGCTCGGCATGGTGTCGCTCGAGCGGCTTCCGATCGACCTTTTCCCCAACATCAATCTGCCGGTGCTCCGGGTGGGCACGCTCTACCCGGGCGCCGGGCCCCAGGACGTCGAGCGCAGCATCACCTACCCCATCGAAAAAGCGGTCTCCGGAATCAGCGACGTCGAGCATATCGAGTCCGCCTCCAAGGAGGGGGTCTCGCTGGTCAGCGTGTGGCTCAACTGGGGAGCCAACACCGACGTTGCCATGGTGGAGGCCGCCAACCACATTCAGCAGATTCTCAACACGCTGCCCAGCGGCGTGCAGGTGCCGTTCATCCTCAAGTTCGACCTTGCGAACATCCCGGTTTGCACCATCGTGGTCTTGGGCGACAACCTCGGCGAGCGCGCCCTTTACGATCTGGCGAGCAACGTCATCGAGCCCCAGCTCGAGCAACTGCCCGGGGTGGCGGGCGTGGCCGTCAACGGCGGCCAGATTCGACAGATAACCGCGCTGCTCGACCGGGAGCGCATGGCCGCGGTCGGCCTGACCATCCCCGACGTGGTGCGCACGCTCAACGGGGCCAACCTGATCGAGCCCGCCGGCTGGATCAAAATCGGCGGGCATCAGTACCGGGTGCACACCAACGCGCAGCTCAGAACCATCGGCCCGGCCAACGACCTGGTGGTCGCCGCCCGCGCCGGTGTCCCGGTGCGCATCCGGGACCTGGGCCGGGTCGTCGACGGCACCGAGCAACAGACCAATATCGTGCGGGTCAACGGTCGGCGTGGCGTCTACCTGGCGGTGAACAAGCAGCCGGGAAGCAACACGGTCAACGTGGTGGACGGCGTGCGCCAAGCGCTGGGGCGGCTGGTGGGGCTGCCGCCGGGGGTCAGGCTGCTCATCAGTTTCGACGAGTCGAAGTATATCCGCGAAGCCGTGGCCGCGCTGCGCAGCGAAGCGCTGCAGGGCGCGGTGCTGGCGCTGGTGGTGATCCTGGTATTCGTTCAGGACCTGCGGGCGACGCTGATCATCTCGCTGGCGATTCCCTTGTCGATGCTGGCGACGTTTCTTTTGCTTTACCTGTCCGGGCAGACGCTCAACATTTTCTCGCTCGGAGGGCTGGCGCTGGCGGTGGGACGGATGGTTGACGACTCGATTGTCGAGCTGGAGAACATCTCGCGTCACTTCGCGATTGACGGCGCCAATCGGCGCTCGGTTTTGGCCGCGGCGCACGAGGTGCGGATGCCTGTGCTGGCCTCGACGGTGACGACGATCATCGTCTTTTTGCCGACGCTGTTCGTCACCGGGGTGGGGCAGATTCTGTTCTTGCCGACTGCGGTGGCGGTCACCTGCTCGCTGACCGCCTCGTACTTTGTTTCGACCACGGCGACGCCGCTGCTCTGTCTTAGGCTGGTGCGTCCCGGGGCGGCGGTCCGGCGCGGCCTGACGGGCCTTGCGGCCGGGCTTTGCCGGCGGATGGTGGCTGGACTGGAGGCGGGGTACGGCCGGCTGCTGGCGCGCGCGCTTTCGCGGCGCGGCACGCTTTTCGCCCTGGTCGCGGCGGCCGCGCTGAGCGCCGTTTGGCTGGCCCCTTCCCTGGGCGTGGAGTTCTTTCCCAGCACCGACGAGAGTCAGTTCGAAATCCTGATGCGCGCCCCGGTCGGCACGCGGGTCGAGGAAACCGAAAAGATCGTCAAGCAGGTCGAGGCCGAGGTCCGCCGCGACATCCCGCGCCCCTGGATAAGGGAGCTTTTTTCCAACATCGGGCTTCTAACGACCGCCGGACGCACCTCGGCGCGCTCGGCGAGTTATTCCTCGAACACCGGGCCGCACGCGGCCTATATCCTGGTCTACCTGGTCAATCCGCGCCGGCGCTCGCTCTCCTCCAACCAGTTGATGGCGCGGCTGGGGGACGACCTGCGCGGGCGTTTTCCGCGGGTGCAGTTTTTCATGCGTGCCGGCGGGATCGTGACCCATGTTCTGAATTTCGGCCAGGAGGCGCCGATCGACGTCGAGCTGTTCGGCTACGACCTGGACCGGGCGGCGCGCACCGCAAAGCGCGTGGCCCGGCTGATGCGCGCCACCGCGGGCGTCACCGACGTGCACATCAGCCGCGAAGAGAACTTCCCGGAAATTGACGTAAACATCGACCGCGAGCGCGCCGCCCTGGCCGGGACCTACGAGTACGGCGCCGCGCAGCTCATCCTCGACTCGGCCACCGGCTCGACCCAGTCGCCTTCGGTCTTCATCGATCCGCAAACCGGCAACGAGTACAACATCGTGGCGCGCTACCAGGACCGTTACACCAGCCATTTCGACGATCTTGCCTCGACCTTCGTGGTCAACCCGCTGGCTGCCGGCGACCACCTGCGCAACCAGGGCGTGGTCCGGCTGGAGAGCCTGGCGCGGATAACGCCGGGTTCCGGACCGCTGGAGGTCGACCGGCGCTACCTCGAGCGCGTGATCGACATTACGGCCAATCCCACCGGGCGCGACCTGGGTTCGATCGCCGCCAGCCTGGAGCGCAAGCTCGGCCGCCTGACCCTGCCGCCGGGTTTCAAGGTGCGCCTGGCGGGGCAAATCGCCGAGCAGCGCGCGACCTTCAAAAGCCTCACCTACGTGACGGGGCTCGCGCTGATGCTGGTCTACATGGTGCTGGCGGTCCAGTTTCGCTCGCTGGCCGATCCGGTCATCGTGATCGTGTCGGTGCCGCTGGGGGTGGTGGGCGTGGTCTGGGCGCTGTGGGCCACGCGCACGCCGTTTTCCACGCCGGCCTTCATGGGCGTCATCATGATGGTCGGCATCGTGGTGTCGAACGCGGTCCTGATGGTGCACTACACCAATCTGCTGCGCTCCCAGGGAGCAGCGCTGCGCGAGGCCGTGCTGAGGGCGGCGGTGGTGCGGCTTAGGCCCATCCTGATGACCACCGTGGCGACGCTGGCCGGGCTCTTGCCGATGGCCTTTAGCTGGGCGGTCGGCAGCGAGACCGACGCGCCGCTGGCGCGCGCGGTGATCGGCGGTCTTGGCGTGTCGACGCTCTTGACGCTGTTCTTCGTGCCGGTGTTGTACACCACGATAGAGGAGTTTTTCCATCGCGCGCCGCGCTCCGGCTAAAGCGCCCGAACAGCTAACGTGCAAGCCGCGCCGGGAGCAGCCGCTGTTGCGCCGGCCGCCGATCTGTCACAATGAAGGCGCCCGGGCCATGGCGCGGCGCTAAGCGGCCGCGGACCGCGGTACCTCGACAAACAGGACAAGCCAATGCTGAGCGAACTTCGCACCGAACTCGACCAACTCTGCTCTCGCCTGGAAAATCTCGGGAGGCGTCTTTGACCTCGCGCGCCTGCGCGCCAGACGCGACGAACTGGCCACGCAAAGCGCGAAAGCGGATTTCTGGCAGCACCCCGAGGCGGCTCAGACCCTGCTCCGCGAGCAGGAACGCCTGAAGGACCAGATCGCCAACTACGAACGGCTTGAGCGGCTGGCCGAAGAGGCGCGGGTCTTTTTGCTGCTCGCCGAAGAGGAGCCGCAAAGCGGAGCCGAGGCGCAAACCGAGACGCAAAAGACGCTCGCCGCCCTTGAGGCCAACCTCGCGCGCAGCGAGCTCGAGGTGATGCTCTGCGGGGAATACGACCGCCTCGACGCAATCCTCAGCATCCATCCCGGAGCGGGCGGCATGGAGGCCCAGGACTGGGCCGAGATGCTCCTGCGGCTCTACTTGCGCTGGGCCGAGCGCCGCCAATACCAGGCCGAACTGGTCGAGGCCGTGCCCGGCGACGGCGCCGGCCTCAAGAACGCCACCATCACCGTCAACGGCGAGTATGCCTACGGCTACCTCAAGGCCGAGGCAGGCATTCACCGCCTGGTGCGAATCTCGCCCTTCGATACCAACTCCAGGCGACACACCTCGTTTGCCTCCGTCTTCGTCTTTCCCGCAATTGACGACACCGTCGAGGTAACGATCAACCCCAACGATCTGCGGGTCGATACCTTCAGGGCCAGCGGGGCGGGCGGCCAGCACGTTAACAAAACCGACTCGGCCGTCAGGATTACCCATCTGCCGACCGGGATCGTCGTCACCTGCCAGAACGAGCGCTCACAGCATAAGAACCGCTCACTGGCGATGAAAATCCTGCGCGCCCGGCTGTTCGAACTGGAGGAGCGCCGCAAACGCGAGCAACTCGAACAGTTCAACAAGGAGAAAAAAGAGATCGCCTGGGGAAGCCAGATTCGGTCCTACGTCCTCCATCCCTACCGGATGGTCAAGGACCATCGCACGGGCCTGGAGGTCGGCAACGCCGATGCCGTGCTTGACGGCGCAATCGACGCATTCATCGAAGCCTACTTGCTCGGGGTTCGCAAGGGAGCGCCGGCCAAGGCGGCACCGGTCGAGCGCGGCGGTCCGCAGTCTTAGCATCCAACCACGAACCGTGCACAGGCCAGTTACGCGGAGGAAGCGATGATCGACCTTTACTTCTGGACCACACCCAACGGCTACAAGGTCACCATAATGCTCGAAGAACTCGGCCTTCCCTACAACGTCCTGCCGGTGGACATCGGCAGTGGCGAGCAGTTCCAGCCCGAGTTCCTGCGCATCAGTCCGAACAACAAGATTCCGGCCCTGGTGGACCGCGAAGGACCCGACGGCCAGCCGATTTCGATTTTCGAATCGGGCGCGATCCTGATTTACCTGGCAGAGAAGACGGGACGCCTGATGCCCGGCCAGCCGCGCCGGCGCTACGCCGTGCTCGAATGGCTGATGTTTCAGATGGCGTCGGTCGGCCCGATGCTGGGACAGGCGCACCACTTCCGCCGCTATGCGCCGGAGCCGATTCCCTACGCGATCGATCGCTACACCAAAGAGGCCGGACGTATCTACAACGTCATCGACCGCCGGCTGGCCGAGAGGCCCTACCTGGCGGGTGCCGAGTATACGATTGCCGACATCGCCACCTTCCCCTGGCTGCGCTCGCACAAGTGGCAAGGCCAGGAGCTGGAGCGTTTTCCCAACTTGAAGCGCTGGTTTGACGAAATTGCGGCGCGGCCTGCCGTCGAGCGCGGGCTGGCCGTGCTGTCCGACCGGCTCAAGCGCGGACCGATAAGCCCCGAGAGCTGGCAAACCCTGTTCGGCGACAAGCAGTTCGAGCGGCGCTGAAGCGGCGCGACTTGGCGCCGCTCAATATCCGGCGCCCGTGCGCGCCGCTACAGGCCCGGTGATCGGCGCTTCAGCGGCTGCTTGCGCTCGCGACACGCTGCTGCCAGATTTCTGCCAGGCGCGCACGCAACTGCTCGAGCGTGCCGTCATTTTCGATCACCACGTCGGCATGGCGGCGGCGCTCCTCCTCCGAGAGCTGCGCGCCCAGCCGCTTTGCCACCTGCGCGGGGGTCATCCGGCGCTCCGCAGCTAGCCGCTCCCGCACGCTTGCGGTCGGCGCAGTTACCAGCCAGACCTCGTCGCAGAGGTCCTGCCAGCCGGCCTCGAGCAGCACCGCTGCCTCGATCACGATAGCCGGCACGCGTGCGGCGGCGCGCAGCTCAGCCACCTCGGCGGCAAGGCGCTGACGGATGCGCGGATGAACGATTGCATTGAGGCGGCCAAGCGCCTGCGCGCTGGCGAAGACCAGCGCGGCGAGCTTGGCGCGTGCTATCCGGCCATCGCTGCCGACAATCCCTTCGCCAAAGGCGGTCTTAAGCTCGTCGAAAGCGGGCTCTCCCGGTTCGTAAACGGAATGACCGATCCGGTCGGCGTCGACGACGGCCGCGTCCATCTCGGCCAGCATCCTGGCGACCGCGCTCTTGCCGGACCCGATAACTCCTGTGAGCCCGATGACGACTGGCACGTGTTCCCTCCCTCTGCGGCAGCCGTTGCCTGCGCTTGCAGAGCCGCCGCCTTGAAGGCATCGTGATCGCAAGCCGCCTTCGGCGCAAGGGGCCGGGAACGCGAGCCGCGTTCATAACGACTGCTCGCTAAGCCGCGTGGGGCCGGCTTGGGCTGTCTTGCGCGCGCTGCGCATGCTTTGCGGCCGGTGAGCCGCTGCGCAATCGCGGCTAAGGCCGAGAGACTCCTGGGAACGATGGTGCAGCCACCCAAAAGCTCATACGTCACGGTAAACGGCATCCGCCTGCATTACCTCGACTGGGGCGGCAACGGGCCGCCGATCCTTCTTTTGCATGCCACCGGCTTCCTCGGGCGCATCTATCGGCCAATCGCCCGCGTGCTCACCGCGGTCGGCCACGTGCTGAGCTACGACCAGCGCGGACAGGGCGACAGCGGGCCTTCGACAGTTGCGCGATACAACTGGATGGCCTCGTTCGCCGACCTCTGCGGCTTTCTAAGCGTGATGGACTTGCAGGGCGTTCTTGGCTTCGGCCATTCCGCCGGCGCCACGCTGATCGGGGCGCTTGCCGCCGAGCGTCCCGACCTCATCTCCTGCGCGGTACTGGTCGAGCCGGTGCTGTTCATCCGGGACGATCCGGTTATCGCGCAGCGCGGGCCGCTTCTGATCGCGCGAACGCTAAAGCGCAGAGCGCGCTTTGCCAGCGTGGACGACACGTTCGAGAATTTTCACGGCAAACCGCCTTTTCATAGTTGGCGTCCCGATATCTTGCGGGACTACTGCGAATACGGCACTCGGCCCGATCCCGAGGGCGGACGCCGGCTCAAGTGCGCTCCCGAGACTGAGGCCGCCTTCTACCAATCCGCCCGCGAGTTCGACGGATGGAGCGCGATACGCCAGTGCCAAGCGCCGCTTCTGGTCATCTTCGGCGATTCAAGCGAAGCCGCCGGAGCGCATCTGCGCGGCCAGGTCGCCCAGGAACTTGCCAACGGCCGCGTCGTGACGATCGCCGGCGCCACGCATTTCGCGCCGATGGAAAAGCCCGACGAGATCGCTCAAATGGCCGTTCAGTTCTTTGCCGACTTCCTCAATCGCAAGCCGGGCGCGCCGTCCGACCCGCCTTAGCGGCCCGCTTCCGACGCCGCCCCCGGAGCCCCTCAGTGCGAAGGGCCGGGTGACGAGCCTTTCGAAGCAGGCAAGTCTTTAAAGCGAGAAAGTAAAATGCCCGTCGTGCGACAACGTGAGCACGCCGCGGCAGATTCGCTAGGGTAACACGCTTCAGAGGGCTGACCGGCCAGACGGGCCATGCGAGAAGAACCCCAAGTCTATCGGTATTCCGTGAACCTCCTGGATGGAGAAAGGCTGCCGCTGAAACAATTTTTTACCCGCAACGTTTGCGCCAGCCACCGCATCAAAGAAGGCGACAATCTCGGCCTGATGCATCAGGGCGAGCCTCCCCTGATGAGAAGCCATGAGGCTGGGCAGCTTTTGCCTAAACACTTCGTAATTGCGCCCCACCCCGTCTGTGCAATGTCAGCCATAAGTCAACGCTCCTGCGGCACAGAGCACCCTTGACACGATGATAGCCACTATGTCAGTGCCGTGATAACGGTGGGAGTTTTCATCACCGGATGGCTGGCATGCAGACCCAAGACCGCCTGACGCCTGCGGAGCGAGGCGAGCGCTACGCGCGGCTTTTCCGCAAGGCCGGCGCCTTTCTCGCCAAGGGCGAGACGGAGCGGGCGCTAAAGGCCCTTAGCGAAGGCGAGGGGCTTGCCCGGCGATTGGGTGACCGATCGATGGCGCGCCGCTTTGCCCGGGAAGTTCGCCGGCTGCAGTCAGCTTAAGGCTGGCGTCCGCCGCTTGCGCCGCGCGCGCAGCCGGTGTCGCCACGCCGGCGTCGCTGCTGGTTTTCCACAGCTAACGCACCTGCCTGGCCTTGGCGAGGCGCTCGATTTCGCGGCGAGCCGCTTTTCGGGCCAGCGCCTCGCGTTTGTCAAACAGCCGCTTTCCTTTGGCCAGCGCAAGTTCAATCTTGGCAAGGCCGCGGGAGAAGTAGATTCGCAGCGGAACCAATGAATAGCCGCGTTCGCGCACCCGGCCCGAGAGCCGCTCGATCTCCCTGCGATGCATCAGGAGCTTGCGCGGCCGCTTCTCGGCGTGGCCGAAGCGGCCCGCCGGGGCGTAGGCCGCGATATGCATGTTGTAAAGCAAGAGTTCGCCGTTTCTGGTGCGGGCGTGGCTGTCACGCAGGTTCACGCGGTGCTCGCGCAGCGACTTGACCTCGCTGCCGGTAAGCACCAGGCCGCACTCGTAGACTTCCTCGATGAAGAAGTCGTGTCGCGCCTTGCGGTTCTCGGCGATAAGCTCTTCGGCCGCACGCCCCGGGCGGCCATGCGTGGCGGTCACCGGCGCGCTCCCGGCGAGGACGGGCCACCCGGGACGCCCGAGCCGCTCGCCCCGGGACGCCAGCGTAGCCGGCGGTACAGAAACAGCCCCACTGCGACGACTCCTACGGCGGCCAGGACCGTGTCGAAGCGCTCGAAATAGGGCGTCAGACCGGCCCAATTGGCACCCAGTTTCATCCCTGCGTAAGCCAGTCCCAGGCACCACAGGTAGGAGCCGCCAAAGCTGTAGATCGTAAAGGGTGCAAGTCCCATGCGCGCCAGCCCGGCGGGAAAGCCGATAAAGGTTCTCACCACCGGAAGCAGCCGGCCAAGGAAAACCGCGCTTTGACCCCAGCGCGCGAAAAACCGCTCGGCAACCTCCAGCTCCCGGCCGCTCATTAACACGTAGCTGCCGTACCGGGCAATCAGCGGCCGCCCGCCCCTAAGGCCCATCCAGTAGGCGGCGTACGAGCCCAGCACGCATCCCAGCGCTCCGGCCAGCGCAACCAACTGAAGGTCGAACCGCCCGCGGGCGACCAAGTATCCGGCAAACGGCATCGTTACCTCCGACGGCAGCGGTACACAGGCACTCTCGACCGCCATCAGGGCGACAATCCCGGCGTAACCCAGCGTCGAAATGGCTGCGGTAATGGCCGCGACGCAGGCGGCAAGCAGCGTTCCTCCCGAAAACATCGCGGCAAATTCCCTTCCCTACCGGCCCGCGTCGGTGCATAGCCCGGCCGGCTAAACGGCTTGCTCGCCGTCTGCGCTTCAACCGCCACCGTGCACGCTCTGCCGGCAACGCCCGCGGCCGGGCCCAACACTGCCGGCGTCTCCGACGGCCTGCGCCGCAAAGCTGCCGGGAGCAACAGCACCGCTGATTGCCGAGCGTACCGGGCGAGGATTACACGGAGCGGGGCCCGCTTCAATGGCCCCTCGATCGGCCCGGCGTCGTGCTCCCTGCAAGGCGCGCCCGCAGGCGGCAAATCGGGACTTACCCTGCCTGGCAGGCGGTTGTAAACTGGGGTTGAGCACGCGGGCGTCCGGCCCGGAGCCGTCAGACCCGGAGGCAATCTCATGGCAAAGAACAGCCTGACAATCATCGACAACAGGACCGGTAAGGAGTACGAGATTCCCATCGAGGAAGGCAACGTGATTCGCGCTGTCAAGCTGCGCGACATCAAAACGGGACCGGACGACTTCGGCTTGATGTCGTACGATCCCGCTTTCGCCAACACCGCATCGTGCCGCAGCCGGATAACCTACATCGACGGCGATAAGGGAATCCTGCGCTACCGCGGCTACCCGATCGAAGAGCTGGCCGAGCACAGCAGCTACCTGGAGACGGCCTACCTGGTGATCAAGGGGGAACTGCCCGACGCTGCGCACTACAGGGCCTGGGAACAAAACGTCAAGACCCACAGCATGGTCCATGAGAACATCAAGAACTTCATGCAGGGCTTTCGCTACGACGCCCATCCGATGGGGATACTGGTCGGGACGATCGCCGCGCTGTCTACCTTCTACCCCGAGGCAAGCAAAATCCAGGACCTGGAATCGCGCCGGCTGCAAACGCGCCGGCTGATCGGCAAGCTGCCCACCCTCGCCGCTTTCGCTTACCGTCACAGCCGCGGGCTGCCCTACGTCTACCCCGACAACGAACTAAGCTATACCGGCAATTTCCTGGCGATGCTCTTCAAGATGACCGAGCTTAAGTACAAACCCAACCCCATCCTGGAGCGGGCGCTCGACGTGCTCTTCATCCTGCACGCCGACCACGAGCAGAATTGTTCGACCAACGCGATGCGCTCGGTGGGAAGTTCTCACGCCGACCCGTACTGCGCCGCCGCGGCGGCGGTCGCCGCGCTCTACGGACCGCTGCACGGAGGCGCCAACGAGCAGGTCATCCGGATGCTCACGGAGATCGGCTCCGTGAGGAACGTCCCGCAGTTCATCAAACAGGTCAAGGCCGGCGAGCGCCTGATGATGGGCTTCGGACACCGCATCTACAAGAGCTACGACCCGCGGGCGAAGATCGTGAAGCAGCTCGCCTACGCGGTCTTCGAAGTGACCGGGCGCAACCCGCTCATCGACATTGCAGTGGAGCTTGAGAAGATTGCCCTGGAGGAGGACTATTTCATTTCCCACCGGCTCTATCCCAACGTCGACTTCTACACCGGGATCATCTACCAGGCGATGGGCTTTCCGGTGACCATGTTTCCGGTGCTCTTCGCCATACCGCGCACCTCGGGTTGGATGGCCCAGTGGGCCGAGATGGTCCGCGACCCGGAGCAGAAAATTGCCCGGCCGCGCCAGGTCTACTTGGGCGAGACGCTGCGCCACTGGACGCCGATCGACCATCGCCCGGAGCCGACTATGCGCGAGGACGCGGTGAGCGACGTACTGTAACGCCCCGCAGCGTCGCGCCGTCCGCCTCAAGCTCCACCCCGCCCCGCGGCCGGGCCTGAGGCCCCGATAGCCGCGCCGCCGTTTCTCTCCCTCTCCCGCGACGCGGGAGAGGGAGAGGGAAAGAAGAACGCGCACCGCGCGCGGGAATGACAGAGGTGGGGCGTCCGGCTCCTGCTTGTCACCCCCGCGCGTGGCCATTGCATGGCAGCGGGGATGGAGACGGCCTTCGCCGTGGGATTGCGCTCCCGTTGGCCTGCCTGCGCGCCGCGGTCGCGGCAGGCGGGTCGGGCAAGCTGCCGTGCGGCGAGCACCGCGCGCGAGGGGCCCCGAAGTCCTTCGCGTGCGCCAGGCCGTTGCATCGCCGCAGGGAGACGCGTCGCGCATCCCCTTTTCCTGATTCCTCCCCCCCGCCGGGGGAGAGGATCAAGGAGAGGGGGGACGCTCCGCAGGCGCGATCCATGTATGACAGAGGGCCCCGTGACCGAGCGGAACCCCTGTAACTATATTGCGCAGGAGTTAAT
>JAJYRQ010000033.1 GCA_021794015.1 Deltaproteobacteria bacterium | reverse complement strand
TTCCATATCAACGGCTGGGGGCTTGCCTTCATGGCTGCGGCGGTTGGCGCCAAGCTGGTCTTCCCGGGCCCCGCGCTGGATGCAGAGAGCCTGCTCGGGCTTTTCGAAACCGAGCAGGTGACCTTTGCCGGTGCGGTCACGACGGTATGGCTGGGCGTGCTGCAACTGCTCGAGCGCGAGCCGGGACGCTGGCGCCTTGCGCCGGGGCTCAGGCTGCTCATCGGCGGTACCGCGGCGCCCGAGTCGCTAATCCGGGCCTTCGACCGCTTCGGGGTGACGGTTCTGCACGCCTGGGGGATGACCGAGACCTCTCCGCTGGCCACGATTTCGGCGCCGGGACCGCATCTTGCCGCGCTCGACGAACAGCAGCGTTACGCCGTTCGCGCCAAGCATGGTCTGGCCATGCCGCTGGTTGATCTGCGGGTCGTGGCTGAAGGCGTCGAGGTGCCGCGCGACGGCAAGACGATGGGCGAACTTCAGGTGCGCGGGCCGTACATCACCGGCGCCTACCACAACCTCGCGCACGACCCGGAAAAGTTCACCGAAGACGGATGGCTGCGCACCGGCGACGTCGCGGTAATCGACGCGACCGGCTATATCAAGCTTACCGACCGGATCAAGGACCTCATCAAGTCGGGCGGCGAATGGATAAGCTCCGTCGACCTTGAAAACCTCATCATGGCCCATCCCGCCGTCGCCGAGGCCGCAGTCATCGCGGTTGCCCATCCCAAGTGGGGCGAGCGGCCGCTGGCGGTGGTCGTGCTGAAGCCCGGGCAGAGCGCCAGCGCCGAGGAGCTGCAAAAGTTCCTCGAGCCGAAGGTCGCCAAGTGGTGGCTCCCGGACCGGTACGTCTTTGCCGACTCGATTCCTCGGACCTCGACCGGGAAGTTCCTGAAAAGCCGCCTGCGTGAACTCTACGCCGGCCGCCCGGCCGAGCCTGCATCCGGACGCCCCTGACCAAAGCCGCGGCCCGGCCGTCGCCAAGCGCGGTTGATCGGGCTTCGCCCAGGTGTTATAAAGCTTCCCTATGCCTCACGTACCGGTGCATCCGTCGGCCGAGAAACGCCAGCGGCAAAACGTCAAGCGGCGCGAGCGCAACCGCGCCTTCAAAAGCAGGTTTCGAACCGCCGTCACCACGGCGCAGGAAACTTTAGCCAAGGGTAACCCCGAACAAGCATCCCCGGCGGTCAGCGCCGCGGTCAAGGTTGCTTACTCGGCGGCAAGCCGCGGCGTTATCCACAAGAACAAAGCCGCACGCCAGGTCTCCCGCCTGGCGCGGCGTCTAAGCGGTTTGCGCCAGAGCCCGGCCCAGCCAACCGCCTGACAGGCGGCCCAGATAAGCCTTGCTGTTCGCCGGTCGGGCGGCGCCGGGCTTCCCCTACTCGCGACCCCCTCCGGCCTCCCGGATGGCAGCCGCCCTGAGAACCATTCGGTAAAGCGCCCGCATCTGCGGACCGCTCTTGCGCGCGTAATCCGGCGCCTTCAGGTAGCCCCACCAGTCCCAACATCCCAGCGGGTTGCTCACTGGCGTCCTGATCGTTTGCGGGTAGAGCACGACCACGCCGTTGGTGTCGGCCCATTGGTTCAGCCCCGCATCGCGGACAAATGCAAGGCCCACCGATTCCGAGCTCTGCAAGCATCCGTGGAGCACCAAGAGCAGCCCGCAGCCGGCGGGCCCCCGGCCCGCGCAACTGCGCGGCGCAAAGACGAAGCCGCGCCCAGCCATGCCAATCCCGCTCGCCGAACCGCGGGGCGCAAACTCATTTTGGTCAAAGGCCGCCAAAGAACCGGATAATCGAGCCTCGTTCTTCGGATTGAGCAGGCCGAAGAATCGCGACAGCCAGACCTGTTGCGAGTCGTATGCGCCGGGAGCCGGCGACCCGCGCCATCCTATGCGGTCGTCCTCGCGGCACAGGATCACATATGGGCTTGCAAACCCGGCGCACGAGGTCGGCCCGTACGGCGATTCCCATCCGTGCGCCGCGTTGAAGTCCCGGTCGTAGCGGAAAACGTCGACGCCGAACTTCCGGTAATATGCTTCGAGCGCGTCCGTCGCCGGCTGCCTCACAATCGTGTCGAGCCTGCTCGACCACAAGTAGACGGCATGGCGCCTTAGATAGCCGAGCGGATCGATGAGTTGGTTCGCCGCCCAGGACTCGGTGACCTTCTCCAGCGCTGCAAGGTTGATCGACCCGCTGGCTTTCATGCAGGACGAAAGCGCCGTCTCAGGGCTGCCTTGCGCGCAGTAGTAGGGGCCCGCGGCGTAGGTGGCGGCGCCGCTAAAAAGGCGCGCGTACGCCACCTCCATTTGCACCGCCATAAAACCGCCGGAGGAAAACCCGGCAACGAAGATGCGGTCTTTGCGAATCCGGTAGGAGCCAAGGCGCGCCGCGCCCCCGCCCTGCGCCGCAGCCGGCAACGCGGCCGCTGCCACGAATGCCGCCAGTGCCGCCATCGCAGCTAGCCCGACAAGCCCGCCCGCGCGACCTCTCGGGCGGCTTACACGTCCGCGGACTTGGCGATAACCGCCTTGCCGCTGCCGTACGGACAATCGCGCCGCCTCGGTCTCACGGCCCCGGCCAACGCGCAAGCTGCAAACGAAAAGCTCCCCGCGATGCGCTGCGCGGCCGCTCCAGAACTCGGGCCTACGAATCGGCATCGGCGCGCCGCGCGGCCCCGGCCGCGCCCCGGGAAGACCGCCTGGCCCTGAACAAGCTATAGAGCAGCTCCCAGAGTGCCTGCGCCTGCTCCTTCACCTGCCCCGACTTGAAGCCCCGGTCGAGCTCGCACACTTTGCGATGCGCTTTGGCGAGCGCGGCAAAGCCGTAATTTCTTGCCCCCTCCAGCGCCGAGCCGGCCAGGCGGCTTTGCGCCGGCACGCCGAGCGCCTGGGCGACCTCGCTGCGGCTGCCGTTGCGCTCGAGCACGGCCGCGGCCACCAGGATGCGGCGCAGCACCGGCACGATTTCAACCGCCAAAACCTCGTTGGGGTCGCGCCCCGCAGAAAGCGCCCGGCCAAGCTGGCGCAGGCCCGCCCCGGCCCGGCCGCGCGCGATGCTGTCGGCCAGAGCAAACGGCGCCGGAGCCACGTCGGCCAGGAATTCCTGCCGCAGGTCGGCCGGCGTCACGCTGCTTCGCGGCTCAAGACGCGCCTTGAGCCTGCCGAGTGCCGCCCCTATCGCCGCCGGGCTTCCGGCACAAGCTTCAGCCAGTTCTAAAGCCGCCCTAGGCGCAAGCGCCAGGCCCTGCGCTTGCGCCAGCGCGCCCGCCAGCGCCGCCGCCTGCTCCTCGAACGGCCGCATGCACTCGACCACGAGACCCCCGGCCTCCTCGACGGCGGCGCGCAGGCGCGCCGGAGCCGTTTCCCGCTCGAGCAGCAGCAGCAGCCGAGTCGGCTCGGCCACCCGGGCAGCCGCCCCTGCCAGCATCTCATCGAGGCCTTCCTGGCGCGCCGCGGCCCGGCCGCCTGCGCCCGGGCCGCCACGCTCCCGGGCTGGCCGCGCCTCGCGCTCGGCGCGGGCGCGTCCCACCCTGGCGACCAGCAGTCGGCGCCCGGCGAAAAGCGGCGGCTCGTTGAGCTCTCGGATGAGGCCGCTCAGGCCCGCAACTTCAGCGGTATGAAAAAAAAGGCACTGGTAGCCGCGCGCGGCCAAGCTCTGCCGGATTCTCTCGGCAACGAACTCCCGCAGGAAGGCCTCGGCGCCGTGGACCAGCGCCACTCGCGCCGGCCCGCTGTCCCCCCCTGCGGCCAGAAACGACAGCGCAGTTTGCCAAGCCAAAGCACCCTACTCCGCCGCCGCTAGAACCGGTCGGACATCATGTCGTAAACGGTCGAGGCGATTTTGCTCATCAACTGCTGGCGCACGTAAGTCACCTGGGTTTGCGCCACCTGGATGTCGGGCAGCTCGCCGATCTGCGTTCCCCTAAGCGTCTGCTGGAGAAATGAGGGACTGGTTGGGATAACCGCCTGCGCCACGAAGGGCATGTATTGCACCGAGCTGATATTGGGCGAACTCCACAGCACCTTGCCCGTCTTCAGGTCGCGCAAAGACGCCGCCACGCTCACGCTCTCGGTATAGGCCATCGCCTCGGTCACTGCGTTGAAGACCGCCGGCATCATCTGGGCCAGGACCACGGAGCCGCTCAGCTCGAGGTCCGCCTGAGAGCGGTCTTTGACCAGGACAAGGCGCCTGCGGTTGGCAATCTCGTCCTTCATAGCGATGTTAAACTGATCGTTTAACCCGGTGATCCTCGTCAGATTGGCAAACTTGTCAACGTAGATCGTCCGGGCCGAGGCAGGCAGGCCCGGGCCCGAAGCCGCAAAATGGTAGCCGCATCCACTAAACGTCGCCAGCGCCACAAGCGCGGCCAGAGCGAGGCTAATCGGCCTTGCCCGGCTCACCGATGTCGCCCTTGCCTTTGCATCCCAGCCGCTCGGCCATCCGGTCGAGCACGCCGTTGACGAACCGGCCCGAGTCCCGGTCGCCGTACTGCTTGGCCAGCTCGATCGCCTCATCGAAGGTCACGCGGGCGGGAATGTCGCCGATCCATAACAGCTCGTAGAGCGCCAGCCGAAGCACATTGTGGTCGACCGGGGAGAGCCGGGAAAGCTGCCAGTGCTCGAGGGTCTCAGCGATGTGGCGGTCGAGTTGCTCGCGCTGGGAGCGCACGCCCTCGACCAGGCGTGCGGCAAAGGCGCAGACCTCGGCTTCCGGCTCGGAGCTCGCCAGAAACTCCGCCAGCTCGGGAGAGCCGGCCTCACCGCGCATCTCGAGCTGGTAGAGGCCGCGCAAGGCAAGTTCCCTGCCGCGATGCCTTGGGCCCATCGCCCGTCTCTCCGTCGGATGAGCTGGCGGCGCCGCCGGCTAGCCGCTGCGGCGCCGACCCTCGCGTTCAACGCCTGAGTTCAACCGGCGACCTGCAGCCTGGAGATGAGGTGGCCGAGTTTTTCCTTCTTCGCCCGCAGGTAGGCAACGTTTCCCGAGTGCGGCGTTACCTCGAGCGGCACCCGGGTCACTTTGATGCCGTAGCGCCTAAGCCCGTCAATCTTGCGCGGGTTGTTGGTGAGCAGCAGCGCTTCGCCCACGCCGAGGTCGCGCAGAATCTGGGCGCCGATTCCGTACTCGCGCAGATCGTCCTCGAAGCCGAGTTCCCGGTTGGCCTCGACCGTGTCAAGTCCGCTGTCCTGCAGGGCGTAAGCCTTGATCTTGTTGCCCAGCCCGATCCCTCTTCCCTCCTGATGCAAGTAGATGAGCACTCCTGCGGGAGCCGCCGCGATCCTCGCCAGCGATTGGCGAAGCTGCTCGCCGCAGTCACAGCGCCGCGAGAAAAAGACATCTCCGGTCAGGCACTGCGAGTGCACTCTAACCAGCGCCGGCCGGCCGGCACCGACGTTGCCCTTGACCAGCGCCAAGTGCTCGCTGCGGTCGGCGACGTTGCGAAAGACGATCGCCCGCAGCTCGCCGGCCGCGCTGGGAAAATCGCTCTGGCGGATGCGCTGGACCAGGATTTCGTTGGTCAACCGCTGATCAACCAACTCGCCCAGCGGGAACCAGGCAAGCCCGTGCCGCTCGGCAAACCGGCGCAACTCCGCCCCTTGCGCGGCTTCGCCGTCCTCGCGCAGGATTGCGCAGACCGCCGCGCAGGGCCTAAGCCCGGCCATGCGCACCAGGTCGACCGCCCCTTCGGCCCGGCCCAGACGCACGATGACGCCGCCCTCGCAGGCCATCAGCGGCAGCACGTGACCGGGCATCACGATGTCGCGCGGACCCGCTCCGGGCGAGGCCACCGTGCGAATCGTAAGCGAGCGGTCGGCGGCCGAAATACCGGTGGTCACGCCGCTGCGCGCCTCGATCAGCACACCGACCTGCTCGCTGACGGCGCTGCCGGGAGTCGCGGGAATGAGCGGGATGCCCAGCTCGCGCATCCGGCTTTGCGGCAGCGCCACCGAGACGACGCCGCGCGCCTGGCGGACCATGAAATTCACCTGCTCGGCAGTAATCTTTTCCGCGGCCACGACCAGGTCGCCCCAGGCGTCTTCGTCCTCGCCCAGGAGCATCACGGCCATCTCTCCCGCCCGGATGCGGCCCAACAGTTCCGCAAGCTTTTCCGCCGCCATGCCTGACTCCGCCTTCGCCGCTCAATTCTAGCACCGCTTCGGCCGCCGCGCGAAGCAACCGTGCCGCGCACCCGGCTTCAGCCGCGCTCTGGCGGCGCCGGCCCTGGCGCCGGCTGCCCGGCGCCAGGGCCGGCGCCAGGGCCTGAGAGCCGATGCTCCGCGACGCCGCCTGCCGGCATGATATGCCGCACCAGCAAGCCCCGCGCCAGCAAATGGTCCGCGATGATTCGGCGGTGGCAGCGCCACCACAGGCCCTCGGCGCACATCACCGCCGTCCGCCGCAGCGCGGCCTCCTCGATAAGCCGCTCAAGGCCGTGGGCGAATTCCTCGCCCGCGGCGTAGCTGGCGTAGGCCCTGAAGCCGGGGCTCGTCCAGGCACCTCCGCCGGGGTCTCCCTTCGGCACGCGCCGCCGCCCGCCCAGTTCCTTCATCCAGAGGTAGGCGATCCCCGCCTTGGCAAGCGCGTCGCCGAGCGCCTCGCGGCCGAACCAGGGCCAGCGCCGTGAGCCGGGGAACGATCTGACGTCAACGACCAGGGCAATCTCCCAGGCTGCCAGCAATTCCAGCAGTCTTGCCAGCGGATGGTTTGAATGGCCGATGGTGAAAATGGCGCCGCCAGCGGGCGCCGGCGCCGAAACGTCCGACACGCAACCTACCCCCAAAGCGACGCCCGACCCGCGAGCCTGGCTGCCTGCCTTGGACTATTGACTATTGCACAATCTAGCTACGCAGCCGCCGCTCCGTCGCGGGCTTCTCGCTCATTTGCGCGCGGGAGCCACGCCTGCCCCAACCCGGCCGGGACCCCTCGCGCGTGCCAGACACGTGCGCGGGGCTGACAGGGAACGGCTGGCACGCTCTCCCTTTTGTCATTCCCGCGCGTGGCTGCCGCGCGAGGCCTGCCCCGAGCCGTGCCGAGGGGAATCCCGGATTCCGCCGGCGCAGCGGGCGCAAAAGCTCGCGACTCTTCACCCAGCAGCCACCCACGGAAATGACCCGCCAGGTCAATCCAGCATCAGCGCAGCCGTCACTATAATGTGCAACCTTCAATAGCCGGAATGGCCCGGCGGCGCCGGCGTTGCTCTTGCTGAGACGGCGGCCTGCGCTTTGGCAGGCTCTGTCCCGGCGGCAGTCGGCGAAGCCCCGGGGCTCGCCTGCCGCCTAAGGGCGGTCGGGTCGATGCGCGCCTTGTCCTGGTTGGCCACCACCACGACGAGCAGCCGGTCGGGATGCAGATATTTGCGCGCAACCGCTTCGACATCGGCCTTGGTGACCGCGCCGATCAGCGCCGGGTAGCGGTCGGCATAGTCAAGGCCGAGTCCGTACAGCTCGATCTGCAGGAGGAAGCGCGCGATGGCGCTTTGGCGGTCGAGCTTGAGCGGGAACGACCCGATAAGGAAGCGCTTGGCCGAGTCGAGTTCGGCATCGCTGACCGGCTCCTGTTTCATCCTGCGCAACTGCTCGATCACCAGCTTAAGGGCGGCGTTGGCGCTCCTGTTCTTGGTCTGAAGCGCCACCACGAACGGCCCGACGAATTTGTCGGCCTCAAACCAGCTCGCCACCGAGTAGGCAAGCCCCGCCCGGCTGCGGACCACCTTGACCAGGCGCGAGGCAAACCCGCCGCCGCCCAGGATGTAATTCATCACCTTGAGCCGGTAGTAGTCGGGGTTGGAGCGAGCGATGCCGGCGCTTCCGGCCAGGACCGTTGCCTGGGCCAGGTCGCGATTTATCAGCTCGGCCTTTAGCGCCGGGGCAAGCGCCGGCGCACCCGGCGTTGCCTGCTCGGCCGGCCTGCCGCGCAGACGCGCAAAGCTTCGTTCCAGTTCAGACTGGACCGCGGCCGCGTTCACGTCGCCGACCACGGCGATCACGGCGCCGCCCATCCGGTAGTAGCGGCGGTAGAAGCCGCGCACGTCGGACGGGGTGAGGCGCGCCACCGAGCTTGCCAATCCTTCGACGGGATGGCCGTAAGGGGCGCTGCCGAAGAGCTGCTTGCGGAAGGCCAGGCGCGCCACGTAGCCCGGCTGCTGCTGGCTCGCCTTGATGGCAGCCACCTGCTCGGAGCGCTTGCGCTCGATGTCGGCGTCGCGCAGGCCCGGCTCTTCGAGCAACTCGCTGAGCAGCTTGAGCGTCCGGCTGCGGTAGCGGCTGACCGAGGTGAATCCCGCCCGGGCGTAGTCCATCTCGGCTCCAACCGACAGCGCGCTGCCGATAAAATCGACCTGCTCGTTGAACTGGCTTGCGCTTAGCCGGCTGGTGCCCTGCATCAGCGCGGCTGCGGTCAACGCGGCCAGACCCTCCTTGCCCGGCGGGTCGCGCCGGGCGCCCGCGTCCAGCGCGATCGACACCGTGACCATCGGCAACTGGTGCTGCTCGGCCACCAGCAGCACGGCGCCGTTACTAAGCGTGGCGCGCTTGATGTCGATCGCGCGGGCGGGCCGCCCGACCAGCATCAACGCAGCGCCAACGACAACCGCGCACAGTTTCGCCAAGCCTGCCGCCGGTCGCTTCATCATCATTGCTTCGCTCAAGCGCGTCGGCTCAACGCACCGCGCCCCCGCCGCCGCTCGCCTCGTGCGGCAAGACGCCGGTCGGTACCAGCACGCCGACTGTCAGGTTCGAGGCGACCAGGTAACTGCGCGCCGCGCGCAGAACATCGCCGGGGCCAACGCGCTCGATGTTCTCCAGGTAGCGGTCCACCATATGGTAATCGCCCAGGAGTTGGTAAAGCCCGAGCAGCATCGCCTCTTCGAGGATCGAATCCTGCCGGAAGACGAAGCCGGCCTGCTCCAGGTTGCGCGCTTTCTGCAGCTCGAGGGCGCCGGGCGGGCGGCGGCGAAGGTTGTCCACTTCTCGGTCGATCGCGTTCAGCACCTGCGCGGCCGTCACGCCCGGGCGCGGCTGGGCGGCGACCCAGAATATCCCGGGGTCAAAGGAGGTCATATCGTAGCTTGCGCTGACGCTCACCACCAGGCGTTTTTCCAGGACCAGCCGGTGGTAAAGCCGCGAGCTTCGCCCGTCGGACAAAATTTCGGCCGCAATCTCCAGGGCGTAACTGTCCTTCTCGCTGCGATAATTGGGCACGTGAAAGGCCTCGACAACCGCCGGCAGATTGGCCGCATGGCGCAGGACCACGCGGCGCGCGCCTTCCTGGCGCGGTTCAACCTCGGTCACCTTCGGCGGCAGGGCGCCGGCCGGGACCGAGCCGAAGGCGCGGCGCAGCTCGGCGAGCACCTCGTCGGCCCGGAAATCGCCGACCGCGACCAGCACCGCGTTGGCCGGCACGTAGTAGCGGGCGTGATAGTCGAGCGCGTCCTTGAGCGTCAGACGCCTAAGATCGTTCATCCAGCCGATAACCGGCCAGTGGTAGGGATGCTCGAGGTAGGCTTGAGCCTGAGTCACCTCGACCAGCGCGTCCTCGGGGTCGTCCTCGGTACGCAGCCGCCGTTCTTCCATCACGACCGCCTTTTCCGAGTCGAAGCCCTTGGGATCGAAGTTGGCCATGCGGTCGGCCTCCAGGCTGATGGGCACGTCGAAGTGGCTGCGGTTGATCAACTCGAAGTAATCGGTGTAATCGGCGGTCGTGAAGGCGTTATCGGTCCCGCCGTTTTGCTGAATGATGTTGGAAAACTCCTCGGGCGCCAGCTTCTTGGTGCCGCGAAACATCAGGTGCTCCACCAGGTGCGAGAGCCCGGTGCGCCCGACCTGCTCGTTGCGCGAGCCGACGCGGTAGAAGACGTTAAGCGTTGCCACGGGAGCTTTGTGATTTTCCAGCACCAGCAGCGTAAGCCCGTTGGGCAGGACTTCTTTGCGGACGCCGTCGGTGATGCCTGCCTGGGCAACTCCCAAGGCAAAAGCCAGCACCGCGACCAGCGCCTGGCCGCCGCCGAGCACGCGGGCGAGAGCGGGGCGAAACATGGCCTCCAGTTAATGCGCGCGGCTTGCCAGCGTCAAGCCGGGCCGGTCGCGCGCGGCGGCGCAAGGCGGCGCCAAATTGTGTCATCGGGCCAGCTTCTGTCACAATTTCGATGTATGGAAGACGCGGCACGCACCGAGACGGTCGAGCTGCACGAGATCAAGGGCGTCCTGGCGAAGTTCATGCGGATGCTGCATCCGCTGGAATTTCGCATCGACACGCTGGAGCAGGCGGACCCGCGGCCCATCGCCCCGTTTCGTTACCCCTTTTCTGCCGGCAACATGGTTTATCTGCCGGCCCGCATCGAGGCGCCGGCCCGCCAGATAAACGCCTACGACTACTATGTCCTGGCGGCCGCCCACCTTGCCGGGCGCCATGAGTTCGGCAGCTACCGCCTGCGACTGGGCGAGCTGGAAGGTTTTGCCGGCCGCAGCGAAGAGGGCTGCGGCGCGCTGGAGGCGTTTTGCGCGAGTTTTGCAGATTCACGACTCGCTGCGGGGCTGCTGCGCCTTTGCGAAAGCGCCCGCATCGAAGCCTGCCTCGCGCGCCGCTACCCGGGGCTGGCAACACGGCTTGGCCAACTGGCGCGCCTGTTGGCCGGCCACGGGCATTCGCGCTCGCTGGGGGCGCTGCTGCTCGGCGCCGCTTCGGCAACGCCCCCGGAAGACGGCGGGCAAGCCCAGGCGCTTCATGCCCGGCTCCTGTCTTGGTTCGTCCCGCTCAAGCTGCCTGAGGCGACGGTCGCCATCAGCGCCCGCCAGGCGGCGGCGCTCTATCGCTGGCTGGCGCCGCTGTTGGCGGCGGCCGACCCGGCGCTGCTTGGTGAAGCGGCCCAGGCAAGCGATCCTGCGGCGCTGGCCAGCGGACTTGCCGGCGAGCTCGGCGCGGTCGGCGCAGGCGCCGGAGCCGACATGACCGCCGACCCCTTAGCCGGTCCCGGCGAAAACGCCGCCTCGGGGCTGCCCGACCAGCACTTGCAGCCGAAGCTCGAAGCTGGAATGGGAGATAAGTCGGCCATTGCGCGCCGCAGCTTGCAGCAACCGGCAGCCGACGGCGACGGCGTCGCCGGCGCGCTCGACCGCGGCAGCGCTCAGCGCCTGCGTCCCGAGACGCTTGCCCTGCTCGCTCCCGGCGCCGAAGACCTCCGCCGCCTCAAGGAACAGCTAAGCGAATTGGCTCCCAGCTTCAACGTCGTGTACCGCAGCGCCGGCGCCGGCGCCGACAGCTATTACGCTTACGACGAATGGGACTACACGCTGGCCGACTACCGGCACAATTGGTGCCGGCTGCGCGAGATTGCGCTGGCCGGCGACCAAGGCGACTTCTTCACGCACACCCTGGAACGCTACGGCTCCGTCCTGAGCCAAGTGCGGCGCCATTTTCAGCGCATCCGGCCGGCCTCTTACCGGATGGTGCGCGGGCTCGAGGACGGCGAAGAGATCGACTTCGACCGCGTGGTCGAGGCCTGGGCCGACCGCCACATGGGCGGCTCGCCCGACGCCCGGCTGTACCGGGCGCGCAAGAAAGAGATGCGCGATATCGCCACGCTTTTCCTGCTTGATATGTCGGCATCGACCGACGAGCCGATGCGGCGCGAGGCCGAGCCCGGCCGCCCGCCCTCGCCGGCCGCCGACGCTTGGATGAAGCCGTGGCTGGCCGGCGGCAAGCCGCCCGGCAGACCGCGCCGCGTCATCGACGTAAACAAGGAGGCGCTGGTCATCATGGCCCAGGCACTCGAGGGGCTGGGCGACAGCTACGCGATCATGGGTTTTTCGGGTCACGGCCGCGACAACGTCGAGTTTTACATCATCAAGGACTTCAACGATCCGCTTTCCGACGCGGTTAGGGGGCGAATCGGCGCGGTCGAGCCCAAGCGCTCGACCCGGATGGGCGCCGCGTTGCGCCACGTCCGCGAGAAATTCCGCCCCGTGACCGCCCGCGCCAAGCACGTGATCCTGCTGAGCGACGGCTTCCCCCAGGATTACGACTACGGCCACGACCGCCGCTCGAACGCTTACGGCGTGCAGGACACGATGGTGGCGCTGCGCGAGCTTGAACTTGCCGGCATCACGCCGTTTTGCATCACCGTGGACCGGGCCGGCCACGACTACCTGCGTCGGATGTGCCGGGCGAGCCAGTACTTGGTGCTGGAAGACATCGAATCGCTGCCGCTTGAGTTGCCCAAGGTCTACCAGCAGGTCGTCCGCTGGTAGCTGTCGGCTAGCTTCGCCGGCGCCCTGCCCCAAGCGCGTGCCGCCCTGGCGAGGCCACAGCGGCGCTTGTCGGCGAAGGCAGACCCGGTCCGGGCAGGGTGAGTTTGGCCGCCCCAATTAGGCCGGCAGGTGGCCGGCGATCCGCCGGTTCCTGAGAACGGAGGGGCAGCGAGAAGCCGCGCAATGGTCGGCCCGCAAAATGGAGCTGCTCAGGAGGGGGCCAACGACCGGCTGCCGTTGGCCAGCGGCCGGAGCGCACCGGCCTCAGGCTTTTCGTTAGTCGCCGGCAGGCCGCACAGCCGGCTAAGCGCGCTCACCAAGGTGGCCTTCTTCACCGGCTTGCCGAGATGCTCGTCGCATCCGGCGGCCAGGCTCCTGCTCACGTCCTCGGGAAAGACCGAAGCGCTCAAAGCCAGGACGGGCGTCCGGCCAGCCCTGGTCCTGGCCTCCCAGACACGAATCGCGCGGGTGGCCTCGTAGCCGTCCATGCGCGGCATCTGGAGGTCCATTATCACCGCCGCATAACGGCCCGAGCGAAATTTGATGAGGGCTGCCAGCCCGTCCTCCGCTTCCTCCACGGTAAACGCACTGCCGCGCAGGTAGGTCTTCACCAGCAGCCGGTTGTCCCGGGAGTCGTCGACAATCAGGATCGTCGCTCGGCGAGCGCTCTCCGGGGGTTTTTCCGAGGCCGATGTTGGGAGTTCAGGCGCCGCTTTTTCGTTGGCCGCGCCGTCGCGCGGGCCGAGCAGAAGGCTTATCGCTTCCAGCAGTTCCGCCACTCGAATCGGCTTGACCAGATAGAATTCAACCCCGAGCCTACGCAGGCGAGCGACCTTGGCCCCGATGTCTTCAGAGGTGAGCATGACGATCGTCAACTTGCCGCAGGCGCCGATCTCCGGCGCTTCGGCCAGCTTTTCCAGAACCTGGAAGCCGTCCATGTCAGGCATGCGAACGTCCAACAGCATCACCCGGTACGGCTCACCACGCCTAACCGCCTGTTTAAGCTCGCTTAGCGCCTCACTTCCGCCGCACGCCTCCGTGACCACCGCTCCCCGCCGGCCAAGAAACCCCTTGAGCAGCAGTCGGTTCGCCTCGGTGTCGTCAACCACCAGCATCCGAACACCTGCGAGATCGACCGGCGGGAGGTCATCCTGCGCCGCGGCGCAAAGCTCGAAGCGCGCCGTGAAGGAAAAGACGCTGCCCTGCCCCGGCACGCTGGCGACCCGGACCTCTGCGCCGAACAACCCGGCCAGCCGCTGAACGATCGCCAGGCCAAGGCCCGTGCCCCCGTAGCGCCGCGTGGTGGACGAGTCGGCCTGGGTAAAGGGCTCGAAAATCTGCGCCAGCTTCTCGGGCGCCATGCCGATGCCCGTGTCGGTAACCGTGAACTCGAGCGCCACGGTCTTTGCGCCTGGCGCCGGCGCGGCGCCTTGCATTTCCCGCAGAGGCTCGGAGTCCGGCCGGCCGGCTTCGGCCGGCGATCCGGCCGGGGCCACCTCGAGCAGCACGTGGCCATGGTCGGTGAATTTGATGGCGTTGCCGACGAGGTTGAGCAGCATCTGGCGCAGCCGCAAAGGGTCGCTCACCAGCCGCGCGGGAGTCTCAGGCGCGACCCGCGCCACCAGCTCGAGCCCCTTTTCGTGCGCCCGCAGCGCCGTGGCCTCGGCCACCCTCTCGACCAGCTCGCGCAGGTTGAACTCGACCCGTTCGAGGCCCAAGCGTCCGCTCTCGACCTTGGCCAGGTCGAGAATATTGTTGATAAGGTTGAGCAGCGTCTCCCCGTTGCGCCGGATGATGTCAAGGTAGCGGCGCTGCTCCGGGCCAAGCTCGGTCTCCCACAAAAGCTCGCCCATTCCGAGCACCGCGTTCATCGGCGTGCGAATTTCGTGCGACATGCTGGAAAGAAACTCCGACTTGGCGCGCGAGGCGGCCAGCGCCGCCTCGCGCGCAGCGATGAGTTCCCGCTCGGCGCGCTTGAGCTCGGCGATGTTGCGCACGTACGACACCACGCACAGGCGGCCGCCCAGTTCCACCAGCGCCGCCGAGAGGAGCGAGGGAACCGGGCCCGCTTCGGTGCTGAATTCAACCTGCATGTTGTGGACGGCGCCCTTTTCCCGGAGCCGGCTCAGGAACTCCTTGAGCGCTTGCCTGCTCGGCCAGATTCCGAGTTCCTCTGCCGTACGGCCCAAGGCGCCCTCCCGCCCGACTTGGCGAAAGCTCCGAATGAACCCGGGATTGACCTCGAGGTAACGGCCGCTCTCGAATTCGTTCACCGTGATGGCGTCCGGGCTGGTCTCGAACAGCTTCTTCAGCTTAGCCTCGCTGTCGCGCAGCCGCTGCTCGGCCTGCCGCCGCTCGCTGATGTCGCGGCCGAAGCTGACCACACAGCGCTCGCCGTCGCGCTCGACAATCACCGACGAGATCAAAACGGGAGTAAGCCGTCCGTCGCGCGAGCAAAGCTCGGCCTCGAAGTTATGCACGGTACCGGCAACGGCCTGCGCGCGAAACCTGACCCACTGCTCTTCGCTGGCTGCCAGGTTAAGTTCCCGCACCGTCTTGCCTATCACCTCCTCCCGGCCGTATCCGGCGAGACGGCAGAAGGCGGCGTTAACGTCCAGATAGCGCCCGTCGGCAAGCCGGTTCACGGTCACCAGATCGGTGGACATCGCAAAAATCTGCTGCAGGCGCCGCTCGCTCTCGCAGAGCTGCTTAAGCAGCTTCTCTTTCTCGGCGACGACCGCCGTGCTGCGCGCCAACTCGGCGCTCAGCCGCTCCTCGGACTGCCTGACAGCCCTTACGTGGGCGCCCAGCGAGCGCCGGTATACCTCGCGCAGGATCACCCCGAACTCGGCGGCACTCGCCAGCGCCGCCAAGGTGAGCAGCTGCAGCGCCGCGCCGCCCGCCCAAGACCGAAGCCAAAGTAAGGTGCCCAGATACGACAGGCCCGCCACCGCCGTCAGCGCCGCCTGCCAGCGCGCGCTCCACAGCACCAGGAAACCGGCACAGGGCAGAATGAAACTTATGCTGAACACCAGCGGCTCTGCGCCCCCGGCGTGCATGCACAGCCCTGCGGTCCCCGCCAGCGCGGCGCTGCAGGTGACCAGCGCCAGAAGCCGCCAATGCTGTTTAAACCATTGCGACCAGGTTGGAAAAAAGCCGACCAGCACCGCAAAAACGTTGAAGTAGTGAAATAGGACCGTGATCTCGTCGGCCACCGCTCCACCCCCAACGCCGAGGTCCCACAAAAAATAACCCAACTCGAACCACAGCAATAACGTTACGCCCAGGCGCTCGAGGCCGACCGGCCAGCGGCCCCACAGTGGCTGCGCCAACTCACGTTGCCCGGCTTCGCTGCGACTTTCCTGCTCGCTCATGCGATGCGGCCAGCCTCGGCGGACGGTCGAGGAGACACCTCGTAACCGCCCACCCGTTTGCTTCTGTCTCGCGCAAAGGGAGAGAAGCCCTGAGCACGACGACCCTCTCCAACAAAGAATTGAACGCCGCCCGCTCCGCTCTGCCGGGTCCTCCCGCCAATGGAAAAAACCCTTCCCGTCCAAGCGGCTCCGACGCGGTGCGCGCGCGGCTCCGCCCGCTAAAGACCGACCCAGCACAAACGCCTGGCCCTCGCGCCTAAACCCGCTACCCCGTATCCGCGCAACTCCCGTACCCGCTGCCCGCGCGCACGCCAAGTCGTCTTGCTTAACTTAAACCGGGCAAAGAGCGCCTGCCCTGCTCGAGGCGCGCCGCGCGTCCTCCCCATCTGCCGCGGTGCGATGGCGGCCCTCCTTCTGTCACCCTGCACCTCCCTTCCTGTCACCCTGAGCGAAGCGAAGGGCCTACGCGAAGCGATTTGTCTGCCAGCAGCGTGGCGAACTCGCCCGCCTGTGCGCAGCGCACAGACGGGCGGCTGCGGCGCAGGACGGGAGAGGAAGGCCTGACCTCGGGACCCCTCGCACGGCAGCCGCCGTCCTCGGCGTCCCTTCGGCAGGCTCAGGGCAGCTCGAACAACCCGGGCAGCGGCGGACGCGCGCAGCCTGACGGCTTTCAACCTTGGCGCCAAACGGCTTGCGGTTTTTAGCGTACCGAAGAGGTAGTCGGCTCAGGCCGCTCGCACTCCTTCGTTCACAAAAATCCGAAGCCAAACCGCGTCACACGGCGCCTTCACGAACCAACGGCGGCTACTGGCGGGTGAGCAGCGCGACGGGGAAAGAGCCAAGCAGGTCGGAAAGCAGAGCGCGCCCTTCAAAGCCGCGCTCGGCGTCGAGGACGTTGCCCCAGCGGCCGGAAGGCAACTCGACCGCAGTGTCGTCCCAGCGGCCCGCCAGCGAAAGCACCAGGCGCGGCACCACCACAGCCATGGAGCCACCGCGCAAAAACGCAACGACATGCTCGGCCTTGCCGCCGGCGGCCGCAAGCGGCTGGTAGCCCGCGCCGGCAACGAAAGCATCGGGCAGCCGGCGGCGAAGCCCTAGCGCCTTCCAGATGAGCCAAAGCTTCGGTATTCCCTCCTCCAGCCGCTCCATCACCTGCTTGACGGAAAGCGCCTTGAGCTGGGCGAGCAAGCGGATGCGCCGCTTAAAGTCGACCGGCCGGCGGTTGTCGGGATCGGCGAGGCTTAGCTCCCAAAGCTCCGTACCCTGGTAGATATCCGGCACGCCCGGCGCGGTGAGCTTAAGCAGCGTCTGCGAGAGCGCATTGGTCCGGCCTGGCAGTATGAGCGGAGCGACAAAACGCTCGATCTCTTCAACCAAGGTCCGGTCGCCCAGCGCGTCGCGGACAAAGGCTTCGAGCGCCCGCTCGTAAGCCGAATCCGGCGCAAGGCCCGAGGTATGCGTCTTCGCTTCGCGCGCCGCCTTACGCATGTGGGCGACCGCCCGGTCGGTCTGAAGCGGCCAGGCGCCGACCAGGGTCTGGTAAAATAGGTACTCATCGCTGCGATCAGGCGCGCCGGCCCGCCGATGACGCGCGTTGATGGCCGACCAACAGGCTACAGCCTGCCCCCAGCGCTCGGGGATTTCGCTAAGCAGCCAAAGCCGCGCCCGGACATCCTCGCTTAGCTTGGTATCGTGGGTCGAGGTGGTAAGCATCGAGGCGGGACGCTTCGCTGCCGCACGGCCACAGTGCTCGTGAAACTCCGCGACACCGCCGGGCCAGCGTCCCGGGTCGCCGCCCAGTTCGTTTAGCGCTGCCATCCGGTTAAAACGGTAAAAGACGGTGTTCTCGACCCCGACCACCATCGCCGGGCCGCTTAGCTGCTGCAGCCGCAGGGCCAGTTCCCGTTCAAGCCATCCTTCGACCTCGCCGCCCATCACTGCTCCAAGGAACTCGAACAAATGGCCCGGCAGGTCGGGCCTGGCGCCTTGCGCAGCCGCTACGGCCTGAGCGATGACTTCCCGGTCGCGCGGCGAGCCGGGGCCTTCCGGCAGCAGGTAGGAACGATAGACGGGAAAGGCGGCCAGCAACTCGGCCAGCCCGCCTCTGAGTTCGGTCGCCGAACAGTCGGCAAGCTCCGGACGGCTTTCGGCCACCTCCTGGAAAAGCCTCGACAGCCGCTCCAGGTCGGCCGCAAGCTCGTTCTCCAGCGCGGCAAGCTTGCATTGTCGGACCAGCGTCCGGTACTCGGCTTGCTCGCCGGTAAACTCGCGCCAGATGCGGGTAAGCGCTGGCTCGCTCCACGGCGCGACGAACAGGCCCGAGACCGCGTGGAGAAAATCGTAGCCGGTGGTTCCGTTCACGGGCCACGAGGCCGGCAGCTCCTCGCCGGGCGCCAAGATCTTCTCGACGACTATCCATGCCTTGGGCGCAAGCGCGCGCAGTCGCTCAAGGTAGCCCTGCGGGTCGTTGAGCCCGTCGACATGGTCGATTCGCAGTCCCTCGGCAACCCCCTCTTCGACCAGACGCTTAACCAGCGAATGGCTTGCGTCGAACACCTCGCTCTGCTCGACGCTGAGCGCGGCCAACTCGTTCACGTCGCAAAAACGCCGGTAGTTGACGACACGGCTTAGCGAGCGCTTGAGCCCGAGCCGGTAGTGCTGCATCGCCAGCAGGCCGCCGAGTCTTTGCGGGTCGGCGTTAATTTCCTTAAGGAATGTCTCAAGCGCGCGCGCCAGCGCCGGCCTTGCCTCGAGCAGGGCGCGAAGACGCTCTTTGAGCTGGTCCGCCGCGGCGCTGACCGAGCGGTCCTGCGGCGTTGTCCGAGCCGGGCCGGCCGCAAGCTCGTTCAGGGCGCGGCCAAGGTCGCAAAGCTCGGCGGCGTCGTCTCTCTGCGCCAACGGCGCGACAATTGCCGCCAAAGAGCGCGGCGAAAGCGGCAGACGAACCCCTTGCGCGCTAAGCGCGGGCAATCCGTTGTACAGCGCAAGAGCAAGCACGCCCTCGGCCAGCGCACGGGCGCAGCGAATTTCGAGCAGTGGGAGCACGAGCGCGCCGCGAAACCTGGGATCGCCCGGCTCCCAGTCGATGTCGAAGAAGCCGGCGTAGCGGCTGGCCTGGCCGTGCTCGAGCACGTCGCGCCACCAGCGGTTGTGCTCTGGCGAGGCCGCCATGTGGTTGGGCACCAGGTCAAGGACAAGGCGCAGGCCAAAGTGCTTAAGCGCCGCCAAGAGGCGCTCGAAGCCTGGCTCGCCGCCCAGTTCCGCGCGCAGCCGGCCGTAGTCGACGACGTCGTAGCCATGCCGGCTTTGCGGCAGCGCAGCGAAGATCGGCGAGCAGTAGACGTGGGTTGCGCCAAGCTCGGCCAGGTAGGGAACGAGTGCAGCCGTCTCTTCGAAGCCGAGGCCGGGGCCAAGCTGCAGCCGGTAAGTTGCGTGCGGCGGCGCGCTCATGGCAGCCGGCGGCTGACCGCTCTTGCGTGGCGGCCGGCCTTGGCCGTACCGTGGTCCGCCCTGGCCACATCGGCAGCCGCCACCGCCGGCGGCCCGCCGGTAGAGCCTGCGGCTAATGAGCAGGGACGCGCAGCCACACCACAGCCAAAGGCGGCAGCCGCAGCAAAACCGAATACGGCCGGCCGTGCCACGGCATCGGCTCGGCCGTCACGCCGCCCGCGTTTCCCTGGTTGCTGCCGCCGTAAAGGGCGGAGTCGGTGTTGAGTATCTCCTGGTACCAGCCGGCAACAGGCACGCCAACGCGGTGGCCTTGCCTGACCACGGGAGAGAAGTTGCCGACGCAGAGCAGCCGGCGGCCGCTGCTCGGCGCCGCGCGCAGGAAGGCAATGACGTTGTCGTCGGCGTTGTCGGCCTCGACCCAGGAAAAGCCGGCCGGGTCGGCGTCAGCCTCCCATAAGGCGGGCTCCTCCAGGTAGCGCCGATTAAGGTCGCGCACGAGCTGCTTGAGCCCGCGGTGGTCGGGTTCGGCAAGCAGGTGCCAGTCGAGGCTTTGGTCATGGTTCCACTCGCGCCACTGGCCGAATTCGCCGCCCATGAAGAGCAGCTTTTTGCCCGGGCGCGCCCACATGTAGCCGAACAGGGCGCGCAGGTTGGCAAACTGTTGCCAGCGGTCGCCCGGCATCTTGGCCAACAGCGCCCGCTTTTCGTGAACCACCTCGTCGTGCGAAAGCGGCAGGATGAAATTCTCGCTCCACGCGTAAAGGAAGCCGAAGGTCAGGTCGCGATGGTGATAACGGCGGTGAACCGGGTCCTTGGAAAAATACTCCAGCGTGTCGTGCATCCAGCCCATGTCCCACTTGAAGGTAAAGCCCAGGCCGCCAAGGTAGGTTGGCCGGCTTACCGCCGGCCAGGCGGTGGACTCTTCGGCGATCGTTGCCGCGCCCGGATGGCGCCCGTGGACCTCGCGGTTAAGCTGCTGCAGCAGCGAGACCGCTTCCAGGTTCTCGCGCCCGCCGTACTGGTTGGGAATCCACTGGCCGGCGTCGCGCCCGTAGTCCAGGTAGAGCATCGAGGAGACCGCGTCGGCGCGAAGCCCGTCGACGTGGCAGCGGCCAAGCCAGTAATGGGCGCTGGCCAGAAGAAAACTGCGCACCTCGTTGCGGGCAAAGTTGAAGATGTAGGTGCCCCACTCGGGATGCATCCCCTGGCGCGGGTCCAGATGCTCGTAGAGCGCGGTACCGTCGAGACGGCCCAGGCTAAACGCGTCGGTGGGAAAATGGGCCGGCACCCAGTCCAGGATGACGCCGATCCCCCGCCGGTGCAGATGGTTGACCAGGAAACGAAAATCGTCGGGAGAACCAAACCGCGCCGTCGGCGCAAAGTAGCCGCTCACCTGGTAGCCCCAGGAGGCGCTGAACGGATGCTCCATCAGCGGCAAAAACTCAACGTAGTTGAAGCCCATCTCCAGGACGTAGTCGGCAAGCTGGACGGCAAGCTCGCGGTAACTGAGCACGCGGTTGCCCTCTTCCGGCACGCGCCGCCACGAGCCGGCGTGAACCTCGTAAATGGAAAGCGGGCGCTTGAGCAAAGGCTGCGCCGCGCGCTGCTCCATCCAGGCGGCGTCGTCAAACGTCCAGCGCGAGCGGTAAACGATCGACGCTGTGCCGGGCGGCCGTTCCATCGCCTCGGCGTAAGGATCGGTCTTGAGCACAACGGCGCCGCCGCGGGTGCGCAGCTCGTACTTGTAGAGGACCCCGGGGCCGATCTCGGGAATGAACAGCTCCCAAACGCCGAAGCCGCCCAAAAGCCGCATCATGTCCAGGCGGCCGTCCCAGCCGTTGAAGTCGCCCACCACGCTTACCCCGAGCGCATTGGGCGCCCAGAGGGCAAAGCCAACACCCTCGACCCCGTCGGCGGTGCGCGGATGCGCGCCGAGCAGCGAGTCGGGAGCTTCGTGTCTCTGCTCGGCCCACAATTTGAGTTCGTCATCGGTCAGCGTGGGCATAAAGCAGTACGGATCACGCCGCAGGCTTAGGCGGCCGCCCGGGTAATGGGCCTCGACGCGGTAGCGGCGCGGGGCGTGCTGCTCGGCAAAGACCGCCTCGAACAGGCCCGGCTCGGGCCGCGCGCGCATCGGGGTACGCCCGCCGCCGTCGCCAATCAGCACCACGCTGAGCGCTCCGGGACGGTAGGCGCGCACCGCTGCGGACCCGGCGCGGGGATGAAAGCCGAGGATCGAATGCGGGTCGGGATGGGTTAGCTTAAGCAGTCGGCGCACTTCGCCCGCAGCCAGTTTGGTAAACCGCGCGCCGGAAACAAGAGCCCCGCCCGCGCCCAGGCGAGCACCCTCGGTCGTGTTTGTTTCGTCGCTCACAGCTCCTCGTCAGGCAGCCGCGCGCCGAGCGAGTCGGCGACCCCGCGCAAGGCTATTTCGACCCACTGGGGGCGGTGGTTGAGTTCGTAGCCGAGTTCGTAGATTGCTTTCTCCAGGGTGAACGTGTCGAGCAGGATGCGCAACTCATCGTCGGCAGCGGGGACAAACGGACATCCCGCCCCCTGCTCGAGGTAACCCTTGACGAAGGCCCACGACGCCCAGCGCTGCCAGAAAGCGGCCCACTGGCGCGCCAGCGCAGGCTTGGTCTCGCCCAGCGCGCCGCTGCGCAGCTTCTCGCCCAGCGAGACGTGCGCCGCATAGTGGAATGACCGGATCATGCCGGCGACGTCGCGCAGCGCCGTCCGCTTGCCCCGGCGTTCGCCCAGCGAGCGCGCCGGCTCGCCCTCGAAGTCGATTATCACGAAATCCTTGCCGGTATTGAGCATTTGCCCGAGATGCAAATCCCCGTGGCATCGTATCCGCGCCACGCCAAGCGGGGCGCGCAGGAACGCCTCGAAAACAGAGATCGCCCGCTCACGCAGGGCCAAAACGCTCTCGGCCGCCCCTCGAAGCGGCGCCGCCAGCGCGCCCAGCCTCCCCGCCAAGAGCCGAAAAACCTGGCCCAGAAGGTTGCGCAGCGACTGGTAAACCGAGCGCCGGTGCAGCGCCGAATAGGGCTCGGGAGCAAAAGCCGGGTCCTCGCAGTCGCTCGACAGCGCGCGGTGGAGCTCGGCCGCCCGCCGCCCCATCAGCCGTGCCGCATCCAGGTAAGCGCCGATCAGTTCCTCGGCCAGCGGATGCGGCTTGGCCTGATGCAGTAGCTCGACCAGGCTGTTGGCCGCCGGCGCCCGCCCCGAGGCAAGCGTGCTGGCCGCCTGCTCGTAGTAACGCCCCAGCTCGCCCAGGGTGAATTGCCAGGCGTCGCCCTGGTTTGCGACCATCCGATGCATCACGGCCAGCGTGTACGTCTCGTTTCTGCCGGTGCGATGCTCAAGCCAGCCCACAAGCGCCGGCGCGTGCTCGAAGCCGACACGCTCGGTCAGAAAGCGGCCCAGTTCCAGTTCGGGATTGAGGCCGGCCTCGATCTTGCGGAACAGCTTGAGCAGCAGCCGATCTCCATAGGCTATCGAGGTGTTGCTCTGCTCGGCGCCGAGCAGGCGCGGCGCAAGTGGCTGGTCGTTTGCCGAGCCCGAAAGGCGCAGCGCCGGCCCGGCGAAGCCGAGGAGTTTTCCAAAAGCGGTGCCGACCGTGCGACGCCGCTCGATTATCGCGAGCAGGGCCCGCGCCAACTCGGGATCGGCCGAGGCATCGTAGACAATGCCGCTTAGGCTGCGCCGAGCGCCATGGCGTTCCACCTCCGCTATCACCTGCTCGGGCGCGCGCGCGCGGGTTTCGGCGGCGCGGGCGTCAGTGGCAAATCCCAGGGGCAGCAGGTAGTTTTCCGGCTCTCCCTCGGCATAACGCGCGGCCAGGAAGCCCAGGCCCAGACGCCCGGCGCAGTCGGGCAGCAAAGCCACGTGGCTAATGGAAAGGCCCTTGAGATGGCGTGCCTTGGCCGCAAACCATCGGCTGCGCGCAACAAAGCTCGCCACAGGCCGGGAAAGCCGCGCCAGCGTTTCGCGCCCGAAGGGGTTGCCGCCCGGCTCCGCCACCTCGATGCGCGCGGGCGCGGCGTCGGCCGCCTCGACGACTGCCGCCCGGCGCGGCTCCTCGATGGAGAACCAGAGAAAACCGTGCGGACCCAGGCTAAGCGGCCAGGCCGCCTCTCCCAGCGGCGGAAAAGGATTGCGCCCGAACAATTCGACCGCAACCATCCCCTTGAAACGCGCCAGATCGAGCTCGACGTACTGGACAAAGCGCGACAGATTGGCCACCACCAAGACGCGCTCCTCGCCAAAGGCGCGGATGAAGGCAAGCACGCGCGGGTTGCTCGGGTTGAGAAACTCAACCGTGCCGCGGCCGAAGGCCCTGAACTGCCGGCGCAGCGCCACCAGCCGGCGCATCCACCATAACAGCGAATGGAGGTTGCCTTCCTGCGCCTCCACGTTGACCGTCTGGTAGTGATACTCGTGATCGATTACCACCGGCAGGATGAGGCTCTGCGGATTGGCGGCAGAGAAGCCGGCGTTGCGGTCGGCGCTCCACTGCATCGGCGTGCGCACCCCATCGCGGTCGCCCAGGTAGATGTTGTCGCCCATCCCGATCTCGTCGCCGTAGTAGATGACCGGGGTGCCCGGCAGGGACATCAGCAGGGCGTTGTGCAGCTCGATGGCGCGCCGGTTGTTGCCGAGCAGCGGCGCCAGGCGGCGGCGGATGCCGAGGTTGAGCCGCATGCGGGGCTCGCGCGCGTAAGCGCGGTACATGTAATCGCGCTCTTCGTCGGTGACCATCTCGAGGGTCAGCTCGTCGTGGTTGCGCAGGAAAAGCGCCCACTGCGAGCTGGGATGGATTTCCGGAGTCTGCGACCAGATATCGACCAGCGGAAAGCGGTCCTCCAGCCTGACCGCCATGAACATCCGCGGCATCAGCGGAAAGTGAAACGCCATGTGACACTCCTTGCCGTCGGCAAGGTAGGCCACCGCGTCCTCCGGCCACTGGTTGGCCTCGCCCAGCAGCATCCGGCCCGGAAAGTTGGCGTCCACGTGCGCTCTCAGCTCGCGCAAAAAGGCGTGCGTCTCGGGCAGGTTCTCGCAGTTCGTCCCCTCACGCTTGTAAAGGTAGGGCACCGCGTCAAGCCTGAGCCCGTCCACGCCCATGTCCAGCCAGAAGTCAACCGTCTTCAGGATCGCCTTGCGCACCGCCGGGTTATCGTAGTTGAGGTCGGGCTGATGCGCGTAAAAGCGGTGAAAGTAGTAGGCCCCAGCCAGCGGATCCCACGCCCAGTTGGAACGCTCGAAATCCTCGAAGATGACCCGCGCCTGGCGGTAACGCTCCGGCGTCTCGCTCCAGACGTAAAAGTCGCGCTCCCGGCTGCCCGGCATCGCCCGGCGCGCCCGCTGAAACCAGGCATGCTGGTCGGAGGTGTGGTTGAGCACCAGTTCGGTTATCACCCGCAGTCCGCGCCGATGCGCCTGGGCGAGCAGGGCGCGCAAGTCGCGCAGCGTCCCTAAATCGGGATGCACGCCGGCGTAGTCGGAAATGTCGTAGCCGTCGTCCTTGAGCGGCGAAGGGTAAAACGGCAGAAGCCACAGCGCCGTCACACCCAGCGCCTGCAGATAATCAAGCTTGGCCGTCAGGCCGGGAAAATCGCCGATTCCGTCGCCGTTGGCGTCATAAAACGACCGGACGCGCAACTCGTAGACGATGGCGTCCTTGAACCAAAGCGGATCCCCGGCGGGAAGCCTGGACTCATTCATCGCCGCTAGCGCCGGACCTTGAGAATGTGCGCCGGCTCGATTTGCGGGTCGAGCCTGAGGTAATTGCGCTCCGCCCAGGTATAGGTCATCCCAGTGAGCAGATCGGTCACCCGGTAGGACTGGCCCGGCGCCACGCCCACCGCCTCGGACGGCACCACCACGCTGCACTCGCGCGGGTTGTGCGGGTCAAGGTTAACCGCAACCAGCAGGACGTTGCTCAGGTCGGCGGTCGCCTTGCAATAACAGATTATCCGGTCGCTGTCGGTGGCAAGGAAGCGCAGGTTGGTCAACTCGTGCAAGGCAGGATTGTCGCGCCGGACCGCGTTCACCCGGGCGATGAACTCGTTGATGTTGCCCGGGCGATTCCAGTCGCGCACCTTGACCTGGTACTTCTCGGAATCGGCGTACTCCTCGGTGCCCGGGACCGCCGCGTTTTCACACAGCTCATAGCCGCTGTAGATGCCATAGGAGGGCGAAAGCGTGGCGGCCAGCACCAGGCGCATCTTGAAGGCCGGCCGGCCCCCGGTCTGCAGGACCTCAGACAGTATGTCGGGCGTGTTGGTGAAAAAGTTGGGCCGAAAGTAGTCGCACAGGGGACTTGCCGTCAGCTCCGACAGGTACTCGATCAACTCAGCCTTGGTGTTGCGCCAGGTAAAATAGGTGTAGGACTGGCTGAAGCCCGCCTTCGCCAGCGCCTTCATCATCTTCGGCCGGGTAAACGCCTCTGCCAGAAAAAGCACGTCCGGGTATTGCTCCTGCACCCGGTCGATCAGCCAGCGCCAAAACGGCACCGGCTTGGTGTGCGGATTGTCCACCCGAAACAGCCGCACGCCGTGCCCTACCCAAAAGAGCACGACCCGCAGAAGCTCCTCCATCAGGCCGGCTTGGTCGGCCGTGTTAAAGTCGATCGGATAAACGTCTTGGTACTCCTTGGGCGGGTTTTCGGCATACTTGACGCTCCCGTCGAGCCGGCGGGCGAACCATTCGGGATGCTCGCTGACCCAGGGATGGTCGGGAGAGCATTGCACGGCGAAGTCCAGCGCCACCTCCAGGCCAAGGTTGGCGGCGGCGGCCACGAAGTGATCGAAATCGTCAAGCGTGCCCAGGGCGGGGTCCACCGCGGTGTGGCCGCCGCTGGCATTGCCGATTGCCCAGGGACTGCCGGGGCTTTCCGTACCGCCTGCCGGCACGTTGTTCGGCCCTTTGCGGCTGGTAACCCCGATCGGATGAATCGGCGCCAGGTAAAGCACGTCGAAGCCCATATCTCGGATTTGCCCCAGGCGCCGCTCGGCCTCTCGAAAGCTGGCCGGCCTGCCCGGCTCGGTGCCTTGAGAACGGACGAACAACTCGTACCAGGCTCCGAAGCGAGCTCGCGGCCGGTCGGCCACCAGCTCAAGCAGCGGCGCCGCGCAAGCGTCCGGCCGCCCCGCCGCCCGTGCGGCCGCTTCTCCAACCACAGGGTTATCCAGCAGGGCCACCACTGCCGCCGGGTCGCCTGAGCGGCGCATCTCATCCAGCCGTCCCGCAAGCAGAGACCGCTCACTGCCGCGGGCGTTGCGGACGATCTCTTCTAACAAGGCAATCCCTTCCTCGAGGTCAAAATGCGCCGGCCGGCCGGCCGCGACCCTTCTGCGGAAGTCGCCTAGCCACGAGGCGAACCGATCGGTCCAGGCTTCCACCGTGAAGAGGTAGCGTCCGCTCTCCGCCGGCACGAGAACAGCCCTGAAGCGGTCGTTGGGCAGTTCCTCCATCGCTGTTTCCCGGAAGGCTTGCGCCTCCTTGCGGCGCCATTTCACCACGGCTCGCAGCTTGTAGTGGCCGTCGCGGAAGACGTCCGCCTCGACCACGACCGGCTCTCCGACGATCCGCTTGACCGGGTACTGTCCGCAGTCAACCGACGGGGCGACGTTTTCGATTAGGATATGGTTGAGCATTCCTTCTCTGACCGGCTCCAAACGCAGGGTGTCGGCAAGGCTTCGGTAATGCCGAAGGCTCGGCCTGCGCCCGGGGCTTTTAAGGGACCTTCCCTGGAGATGTAACTCGGCAGAGCCATTGCCAAGGAGGCTCGACCGTTTGCGTCCGAGTTGGCCGACCCTGACTTTTTCGCTTCGACTGATTTGAGGTACTGGATTGACCTTTTCAGTATCGTCTGGGCTTGCGCCCAGCCGGAAACCGGCCTGGCGGGCCCTGTTCCGGCATGGCACGTCCGTTGCGCATATTGCATCGCAAAGGACCTTGAAGAGCAACCGAGCCCAAACGGCCCCGTGAGTGAAACGCGGACGGAGCCGGTGAGGCCGCAGCCAGGAAAAAGATGAACCTGAACGTTTCCACCCTACGTTCTGCCCCGGACAAGCTCTGGCTCCAGTTCAAGCACCGGCCGCTGGTGCGGTTTCTGGGCTACGTGCGACCCCATACGCGGCGCGCCCTGGGCGCTGCCGTCATGGGGATAGCGAAGTTTACCCTGCCGCTCGCCTTTCCCCTTGCCTTTAAGTACATCGTGGATGTCCTGCTGGCCCCGGGGGCCTCGTCCCTGCCTGCTGCGGGGGCGGTGCAGGCAGGCGCAGGCGGGCGCCCACTGGACGGCATCGACGGGTTAATCGACCACTGGTGCCGAGGGCTGGCCCATCTGCTGGGGATGGGGACCTCAGCCCAGGACCGGCTGGAAGTGCTCACGCTTGCCTTGTTCGTGGTCTACGTTGTTCAGGCGGTGGCCGCCTACTACCGCAACTACTGGGGGCTGAGCGCCGGCAGCGGGCTTATCTACGACCTGCGCAAGGCGGTCTTCGCTCATTTGCAGCGGCTTCATCACGGCTTTTTCGACAAGAGACCGGCGGGCGCGATTTTCTCCCAAGTCGTTATCGATGTCGATCTGGCCCAGGAGTTCGTCTTTTCGGCGCTCACCAACTTCTGGATCGACGCGGCGTCGCTGGGCATTGTGGTCTGCCTGCTGTTCGTGCTCGACCGCTGGCTGGCAGTTGTGGCGCTTGGGGTGATGCCCTTTTACGCGCTGATGATTCGTTACTACGCGCCCAAGGTGAAGGCGGCAACCCATCGGCTTCAGGAAGCGGTAGAGGTGTTCGCCGGAGACCTGCAGGAACGGATCATCGGCGCCAGCACGATCAAGGCCTTTGCCCGCGAACGGGAAGAAGGCGCCCGCTTTGACCGTCAGACTCGCGGCATGTACGACCTGACGGTCGAAAAGATTCGCCAGGCCTCCTGGCAGCAGGCCTGGACGGAGTTCCTGACCAAGCTGGCTCCGTCGGTGGTGGTCCTGGTCGCCGGCGTCATGATAATGCGAGGCGGCACTTCTCTGGGTACGCTGGTCGCTTTCGTCGGCTTCCTGGCCTACCTTTACCTGCCGCTTGAGCGTTTCGCCTCGCTCTCGATTGTCATGGCCACCTCGATGGCCGCCATCGAGCGCATCTTCCGGTTCCTTGACTTGCGGCCCCAGATAACCGACCACGTCTTGAGCCGGCCGCTCAAGATGCGGGCGGGCGCGGTGCGCCTCGAGAACGTCAGCTTCTGCTACCCCGCGCGCGACGGTAGCCCCGGGCGCCAAGTTCTCCACGAGGTCAACCTTAAAGTCGAGGGCGGGATGACTGTTGCCCTGGTCGGCCGCTCCGGAGCCGGCAAGACGACGCTGGCAAGTCTGCTGCCGCGGTTTTACGATCCGACCAGCGGCCGAATCCTGATTGACAACCGCGACATCCGCCATGTGAGCCTGCAGTCGCTGCGCGACGCCGTTGGCATCGTCACCCAGGAGACCCATCTTTTCAACGATACCGTGCGCGCCCTGGTTTCCTACGGAAAGCCGCAAGCGGACGACAACGCCGTGTGGGCGGCGCTGGGGCAGGCCAACATTGCCGACTTCGTGCGTCAACTGCCGCAAGGCCTCGACACGATAATCGGCGAGCGTGGCGTCAAGGTTTCCGGCGGGCAGCGCCAGCGCTTTGCCTTGGCGCGGATGTTCCTCAAGAACCCGCCTATCCTGGTGCTTGACGAAGCAACTTCCGCGCTTGATTCTGAATCTGAAAATCTCGTGCACGATGCTATGGAGCGTCTCGCCCGAGGTCGAACCACGTTTTTAATCGCGCATCGGCTGCGCAGCGCCGTGGAGGCAGACTTGGTTGTGGTGCTAGACCAAGGTCGGGTCGTAGAAACAGGAACACATGACCTGCTGTTGCGCCGCCAAGGGCTTTACGCTCGGCTTTTCGCCGAGCAGGCACGCGGGCTTCAACTGGAATCCGAGGGGTCTATCCCGGCGGTCAGGTGAATGCGACCATGGGGAGAAAAGGCTTGCCCTGAGCGAAGCCGAATGGGTCAATTAGGACGCTGCGGACGCCGCCTGGGCGAGCGCCCGCGGCGACGGGAAGGTGAACCGGAGCTGTCGAGCAGCCGACAAACCCGCAGGCGGCCTGCGACGGCAAGGCACGGTGGAACCTATATTAACGAGGTTTGAACTTAACGGGCAACCCAGGGGACAAAGCTATGCGAGACAGCAAAAGACACGAAAGCGTTACCGTTCTACCGGTCGCGACGAAACGTCCAGCGGCCCGTCCCCTTCGAATCGCCCAGGTCGCGCCGCTCTACGAAAGCGTCCCGCCCAAGCTTTACGGAGGCACCGAGCGTGTGGTGGCCAACCTGAGCGAGGAGCTGGCAGCGCGCGGCCACAAGGTAACGCTCTTTGCCTCTGGTGACTCGACCGCCCGCGTGCCGGTGTGCGCCGCCTGGCCGTCCTCGCTGAGGCTGGCCGGGCTGAACCGCTTTGGGGACGCCTACCAGCTTCTCAACTTGACCGCCGCCTATGGGCGGGCCGACGAGTTCGACATTATTCACACGCACGTTGACTACCTGGCCTTTCCCTTTGCCCGGCTGACGGCGACGCCGAGCGTGGCCACGATGCACGGCCGGCTTGACTGGCCGCCCATCGACCCCATCTACCGCAGCTTTAGCGACGTTGCCCTGGTTTCGATCAGCCGAAGCCAGCGCGCGCAGCTACCGCAGTTAAACTGGGTGGGCACCGTCCATCATGGGCTGCCGCCCGACCTGCTGAGCTTCAGCCCGGGGCCGGGACGTTATCTCGCCTTCCTGGGACGCATCTCACCTGAGAAACGGCCCGACCTGGCGATCGAGGTCGCGCGGCTGACCGGCATTCCGCTCAAGATCGCCGCGAAAGTCGACCCCGCGGACCGCGACTATTTCGAGCGGGTTATCCGTCCGCTGCTGAAGTCGCCCGACATCGAGTTCATCGGTGAAATCAACGAGCGGGAGAAGAACCAGTTCCTTGGCGAAGCGCTTGCCCTGCTGTTTCCCATCGACTGGCCCGAGCCGTTCGGCCTGACCATGATCGAAGCGCTTGCTTGCGGCACTCCGGTAATCGCCCGGCCGTGCGGTTCTGTGCCGGAGGTCATTCGGGACGGCGTGAGCGGGTTTGTCGCCACAACGACCGAGGAACTGGCGGCGGCCGTGCGGCGCGTCGAGACGATCTCGCGGCAAGCGTGCCGGCGCGAGTTCGAGACCCGCTTCACCGCAGCCCACATGGCCGACGGTTACGAAGCCATCTACCGGCTGTTTTGCGCCGACGAAGAGCTGTTTGACCGCAGCGCTTCGAGGGCCAAGCCGGCGAACCTGAACGCGCTCCAATCGGCCTGACCGAAAGCGGGGGCCTGCCTTTGAGGCCCCCCGCTTCAGCTCGGCCAACGGCAAGGCTGGGAGGCCCGGCACCGTGCCTGCCTGCGGGCAGCGCGGTTTTGTATTGCCGGCGCAAAGTCGGGACTGCTCTGACTCCGGCCGGCGCGCAAAGCACCCACGGTTTTCTGTCAACGGCCGCCCCGCCGCCCGCGCAACCGCTTGCCGTTCTCACGCGTGCGCCGGTAGCATTTGCCTTACCGCGCCGGCGCGGCTGGCGCTGCGCTGGACGCAGCGGCGGGCCATGGCGCGGTGACGCTGATGTCCAAGACAGTGGTGCAAAGCCTGCTTGGCGCCTGGTTTGACCGGGCGTGGCCGGTACTGTTTCCGGCCGCTTTGGCTGTTCTAGCGCTCGCGGCAGCCGTCGCGGCGCATCACCTGCTATGGCGGTTTTTGCGCCGCCTGGCGAGCCGGGGAGAGGCGACGCTGGCCGCGCGCCTGGAGCAGCGCTGCTGGGCTGCGGCGTCAGTGGCGTTTCCGGCGTTATTCCTGGAGCTCACGCTGCCGGCGCTCGAGCTACCGCCGCGCCTGGACTCGTTTGTGGGCCACGTCGTGGACGTGGTGGGCACGGGAGCGCTGGCCTGGCTGTCGGTCAAGGTTCTCTTTGCCTTTTCCGACTTGCTGGTTATCCGAGCGCAGCGCCATCCCGGCGACCGCTTCCGGGCGCGGGCGCTGGCCACCCAAGTGGAGGTGTTTCGCCGGGTTGCCGCGGTAGTAATAGGCATTGTGGCCGCCGGCCTGCTGCTGATGACGTTCCAGCGGGTGCGCGCGGTGGGAGCGGGCATTCTCGCTTCGGCGGGAGTTGCGGGTCTGGTCGCCGGCATGGCGGCTCGTCCGACCCTGGCCAACCTGCTTGCCGGCCTGCAGATAGCCATCACGCAGCCGATTCGGCTCGAAGACGTGGTAATCGTCGACAACCAATGGGGCTGGGTGGAGGAGATCACAACCACCTACGTCGTGGTTCGTATCTGGAACCTGCAGCGGCTGGTGGTTCCGATTGCCTACTTCATCGAGCATTCGTTCCAGAACTGGACGCGGCGCACCACTGATTTGATCGGCACGATCCACATTTACGCCGATTACACCATACCGGTGCAGGAACTGCGCCGGGAGCTGAAGCGGCTCGCCGAGGCCAATCCCAAGTGGGACCGCAAGGTTTGCGTTCTCCAGGTGACGCACGCCACCGAACGAGCGGTCGAGCTGCGAGCCCTGGTGAGCGCGGCCGACTCCTCCACATTGTGGGACCTCCGGTGCGAGGTGCGAGAACAACTGATCGACTACCTCCAGCGCAATCATCCGCAATGCCTGCCGCGCACGCGAGCCGAGCTGGACCAGTCCGCCCCGCATGGCGCGGCACTGGCACCGGAAAGTCGGGGCGCGGACGCTTCGAAGCGCGGTTGAAAGCACCGACCCAGAGCCCGCTCAAGCCCCGGCAGTGTATCGGCTTGCCCGCGCCAAGGCCAGCGTCGCTGCTCCTCGCCGCAGTCCTGTTGCTGTCGCTGGGAACACCGGCCTGCCGCTTTGAAGCCAAGCCGCGCAAGCGGCTCACCCTCGCTCTTGCGCTCTTTCCCGGGGAGTCAAGCCGTTACCGCCGTTTCCTGGAGGACTTCGAGCGGGACCGGCACGTCGAGATTCTCATCGTTGCCGAGACCTACGCCGACATTCTTTACACGGTACGTGCCGAGGCGGCTGCCGGCCGCGGCGTGGTGGACGTCGCGGAGTTGGACCTTGCCCTGCTGGGGGCGGCGCGCGGCGGGATGCGCCGGCTTGACGGCCTCGAGACGGCACAGGCGCAGGCTCTTTTTCCGCCGGCCGCGTGGCAGGCCGCCCGCCGCCGCGGCCATCTCTATTTCGTGCCTGGTCGCCTCATGTGGCAGGCAATGATTTACAACCGGCTCGAGGTTGGACGCCCGCCCGGGACCTGGGAGGAACTGGCGCGGTTTGCGCGGGCGCATCCGGGCAAAGTCGCGCTCAAAGCCGCCCGGTACGACGGGCTGGTCTGCGATCTGTTGCCTTTTCTATGGGGTGCGGGCGGCAGCTTGCGCAACCCCTACGCGCCGGGCGATTATACGGCGCTGAGCTTCCTGGCCCAGTTGGCGCCGTTTCTCAACCCCTATTCGGCGGTCTTCCGTGAAATGCCGATTCTCGAGGCGCAAATGCGGGGCGAGGTGTGGATACATTTCAACTGGCCCTTTGCCATGAGCTACCTGGCGAGCAAAGGCCTGGCGCCCAGGTTCGCGCTGAGCGCGCCGATTCCGCGCGGGCCCGCCGGCCGCGCCACCGTGCTGGGCGGCGGCTACCTCGGCATTCCGAAAAGCGCGCCGCATCCGCGCCTGGCGCGGGCGTTTCTGCGCTACCTGCTTTCGGCCTCCGCTCAGCGCCGGCTAAGCCGAACCCTCGGCTGGTACGGCTCGCTTGCCCCCGAAGCGGGTTCAACCGATGCGGCTCTGTACGCCGGATTCGTCGCGATGGCGCCCTACGTACGGGCCCGGCCGACCATCCGCAACTACTTGCCCCTTAGCGAGCGCTGGCAGGATGCCGTTCGCGCGGTACTCTTCGCCGGCCAAAGCCCGCAGGCAGCGCTTAACGAGCTCGGCCAGACAACGGCCGCATCGCAGCTCGCGCCGGCGGCCGGGCCTGAGCGCGCAGCCGAGGCTGCCGGAGATGGCTTGCCGCGATGAGCCGCAGCGCCGCCCGGTTGAGGCTCGTCTTCACGGCCGTTCCGTTACTGCTGATGGGGCTGGTACTGCTGGTCCCTGCGCTGGCAGGTTTACTGATTCCGCTCACCGGCAGAGGGCACGCTTTTCGGGCCTATCGCGCCGTGCTGGCCGACCCGATGTTCGGCGCGGCGCTCCGCAACAACCTGCTCATCCCGCTTTTGAGCCTGGGGATTGAATTCGCCGGGGGTTTCGCCTTGGCCCTGTTTGTGACCTGGCGGCGCAGCCCGCTGGTCGAGATTGCCGTGGTTGTGCCGTTTGCGCTGCCTGAGATCGTGCTGCTGGCGCTGGCGCGGTTCATCTTTCTGCCGCGCGGCTACCTAAACGGCGCGCTGCTGGCTGCCGGCGGCGTGCCGGTGGATTGGCTGCGGCCCGGTTCCTGGCTGGCGCTGCTGACGGTATCGGTGGTTGACGCCTGGCACGTAACGCCGGTGGTGATGCTGATCCTGGCGGCGGGCTTGCGCTCGATCCCGGCCGAGCTTTACGAAGCGGCCCTGCTCGACGGGGCGGGCAGGCTATCGTTGTTCCGGCACATCACGCTGCCGCTGATGGCGCCGGCGCTGGCCAGCGCGCTCTTGCTGCGCGGCTTTGACGCGATGCGGATTTTCTCGACCGTGCTGGTCCTGGCCGGGGCCGAAGGGACGCCGGTGCTTTCGACCTACGCCTACCAGCTTTGGAGCGACCAGCTCGCGCCGGGGCGCGCGATGGCGGCAGCAAGTCTTTTGGGACTGCTGGTTACGGTGCTTGGTCTGGCCGGGCTTGGCCTGGGACGGCGGCTTTCGCGACAGCGAGGAAGCCTGCCATGAGGCGGGGCCGAGGATCAAACGGCATGGTCCGGCGGGTTCTGGCGCGCCTATTGAGCGGGAGTCTGGTGCTCGCCGGTTTTGGCCCGCTTTACCTGCTTGCCAAGCAGGCGATTACGCCCGAGTTGGAGAGCTTTGCCTGGCCGCCGTTTTGGCTGCCGCACCGGCTTACCGCCGCCCACCTGCGCGCGGTATTCGCGCTTTCGGAACTGCGCTCGGTGCTGGCGCGAAGCCTCGCGGTGGCGGCACTGTCGGCGGTGCTGGCCACCGCGCTGGGCGCGATGCTGGGCTACGCGATGGCGCGCGGGCGGCGCGAGCGCGCTGCCGGCCTCGGGCTGATCAGCGTTACGCGGCTCCTGCCGATGATCGCGGTGGCAATTCCGCTTGCGCTGGCCCTGATCGTCCTCGGCCTTTACGACACGCAAAGCGGCATCGGCCTTGCGCTGGTCCACGGCGCGGTTGCGCTGCCCACGGCCGTGCTCACCAGCTTTAGCGGCTTCGCCGGCCTACCGGTGGAGTTGGAAGAGGCCGCCTGGCTTGACGGTGCCGGGCCGCTGCGCGCTTTCTTCAGCGTGGTGCTTCCCGCGGTGAGGCCGTTCCTGGCCGCCACGTTCATCCTGACTTTTCTCCTTAGCTGGGACGAGTTCGGCTTCGCGCTGCTTATCCAGGTTACCCACCGAACGCTGCCGCCGCTGCTCTACTACTACACGGTCTTCGGCGACGTAGGCCCGGCCAGCGCGCTGGCGCTCGTGATGCTTCTGCCCGCAATAGCCGTGGTCGTGATGCTACGACCGATGCTCGGCCAAACCACGGCACTCTCTGCCCTGCCCGGCGGCGTAGCCCCGGGCGAACGCCGCGACGCCTAGCGCAGCCGGGCGAACGCCGGCAAGCCTGCGCACCTCGGCCGCCCATCCCGGCCGCGGCGCCAAACGCGCCCGCGGCTGCCAAAGCCGCCGGCGCGCCCGCCGGCGGCTGGGCCGAGGCCGCGGGAGGTGACAAAAATCCCCGACTCTGCTGAGATACCAACGCGCGGCCGGCCCACAACCCCGCGCCTGCGTTCCAATGAACCAGCAGGAAGCAGCTAAAGCCCAGTTTGTGCGGACGACCTTTGCTCGGATCGTCCCCCGCTACGATCTCGTCAACTGGCTGATGACCCTTGGGCTTGACCGCCGTTGGCGAAAGGCGACCGTCGAGCTGGTCCGTCCGCAGAGCGCCGTGACGCTCGATCTTGCCACCGGCACCGCCGACCTAGCCATCGAGCTTGCGCGCCAGGGAAGCCGCACGGTCGTCGGCCTCGACTTTTGCCCCGAGATGCTCGAGGCCGGCCGCGCCAAGGTCGCCGCTCGAGGTCTCGAGCAGGTCATCTCGCTGGCGGCCGGCGACGCCCTCGCGCTGCCGTTTGACGCCGACACCTTTGACGCTGCGGTCAACGCCTTCGCCCTGCGCAACGTCGCCAACCTGCCCAGGACCTTTGCCGAACTCTGTCGGGTGCTGCGGCCCGGTGGGCGGCTTGGGTGTCTCGACCTGACGCCGCCGCGCGGCCCGCTCAAAGGCTTTTTCGGCCTTTACATCAACCGGATGGTCCCGCTTTTGGGCGCCGTGGCAGGCGGCGACCTGCCCGCCTACCGCTACCTGGCCGAGTCGCTGCGCGCCCATCCGGAGGCGGACCGGCTGAAGCGGATGCTCGACGAGGCCGGGTTCGTCCAGACTGGGTACCGCCTCGTCGGTTTCGGCACGGTCGCCATTCACTACGGCGTCAAGCCGGCGCGGCCAAGCCGAGCGGAGAGCCGCGGCGCGCGCGCCAAGCTGCCTTTCGGCCCGCGTCCGCAGCGCGCAGGCGATCGCGTCGAGCGTACCACGCGGCGCGCCGCCCGCCCCCGTCCAAACCCTTACAAGCAGTCTCATAAATGACCGCGCGAGCGCGAATGTCATTCTGAGCGAAGTCTGCGGAGCGAAGAATCTACGCGCAGCGGCGCGCTCCAGCCGGCTCAGTGTCGGGATTCCCCGCGCTCGGCCACTACGCGGCGAAGGGAGAGGGTGGACGTACCGCGCGGGGGAATGACAGCAGTGGGGCGTCCGCCTCCTCTTTGTCACCCGCGCGCGGTGCTCGTTTTTGTCTCCCTCTCCCCTTGGGGGGAGAGGGAAGGGTGAGGGGGGCTGCTGGCGCCACCTCGAGCCTCTGGGTACGTCCCCCCTCTCCCTTCGGCTCCGCTTGCGCTCCGCTCAGGGCGGCGCCTTGATCCTCTCCCCCGGTGGGGGAGAGGAATCAGGAAAAGAGGGCGCGCGCCTCCTCTTTTGTCATTTCCGCGCGCGGTACTGACCGCACGGCAGCTTGCCCGACCAGCGGGAGCGCAATACGGGGAGGCGCGACGCGTGCCCCTGCCGCCATGCGATGGCCTGGCGCGCGCGGCAACGGCGCACCAAGGTGCTGCGGCAAGAACGACACGGTCGCTATAATGTGTAAGCCTCAATAAGTGCCATCTGGGAACCTTGGGGCCGAGAGACGCGTATGACGCACAGTCGTGTTCGCCTCGACTCACTGGAGATCACAAATTATCTGGGCGCCGGCTCCGGCAGCCGAGGGCAGGCCGTGGGTTGTAGCGCGTTTTCCTGCTAGATGAAACGCCCTTCACCCTGCAAGGATTGACGCAGGATTCGACCGCCGCCGTCATATGCCACCCCCGGGAAAACTCCCCGCTTGCAGGGTATGGATGGGCCGCCGGTCTGGGGGCGTTTTCGCCTTTTCTCGGCGGCCTGCCGATAACTTCGCGGGCAAAACGGCGTGTCAGCCTTTCGGGGTGGGCGCCCGGTCGACGTGAGCGGGCCGACTCGGGGTATCCAGCGCGCCGCTTGCCGTCGGCCTCAAGGCCGGCGAGGCCACAAAGCTGAGCACTTTACCGGCGCACCCGAGTGCGTGCGCCGGCACATGCTTTAACACTTGCGCTACGGCGCTGATTTGCGGTATCAGTCTGCTGAGGGGAAGAGGTTTAAAAGGGAAACTCGAGTCTACAGTCCGGCCCACGGCGACGGTAGTGTCGGGGAGTTGGTGGAAAAGTGAAAAAGCGTCAAGATCCGGCGAGTTGAGCCACAACTCGGGCCCGCTTGGCGGCGGGTGGCGGAGGATGACGCTATGGAAAGCGATAGCAG
>JAJYRQ010000060.1 GCA_021794015.1 Deltaproteobacteria bacterium | reverse complement strand
GCCGGGCCGAGGCGGCCTTTGCGCCGGTTTCCGTGGGAGCTTCGGCGCTCCGGTGGATTGCCTTGGAGAATAGAGGCAATGCCATGCTTTCCGGGACGATCGAGGGCTTTGCCAGCGGCTCACCCTTTGAGCTGGTTTCAGGCGCGGGGCCGTTTGTGGTTGAGCCTGGCGCGCGGCTCTTGCTCGGCGTGCGGTTTACTCCCCCGTATGCCGGCTCGTTTGCCGAAACGCTTTCGCTAACGCCCGACGAGAGCAGTGCAAGAGGTTCTTGGCTTGTTTCATTTACCGGCGTAGGAGGATGATACAAGGCCGCGCAAGGGGCGCGGGAAGGGGTTTCTCAGAGGAGCACGGGAGAGCAGCGACGGCAGTATAGCGGCCAAGCTCCAAGCGTAAGGGGGGGGTGCCATGAAGAGAGAAGGCTCGGCCCGGGCACGAGCGCTTTGGGCGCTCAGGGTTGTATTGGCTGCGACGGCTGCAGTGATGGTCGGGCTTGCGGCGCGGGCGGCCGGGCCGGCGGGAATCAGGGGCGGGCCGGGCTACGGCCGAGCGCGAGCGCTGGTGACGCAGCCGGTTGACAATACCCAACTGGTTACGCTTGCCGGCAACACCCGCCCTGAAGCCAATGCGCGAAACGACCGCGGGCCGGTCCCCGACAATCTTGCCCTTCAGACCTTGTTCCTGCAGCTACGCCGGCCTGCCGAGCTGGAGCAGGCGTTCGAAGAATTGATCGACGAGCTGCACGATCCTCGCTCGCCCAATTACCACCACTGGCTTGCGGCGCAGGAGGTGGGCGAGCGTTTCGGCCCGGCCCAGCAGGATGTCGACACGGTTGCGAGCTGGCTGCGGTCGCAGGGTTTTAGCGTGGCGCGGGTTTACCCCAGCCGAATGGTGATCGACTTCTCGGGGACGGCGGGGCAGGTGCGCCAGGCTTTTCACACCGAGATTCATTACCTCGACGTGAAAGGCAAGAGGCACATTGCCAACATGGGCGATCCGCAGATTCCGGCGGCGCTGGCGCCGGTGGTGGCCGGGGTCGTGTCGCTGAACGATTTTATGCCGCGCCCGCTCTTCAAGCTGCACTCCGAGTACACTTTTACCAATTCGTTTGGCGCCACTTTCTATGCCGTGGTGCCTCCCGACCTGGCCACCATCTACAACTTCACCCCGCTTTACCAAGCCGGCTACTCGGGCCAGAACCAGACGATCGTGGTGATCGAGGATACCGACCTTTACAACTACCCTAATGACTGGGACACGTTCCGGAGTACGTTCAGCCTCTCCAGTAGCTACCCCAGCGGCTCGTTGAGCCAGACCAATCCGCAGCCGCCCTCCGGCCCGAGCAATTGCAGCAATCCGGGCGTTAACGGCGACGACATCGAGGCCGCCCTGGACGTCGAGTGGGCGAGCGCCGCGGCGCCCAGCGCGGCGATCGTGTCGGCCTCCTGCGCGACCACCTCCACCAATTTCGGTGGCTTTATCGCGCTTGAGAACCTGGTCAATTCGAGCACGCCGCCGGCCATTGTCAGCATCAGCTACGGCGCTTCGGAAACCGACCTTGGCGCCTCCGCCAACGCCGCGATCAGCTCGCTTTACCAGCAGGCGGTTTCCGAGGGAATGTCAATCTTCGTGGCGGCGGGCGATTCCGGCCCGGCCGGCAACGACCGAGGCTTTACCGAGGCAATACATGGGATCAACGTGAACGGCCTTGCCTCGACGCCCTATAACGTGGCCGTTGGCGGCACCGACTTCGAGGACAGCTATCTCTTGGAAAACAGCACTTACTGGAGTTCGACCAACACAACAGCCTACGGCTCGGCGCTCTCTTACGTTCCGGAGATACCCTGGAATGACTCCTGCGCCAGCCTTTTTTTGGCAAAGTTCTTCAGTTTCAGCACCGCGTACGGTGCCGACGGTTTGTGCAACAGCGGTAAGCTGTTCGCCGAGGTTGCCGGGGGTGGAGGCGGCCCCAGCGGATGCGCCAGCGGTGCTCCGGCCACCGGCTACGAGGGAGTCGTCAGCGGCACTTGCGCGGGGTATCCCAAGCCGTCGTGGCAGTCGGTGCTGGGTAATCCGGCCGACGGCGTGCGCGACCTGCCGGACGTTTCGCTGTTCGCGGCGGACGGGGAGTACTGGTCTCACAGTTACATCTTTTGCTTTTCCGATACCGCCAACGGAGGCGCTTCCTGCTCCGGCGCTCCGGATACGTGGACACAAGCCGGCGGGACCTCGTTCGCCTCGCCTATCATGGCCGGAATCCAGGCGCTCATAAACCAGCACACGGGTGGCGCCCAGGGTAATCCGAATCCCAGCTACTATGCTATGGCGCGGACCGAGTACGGTGTTTCAGGCGCGTCGTCGTGTAACTCTTCCAATGGCAACGCAGTCGGGAGCAACTGTGTATTCTACGACGTGACGCAGGGAGACACGGACCAGGTATGCGTTGGCGGGATCAACTGCTATACGCCGTCGGGCGTGTACGGCGTGCTTTCCACCTGCAACACGGGCTACCAGCCGGCTTACGCCGCGGGCAGCGGCTGGGACTTCGCCAGCGGTATCGGCACGGTCAACGTCTTTAACCTTGTCGAGGCCTTCGGCAGCGCGCTGAGCACGCCGGGAAGCGCGCCCACGCCGACGGCTACGCCGACCTGTGCCGGCAGCGCGACACCGACGCCTACGCCGACATCCACGCCGACCGGCGTGCCGGCAACCCCGGTCCCGCGCCCGACCGCCGTCCCGCCGCTACCGCAGCCGCGCCGGCCGCCGGGGCCGGGCGCTCCGATCCTTGGCCTGGAGGGTAACGCCGGTAATGTGGGAATAGGCCGTGGCGCGGGTGCGAGCCCGGGCGCGGCGAGCACCGGCGCCGCGGTCGGTTCAGTAGCGGGAGGCGCGGCGCGCGGCGGCGTTGCATCGCAGGCTGGTGCGCCGGCGCGGCTGGCGACGGTAACGCTGGGCGGAGCGCAAGCAGCAAGCGGCCGAACCGAGGCGACTTTCGCGCCGGTTTCGGTGGGCGGTTCTGCGCTTGGATGGATAGCGTTGGAGAACGCGAGCAGCGCCCTGCTTTCCGGGACGGTCGAGGGATTTGCCAGCGGCTCGCCCTTCAGCCTGGTCTCGGGCGCGAGGTCGTTTCAGCTTGAGCCTGGTGAGCGACTGCTGCTTGGCGTGCGCTTCGATCCTCCGTACGCTGGTCGGTTTGTCGAAACGCTGCGGGTGAGGACCGGCGCAGGTGACCAGGCGCCCCTTGGCGTTGCGCTCAGCGGTGTGGGCCGCTGACGTTTGGCGCGAAGCGTTCACTCCAGAAGGCTCGCTGGCGACCTTGTTCGTTCCATCGAGTGGAACGGCATTGGCGGTCCCATGGAACGCCTATGCTCTTGAAGGGCGTGCGTGTCGGATCGGAAGGCCGCTGCGCGGCAAGGATGCCGGAGCCCTTTGACTGCGGCTCGAGGACTTGAGAAGAAAGCGGTCGTTGCTCGCAGGAAAACCCGCAGCGCCTACGCGAAGCCAGGAGGAGGCTATGCCAAGAACGCTCAAGGCCAGGCCGGAAACAAGGCGGCCGGCGAGCAGGCACGTGCTGATGGCATCCGCGGCAGCGCTTGCCGTCTGGCTCGCGTCGGGTGTGCCGGTAGTCGCCGACCAGGCTCGAACGCCCTACGTCAAGGCGCGAGACCCGCTCGCGGCGGGCCGCTACCTGGTGCTCATCGGCGGTTGCAACGACTGCCATACGCCCGGTTATGCAGAGCGCGGAGGCAGGCTGCCGATGTCGCGGTGGCTGACCGGAAATCCGGTCGGCTTTCGCGGCCCCTGGGGAACGACCTATCCGAGCAACTTGCGCTTGACGGTGCAAACACTCTCGGAGCGCCAGTGGGTGGAGATGGCGCATACGCGCAACGGGTATCCTCCGATGCCGTGGCGGGCCCTGGATCGGATGAGCGAGCCTGACCTACGGGCGATCTATCGCTTCATCAGGTCGCTTGGGCCGGCAGGAGTGGCTGCTCCGGCGCGGCTTGCACCCGGAGTCGAGCCGCGCACCGCTTACATCCCGTTCGTGCCGCAGGCTGGCGGCCTTGTCCGTGCTAACGCCGGGGACAAGGCTCGGTAGAGTCCCAATCTGTTCGGCCCAAGGAGGTTTACCATGACGGAAGCGGCGCACGCCGGAGCCGACGAGGAGAACGAGCTGAGCCCTCAGGCGCTGCTCGATATGCATTGGTCGTTTGTCCCCTCGCGGGTGCTGGCCGCGGGCGTGCAGCTCGGCCTCTTTTCGGAGATAGCTGCAGGCCATCGCACAGCCGAAGCCATCGCGCGAGCCTGCGGAGCCTCGGAGCGCGGGATGCGGATGCTGCTGGATGCGCTGGCGGCACTGGGTCTGCTGAAGAAAAAGGCCGGCCTTTTCGAACTTGCACCGCTGGCGGCCCGCTACTTGGTCCGCCAGGAGCCGGACTATATCGGCCAGATGCTCGAGGGCGACTTTATCTGGCAGGCGTGGAGCGAGCTGGCGCAGGCGGTGCGCGGCGGAAAACCGCATCGCGCCGTCGAGCGGCAGCAAAACGCGGAGGCATTCTTCCCGCTGCTGATTCGCCTGCTGCACGCGCTCAACCGCGAGCCGGCCCGGCGGATGGCCAGGGTGCTCGGCGCGGGCAACGCCCGGCGCGGGATGCGCGTCCTGGATGTCGGCTGCGGCTCGGCGGTCTGGAGCATCGCGATTGCCGAGGCGGACGCCGAGGCGTGGGTGACCGCCAGCGATTTTCCCGGCGTACTGGAGCGGACGCGGGGCTACCTTGAGCGGCACAAGGTGGCCGAGCGCTACCGGTTTTTGCCGGGAGATTTCAGGCAGGTCGACTTCGGCGTCCAGTGCTACGACTTGGCGATTTTGGGCAACATCGTGCACAGCGAAGGCGAGCAAATGGCTCGGGAGCTTTTCCGGCGTCTCCACCGCGCCCTGGCGCCGCTCGGCCGCCTGGCGATCATCGACATGATACCGAACGACGACCGCGTGGGGCCGGCCTATCCGCTGTTTTTCGCGCTCAACATGCTGGTGAACACCGAGGCCGGCGGCACCTTCACGCTGGCCGAGTACCGGCAATGGCTGAGCCGTGCCGGCTTTAGCCGGGTCGAGACGGCAGAGGTCGGCATCCATTCGCCGGGCATTGTGGCGACCAAGGAGTGACGGCGCCGAGGGGCGGTTTTGCGGCCGCCGCCGCCTTTGCTATGCTCGGCGACAGGAGCTAGACATGGCGGGAGCGGAACAGTTCTGGTCGCAGGCAGTGCGCGCCCTCGAAGAGGGGGTAAGCTTCGCGCTCGCCACGGTGGTGAACGTGCGCGGCTCGACGCCGCGCGAGGTGGGCGCCAAGATGATCGTCCGCCCCGACGGCCAGTTCGGCACCATCGGCGGCGGCTGCGGAGAGGCGGAGGTCTTTCGCAAGGCTCGCCGGATGCTTGACGAGGGCGATGAGGCGCGCGTGGCCGAGGTGGACCTCACCGGCGACTTCGACCAGGACGAGATCGGGAGCTGCGGCGGCCTGATGGACGTGCTCATCACACGCTGGACGCCGGAGCGCGACCTGGCAACCGCCCGCAAGCTGGCCGAGGCGGTGGCGCAAAATCGGCCGGCCGCGCTGCTCACCGTGGTGAGCGCGCCCCCGCAGGCGCAGGAGCTGGTGGGCACGCGCGTGGTCGGCGGGCCAACGCCGCAGGGGCGCCTGGCCGAGATGCTCGGTCTTGAGGCGGAGTCGGCCGCCGAAATCGCCGAGCGCACGGCAGAGGCCGCGGGCGGGCTGTTCGACGTCGATCCGTGCTCCGGCTTGAAACGCGCCAGCCGAATCAGCACGGGGGTGCCGGCGCAGCTCTTTCTTGACCCGGTGGTGGGGGCGCAGCGGCTGATAATTGCCGGCGCGGGCCATATCGCGCAACCGCTGGCGGTCTTGGGCTCGCTGCTGGGACTGCGCGTAACGGTAATCGACGACCGGGGGGCCTTTGCCAACCGCGAGCGTTTTGCCACCGCCGACGAAATCATCGTTCGCCCCTTTGCCGCCGCGATCGAGTCGCTGGCGCTAGACGCCTACAGCTACCTGGTGTCGGTGACCCGGGGCCACGCCTTCGACTACGAGGTGGTGCGTGCAGCGCTCAAGCAGCCGTGCGGCTTTGTCGGCCTAATCGCCTCGCGCCGGCGCGCGCGCGCGATGCTCGAGCGGCTGGCCGAGGATGGTGTGCCCGCCGAGCGGCTCGAGCAGGTCCATGCGCCGCTGGGAGTCGACATCGGCGCGGAGACCCCGGAAGAAATCGCGCTGGCCATCATGGCCGAAATCGTCCGAGAGCGGCGCACCGGCGCGCGCGACGTCTTTAACCTGGGCGCCAAGTACGGCCGGTTGGCCGCTCGCGCCGCCGGCCATCCGGTTGGGACGCCAGCCGCCTCTTTGACTACGGCGAGCGCCGGCACCCGGGCGCGCCAACCGGCGTAGCGCGCCGTTGCGGGCCGCGCCTGGCGGGGCGGAGCGCAGCGGCGCAGGCGGAGGCTTCCCGTGAGCCGTGGCCTTTTCGGGATCGTCCTTGCCGCCGGCCAGTCGCGCCGCATGGGCTATCCCAAGCCGCTTCTTGTAATCGGAGGGTCGAGCTTCGCCGAACGGGTGGTTGCCGCGATGCGCGGGGCGGTCGAGGAGATCGTGGTCGTGGTCGGGGCGCACAAAGACTTGGTCGGACCGGCCTTCGCTCGGCTTGACGGAGTGCGGGTGGTCGATAATCCGCACCACCAAAGAGGACAGCTCTCCTCACTCAAGGCGGGGCTGCAGGCGCTTCCCGGCGATGCCCGGGCCGCGATGGTCCACCTGGCCGACCAGCCGCTGGTAAGCCCGCAAACGTTTGTCGCCGTCGCCGCCGCTTACCGCGCGGGCAAGACTCCGATCGTTATCGCCCGCTACGCAGGAAAGCGCGGCCACCCCGTCGTCTTTGACCGCTCGCTCTTTGCCGAGCTGCACAACGCTGGGGAGGAACTCGGGGCGCGCGCGGTGGTCAGCGCCCGCCCGGAGCGGGTCGCCTATGTTGACGTTGACGACCCGGCGGTCGTGATCGACCTGGACACGCCCGAAGACCTGGCGCGCCAGGGCCTGAGGGTGACACGCCCCGGCTGACCACCGCGGGCGGCAGCGAGGCGGATTGCGCGCCGCTGCATTCCGGTTGGTCGAGGATAGCGCGAAGCGGGGAATTTCAGCGTCTGCCGACAGCCCCCCTCACCCGCGCCTGCGGCGCGACCTCTTCCCCCAGGGGGAGAGGCCCAAGGCGAGAGGGGCGCCATGCGGCCGACAGACCGCCGCGCCTCTGCCAGTCCCGCGCAAGCCCCTTCGACGTCGCCCGGCCGCCGCGAGGCGGATTGCGCGCCGCTGCATTCCGGTTGGTCGAGGATAGCGCGAAGCGGGGAATTTCAGCGTCTGCCGACAGCCCCCCTCACCCGCGCCTGCGGCGCGACCTCTCCCGCTGGGGGGAGAGGTCCAAGGCGAGAGGGGCGCCATGCGGCCGACAGACCGCCGCGCCTCTGTCAGTCCCGCGCAAGCCCCTTCGACGTCGCCCGGCCGCCGCGAGGCGGCAAAGAGCCGCGTCGTTTACGTCGGTGTTGCGCTCCCGCTGGTCGGGCGAGCTGCCGCAGCCGCCTCCTCTCTCCGGCAAGCGGGCGAGGGGAGGCAGCAGGCGCGAGCGCACCCTCTTTTCTGCGCCTCTCTCCGACCGGGGGAGCGGGGCGCGCACCCCGTTTTCTGTGCAACCGGCAAGATGGGTAACACTTTAGACCGGCAGGATGGGTAACAGTTTTTCGCATTTTGGCGGGGTGGAGGGCGAGGAGGGCAGCGCTCCTCGCGGCTCGCATGAGTGCCCGCCGCGCCAG
>JAJYRQ010000032.1 GCA_021794015.1 Deltaproteobacteria bacterium | reverse complement strand
CGATCTAAAGGTCACCTGCTCGGTTTCGAAAAGCCCGAGCAGGCTCTCTGCATCCAGCGCGGGGCCCGGGAAGACCAGCTTGGCGCCAACCGCCGCAGCCATGAAGGCAAGCCCCCAGCCGTTGATATGGAACATCGGCGCGACCATGCAGATGCTGTCGCGGCGGGAAATCCCGTAGGCGTCGGGCAGCATCGAGCTGAGCGCGTGCAGCACCGTGGACCGATGCGAGTAGACAACTCCCCGCGGCCGGCCGGTGGTGCCCGAAGTGTAGCAAATCCCCAGCGGGTCGCGTTCGTCGATCGCCGGGTAGTCGAAGCCGGCGTCGCCGCCGGCCAGGAATGCCTCGTAATCCTCGCAAGCTGCCGGCAGCGCCTTGCCCGAAAGCCGCGCCACGATCACCCGCTCGAAATTGGCCTTGCCGTGCAGTTGTTCGTAAAGCGGAATCAGCAGGTCGTCCACGATGAGAAAGCGGTCTGCGGCGTCGTTGATTGTGTAGGCAATGTCGTCGGGATGAAGCCGCAGGTTGAGCGTGTGCAGCACGCCGCCCGAGACCGGCACGCCGAAATAGGCCTCCAGATGGGCGTAATGGTTCCACATCAGGGTCGCTACGCGGTCGCCTTTTTTGAGGCCCGCCCGCGCCAGCGCCGCGCCGAGCGAGCGCGTGCGATGGTAAAACTGGCTGAAGGTCTCGCGATGCAGCGACTTGTCGGGCATCCGCGAAACCACCTCGGTGTGCGGGAAGTAGCGCTGCGCGCGCTCGAATAGCTGCACCACCGTCAGCGGATAATCCATCATCGTTGCGCGCATATTCGGCCGTTCCTCCGGAAAAGCTGCTGAAACGCCAGGGCGTGATAAGCGCCCCAGACCCACGCCGAATCGTAGTGCAGCACCTCTCAAATGTCGAGGATTGCTTGCCGCCGCCAAGGTCGCGTTCGCGGAGAAATCGCTTCGCCCAATTTTTTCGCCTCGCCCGGGGTGACAGGAAGGGAGGTGCAGGGTGGCAGAAGAAAGGCTCAGCGCGTGAGGAGGAGACCGGGATTCCGCCCGCGCGCCTGGCGCTGCTCTGGCGGCCACGCGGCGGTCGCCTCTCTGGTGTCGTCTGAGCGCAGCGCGTCCCCGCGCCCCCGTCTGTCATCCTGAGCGGAGCGCGTCTGCACGCGCCCCCCCTCCGTCATCCTGAGCGGAGCGCGTCCACGCGCGAAGTCGAAGGACCTCGCGCGGGCCTCCGCGCGTCGCTACCCGAACGGCGCGGCCGCGGCCCGGCAGGTGGGAAGGCGGTCGAGTAGGACGACCTGCGGGCGGCAGGGATGGTCGGCGCAACCGGCAACTCGGCCTACCCGGCAGGAGCGCGACAAATCCCCTCCTCATCGGGGAACGGTCTGCAACCCGGCTAAAGCGGTAACGGCAAACCGCGCCGTGCTCTTTCAGTCCCCTCCTCATCGGGGAACGGTCTGCAACCAGGCCAAGCGGCGGCAAGCGGCGGCGGCCGGTCGCTTTCAGTCCCCTCCTCATCGGGGAACGGTCTGCAACGCGTTGGCGGAGTTCTTGGTTGCTTGGCACCAGCGCTTCTTTCAGTCCCCTCCTCATCGGGGAACGGTCTGCAACTTCGAAGAGCGGCAGGACATGCGCGGCGAAGTCTGCTTTCAGTCCCCTCCTCATCGGGGAACGGTCTGCAACCAATTCGACGACCGTTTACGCGGGTTGGCTGATTTTGGACTTTCAGTCCCCTCCTCATCGGGGAACGGTCTGCAACTTGCGAGCTGGTCGGCTTGGCCCCGGAACCGATTGCCGCTTTCAGTCCCCTCCTCATCGGGGAACGGTCTGCAACATCCGGCAGGCGCTGACCTTGTGCGGTACGTGTGGCTTTCAGTCCCCTCCTCATCGGGGAACGGTCTGCAACACCAAACCGACTTGTTTGGTCCGTCGCGGCGCTTTGCTTTCAGTCCCCTCCTCATCGGGGAACGGTCTGCAACCTGGGGACCCCGTCAAGGGCCCCCCGCTTCGAATTAGTCTTTCAGTCCCCTCCTCATCGGGGAACGGTCTGCAACCTGCTGTTGCCCGTGCCGGCGACGGCTCAGGTGTTTGTCTTTCAGTCCCCTCCTCATCGGGGAACGGTCTGCAACTCATGACCGACCAGGTTGCGTCAGAGCGCACGTTCCCTTTCAGTCCCCTCCTCATCGGGGAACGGTCTGCAACGCTCCCAGCGTTTCAAGTTCGGGAGCATAATCATGGCTCTTTCAGTCCCCTCCTCATCGGGGAACGGTCTGCAACTGTTGCAGCAAGAAACGCGTGGCGTGATTGCGGTTTTTCTTTCAGTCCCCTCCTCATCGGGGAACGGTCTGCAACTTGGGAGAAGGCCCGGAACGCGTCAATTTCTTCATGCTTTCAGTCCCCTCCTCATCGGGGAACGGTCTGCAACGTAAAAACCCCGGCCGCAGGGCCGGGCATGAGAGGAGAACTTTCAGTCCCCTCCTCATCGGGGAACGGTCTGCAACCGCGACCAATTACCAAGGAGATTGGCCGCGTTCCAGCCACCAGCCAACCACAATTTTTCGCAACAGGCAAGTTTGCTGAAAAACCCCCTCCCTTTGCGAAAATCAACCCCAACCGTTGCCCAGCCGCCGCGCCAGCACCCGCCAAGCCGCCCGGCCGCCATCCGCCTTGCAACGTCCGGCTTTGAAAGCCGCCTCGTTCCCTCCTGGAGGCTCCTGCTACGCCCCTGGATCACTGCTGTGTCTTCTAGCCGGCTTTGAGCCGCCAGTAACCGGTCTCAAGCACCTCCCAGGCCGGCATTTCGGATTCGGCTGGCGCGCTCACCTGAAGGGTGGACCCGGGCATCCAGAGGGGGCTCCCGTCCAGGCTTTTTAGGCCGCCGTCGTGAGCGAGGTCCCAGCCGCTTAGACGCTCCAGCGCGCCGCCCATCTGGAACCTGTTTCTTGCCTCGGTGCCCGGGCAAGCAGAGCCATCCAGGCCAGCGAATGGCGCACTCTCGGCCGTCGTGCCGGCTTTTTCGACTGGCTGGTGCGCGTGGGCGAGAACGGTTTGGCAGAGTATATGCGGAGAATCTCCGCCGAGCTCGACCTGCGCGCCAAAGAGGTGATCCGCGGAGTTCAAGTCAACCCGGCGCAGTCGCCCTAGGCCGTAGCGCGTGTCGCCGCCCACCGACAAAGCGGTGATTTGCTTAACCTGCTCGAAAAGGGCTGTGCGGTCCTGGTCACGCCAGAAAAGGTAGCCGACGAGTACCACTGGGCGTTGACCGTTGCCGTCCGCCTTCCAGTCGCGGTTCATGCATTCGATTTCACGGAGGGTACCTTCGGCGACGGCGCCCGTGCCGGGCGCGAGTGCGGTTGACGGGCGGCCATGCATAAGCCGCCGGCGAAAAGCCCGGTCGGTCTCTGCCCGCCCGTTGCGGGCCTGAGCGTTTTCGGGTTGCCATACAAGGCCGTCTGCGCGCCTGAACATTGGCGTCCACGCAAGGTAGGTGCCCTGCGCCTGCTCGCCTGGGAACAGGTAGGTAAACCGCGCCGCAACCTTCAACCCCTTCCCTGCGCTGAGGTAGTCGGGGTAGCCGCCTTTCGCCTGGCGCTGGGCAAGCTCGCTTGTCAGCGAAGCCCAGAGATTGCGTGCCGGGAGGTAAAGCCGGCATCGATTGAGCGTGCCCGCCGGCGCCATACCGACGTAAAGCGGGGATTCAAGCTGCCAGGCCCAGCGGTAAACCGACCAGCTCACGTGCCTTCCTTCGCTTAGCTTTTCGCCTTCGCATGGCACAGGGCGTAGACAAAGGCCTGACGCAGGAGGTCGCGCGCGAAGAGCAGCCGATCGAGGTCTTCCGCGAGCTTCTGGAGCGCCGGGAACACATCGCCGTTACCAAGCAGCGGCGATGCGCTAGGCGTCTTGCGTAGGAACTCCGCGCTGGCTTTGCTGACATTTTTCCCTGGTTCCTTGCCGCGCGAGTCAAGAAACAGAAAGGCGGCATAGACGCCCTGCTCTTCGAGCACCGCGAGCGCGTTGGTGAGGAGTTTCTCCTCGACACCTTCGATGTCAGCGAGCTCTTTACCAAGCTTGGCGCAGGCGAAATCGAGATTCTCCATCATGAAGCCTCCTTCGCCGTGCCTGTCGCGGACGCTGCCTGGGGAGCGGTTTCGGTCAGGACGCGTAGTCGGCCCATCCCGCGCGTGCCCATGCCGCCGATGCCCAGGTGCTCGAAATACGGGTGAGCGGTGGCCACAACTTTGTGTACGTCATCGGGGGATTTAACTGCCGCGACCTGTTCACCGCCGGCCTTGAAGTGCGTCGGGTTCTTGCAGGTAACATCCCAGACCAGCACTGTTGCGCGCGGCAAGGCCTCGTACGTGAAGAGCGCACCCTCCTCGGCGGCGCCGGTCTCGGGGTCGATCGCGACTGAGGTGCGAACCTCAAGGTTGCTGTTCACGACGTGTGAAAAGAGCTTGTCAGGAAGGGCGGCGGCGTGATCGCGGATGTGCTCGGGAACTTGACGTTCTTCCAGCGCCCGCGTGACGCTCTCGGCCCCATTCAGGGGCCTCACAGGCAAGAGCAGCCACCCGAGGTTGAGCGGCTGGCTCGGTCCACCGTTGCGGTAAACCGCATCGTCCGTCACGCCGTTAAGTTCCTGTCCCACCGCGCGCATCGCCATCGGGCAGGTGAGCCAGACTGGGCCTTCTCGCGTGGCCGCCGGGAAGAGCAGCACGTGTGCGTCGCTGAAGGCCGCAAGCCCGGCGAAGCCACCGGCGTTTCCGCGAGCAAACCCGAACGTGGTGCAAATGTGGCAATCCGCTTTCCCGCAGTGGCCGCTGGACCCGTCGCGTCGCGTCTGTCCCAGCCCGGCACAATCAGGAAATTTACCCTTGGCCATGGCCGCATAGGTCCGGAAAACGCCGGCGAGGCTTGAGCCCGGAATCTTCGGCACGCGGGTGACCGGATCGCGAACGATGGCGTTGTCTACTCTGCCCAAGCCCATTCCGCCCGTGCCGACATGAATGGGATCAATCGCCATACCAAGGTAGGTTTTCGGGTCGTAGCTATTGGCCATTGCCAGCCTCCCTGAGCTTCGTTTTGAGCACCGACAGATGCCACTCAATGGCCCGTTCGAGCACGCCGTCAGCCGCCGCGTCGACCAGGGTATCGAGGGCGGCGCCGTTGACTCCCAGCACGTCTTTGAGCACCGCACGCGCAAGGTCGATCCAGGCCTGTTCGCCGCCCGCAAACCAATCGCCGCCGGGGCTGCGCCAGGCTGTCTGCCGCTCTGCAAGCGTGCTCCACGCACCTCGGAGGGCGCTCGTAGAGGGCGCCACGCGGTCCAGGAGTTGCCACGTTTCCCGCATCCGGCGCCACTCGGAAAGCGGACGGGGTTCCACCTTGTCGAATCGCTTGGCCGCGCAATCCATAAAGAGCGCGCCGATGCAGGCGGGGCTCACGTGAATACCGTCGCCGGGCCTGAGATCGGACGCATGACGGTAGACCTGACCGCATGGATGCTGAAAGTCGTGTGGGAGGCGTACTGAGCGGTCCTCGACGGCGAGGTAGGGGTAGAAGACGTCCGCGCGTGCGTCGGGCAGCCGTAGGGGCATCGTACGCAGCTCGCGGCCACCGTCCGGGCGTTGAAAATTCAACGCGACAACGCCGTCGCGCATATCCCGCTCGACTACGCGCCATGGTTTCGCGCAGGACGATTCAAGACTCTCTTCAATGTTACGCGCCGTTTCGATCACAGCCTGAAAGGGGAGTTTCTGGGGAAAGGCGACGATGCCGACCCGCAGCGGCAGCCGGTCCCAGACGCGGGCGAACTCCTGCTCCCACGCCTCAACCGCCAGATCGACGCAGGCCGAAGCGGCCTCAAGCGGAACCAGCACGCGGAACCGAAGCGGGCTTACTTCAAGTGGAATGATGGGATTGTAGACACCAGGCGGGCCAACGTCCTCACGGACGTTGGCGACCTTCAGCGCCCTTTGAATGTTATTGTCGTCCTCCGCTGTGACGCTCAGTTCAGCGTTGCGCAGGCTTTCTTTTGATTCCTCGGCTCGCAGTAGCCGCGCGAGGTTGCATGCGGTAATGAGTGAGTTTTTGTCGCGGTCGTAGAGCAGGCTGATTGGCTCGTCGCGCCAGCGACCATCGTAGACTTGCCGATCCCGCCAAGCCGCGCCGGCGGTTCCGTCGTCCGGCTCCAAGATTAGGCGCCGCGTTCGCCAGCGGCTAGCATCCTGAGCCGCAATCCCGCGAAACATATGCAGAAGGTCGCCGAAGAAATCTTCTGCTTGGCGCCAGAATCGGTAGACCCGCCCTGGCGAGGGGAGCTTGCAGAAAAGCTGATGGGCGAGCCACCGTGCCCGCTGGTCGTCGTTAAGGCTGTCCCACGATGGTGCCGCAGATCGATCCTCAACGATTTTGCCGAAGAATGGTGTCCAGTCCGGCTCACGCTTATAGCCTTCTTGCAGGCTGCTGAGGACCGCATCATCTTTGTCGAAGCTCCGGAGCCTCGACTTGACGTAGGCAATCAATTTTTCGAAAGGTGCAGACGGCTCAATCGGATTGGCAGTGTTTTCCAACAAGAGATTAAACATACGCCACGTCGCGATACTCTGGGTGCGCAACGAATCAACACCGCCACCTCCAAGCCACGGCTCGACGTCGAGGTTAATGGTCAGAAGGGCGATCCTGTCATTGGCGTCGGCTAGTTCGTTTAACCAAATGGTATCTGAGCCGAGCTTACCGCCCAGCCATGCATCCAGCCGGCCGCGCCTTCGCTTCGCACACACGTCGCAGGGCGCCTGCCTGCCCTTGCGGTTGCCATTCTCCCGCACGAGGCATACCGGACAGACATGGCCATCAGCGACTTCGGAAGAAATCTTCCACGGCCGGTGAAGCGGCACAGCAAGAATGTCCCGGGTCTCGCGCGTCTCCTTCGCCATTGGGACGAGCGAGCGGGTCGAATCGCTGAGGCGGCAATACGGCGGCGTTTCGAGACTGAATTCCTGGGCAATAGCGTCGATCCGTTCTTGCAGCCAGCTTTGCCACTTGTTGCCGTCGAGGCCGGTTGCATTACCGCTAGCGGAGCGCTCGCCGGGGAAGGAAAAGACCGCCGTGTCGCCGTCTCGATAAAGCAGCGCGCCGACGGCGATATCGACCTCGACTAATCGGCGGACGCGCTGGAAGAACGCATCGAGCGCTTCGCGCGCGCCGAGCCAATCTCCGATCCTCACGCTTCGTGCTTCGTAATGGTCAGTGCCGATTCCGACCGTCAGTAGGCGCCAGCGCGTGTTTTGCTTGATTTGCCTGTCATTCCAGGGGAACTGGTCTTCGAGGATCGCTCCCGCCAGCGCGCTCTTGAAGAGCGCGCTGGCCACGTAGGACTGGTCCCAGAGCGTCACGTCGTTGTTGGGAAGCCGCGTCTCAGCAAGCGTGGAGGAAAACGCCTTGCGCAGGAAGCTCTCCGGTCCGATCGCCGACTCGCGCCAGTACCACCATGCTCCGACGTCAGCAGCATTTGTCGCGCCGAGCCGCTTCAACTCTGCGAGTATCCGGTGGATCTCCTTGATCAACCTGTTCCAGCCCTGCACAGTAAGTAGCTCGGGCGGATCGGCGAGCAAGTTGCGCTGCGAATACCCGAACGCCGACGACAGCCACATATGAGTGGCATCTTGTTCGAGATAGCCGGAAGTGTTCCTGGGCAGGTTCTTCTCGATGCCGGAAGTGATCCCGTGGGCGGCTTGAAGCAGGCCTAGAACTCCTGCGTCCTTTCCAGCGTGTTTGGTGAGAAACTCCGTCAGCGTGCTGGGCCATCCAAACCGGGCAGAATCGACCTTGTCAAATCCATTTTTCACCCAGCATAAGAGATCGTCCCATGGAAACGGCGGATTCTCGTTTTTGTACCAGTCTTTGTACTCGTAATTGGTCTTCTGGCCACCCTGTGCGCGGAGGAAATCCGGGTGCGCCTTGCCGATCATGTGAAGCCACCCTACTGCCTCCATTGCCAGCAGTAGTGGACGATACGGCTGCAACGCATCGGCGGGTGCAAAGTCGTTCATGTTGCACCTCGCGAAGAATCGAGCCACGCACTGACTTGCTGTTTGAAATTCGCAAGCGGCGTCGCGGTGACTGGCTCGGTATTCCGCCGACTTGCCCTCCAGCTTTCAATCTTCGCTGTTCCCCAACCAACAGTGCGCTTGGCCGAGATTCCGTAAATCGTGAGCAGCGCTTCAATCGCATCAACTAGTGTGTCGAGCGCCTCTGCGGGCTTCACCTTGTCTCTGTCAGCCGCACCATCCAGCGGAGCATAGAGCAACTTGAGCGCGCCACAAGCGCCGGCTGGTACGACCTCGTAGTATATCGGCTGGGTACCGGCACGCGTCCTGCGGCTGTGCGGGTTGATGACTTCAAAGCCGAGCTTCGAGAACCACGTTGGACGGAACGCCAACGCGCCGCGTTGAAAATGTTCAGCCTCGTCCTTTTCGTTCCCGAATAGGTGGAGAATCCAATCAGGGTCATTCCATCCTTCGAGCTTACCGTCATGTTTCTCCAGATAACCCTGCAACCCCGCGTGCATCCGACAGGCCCAGCGCAACAGCCCCTTCCAACTCGCGGCGGACATGAAGGGCACGCCGAAGACGCGGTCCTTGCGCACGGGATTGTCAAGCACGTGGAATGGCCGGTCGTCCTTGGAGTACCAAGGCGTCTCAAGCGTGAAAGCGATCTCGAAGGCGATCCAACTCGGATCGGGAAGATTATCAACGTCGGCGACGAGCTTGAGTCGCTTGAATCCTTCAAGCTCCAGCATCGCTTGCGACGCATGCTGCCTATAGCATCGCCGTGCTTCGTTCTTTTCTTTGTTTGCGCTTCTGCGCTCGGCTTCATAGAAAGCGGTCGTGCATCCGTCCACGAAACCGGACGCGAGGCCCTCCGGCAACGAGCCGTTCACCGGACAGGCCTTCCGGGCAGCGAGGTCCGCATACAGGTCGAACCTCATCGGCTATCCCCCGTTTCGCTCTTGAAGAGGGCTTCGAAAATTGCCTCGCCAGTCCGGAAGTCAGTATCTTTGAGGTCTGGCCATGCTTGTTTCAGCCTTTCCTTCATCTGGTGGAAGCTGACCGTTCCGGGCTTGACGAATCCGAAGGTGCGGCGCGCGTCCGCTGGCTCCTTGAAGCTGAATACCTTCTTGCTTTCAGCCTCTACGCCGCGCTGTCGATCAGGGCGACGGCCGGCGAGCCAGCTATCACCGCGGCACGCTTGGCTCTTCGGCTCTGGGCGGCCAATCGCCTTATTGTATGAGCTGTTATTGTTGTTTTGCCGCGCGAGGCACTTCCCCTTCACGCACCAGAAGTTCTGGAGTGACGCCCACGCGAAATCCGCGAAATCGTCGTGGTCAACCTCCCGCCATCCGCCGATATATTGTTGGAGTATTTCGCGATCAGTTCGGCCAAGAGGAGGCTTTTCAAGGAGTTTGACGAGCCCGTAGTCCCGAGGGTGTTGGGCGTTGGCGCGAGAGTTCTCGTCCGAGGGTTTGAAGACGGTCCGTCCGCCGATAGCGCCGTAGTCAGCGATGAGGCAAAACGTGAGATGCAAGAGTGCCCACTCCTCCTTGCCAATCCCACGGAGCGGAACGAAGCGCCATTGGAATTCGGCGGCCTTCGCGATCGCACTCGACATGGTCTTGCCTGTCTCGTCCAGCACCTGGAAGCGGAACTTTCGGGCCCATCCGGTGCACCCGAAGAGTTCACAGACGGGGCAGTGGTTTTTGGCTTGGCACCGCGTCGCGTTGGGGTCGCACGCAGCCCCACCTAAGCCGCGAACGAGCACCTCGAACCACCAGCGAAGCGATCCCAGAAGACCGGTGAGGACCAGATTTTCGCCTTTGCAGCTGGCGTTGCCGGTCCAAATGTTGGTCAACGCCTCCAGGCGCCAGGTGTGAACCCCGTTGGGCGATACCTCGGGATCGCAGGCTGTCGGTTGGTGCTCGTCTTCGCTCACGCCACCGTCCCATCCCTGTTTTGCTGCCGGTTCTTTGAGCGGCCGGTTTGTGAATTTGGCGGAAAGCGGTTGAGAGCTGGTGGTAGGTCGAGCGGTTGCTTCGCTGCCAGGGTTACCCGGTAGCGGTAGACGGCGAGCGCACCCTTCCAGTCCCTCGAGGCTTGCAAGACGGTCCTCCTGAAAGACCACGACCGGCGCGGCGGTTACTTGGCTTTACGACGAACGCGCCCAACTGTCAAGGCTGACAGGGCGGGTCTGGAGAGCGTGCGTCAGCGGCGGGCGGCGCCCTGCCGTGGGCGGCCCGGCCGGGCCGAAGAGCAGAAGGGCGCGAGGCGACGGCGCGGCGCAGCGGCCGCGGCCGCAGGTCGAGCGGACTGCTCAGATGATCTTGTTCAGGGGATATTCGACGATGCCGACCGCACCAGCCTCGAGCAGCCGCGGAATCAGCTCGCGCACCGTGTGCTCGGCAATCACCGTCTCGACCGCAAACCACTCCTTGCCCTTTAGCGCCGCCGAGGCGTACAGCGGCGCCACTGTCGGAGCGGTTATCGAGGGCAGTAGTTCCACCACCCGGTCCAGGCACTCGCGCGGCACGTTCATCTTGATCCCGACCCGCGTCTCGGCTTCCAGCGCGCCCCGCAAAAGCACCCCGAGCTGCCGTACCTTGGCCTGCTTCCACGGCTCGGCCCAAGCCGCCTCGTTGGCTACCAGTACCGGCGTCGAGACCAGCAGCTCCTCGACAATCCGCAGTCCGTTGGCCCGAATCGACGTGCCTGTCTCCGTCGCCTCGACCGCCGCAGCGACCAGACCCTCGGCCACCTTCGCTTCCGTTGCCCCCCAGGAGAATTCAACTTCCACTTTAACATTGCGCGCGGCAAAGACCTTGCGCGTGAAATCAACCAGCTCGGTGGCAAGCCGCTTGCCGGCGAGGTCTTCGAGCCGGCGCACCGGAGAGTTCTCCCGCACCACCAGCACCCAGCGCGTCGGCGCCAGCGAGACCTTCGAGAAAGAGAACTTTTCCACCTCGACCAGGTTGACGCCGGTTTCGACCACCCAGTCGCTGCCGGTAATTCCGGCGTCGAGCGAGCCGTCGGCGATGTAGCGCGGCATCTCTTGCGGCCGCAGCAGCCGGCAACTGAGCGCCGGGTCGTCCACGGTGGGAAGGTAGGAGCGGGAGCCTACCGAGATGCGCCAGCCCGATTTGCGCAAGAGCTCGAGCGTCTGGGCTTCGAGGCTTCCCTTGGGAAGGCCAAGCTTAAGGCGTTGGTTTTCGTCAGCAGACATGGCAACCGTGCACCCTCATGCACTTTCAGTGGGTAGATGTTTTGGGTCGCTTCTTAAAGGGCCAGCCGCTGCGCTAGCCGCTCGAGCCGTGGCGGCCGTAGGACGGGCCGTACTTGGCCGGGTCGACCTTGGGTGAATCGACGGCCGTCCATGCCTGGTCGCGCAGCGCCCTGAAGAAGCAGGATTGGAAGCCTTGATGGCAGGCGGCGCCGTCGCCGCGCTGGTCCACGGACAGAAGCAGCGTATCGCCGTCGCAGTCAAGGCGGATTTCTCGCACTTCCTGGTAATTGCCGGACTCTTCGCCTTTGCGCCAGAGCTTTTTGCGCGAACGCGAGTAGTAACAGGCGCGGCCGGTGGCCACGGTTTCGCAGAGCGCCTCGCGGTTCATATGGGCGACCATCAGCACCCGGCCGGTTGCGCAGTCCTGGACGACGGCGGTCACCAGGCCCTCCGCCTTGGCGAAATCGACTGCTTCGGTGAAGTCCTGCAAAATCGTCCGGTCGAGCGCCGCTGGCGTGCTTGTGGCTTCCCGGCGCTCCCGCCTCCTGTTTGCCGGCCTTGCCTCGGCGGGTTTGTTGTCGAGACGGCCAGCCGGCCCTGCTGCCAAGCATAAACGCTTGAGCAGGCCGAAAAAAGCCCCGGTCAGAGCGAAGTTGCGGCGCGGGACGCCAAGGCGAGCCAAAAACGGCATCCAACGGCTTCCCCGGAGGGCCGCTGCCGTCCGCCCCGGGGCAAAGCTGCAGCGAAAAGCTTGCGCCGGCCGCTTCGCGCGACGGCGATCCCGGCCCGGGAAGCCCGCGGGGGGCGGCCCGGCGCCGTCCGGGCGGATTGACGCAATCGGCCCTAAGGCTCTAGACTAGCGGCGAAGACTGCCCCTGTGCCGAGCGCGCATGGCTTTCTATAGGGAACTCAGCCAAGCCTTCGTCGAAAAGCTCGGAGAAGAGTACGAACTCGGTAAGCTCATCTCCGTGTCGGGGATTGCCGAGGGTTCGGTCAACAGCAACTACCTGGTCGAAAGCAACCGCTCCAAGTGCCTGCTGCGGGTTGACGAGGTCAAGAGCGAGGCCGAGATTCGCCGCGAAATTGACCTGCTGTCGTTCCTTCATCGGCACTCGTTTCCCTGTCCTTATCCGCTGCAGGATTCGCTGGGACGCTACTATCGCGACTACGACCAGCGCTACGCGGCGGTCTTCAAGTATTACGAGGGACGCACCGTGGCGGTGGAGGACCTCGGGCCGACCCATCTTTATGCGATCGGTCGGATGCTGGCCGAGTTGCATATAATCGGCAAAGGGTACAAGAAGGCGCTTGAAAACCGGTTCAGCTTTGAGCGGATCGCCGAGTTGTTCAAGGTTGTGGCAGCGCAGCTCCCGGCGCATTTCCGGCGCGTGGTGCGCGCGCTGCAGGACGAGATCGACTACCTTGGCCACTACCTGGACGAGCGCCTGCCCAAGGGTGTGATCCACGGCGATCTTTTTGCCGACAACGTGGTGTTCCGGGGCGGGCGGTTGTGCGCGCTGCTGGATTTCGAGGCGGCGTGCCGGGGCAAGTTCATTTTCGACCTGGCCACCGCGGTCAACGCGCTTTGCTTCGTCGGGGAGCAGTACTCGCTGGAGCGTTTTCGCCACCTGACCAACGGCTACGAATCGACGCGTGCGCTCTCGCTGGCAGAGTGGGACGCTTTTCCCAACGAGCTGCGCTACTCGGCGCTGCGTTTTACCGTGACGCGGCTCAACGATTTCTTCCTGCACCCGGTCGACGACGGCCGGCGCCGGAGCAAGGACTTCCGGGAGTTTTTCGACCGGCTTTGCATCCTGCGCCGCGAGAAAGAGGGCGGCATGGACCTGCTGCTGATGGCCATGGCGACCGGTTACGATTATCGTAAGTACCAGAAAGTCAAAAGCACGGAGAAATTAAGGGCTTAAGTTCGGCAGGTGGAGCGCTGGGACCGGCGGTCGGCGCTTCGGCCGTGTGAGTTTAGCGTGTCCACTTTCCTGGAAAGGCTGGCGGCGCCCGGGCCGGCGCTCTGGCTGGAGGTCGCGCCGCCGCGGGGAATCAATCCTGCTTCCCTTTTGCAGCGACTTGCCGGCGCAAGCGGCGATCTCGACGCGATAAACCTTGCCGATAACGCGCTTGGCCGGGTCAAGATGTCGCCGCTTATCTTCGCCGCGATGCTGCGGGCCCGGCTGGACGTTTCGCTGGTGCTCAATTTTTCGTGCCGGGACCGCAACCGCCTGGCGCTTAAAGCCGACCTGCTCGGCGCCGCGGCGCTCGGGGTCGAAGGGGTGGTCAGTCTCAAGGGCGACCGGCTGGCGGCCGAGCAGGCGGGCGCGCGCGCGGTGGACGACCTCGACGTGTTCGGCCTGCTCGAAGCGATCGCGGCGCTCAACCGCGGCGAGGCGGCTGACGGCCGCCACCCGCTCAAGGACAGGGCCTCGCTGGCGGCCGGCGTGGTGGCCAATCCTTACCGCAAGCAGCTCGAGCGCGAATTCGAGCTGCTTGCGCGCAAGGCGGCAGCGGGCGCCCGGTTCGTCATTACGCAACCCATCTTCGACGCCGAGACGGGCCTGCGCTTTGTGCGCCGCGCCCGCCAGCTCGGTCTTTTGGCGGTACTGGGAGTGCTGCCGATCAAGCGCGAGTCGATGGCCGACTATATCAAGGAGCGCATCCCGGATTTGAGCGGAGCCCGCAGCTACTTTGACCGGTTTGCCGGGCTCAGCGAGGCCGAGGTGCGGCGGCTCTCGATCGATCAGAGCCTTCAGTTGATGGATGCTCTGGGCGGGGAAGCCGCCGCTTTCAACATCATGAGCGCCGGCGGCCCTTCGCTCGCCATCGAGTTGGCTGCCGAGTTCCGCCGGCGAGCCCGGCGGTTTTCCAGCGCGGCCACCGCGGGCTAGCGGCCTGCGGCGGCGCCGGCGCCTTCAGCGACCAGTACGGAGCCTGGCATGGTTGACGAACAGGCGGCGCGGGAAGCGGTGCGAACGCTCTTGCGCCACATGGGCGAGGACCCGGAGCGCGAGGGCCTCAAAAGCACCCCCGCGCGCGTGGTCAACGCGCTTGGCTTTCTCACCCGAGGCTACGCCCTCGATCCCAAAGGGGTGATTAACAACGCCCTCTTCAGCGAGTCCGACTACCAGGAGATGATCGTCTGCAAGGACCTCGACTTCTACTCCCTGTGCGAGCATCACCTGCTCCCCTTCATGGGCAAGGCGCATGTCGCCTACCTGCCCAACCGGCGCATCATCGGACTCTCCAAGCTGGCCCGCCTGGTCGAGGTCTACTCGCGCCGGCTCCAGGTGCAGGAGCGACTCACGGTCCAGATCGCGCAGACGATCATGGAGGAGTTGGACCCCATGGGTGTGGCCGTGGTGCTCGAGGCCGAGCACCTCTGCATGCGGATGCGCGGCGTGGAAAAGCAGAACTCCCGGGTGACGACCTCGGCGATGCTCGGCGTGTTTCGCACCAATTTTGAAACCCGCCAGGAGTTCATGAACCTCATAAGGAACAGCCGGTGAGCGAACCAGAGCAAGCCCGGCGCAAGAGCCGTGCGCCTGGCAACCGGGCCGGCGCGCCGGGCCAGGCTCCCGAAGAGCGGCTCGCGGCGCTTGGCGCCCGGGCGCTGCGCTACGTGCGGCCGGGCCGGACGGTCGGCCTTGGAACCGGCCATGCGGCCTCGGCCTTCATCCGCGCCCTGGGCGCGGCGAAAATCCCGGTGCAGGCGATAGCGACCTCGCGCGCCAGCGAGGAGTTGGCGCGCCAGGTTGGCGTCGCCATCGCCGGCCCCGAAGCATTGGCGCGACTCGACCTCGACGTGGACGGTGCCGACGAGGTCGACCGGCGTCTTAATCTTATAAAGGGCTACGGCGGTGCGATGGTGCGGGAGAAGATCGTCGCCGCAGCCGCGCGCCGGGTGCTCATCCTGGTGGGCGAAGAGAAGCTGGTGGCGCGCCTGGGCCGGGGCGGCAAGCTGCCGGTCGAGGTGCTGCCCTTTGCGCTGCCCCATGCGTTGGCCGAGATGCGCCGGCTGGGACTTAAGCCGCAGGTGCGCCGGCGGGAGGAGGGCGGCGAATTCCTTAGCGATAACGGCAACCTGGTGGTCGATTGCGGGATCGGCCCGCTCAGCCGTCCCGCCCGGCTCGAGCGCCAACTGGGCGCGATTGCCGGGGTCGTCGGCACCGGACTTTTTCTCGGTATCGCCGATACCGTGCTGGTGGCAACTCGCGCGGGCGCCATCAGGGTGCTCGGCCGGGGGCGGCGCTAGCGGCCGGTCGGCAAGACAGTCCCATGCGGCAGCCGCTGGGCATCAATTATGCGGCCGGCGACCCGCGCCGGGCGCTGGCAACAATTTACGCCGCTGCGCTTGAGGCTGCGGCGCCCGAGCGGGTGGTTGGCGCCGCGCTGGACGGAGCGCTGGCCGGCGCGGCCGAGCTTCCCGAGCTGTTCCGGCAGGCGTCGGGGCTCCACATGCTTGCGGTCGGCAAGGCTGCCTTCGGCATGGCTGAGGAGTTGGACCGCCGATTTGCCGGCAGAATCAGGAGCGGACTGATCGTCGCGCCGAAGGCAGCGCGGAAACCGGGCGGCGAGCCACGCTGCGGCGCCGCAGACGCCCCGGCAGACCCGCTTAGCGGCCAGGCGCGCGGCTTGCCTGCAAGCTGGCGGCTCATTCGGGCGTCCCATCCGCTGCCCGACGCCGCTTCCGTCCGGGCAGCCAGGCTGGCGCTTGAGATGGCCGAGCGCGCCCGGCCCGACGAGCGGCTGGTTGTGGCGCTAAGCGGAGGCGCCTCGGCGCTCATGGCGATGCCGGCCGAAGGGCTTTCGCTCGCGGACAAGATCGCGGTCGCAGCCGCGTTGCTTCGCAGCGGCGCCACGATTAACGAATTCAACGCCGTGCGAAAGCATCTCTCGGCGGTCAAAGGCGGCAGACTGCTTCAGCGTACCCGCGCCGGCCGGGTGGTGGGCCTTATATTGTCGGACGTGCCCGGCAACGACTTGGCTACGGTTGGCTCGGGGCCGACGGTTGCCGACCCCACGACCTTCGCCGAGGCGGTTGCGGTGCTCAGGCGGCGGGGCCTGTGGGGACGAACGCCCGAGGTGGTCCGCGCGCACCTGGAGAAGGGGCTTGCCGGCCAACTGGCTGAAACCCTCAAGCCGGGCGAGCCGGCCGAGGCGCGCGCACGCAACCTCCTGGTGGGTGACAACGCAACGGCGGTTGCCGGCGCGGCGGCTTGTGCCGAGGCGATGGGCTTTTGCGTGGAGCGCTGGGGCGAGCTCGCCGGAGAAGCCGACCGGCTCGGCCGTGCCCTGGCGGCCCGTCTGTGCGCGCCGGCGGGCGAACGCAGATGCGTTGTGGCTGGGGGCGAACCCAGCGTTACGGCGCAGGGAGACGGCCGCGGCGGCCGCGCCCAGCAGTGCGCGCTGGCGATGGCGGTTGAGCTGTCGCGCATCGCCGGCAGCCCGCGCGTGGCAGCGCTGTTTGCCGGCACCGACGGGATCGACGGCCCAACCGACGCCGCGGGCGGCTTCGCGCTGGCCGACAGCGCGGCGCGGGCGCGCGCCAAGGGTCTGGACCCCGAGCGCGCGCTGGCGCGCAACGATGCCTACCCGCTTTTGGCGGCGCTCGGCGATCTTCTCGTCACCGGGCCGAGCGGTACCAACGTCGGCGACCTCTTTATCGGCATCGTCAACTACTAGACCGGTGCCGGCTGTGCGCTGCTGGCCGAAGGCGCGCGCAAGCCGGCGGCGGCAAAACGCGATTGGGCCGCAGCGTGCGGCCACGGCCTTGGCGCTGATGCCCGGAGGGCGGCAACCATGGGTTTGCCGGTGTAAGCATGGGCGCGCTTTGCCGGCGCGAGCGCTTAAGTTAACTATTAAATCATGGGAAAAATCATTATGCCTGAGCAGGTGGAGGCGCGGCTTCCGCCTGGCCAGGTATTGACCGAGAAGTTTCCGGTTCTGAGCTACGGTCCGACTCCCCGCTTCGACCCGGCGACCTGGGACCTGCGCGTTGCCGGCTTGGTCGAGAAGCCTTTGCGCCTGGACTATCGCGCGCTGCGGGCGCTGCCGATAGCCTGTCAGGTGGCCGATTTTCACTGCGTCACGACCTGGTCGCGGTTCGACAACCGCTGGGAGGGGCTGGCGGTCCGGGAGCTCATGAAGCGGGTGGTGCTCAGGCCCGAAGCAAAGTACGTAATCGTGCAGTGCGACGGCGGTTATACCACCAACCTGACGCTGGCGGAGTTTCTGGACGACGGCGTGATGCTTGCCTATCGCCATGACGGCCGGGAGCTTGAGCCGGACCACGGCTTTCCGCTGCGGCTGGTGGTGCCGAAACTGTACGGCTGGAAGAGCGCCAAGTGGGTGCGCGAGATCGAGTTCAGCGCCGCTGACCGGCGCGGCTTCTGGGAGGTGCGCGGTTATCACAACCGAGGCGACCCCTGGCGGGAGGAACGCTATTCCTTTCAGGAAGAGGCCGAGGATTGAGGCGGCGGGCGCAAGCCGCCCGGCGCGCTGCCGGCGAATCGCCAAGCGCCTGGCGGCGCTTTACCCCCAGGCGCGCATCACGCTGGATTTCGCCACGCCCTGGCAGTGCCTGGCGGCGACGATCCTTTCGGCACAGTGCACCGACGCGCGCGTCAACGCGGTGACGGCGCGGCTTTTCGCCGAGTTTCCCGACGCGGCCGCGCTGGCGCGCGCGCCGGTGGGCCGGCTCGAAGCGCTTATCCGGAGCGTCGGATTTTTTCGGCGCAAGGCGCGCGCGCTAATCGAGGCGGCGCGCGCCGTCGTAGAGCGCTCTGAGGGCCGCCTGCCCGAGACGATCGAGGAGCTTACGGCGCTTGCCGGCGTCGGGCGCAAGACGGCCAACGTCGTTCTGGGTCACGTCTTCGCCAAGCCGGCGATCGCGGTGGATACCCATGTCGGGCGGCTCGCGCGCCGGCTCGGGCTTACGTCCAGCTCCGATCCCGAGCGGATCGAGCACGAGTTGGAGGCGCTTTTACCGCCGAAAAAATGGACCGATTTCTCGATGCGCCTGATTTTGCACGGCCGGCGGGTTTGCCGGGCGCGCAATCCGCGATGCTCGCAATGCATGCTTGCCTCCGAGTGCCCGAGAGTTGGCCTTGCAGGCAACCGGCCGCCGGCCGAGCGGGTTTCCTAGCCGAGAGACCCACTGGGGCCGCGGGCATCCAAGGTGCGGCACGACCGCGGTTGGCATTCCGAGCTGCCGCAGACTAACCGCCCTGGCGCGCCGTCCGGAGCAAGCACCGGTATTTCGCCCTGGCGCGCCGCGTGCGATAATAAACCCTTAAACGGCGTCCAGGCGGCCGTGTCGTAGGTCTCGACCGTGAAGCTTAAGCTTGACGACATAACGGTCGAAACAAAGGAGCTGGCCTTTACCGAGCCCGATAAGGAGGTCAATCAGCGGCTCGCCCAAGGACCGCTCAAGGAATACCGGGTCGAGGGTCCGTACGCGGTCCGGGTCGCCTACTACCGGACGGCGAGCGACCTGATTTTCCAGGGCCGGCTGAGCGCCCGCGTGGGCGCGAGCTGCGCCAGGTGCGCGGAGCAGTTCGCGGCCGAGGTCGAGCGGGATTTCCGCTTTCTGCTGATGGCGCGGGCGATGGCGGCAGAGCGGGGCGGGGCGCTCGGCGTCGAGGATTTGGAACTGTCGCTCTATGACGGGGACGAAATCGACCTTGGTCCGCTGCTCAACGAGCAGCTGCTGCTGGCGTTGCCGAGCCGCCCGCTGTGCCGCGAAGACTGCCGGGGTCTTTGCCAGCGTTGTGGGGCGAACTTGAACCTGGCGGCGTGCGGATGCGAACAAGAGCCGGACAGGCTTGCGGTGCTGGCGGTGCGTTTTCGACCGGGGCGGCGGGCCTGAGATAAAATCAAACAGGGAGAGCTGATAGTTATGCAGGCGCCCAAGCGGCGAACTTCGAAATCCAAGCGTGACAAGCGCCGCGCCCACGACGCGCTGCGGCCGGTAAACGTCGCAAGCTGCGCGCGCTGCGGCGAGCCCACCCTGCCGCATCGGGTCTGTCCCCACTGCGGGGTTTACCGCGGCAGGCAGCTTGTCGAGGCCGAGGCCTGAGGGCCCGCGGCAAGGAAGCGCGGTGCGAGTAGCACTCGACGCAATGGGCGGCGACCTGGCGCCCAAGGCAACCGTCGAGGGCGCGGTCAGGGCAGCCCGCGACTTCGGGGCCGAGGTCGTCCTGGTGGGCGACCGCGAAGTGCTCAAGCAGGAGCTCGCCCAGTACGGCCGGGCCGGCCTTAAGCTGTCCGTTGAACACGCCGACGAAGTGGTCGCCATGGACGAGTCGCCGCTGGAGTCGGTGCTGGCCAAGCCCAACTCGTCGATCCATGTCGGTTTCGAGTTGGTCCGCCGGCGCGAGGTGGCGGCTTTTGTCAGCGCGGGCAACTCGGGCGCCGTGATGGCCGCCGGGATGGCCATCCTGGGCACCTTGACCGGCGTCGATCGGCCGGCCATCGCCTCGCTGGTGCCGACCGCAGGCGGACTTGCGCTGCTGGTGGACGCCGGGGCCAACACCGAGGTGAAGCCGTTAAACCTGGCCCAGTTCACGCTGCTTGGAGCGGCTTATTGCCGCAGGGTCAGGCAGATCGCCAAGCCGCGCGTCGGGATATTGTCCAACGGAGAGGAGCCGAGCAAGGGCAACGAGCTCACCCGCGCGGCGGCCGCTCTTGTGGCGCAGTTCGATCGCGCGGGCTTTTCCTATATCGGCTACGTCGAGGGGCGCGATATCAACCACGGCAAAGCCGACGTCGTGGTGACCGACGGCTTTACCGGCAACGTGGTGCTCAAGACCATGGAAGGCTTTGCCGGGTTTTTGCAGGCGAACCTGCGCGAGGTGTTCAGCAGCAGCGCGGCGGGCAGGCTGGCCTACCTCCTGGTGCGGCGCCGGTTGCGGCTGATGCGGACCAAGGTTGACCCTTCGGAGTACGGAGGCGCTCCGCTTCTGGGGCTCAACGGAGTGGCGATAGTCGCCCACGGCGCCTCGACCGGCTGGGCGATTCGCAACGCCATCCGCGCCTGCTCACCCGAAGCGGTACAACAGGCGAACGCCGACGTGGTCGAGCTGCTTAGCCGGCGCCCGTCGCTGACCGTACCCGCCAAGGCCGGGGGCAAAGGCCTGAAGGGTATTTTGGGCCGTGTCCGCGAACGGCTTCACCGCCACGCCCGCGATTCCAGGGACGGCAAGGAGCCGCATGCGACGCCCGCGCATCCGCAGTCCGGGGTCAATGCCGACCACAGCGCGGCTTCCGCTGAGCACGACCAGACAAAGACGGGCGCCGCCGCGCCCGAAGGCAGCGCGGCCCAGCCAAACGGGCGGAGCACGGCCGGCGAAAGGTCGGGCTCCGGCGCCGAGCGCAAACGCAGCGCGGGCCGCAGCGAGCCCTCTGCTGCGCCGCAGCGGGAGCATTAGGGTGTCGCGAGTTCAACGGGTGGCGCCTGCCGGTGGGTGGCCGAAGGAGCCCGCGGCAAACGGTCCAGCCGCGCCAGCGTCGGGGTTGCGCGCATGACAGTGGCGTTTCTCTTTCCAGGGCAGGGGTCGCAGCGGGTCGGGATGGGGCGCGAGTTGGCGGAGAATTTTGCGCTGGCGCGGCAGACCTTCGAGGAGGCCGACCAGGCGCTGGGCTTAGCGCTCTCGCGTTTGTGCTTCGAGGGCCCCGAAGAGGAGCTGCGCCTGACCGAAAATGCGCAGCCGGCGCTGCTCGCAACCTCGGTGGCGGCGCTGCGCGTCTTTCGCGCTGAATGCGCCGCAGAGCCGATGCTGGCGGCCGGCCATAGCTTGGGTGAATACAGCGCCCTGGTGGCTGCCGGCGCCGTGGACTTTGCCGCCGCCGTGCGCGCCGTGCGGGAGCGGGGACGCCTGATGCAGAGCGCCTGTCCGCCGGGCGCGGGCGGCATGGCCGCCCTGGTCGGTCTTGGCGTGGCCGAGGTCGAGGAGATCTGCCGGGCCGCTTCCGATTCTGCCGACTTCGTCGTGCCGGCCAATTTGAACGGCCCGGGTCAGACCGTTGTCGCGGGCCATAGCGCTGCCGTGGGACGGGCGATCCGGCTTGCCCGAGAGCGCGGCGCGCGCATGGCGGTCGAACTCAAGGTAAGCGCTCCGTTTCACTCGCCCTTGATGGAGCCTGCCAAGCATGCGATGCGATCGGTGCTCGCCGAGGTGGCTTTCCGTCCGCCGGCTTTCGGAATCGTCGCTAACGTGACCGGCAAGGTCAACGTCGATCCGCAGGCGGCGCGGGACTTGCTGGTCGAACAGGTGACCGCTGCGGTGAGATGGCACGATTCGATGCTCGCCTTGGCGCAGGCGGGCGTGCTGAAGGCGGTCGAGTTCGGTCCAGGACGCGTTCTGGCCGGCTTGATGGCTCGGATCGACCGGCGGGTAACGGTTCATCCGGTGGACGGGGTAGCCTCGCTTAAAGAGGCTTGCGCAGCCTTCGCCCGCAACGGCGACCGGCCGCCGGCGAAACCCGGCAAGTGAGGCGGACGGGCGCCCGCAAGCGCCGCCCGTCGAGCAGCGGCCTGCCGGCTGCCGCTTTGGCTGGCGGGTAGGGTCGGCCCTAACTTGCGTTGCGCGCCGCAAGTCCCTAAGCTGCGCTGTAATGTATGCGACGGCGGCAAAGGCCGGCCGCCGGGTTTGAAGGCTTGGTCCGTTGCTGAGACGGTCCGCGGCTCATAACCGGACCCGGCGGTGCCGCCGTGCGGGCATCCAAGAGGAGAGCGTAGAGGTATGGCTGGAGAGGTCGAGGCCAAGGTGCGCGAGATTATAAGCGAGCAACTCGGCGTGGCCCCGGATGAAATCAAGCCCGAGTCGTCGTTTGTCGAGGACCTGGGTGCCGACTCCCTCGACATAGTCGAACTGGTTATGGCGCTCGAAGAGCAGTACGGCATGGAGATTTCCGACGAGGACGCGGAAAAAATCCGCACCGTCAACGACGTCGTCGGCTATATCGAGGCGCACAAAACCACCTAGCGCTGTGATGCACCTTCCCGCAGGGGAGCTGCAAGCGTGCTGCTGCCCGGCGAGCAGCAACCGCCTCGCCGACCAGCACCATGGCGCAGCCGGGCGGATCGAGCGGGGGAGGCGCGTTGCGCCGATACCAGCCTCTGCCTTTAAGGCGAAACCGGCGCCTAACGAGGCTTGCCGAGGCCGCCTGCTCGCGGCCCGCGGCATTGGCCGATCCGGCCAAGCCCCGGCGCTTCGAGTTGCCAGCCTGTGCCTGCAGGCTGCGCGATCGCCGGCGCGTTGGTCGGCCCGCCAAGCGCGCTCCTTGGCCGGGGCAACCGGCTAAAGACGCCGCGCCCCGCAAAGCGAGGCCGGAATTGACCCGGCTTCGAGGCGCGCTAAAGTCACTCCATGCGCTGCCCCTTTTGTCGTCAACGCGATAGCAGAGTGGTGGATTCGCGGCTCTCCGGCGAAGGGACCGTGGTCCGCCGCCGCCGGGTCTGCTCCGCTTGCCGGCGGCGCTTCACCACCTACGAACGGATCGAAGAGGAGCTGCCGATTGTCATCAAGAAAGACGGCCGGCGCGCCCCCTACGACCGCGCCAAGGTGATCGCCGGGCTTAGGCGCGCCTGCGAAAAGCGGCCGGTCTCCATCGAGGTCATCGAGCAGGTGGCCGACCGGGTCGAGGCCGCGGTCATCGCCGCCGGAAGCAGGGAGGTCCAAAGCGCGTTCATCGGCGCCACGGTGATGAACGAACTGCACGCCATCGACCAAGTTGCCTACGTCAGGTTCGCCTCCGTTTATCGTTCGTTCAAAGACATCGACGAGTTCACCCGCGAGGTTGAGGAACTGACCAGGCTGCGTGGGGTGCTCGCCTTGGAAAGCGCGGCGCCCAAGGAGCCTAAAGACGAGTCATAGGTGAAGAAGCTTTCGCCTTCCCGCCTCACCGACGAGCGTTTCATGCGCGTTTGTCTTCGACAGGCGCGCCGGGTCGTGGGCCTGACCACACCGAACCCCGCGGTCGGATGCCTTATCGTTCGCCGGGGACGAATCATCGCCGAGGGAGTGACCGAGCGCGGCGGCCGCCCGCACGCCGAGGCGGCGGCTCTCCAGCGGGCGGGAAACGCCGCCCGAGGCGCCACCGCCTATGTTTCGTTCGAGCCATGCGCCCATCAGGGGCAGACCCCTCCCTGCGCCAGGGCGCTGGCGCAAGCAGGCGTGGCGCGGGTCGTGGTCGGATGCCTCGACCCGTATCCGCCTGTGCGGGGTCGCGGGGTCGCCGCCCTGCGCGCCGCCGGCGTCGAGGTTTGCCTGGGAGTCCTCGCCCAGGAGTGCCGCCGGCTTAACGAGGGCTTTCTAAGCCGCGTGCTGCGCGGCAGACCCTTCGTAACGCTCAAACTGGCCATGTCGGCCGACGGCCGAATCGCCACCGCCTCGGGCGATTCACGCTGGATAAGTTCGGCACCGGCGCGCCGGCTCGTCCATCGGATGCGCCGCGAGCACGACGCGGTCATGGTGGGCGCCGGCACGGTCGCCAAGGATAATCCGCGTCTGACCTGCCGGATTGCCGGGGGAAGGGACCCGGTCAGGGTGATTATCGACGAGCGGGTTGCGCTGGCGCCTTGGTCGCGCATTTTTCGCCTACGCTCGGACGCTGGGGCAATCCTGGTTACCACCCGCCGCAGGCTCAGCGCCGCTCGCAAACGGTATGGTTCGCCGATGGTGGAAGTCATCGGCCTGCCCTCGGTCAACGGCCGCGTAGCGCTGAGCGACTTGATGCGCCAATTGGCGGGGCGCGGATGGTGCAAGGTGCTGATTGAGGGCGGGGCGCACCTGGCCGCCCGCGCCCTCTCCGAAGAGATTGTAGACCGCGTATGCCTCTTCGTCGCGCCTATCCTACTGGGCTGCGGCTTGTCTGCGGTCGAGGGCCTTGAGGTGCTCAGGGTGAAAGCAGCGCTGCGGCTGGCAAACTTCCGAGCGCGTCGCGTTGGCTCCGACTGGCTCTTGGAAGGCGAACCCGTCTACAGGGCGCGTAGCCGGCCGAAACTCACCGCTCACTGACACAGTTTGGCGGCGGCGCCGAAAAGCCGCCAGACGGGTTCGGCCAAGGTCAGCCAACTACCCCGTTTACTCTGGACGCGTCGCCTAACTCGCGTTAGCCTCAGGGCACCTTGGCTCGACGGTGTTCAGGCGGGTGGTTTCCGTCCTTAAGAGGCAAGTGCTGGCGGCGCTTAGCCAACCGCACAGCACTAAGCCGGCACTCACTCCAGAGGGCTTGTCGGATGCGTAACCATGACATGCGACGCTAACAGCCCTTGTATGAGTGTAAAATATCTCATAAGCTGTTGAAGTAGCCGGGTCCTCTAGGGAAGCGGTGCTAAGGGGGGAGAGGAATGGCATCTGCCGGGCGCAGAGGCAGCGGAAGGGTGGGACGCTGTGCGGCTGTGTTTGTCGCGGCGTTGCTTGCCTTGTCCAGGGGGATTGCGTGGTGCGGCAGCTTGAACACCACGGCCAGCTTGGTTCTGGGCCAGTTGGGCTTTTCGGAAGGTCGCCCCAACGCGGTAAAGGCCGTGGGATTTTCTTCCCCGCAAGGCTTGGTTGTCGATAGCCAGGGGCACCTCTACCTGGCTGACTATGCGAACAACCGGGTGCTGGGATGGAGCTCGGCGGCTGAGTTCCTTGGCCAGCAGCCGGCCAGTCTGGTGATCGGGCAGAGCGATTTTGTTTCGTCCCAATGCAACAACGGAGGAGTCAGCGCGACCAGCCTCTGCGCGCCCTACGGCCTGGCGGTCGATCCGACTACCGGCGATCTCTACGTCTCGGACTGGAGTAACAACCGGATCCTCCAATATGACAATCCATTCGGCTCTGGCGCGCCGTCGGTTACGGGGTTGGCTGCGAAATCAGTATTCGGACAGGGCGGCTCGGGGACCGACTTTGGCGCGAACACCTGCTACAACGGCGCGGGTGGCAATCCTCCGCCCAGCAGCACAGGTCTGTGTCAGCCGGCGGGACTGGCGGTCGATTCGGCAGGCAATCTTTACGCCGTCGATTCGAGCAACAACCGGGCGGTCGAATTTTATGCGCCCTTGGCCGCAAGCAGTTCGTGCAGCGGGTGCGGCGACGTTATTGCCGATATGGTTTTTGGCCAGGGCGGGAGCTTCAGTTCGAACAGTTGCAACGGGTCCGGCGGGACACCGACGCTGAGCACGCTCTGTTTTTTTGAGCCGACCAGTCTCGCGGTCGATTCGAAGGGAAATCTTTATGTCGCCGACGAAGGCAACAGCAGGGTGCTCATCTATCAACCTCCGTTGGCGACCGGCAATCCGACCGCGAGCCTGTCAATAGCGGGTTCGTCAGCGGGTTCGTCGTCGTTTTCCAGGCCGCTGGGAATTGCGGTGGATGCTGGTTTGAACCTTTACGTGGGGCTCTACGACCTTAACCCTAAGGCGCGAGGTGGCGCCGTGTTCAGGTACGACACGCCGGCTTCGGGCTCGACGGCTCCTTCTTCGCCGGCTGTGGTTTTTGGTCCGAGTCCCGTTCCGGGCGCCACGCCTTCGCCGGCGCCATTTTTCGTACCGGACGGCGTCGGCCTTGACCTAAGCGGGAACCTCTACGTTGTCGATAGCACGAACAACCGAGTGATTGAGTATGCCGCTTCGCAACTCGACGCCAGCCAGCCATCGGCTACGGGGATTGCCGGCCAGTCGAATTACGTCGAGACGGGGCCGAACTTCGCCAACGGAGCAGGCCTTTACGGTCCGCAGGCGGTTGCGATCGATTCCAGCGTCTCCCCGGCGCGTCTTTACGCGGCCGACACGACCAACAATCGCGTGCTGGGCTGGAAGAACCTGGGTTCGTTCAGCAACGGGGCCCCGGCCGACCTGGTTCTGGGGCAGGGGAGTTTTTCCTCGACGCAGTGCAACGACGGAACGGCTGGCGCCGACGTGAACGGGCTCGGCGCGGACAGCCTGTGCGGCCCAAAGGCGGTGACTGTCGATTCGACGGGCAACGTCTACGTCGCTGACACCGGGAATAACCGGGTGCTGGTTTACGACGCTCCGTTTAGCAAGGGAGCCAGTACCTCCTCCGGAATCATCGGGCCTGCGGCATTCGTGGTGATTGGCCAGAGCGATTTCGCCAACGGCTCGGCGAGTACGCCGTCTGCTTGCACGCTTTCCTTGCCGGCGGGGCTCGCTGTCGACGCGCAGGGGAAGCTTTACGTCGCGGATACGGGGAACAATCGAATCCTGCTGTTCAATTCGCCGCTTGCTTCGGGCGAGTCTGCGACGCTCGTTTTCGGCCAGCCCGACTTCGTTTCCAACTCCTCCGACCAAGGTAGTGTTCCAAGCCCATCGACGCTTTCGCAGCCGACCGGCTTGGCCTTCGACACGGCGGGCAACCTTTATGTGACTGACAGTGGCAACAACCGCGTGCTTGAGTACTTTTATCCGTTCAGCGGAGGCGCGGCGACCCAGCCCGGCTCCAGTGGTGACACGATTGCCGACATCGTGATTGGCCAGAGCGATTTCACCAGCGGCGTGGCGGGCGCGCCCGGAGCTGGTACGCTTTCCGGGCCGAACGGGCTGGCGGTTGATAGCACGGGCAACCTCTATGTCGCAGACTCGAGAAACAACCGCGTGCTTCAGTTCGTGCCGCCGCTGAGCGACGGTAAAGATGCCGCGCAGGTATTCGGCCAGCCCGGTTTTGCCGCAGTAAAACCCAACCAGAGCGGCGACTCGAGCGCGCCAGCCGCGGCAACGCTGTACGGTCCGAGGGGACCTGCCTTGGATCCCAGCGGCAATCTCTACGTTGCCGACCGCGAGAACAACCGCCTCCTGGGGTATACCCAGCAATCGCTGCCTCCGGCGACCGCTACGCCTACGCCGACGCCCACGCCGACGCCCACGCCGACGCCCACGCCGACGCCTACGCTGACGCCCACGCCGACCGCATCGCCGACGCCCACGCCCACGCCGACGCCCACGCCGACGCCCACGCCCACGCCGACGCCCACGCCGACGCCCACGCCGACCGCATCGCCGACGCCCACGCCCAGGCCGACCGTTACGCCCACGCCGACCGCATCGCCGACGCCATTGCCTACGCCCCGGCCGGCGCGGACGCCGGGTTTCCCCCTGGGTGGGCGTGGTACGCCCAGGTCGCCGCATCCGCAGCCGACGGCGCCGGTACCCGGGCCGCGGGTGGCTTCGCCTGCGGGGGCGCCATTGCTCGGGCCCGAAGGCTCGGATAGCCGCAGGCCGGCACAGGCCGGCAGCGCGGCAAATGCGGGGTCGCTGGCGCCAGCTCTGGGTAGTCAACGGGTGCCGGCGCCGGCCGCTGCGAGGTCCGTAGTGGTGCCTCTGGGTGGCAGCGATAGCGGGCTGGGGCAGCGCACGATGGTTTTCGCTTCCGTCGGGGTTGGCGCTTCGGCGCTGGGCTGGGTTGCCTTGGACAACGCCGGCGGGGCGCGGCTGTCCGGTAGGATCGACGGGTTCGCCGCCGGCTCGCCTTTCAGCCTGCTTGGCGCGGGGGGTTGGTTCGTGCTGGACCCGGGCGAGCGGCTATGGGTCGGCGTGAGGTTTAGGCCGACTTATGCGGGATCATTTGCCGAGCCGCTGTTGATAACGACCGGCCAGGGCGGGTCCGGCCGAGTTGCCGTGCCGTTGCGGGGCGTGGCGCAGTGAGCCGTGGCGTCGGGCCGGCGGCAGTAGCGGGCGCGCCGGTTCGCCGACGCGCTGTCCCACGCGGCGCGGAATCATGTCTGCTGCTCGCAGCTTTGTCGCGAGGGGCGCATTAACGCAGCGTGGTGATTAGCAGGTTGCGGGAAAAGGCTTTTTGACCGCCTGGAGGCTACGCCATCGCGGGCCACGCTATCTTATGATGTGTTGCGACAACTGAGTAATGAAGGCCGAAAGTAGTTTTTCGGCATCCTGTTAAGGGGACGCAACCCCGCGGGCAGGGATTACGGTTTGCCGAATTTCCCGTCGCGTCCCTTAACCTTTATGTCGCCTTCGGGAGCAATTTGTTTGGCTCGATCGATTGCCTCGCGCTGAGTGTCCTTAACAGCACTGGCCCTTTCGGCGTGCGGCCTCTTGACGCTCCAGCGGCCGTCGGGGCGAGGTTCGACGATTAATTCGCCATGCTTGCCCATACATGATCTCACTGGGGAGTCTCTTGAGGTCAAAACGCCATTATACCAGATTCCTGGTGGCTAAGAGATGGGTGACGTCACGCCAAAGGAACCGGCCCGCCACGAGAAGGTTCCCTATTTAATTTAACGGTAGCTGGGTGCACCGAGCGCGGGCTCATCGAGCCGCGTCGCAGAACCGGAAAGTCAGGGGCCACGGGCGACCTTCGCCGAAGCGTGGCCCCGAGCCGGTTACCATGGCTCTGAGCGCAAAGACACGCTGCGGGCGCCGGAGCCTGGCCGGGTAGCGCGGAAATGCCAGCGGCCTTTCGGGTCCGAGGGGTCGGCCTGGCGTTGTCGGTCGGAGCGGGCCTGTAAGCCGGGTTCTGTGCCCTTGTGGGGCGGCGACCATTCATCTGGGCCGCCGATTGCTCGACGGCTCAAGCGACCGAACCCGAGGGACGAACGAGCGGGCCACTCTCCCTCCTATTTGGTCTTGCTCCGGGTGGGGTTTGACGTGCGCGCGCGATTACTCGCGCGCCGGTGGGCTCTTACCCCGCCTTTTCACCCTTGCCCTTGCGGGCGGTCTGTTTTCTGTGTCACTTTCCGCGGGTCGCCCCGCGCCGCCGTTAGCGGCCACCTTGCCCTGTGGAGCCCGGACTTTCCTCCCCGCAAGCGGGGCGGTCGCCCGACCTGCTCCGACCGTCGAAGATGAGTATATCAGCTTCCACGGGCGCGGAGGCCGGTGCGCGCGGCAGTCGCCGCGCGATTTGAGCCGGGCAAGCGCGCATGCCCGGCGGCCGGACCCGGCTGACCGGGACGGCCAGCGACAGATCGGGGGGACGGATGCCCGGGCGCTCGGTTACTCGGAGTCGTCGCAGTAAAGGATACGGTGGCAGTTGGTACAGAAGTGGATGGCAGTCTGTCTTCTGATTTCGTTGCAGAACTGAGGCGGCAGGCGCATCCGACATCCCTGGCATATACCCTTGCGCACCGCGGCGACCGCCAAGCCTCCCCGGCGGCTGGCGATCATGGCGTAACGCTGCAGCAGGTCAGAGTCGATGGCGGCGCTTTTTTGGTCGCGGGAGGCCTGGGCGCGGGCGATCGCGATTTTGATGGTTTCTACCTCGCCGGCGCGGGCTTTTTCCAGGGCAGCCAACTCTCCTCGCTGGCGCCGGCTTAGTTCGCTGAGTTCTCCGATCCGGCGCGTGCGCTGCTCGGCGGCTTCCATCAGGGCGAGGGTTTCGCTTTCGAGGCGCTGGTTGCGCTCCTTGAGCATTTCGACCTCATGTTCGAGCGCCTGCAGTTCCTTTTCGTTGCGGACAAGGTTAAGCCGCATCCGTTTGGTGCGAATCAGCGCTTCGCCTTCGGCCAGGTCTCTTTCGCTCTGGGTGCGGGTTTCTCGGGCTTGTTGGTCTTCCTGCTGCAGGAGTTCCAGCTCCTGGATCGCACCCTCCATCTCGAGGCGCAGCGCCCTGGGTTGCTCCATGACCGACGCGTAGGTGCGCTGCAGTTCGAGCAGCTCGCTATCGATCGCTTGTAGCTCAATCAGCCGGCCAAGCTCTTCGAGCAATTTCCTCCTCCATTACGTTTGCGAATTGGAGTCGCCCGCAAGCCGCGGCCGCGCCGGCGTCCTCTTGCCGGCCGGAGGCGGGCGGGGCCTGCTGGATAACGTAGCAGGTGGGCCCACCAGGATTTGAACCTGGGACCAGCCGGTTATGAGCCGGCAGCTCTGAACCGGACTGAGCTATGGGCCCGGATGGAGATGCGAATTGCGGCACGTCTATCCCAACTATAGCAGGAGCAAGACTCGGACTTAAGTCTTTGTACTGGTCTGCCGCGGCCTCTTTTCTGTCAACCGCCGGACGTTTAGCTCGCCGCCTGTTGCTGCAGAAGTCCTGGCGCGCGTGTTTCGCGTTGTCTGCGCGCGCCCAGCGCTCTTTTTCTTCCATCGTTTCCACCCGGGTGCGCCGGCCGAGGGGCGGCGTGCTCGACGCCTGGCGAGGCCGCCTGTCTTGGCATGCGCACGCGCAGGCAGATGGCGTAAGCGAGCTCGCCGTACCAACCAGAGGGGACTGCCTTCATGATACGCGCTTCTCAACGGTCCTTGGTCTTGCGGGCGGTTCGGCGCAGCGCCATCAGGGCCTGCTGGGCGGCCTTGGCGCCGTCGGCTTCAGGCTGGCGCGCGCTTTGCAGCAGTCCTGCGATCTCCGGTGTTCTGCGCCGCTCGGTGAGTCTGGTCACGTAGTCCGCGAGAAAAGCGCGCGATCGTTGGCGCTCGGAGTCGCTAAGGCCTGCGGGGGCGCCGGCGGCTGCTCGCCAGAGCCGCTGGTCAACCTCTTTGAAGTCGGGATTGTGGAATTCGTACTCGGCCTTTGCGCGGTCGGCTTCTTGGTCTGGCGTCCCGCCGAGCGAGACGATCACCCTGCTCAGGAGCGCTTGCTTGGATTCGGGCAGCCGCAGGGCGACCAGCGGGCCCAGCGTCCTGGCCGGTGCGGTAGAGCGGCAGACTTCCTCCAGTAGGGCGGCTGAGGCAGGATCGGCGAGCAACGCCGATGGGCCTTCGGCCAGCACCTCGGGGCGCATTTCGGGGTAGGCGATGGCGAGCGCCAACAAGCCGACCTCCGCCTCCAGGGCCGCGTCGCGCGGCGCGCTCGGGCCGCCGGTGCCGGCGGGCGGCGCCGGTCGCGCTCGCCGCTCGGATAGGCCTGGGGCGCTCAGCAGAGCGTCTTCGCCGACGCCCAGCAGCGCCGCGGCCCGCCGGGCCACCAGGTCCAGAAAAGCGCCGCGCGGCACCGCCCGCAGAAGCTCCACTACGCGGCGGGTGACGCGTTCGCGCACCTCGAGCGAAGACAACCCGGGCCCGAACTGTCCCAGCCATTCCTTCACAAACCGTTCGAGCAGCGGCTCGGCAGCCTCAATTCTTTGCAAAACGGCGGCCGCTCCTTCTTTGTGCACCAGAGAATCAGGGTCCAGGCCGGAGGGCAGAAAGACCCCGCGCAGCAGAAGCTCGGCCTCAAGCGAGAGCTCGAGCGCGCGCAGCGAAGCTTTGCGGCCGGCCGCGTCGCCGTCGAAGCAGGCCACGATGTTGCGCGTGTAATGCGCCGCAAGCCCGAGCTGCGCCGCGGTGAGCGAAGTGCCCAGGCTGGCCACCACCGACTGCAGCCCCGCCTGCCAGAGGCTAAGCGCGTCCAGGTAGCCTTCGACCAGGATTATCCGGTCGTCCCGTACGATGGCCTGGCGCGCCTCGTAAAGCCCGTAGAGCGTCCGGCTTTTGCTGTAGGCGGGCGATTCGGGGGAGTTCAGGTACTTGGGCAGCCGCTCGTCGAGCACGCGCCCGCCGAAGCCGCGCACGCTGCCCTGGGAATCTCGAATCGGAAAGATGAGCCGCCCGCCTAAAGGGCAGCGCGGCGCATCGCCTTCGGACTTGAGCAGCCCCGCGCGCAGCGCGGCGTCAAACAGCCCGCGCTTTTTTAGAAAATCGGCCAGCGCACCGGCGCCCGAAGCGGCAAAGCCCAGCGCGAAGGCGCGCGCCGCCGCTTCCGCGATCCCGCGCTTTTTCAAGTAGGCGCGCGCGCTGCCGGCCTCGGCTCCCTCCCACAGCGCGCGGGCGAAAAATTCGCCTGCCGCCTGATTGGCGGCCAAAAGCGCCGCGCGCTGGTCGGCGCCGGGCCCGCCGCCGCGCGGCGGCTCCAACGCAACGCCGTAGCGCGCCGCCAGAAGCCGGGCCGCTTCGGCGAAGGTCGCGCCCTCCATACGCATCACGAAGTCGAACACGGTACCGCCGACGCCGCATCCGAAGCAATGAAAGAAGCCGCGCTCCGGGGAGACCGTAAAGGAAGGAGTCTTTTCCCGATGGAACGGACAGAGACCAACGTAGTTGCGCCCCGCCTGGCGCAGGCGCAGATGGCTGCCGACGACCTCGACGATGTCGGCGCGCCGGCGCAGTTCCTCAATCTGCTCGTTCAATTCGCTGCTTCGCCAAACCGTGAGTTCGCGCCGACTTTAGCGGCCGCGCGCCCGTGAGCGCGCCGTGGTCGGCGGCTCGAGCCCTCGGGGCCTCAAGGCGCAGCGACTCTGACGCCACTCTAGCCGAAGAGGGTGCCCGCCGGCAATTGAATAGGGAGCGGCAAAATCTCTTCTCCGCTTGCGCCACGGGCTAAAATGGCGGATGCGATGTCGGACGAGGACAGAGCGCCGTGTGGCGGCTTTGGCGCCGCCTGGCTGCGGTCGGGCGCAGAGCGCCCCCGCTACTGGCGCGCGCTTTTCACGGTCGAGACCGCTCGCGCCGACGACGCGGCGGTGATCCTGGTCCGCTACGGCGCGCTCGGCTGCGCCGAAATAGGGCGCTCGGGCAAACGGCGCGCATCCATAGCTGCCTTTTTTGCCGACGGGGCACGGCCGGCGCCGGCCCGGTTGGTGCGGCTGCTGGAGCAGGCCGGTATTCGGGCGCGCATAGCTAATCGCGGCCGCTTGGGGCGGCTTCGAGACCCGGGGTGGGCGGCACTCTGGGCGCGCCGGTTCGTCCCGCTCAGCGTGGGACGCAGGCTTTTGGTCGTCGCGCCGTGGCAGACGCGGATGCCCTCAAGCGGGCGTGTCAAGCTTATCATCAAGCCCGGCCAGGCCTTTGGCACGGGCCGCCATCCGACCACGCGCGCGATGCTGGGCGCCGTCGAGCGGCTCTGCCGGAGCGGGCGCGTCGGGCGGGCGCTTGACGTAGGCACCGGGTCCGGCATCGTGGCGTTGGCCGCCGGGCGGCTGGGCGTGCAGGAAGTGATAGGTCTCGACATCGATCCGGAGGCGCTGGTGAACGCGGGCGAGAACGCCCGGCTCAACGAACTGGACGGCACGGTGCGCTTCTCGGCGGTTTCACTCGGCCGGTTAAGGCGCCGTTTCGACTTGATAGCCGCCAACATTTTGACGCCGGTCCTGGTCGCGCTTGCACCGCAGCTAAAGCGGTTGTTGGCTCCCCGGGGACGCCTCGTCTTGGGAGGAATTCTCGGCTGCGAGGCGGCCGCGGTTGCCGCCGGCTACCGCCCCGAGTTGCGGCTTCTTGAGCGGCGGGCCTGGCGCGGCTGGGTCACGCTGGTGATGGGGCGATGAAAAGGCCGCGGCGGTTTTTTGCCGGCTTCCTTCCGGACCGTCCCGGCGTCATGGTTGTAAGCGGCGCCGAGCTGCACCACATGCGCGACGTTTGCCGACTGCGGACCGGGGCCCAGGTCTCGCTGCTTGGCCCCGACGGGGCCGAGGTAGTGGCAAAAATCGTTCAGCTTGGTTCCCGGCGGGCGCTGGCCGAAGTCGTCGAACGACGGCCGGCGCCGGCGTCTTTTCCGGTCGTTCTGGCGGCGGCCATAATCAAAGGATCGCGCATGGACTTCATGGTGGAAAAGGCGGCGGAGCTGGGAGCGGCGGAGCTCTGGCTGATGGCGACTCGGCGCGGCGTGGTGCCGGCGCCCGGCGCCGAGCGCCGGGCGCGCTGGGAACGGCTGGCTGCGGCGGCGGCGCGGCAGAGCCTGGCGCCGGCGCCGATGGCGATACGGGCCGCGCTTTCGGTGGCCGAGGTCGCCGCGAAGGCGCCGCCCGAGGCGCTAAGGCTCGTCTGCGTTCAGGGCGGCGCGCCGCTTGGCGGCATCCTGAAAGAAGACGCGGCGCACGCCCTGGTCGTGGCGTGCGGTCCCGAGGGCGACTTTGCCCCCGAGGAGTTGGCCGCGTTGCGGGGCGCCGGCTTCGTGCCGTGCGGTCTCGGACCAAATCGCTTGCGCGCCGAGACCGCAGCGCTGGCCGCGCTTAGCGTCGTGCTGGCTTCGCGCGTCGGAGCAGAACAGGGAGATTAGCCGTTGGCTTACCGGGTTGCCTTTATAATGGACCCGCTCGAGCGGGTGCTGCCCGACAAGGACACGACGTTCGCGCTGATGCTCGAGGCGCTTAGGCGCGGCCATGAGACCTTCTTTGTCGGCCTGGCGGAGTTGGTGGCGCGGGGACCGGCGGTGTCCGCTCGGGCGCGCCGCTGTGAAGTAAGCCGCGCGGTGCCGCATTACCGCTTCCTGGGCGAGCCGCGCATGGTGCCGCTGGCAAGTTTTGAGGCGGTTTTCATGCGCAAAGACCCGCCGGCCGACGCCGCGTACCTTTACGCCACGATGCTGCTCAGTCTGCTCGATCCGCGCCGCACCTTTGTGCTGAACGATCCGGCGGGACTGCGCGAGGCGAACGAAAAGCTCTACGCGCTTAATTTTCCGGGCCTTATCCCTCCCACGCTGGTGACCAGCGACTTGCCGCTCATCAGGGCATTTCTCGACGAACAGGGAGGCATCATCGTGGTAAAGCCGCTCGACGGCCACGGCGGCGAAGAGGTCTTTGTGCTAAGTCGTGGCGACCGTAACCTCAACGTCATCCTGGAAACGGTCACCCGCTACGGGAAGCGGGCCGTAATGGTGCAGCGCTACCTGCCGGCGGCGCGCCAAGGGGACAAACGGCTGCTGGTGCTCGACGGCGAGCCGTTGGGATGCACCCTGCGCCGGCCGCGGGAAGACGAAAACCGGGCCAACATCCACGTTGGCGGGCAATGCGTAGCAGCCGAGGTAACCGAGCGCGACCGCGAAATTTGCCGCACGCTCAAGCCGCGCCTTGCGCGCGACGGCCTTTACTTCGTTGGGCTCGACATCATCGGAGACTTTCTCACCGAAGTCAACGTCACCAGCCCCACCGGTATCCAGGAGATCGACCGGCTCGACGGGGTGAACCTGGAGGCCAGGGTGATCGATTTTGTCGAGGAGCGCGTCCGCGGGCTCGACCGCTGAGACTCGCGTCCCCGCCTGGAAGAACCCGCCCCGACGCTGGCCGAAGGCCTGGTGTGACAGCGGCTTAGCTTGAAACCAAAGCGGCGCCAGGATAGCAATAAAGCACCGCATTTTCCTGCGCCGCTGGGATGCGAATCGGGGGCAGGTAGCTCAGTCGGTAGAGCAGAGGACTGAAAATCCTCGTGTCGGCGGTTCAATTCCGCCCCTGCCCACCACAAAAAAGGCGCTAACTTACGGCATTTTTAGGGCGTTCAGGGCGGCCGGGCATGGAGCGGCCGCCTTGGTTGACAGCCACTTTTGACAGCCACGGGCTCAGAAAAAGGCGCTGGTACGGGTACGGTGGGGCCGCCGGAGCAGAGGCGCTGTATAGATAGACGCAGTGGCGGCCGAACGCGGGTGCCGGGCTGGGTGCGTCTATAAAGAGAAAATCGCGGGCCGGTGGTGGGTTCTGCCGCTACGTCGGCCGGCCTGAGCCGGTCGGTCGCCTTTGCGAGGGGGAGAAGCAAAACGTCGCCCTACCACCCCCTCCCCCCATAAAAAGCGCAAAACGCCGCCTTATCGGCGGCCCGTCCACACTCTGCAAGCGGGGGCATTTTTGGGGGTGGCATATAACTCTGCCCGCCGAAGCCCAACGCTAAAACCTTGCAATGCGAGCGCGGCTGATCTAAGGGGCGGGCGCGGGGTGCAGAGTGAGGCGTTGCAACGGGCAGCGGGGCGGCAAAGCACGGCGTTCGCGTAGGCAACAAGGGGAAACCGACATGGGTGACAGCGAGGCGTTGGAGCTTATAAAGCGGCTTGAGCGGGTCGAGCGGGACGTGCGGCGTTACCGGGTCGCGCTGGCGGCGCTGGGCCTGGTCGTGCTTGCGGCAGGCATCCTTAACGCGGCTCGGCCGGCCGGCGCGTCAGGGACGCCGGCGCTGATCCAGGCGCGGCACTTCCAACTGGTTGACGGCGCGGGAAAGCTGCGGGCGGACCTGGGCGTGGTCGGCGACAATGTGGGGTTATGGCTTTTGGACAAGGCGGGAAATGGGCGCGCGGAGCTGCGCGTGGCCGGCGACAAGGTGCGGTTAACGTTTTACGACAAGGCGGAAAGGGTGCGGGCAGGGCTGCGCATGGTCGGTGACGACGTGAGCCTGGGGCTTCTCGACAAGGCGGGAAAGCTGCGGGCAGGGCTGGGGGTGGGCGATGACGCGCCGGCGCTAACGCTCCACGACAAGGCGGGAAAGGTGCGGGCATCGCTGGTCGTGGTCGGCGACAAGGTGGGCCTGGGGCTTCTCGACAAGGCGGAAAAGGTGCGGGCATCGCTGGCCACACACGGCGACAATGTGGGGTTAAGGTTTTACGACAAGGCGGAAAACGTGCGGGCATCGCTGGTCGTGGTCGGCGACAAGGTGGGCCTGGGGCTTCTCGACAAGGCGGGAAACACGCGGGCATCGCTGGACATGGTCGATGACGCGCCGGCGCTAACGCTCCGCGACAAGGCGGGAAAGCTGCGGGCAGGGCTGGGCATGGTCGGTGACCATGCGCGCCTGAGGCTTTACGACAAGGCGGGAAAGGTCTTGTGGAAGGCGCCGTAGGCGGGAGGCGGGCAGCTCGTGGCGGGTTAGTCTCCGCATAGGCGCGGACCAGCGGATGCGGTATGTTATTAAACGCGATGGACCGCTACCCATGAATACCTACGTGGTGCGCGCTTTGTGGGACCCCGAAGCTGGAATGTGGGTTGCCGAGAGCGACGACGTTCCCGGCCTGGTGGCCGAAGCAGCGACGCCGCGCGAGTTGGAAGCCCAGCTCCGAATTCTGGTCCCCGAGCTGCTTGAATTGAACCTGCCATCTGCGCCGAAGGCGATCACGAAATCTGGTACAGCCCGATAAACCGCCGCTATTTCCCGGTTGATTCAAAAAGCGGAGCGCACCAGGACTCGCATAAGCGTTTTCAACGGCTTGGGAGCGTGCGGCATTGAAAGTCGCGCTCAGGTACATACTGGCGATCGTAGTAGGACCGATACTGGGCAACATCGCCGCCGCCATACCGGCAATCATCGTGGACATGCTCGCCGGCAAGGAACTTACCAACCTTTACAGCGGCAATCTGACACTCCCCAATGTACTCTACGCTTCGCTGATGGGGGGCGCGACCGGCTTCTTCGCGGGCGCGATCGCGGCAAGAAGAGGAAAGCTGGTCGCCATACTTGCTCAGTTCTTTCCGCTGCTTTCGTTCACTGTACTCGAAATCGTTCTGAATCGTGACCTTGCCGCGAGCTACAATGCTGCACACCCTGTCCCAATCGCTTTCTGGACTTGGGGGGGCCTGCTGCCCGCGATGATCGGTGGCTACTATGGCGAAAGGTTTACCCGACAGGTCGCAGCGTCCGCGCGGGGGATCGGACGCGTGCTCGGGGGTTTTACGTGTGCGTCAGCCGGATTGGTGCTCTTTTTCTTCTATTGGAGTGCATTGACACACTGGCTCGGGGGCTTCTTCGGCAGCGTCGTCGCGCTTGCGGTCTCACCGGGGGTGGTTGTCTTCCCGCTGATCTACTGGTTTGTTGAGGGCGCTTTCCCCGGCAGTTATTTCCTCCTTCTCGGGGCCTGTTTTGTTGGTCTGGTGCTCTTGGGTGTCTGTGGCGAAGCAGATTATTAGCCTTGGCGAGGGCCGATAAGCGGCCGGACGCAATCGACCGGCAGAGATGCGCCGCTCGTGCGTTCGCCCTTCGGAACCGCAACAGGTCACGGCGGTACTTCAAAATCGTAATGCAGTCTTAAAGCGGCTTGAGCGGGTCGAGCGGGACGTGCGGCGTTACCGGGTCGCGCTGGCGGCGCTGGGCCTGGTCGTGCTTGCGGCAGGCATCCTTAAGGCGGCCCGACCGGCTGGCGCGTCAGGGCCGCCGGCGCTGAAGCGCTGTATAGATAGACACGGTGGCGGCCGAACGCGGGCGCCGGGCTGGGAGCTATAGACAGCGAAAGCGGGCCGCGGGTGCGCTCTGCCGCTACGTCCCCCAACCTGAGCCGGTCGGCCGCCTTCGCGAGGGGAGAAGCAAAACGTCGCCCTACCGGTCCCTCCCCCCGTAAAAAGCGCAAAACGCCGCCTTATCGGCGGCCCGTCTGCGGGCTGCAAGCAGGGATTTTGCCAGGTGTTGGTATATAACGGCTGCCCAACGAGGCCCCGCGCGAAAACCTTGCAAATGGAACGCGGGTGATCTAACCGGGGAGGCGCGGGGTGGACAGCGGGCCGTTGCGTCGGCTAATAAGCACGGCAAAGTATGGCGTTCGCGTAGGCAACAAGGGGAAACCGACATGGGCGGCAGCGAGGCGTTGGAGCTTACAGAGCGGCTTGAGCGGGTCGAGCGGGACGTGCGGCGTACCGGGTCGTGCTGGCGGTGCTGGTCGTGGGCGTGCTTACGGCACCCATCCTTAACGCGGCTCGGCCGGCCGGCGCGTCAGGGACGCCGGCGGTGATCCAGGCGGGGCAGTTCCAAGTGGTTGACCGCGCGGGAAAGGTGCGGGCAGCGCTGGGCGTGACCGGCGACACTCTGGAGTTATGGCTTAACGACAAGGCGGGAAAGCTGCGGGCGCTGCTGGTCGTGGTCGGCGACAATGTGAGGTTAAGGTTTTACGACAGGGCGGAAAAGGTGCGGGCATCGCTGGGGGTGGGCGGCGACAATGTGGTGCTGGAGCTTAGGGACAAGGCGGAAAACGCGCGGGCATCGCTGGTCGTAGTCGGCGACAAGGTGGGCCTGGGGCTTCTCGACAAGGCGGGAACGGTGCGGGCAGGGCTGGGGGTGGGCGGCGACAATGTGGCGCTGGAGCTTAGGGACAAGGCGGGGAACACGCGGGCATCGCTGGGAAACGGAGACCTGAAGGATACCCGGACCGGCTCAACCGAGCATCGGGCGGCGTCGTCGCTGGTGCTGTTCAGCGAAAAGGGAAAGGTCTTGTGGGAGGCGCCGTAGGCGGCACGCGAGCAGCTCGAGGGGGGGAGGGTATGTAGATGGGGCTTATCGAGTGTCCCGCGTGTCGGCATACGGTATCCGACGAGGCCGAGGCGTGCCCGGGCTGTGGATACCCGGTCGCAAGGAGGGCGCGCAGCAGGGGATACCTTAGCCCACCCCAGACGCTCGTCGAACCGGCCCCTCCTGGAAGTCCTGAACCCCTCTCACATGGATGGCCCGGGATTTTGGGGGCGGGAATAGCCAGGGAATTGGGGAATGGTACAGTAGGATAGCAAGCAGGCGAGACATGGGAGATAGAGTAAGGATGATGGGGCCGCAGCCGCCGGCTCGCGCGCGCTCTTAGGCGTCGTCGGGCTGCGCCGGCTCGGGGCGGGCTTGGGCGGCGTCGTCTTTGCGCTGGAGCGCGAGGTGGAGGATGTTCCTAGAATCCTCGTGTCGGCGGTTCAATTCCGCCCCTGCCCACCACCGCCAGCTTGCGAAAAACCAACCAAAAGAACGACTCGTCCAGCTTCCACACCTCTGGGGATGGCCATCACACGGCGACGCGGCAAAGTGCGGCAGGTACGGCTGCGCAACCGCGGTTTCGCGCCCGTCTCGGCCAGCTTCGACACTCGTGCCCAAGCCGAGCGCTGGGCGGCCCAGGTCGAGCGCCGGATGGCCGAAGGCCGCTCTCCCGATCGGGAGGGGGTAACGATGAGAGCGCTCGCAGTCCACAGCGACGCGGCATGTCCTTGCTGCTCTTTGCCGGATGAGCAGCCGGCAAAAGCGCGGCAACTGGACGCCTTCGGCGAAGGTCAGCGCTTGGCGGGCGAGGCGTTGTGGGCGAAGCGGTGCCACTCGGCAAGATGGCTGAGCGTGCGCATGTCGGTCATCCGGTCGAGGTAAACGTTGCCTTCGAGATGGTCCGCTTCGTGCTGGATGACCCGCGCCTGAAAGCCTTCGGCCACGGTCTCGAACCGTTTTCCCTGCCGGTCGAGCGCTGAGACCCTGAGCTTGGTGAAGCGCGGCACACGCCCGCGGAACTCCGGGATACTCAGGCATCCTTCCCAGTCGTCGAGCTTGCGCTGCTCGACCATCGTGAGCTTAGGGTTGATGAGAAAGGTCAGCGGGACTGCCTCGGCGCGCGGGTAGCGCGGGTT
>JAJYRQ010000031.1 GCA_021794015.1 Deltaproteobacteria bacterium | reverse complement strand
CCGATCTGTCCCTGCCGCCATGCAATGGCCACGCGCGGGGGTGACAAGCAGGAGGCGGACGCCCCACTGCCGTCATTCCCGCACGCTGCGCTCGTTCTTGTCTCCCTCTCCCCTTGGGGGGAGAGGGAAGGGTGAGGGGGCCGCTGGCGCCACCTCGAGCCTCTGGGTGCGCCCCCCCTCTCCCTTCGACTCCGCTTGCGCGGTGCGTCCCCCCTCTCCCTTCGACTCCGCTTGCGCGGTGCGTCCCCCCCTCTCCTTGATGCTCTCCCCCGGCGGGGGAGAGGAATCAGGAAAAGGGGATGCGCGACGCGTCTCCCTGCCGCGATGCAACGGCCGCGCGCGGGAATGACGCAACCAGGCAAGCCAGCGGGAAGGGTGCGGTCGCCATACTAAGCGGCCACGAAGACGTTGTGCACGGTCAATTGAAAAAGGCGTGGTGGCACGCCGCAGCGCGTACGATACGGCCTTAGTTTTTCCTGAGGATGACGGCGCTTTCGTAGAGCGCGGCGTTGCTCGGCTTTCCCTGCCTGACTGCGGATGCCGTGATGCTGGCGCCGACGCGCTTGCTGCGAATCTTGCGCACCTCAACCAGGCTGAGTCCGTTCTGGCGCGCGATATCGGCGAGCAGCCGGTCTGTCTTGATTTCGTGGCCTTGGATGATCGAGTTCCCGATGACGATTACGGCTACGCCGCCCCGCGCCAAAGCTCGTCTCAGCACGCGACTGAAGCGGAAGCAGTCGTTGAAGTACGACGCCGCGTAGTTGGCCCATCCGAGGCCTCCGTACGGCCCCTTCTCGACACGGGTCTGGCGAAGCCTCTTGAGCTGGGCGGCCAGCTCGGGATGGTCGAAGGTCAAGGCAACCGGGTCGGCGTTACGAACGGTCTGCCAGTATGTGCCGAAGTTGGCCTGCTCGAGCCGCCGCAATTGTTCGGGCGAGGAAACAAGAGAGAGCCAGTAAAGTTGCGGCCGGGTGTTGCGGACGTAGTGATAGTTGTTGAGGTAGGGTGGCGAAGTGACCACCAGGTCCACGCAAGCCGGGGGCAAAACGTTTTGCGATTCCAGGAAGCTCAGGTTGTGCACCTGCGACGTCGCGTCACGCGCCGGCGCGGCAGGCAGGTGCTGCTTGAGCCAGCGGATGTCCGCCGCCATTTCCGAAAGCTTGCGGATAATCGCTGCCGGGACGTCGGCGTGCTCGATTAGCGGCTTGCCCGCGCCGGAACGCGAGCCGAGGCTCGGCTCGTAGGTGTAGTTCGAGAAGCTTACCATCACCGAGCCCAGCGCCACGCGGAAGAGATCGACAATCTCGCGCTGTGTAATCCCGTCGACGAAGTCCAGGAAGACAAGCACCTGCCGCTCAACCGGAGCGCTGAAGAACGGGATTCGCGTCTTGAAAGCTTCGGGCTTTAGCCTGCCGTGCGCAGCCTGCCCCGAGCTCCCTCGACCGGGCTCGGGACAGGGCTGCCGAGGGGTCGCGTGGACGGCGCGGGCGTAACCCCGGTGTTCGCCTTCAGCAACGCTGCGGTACCTGTCGCACCACTGCTCGAAGGTTCCCGGGTCCACGTTTAGGCAATGCAGCTTGGCCCGGCACGCCAGCGCGGCCCAAGGGTTGATCTCGAAGCCGACGCAATCCACCGCGCCTGCCCCGAGCTGCCTCGACCGGGCTCGGGACAGGCCTGTCGAGGGGTTCAGCAGCGCCTGGACAAGCGTAGTCCCGACGCCGGCAAACGGGTCAAGCACACATATGCGCCGGCCTTTTTCTGACGGCTTGGGCAGGAACGCGTCGAGGCAATCCTGGACGAAGCTGGCGGAGAAGCCCGCGATCCACGGCACCCAGCGATGCAGCGGTAGTGCCTTGTTGTCAGCAAACGCGGGATCTCGGAAGTTATTGGTCGCGTTCGCCGCACCGCCGAGGTTGGGGCGAAGCTGCCGCCCGGAGCGCGTCAGAGCAACCCTGGAAGAGCTGTCCAAGTGCTCGCCCCTCACAGCATCTGCCACCGCCCCGAGCTCGGCCGCTCTGCGCAGAAGCCGCCAGCGCAACCGGGAGTCCGGACAGCTTTCGCGCGAAGCGACCGCGCCAAAGGCCTACGCGCCGGCGCTTCCCGTCGGACGGGGGCCGAACAGCGACTTGATGAGCCGCCACAGGTGGCGCAGGAAGTTGAGGAAGAACCCGTGCCGTGCTACCGCCCCTTGCGCTTCGGCCTTAAGCTCCGCCTCAGCGGCGGCGAAGAATTGCCCGGTAAGCATTCTGGCCGCGCTGTCGATCATGCGCTGGCCGACCTGGATGAGCGGGCCGCCGATCTGGAGGTCGCCGGAATACTTGACCAGCGTTTGCGCCGTGCCTTGGGCGGCAAGGTCCAGTGTCCCGGAGCCGTTCAGGAATCCCTGTTTGCCCTTGCCTTCCACCACGAGCTTGTAATGTTCTGGGGGCCGGATTTCCTCCATTTTGAGGCGCCCTGAGTAGACGCCTTTGACGGCGGCGATGCCCACGGTGATGGTGCCGGAGTATTCGTTGGGTCCTGTCTGTTCGAGCTTTTCGCAGCCGGGAATGAGCCTGGACAACCGCTGCGGGTCGTTAAGCAGCTTCCAAACGCGCTCGCGCGGTGCAGGGAGGGTTTGCTCGCCGACGATCTTCATCGTGTCAGTTGCTCCTGGGTTCCGAAGCGCGAAAACCACGGCTTTGCCGAAGCCGCGTTTATGCCGCTGCCTGCCGGCCGGGAGAACGCGCCGGGCATCAGGGCGCCAGCGCCCCGCTGCGGCCTCTGCCGGGCCGCGGCCTGGCGATGCGCAAGCAGGCTCCACTTCCGCCGTGCCCGGCTGTTCGGGCGGCTGTCTCCTTTGCTGCCGAAAGCGTAGCCGCCAAAGGCTCCTGGAGCAACCTTAAGCGGCGCTTAGCGGTCCGGGGTTTCGCCGACGCAGGCTAGGCGCGCACGGGGCGGACTTGTGCGTCGGAAACGCTTGGGCGACCATGGGTCAGGGCCGGACCGCGCTCTGGCACAGAGCTTCAGGCGGGGGTGGAGGGCGGGGTTCGGCGGCCGCGGCCGGCTTGGTGCCAGGCCAACAGGGCAAAGGAGCGAGAGCGTGAGCGTTTTCGACATTTTCTGGCTGATCCTTATTTTGGCAAGCCTGCAGCCGTTGTTCCGGCAGCGCTTTCTCGAGGCGGCGCGGACCCGGGCTATTCGGGGCCTTGAGCGGCGCCGGCGCAGCCGGGTCATCGCGCTCGTTCACCGGCAGGAGACGATGGCGATTCTGGGGTTCCCCCTGCTGCGCTATATCGATATCGAGGATTCGGAGGAGCTTCTGCGGGCGGTGCAGCTTACCGATCCCAAGCTGCCGATCGACCTGGTGCTGCACACCCCGGGGGGAATGGTGTTGGCGGCCGAGCAGATCGCCCATGCGCTGATCAACCATCCCGCGGAGGTGACCGTGTTTGTGCCGCACTATGCGATGTCCGGGGGAACGCTGCTGGCGCTGGCCGCGAATCGGATTGTGATGTCGCCGCATGCCGTTTTGGGGCCGCTCGACCCGCAGATCGGCCAGTTTCCCGCCGCCTCGATCTTGCGCGCCGTCGAGCGCAAGGAAGCTTCGGGCCACAAGATCGAGGACGAAACCCTGATGCTGGCCGACGTGGCGGGCAAGGCGATGCGGCAGGTGCGCGATTACGTCGCGCGCATCCTGGCGCGTCGAGGATGGGAGCCTGAGCGGGCCGACGAGCTGGCGCGCAAAATGACCGAGGGCCGCTGGACGCACGACTATCCGATCGGCTTCGAGGAGGCGCGCGAGCTGGGACTGCCGGTGTCGGACGAGATGCTGCCCGAGATTTACGACTTCCTGCGGCTGTTTCCCCAGCCCGCAGGCCGCCGGCCCAGCGTCCAGTACGTGCCGCTTCCCTATGGGGCGCCTTCGCCGCCGGGCCCGCCAAAGGGCAGCACAGCCTTCGCGCTTTTCGGCCGCCGATAGCGTCCGCGACCCCGGGGGAAGCGGACGCGCTCGCGGCTTGTTGCGCGGCCGATCATGGTTAGGTTGAAAATGTAAGACGCGAAAGCGCGGCGAAAACCATGGCGACCGAACGACTGACGGAAAAAGCCCAGCAGGCCCTCTCCCGAGCCCAGGAAAAAGCGCTGGCGGCCCATCACCAGGCGGTTGACGCCGAGCATCTCCTGGCGGCTTTGCTGGAAGATCAGGAAGGGCTGGCCCGCTCAGTGGTGCAGCTTTGCGGGGCCGACCCGGCCGAGCTTGCCCGCAGGGTCGACCGGGAACTCGCCAAGGTCCCGCAGGTAACCGGCGCCGGCGCAGACGCCAACCAGGTTTATATGACCCAGCGGCTCGGCCGCGTGCTGGCGCGCGGCGAGCAGGAGGCGCGCAAGCTCAACGACGACTACCTCTCGGTCGAGCATTTGCTGATTGCGATGCTGGACGAGACCGGCGCTGCGGCGCGCCTTTTGCGCGAGGCCGGCGTAACCCCAGAGAAGCTGCTTTCGGCCCTCAAATCGGTCAGGGGCAACCAGCGCGTCAGCTCCGCCAATCCCGAGGCGACCTACCGCGCCCTGGAACGCTACGGGCGCGACCTGACCCAGCTTGCAGCCCAAGGCAAGCTCGACCCGGTCATCGGGCGGGACGACGAAATCCGCCGCGTCATCCAGGTGCTGTCGCGCCGGACCAAGAATAACCCGGTGCTGATCGGCGAGCCCGGCGTGGGCAAGACGGCGATCGCCGAGGGGCTGGCCCGCCGAGTGGTGGCGGGAGACGTTCCCGACGGTCTCAAGGGCCATCGGATCGTCGCGCTGGACATGGGCGCGCTGGTCGCGGGCGCCAAGTATCGCGGCGAGTTCGAGGAGCGGCTCAAGGCCGTGCTCAAGGAGGTCCAGCAGGCGGCGGGCGAAGTCGTGCTTTTCATCGACGAGCTTCACACGGTGGTCGGCGCCGGCGCGGCCGAAGGCGCGATGGACGCCTCGAACCTGCTCAAGCCGATGCTGGCGCGGGGCGAGCTGCACTGTATCGGCGCGACCACGCTCGACGAATATCGCAAATACATCGAGAAGGACGCGGCGCTCGAGCGCCGCTTCCAGCCGGTGACGGTCGAAGAGCCCGACGTGGCGGACACCGTTTCCATCCTGCGCGGACTAAAGGAGCGCTACGAGGTCCACCACGGCATCCGGATCAAGGACGCCGCCCTGGTCACCGCCGCGGTGCTTTCGCACCGCTATATCACCGACCGGTTTCTGCCCGACAAGGCCATTGACCTGGTCGACGAGGCGGCGGCCAAGCTGCGCACCGAGAAGGAGTCGATGCCGGCCGAGCTGGACGAGGTGAATCGCCGCGTCATGCAGCTCGAGATCGAGCGCGAGGCGCTCAAGCGCGAGACCGACGACGCTTCGCGCGCCCGGCTGGAAAAGCTCGAGGCCGAGCTGGCCGAGGCGCGCACCCGGCGCGACGCCCTGCGCGCGCAATGGCAGTCGGAAAAGCAGGCGCTCGCCAGGCTCGCCGAACTTAGACAACAGATCGAGGCGACCCGGCTGGAAATCGACAAGGCCAAGCGCGCCTACGACTTGAACCGGGTCGCCGAACTGCAGTACGGCCGGCTCGCCGCGCTCGAGCGCGCGCTTGCCGAGGCCGAGGCGAAGCTTGCCTCGGCCGGCGGCAGCCGGCTCATCAAGGAAGAGGTTGACGAAGAGGACGTGGCGCAGGTGGTCGCCCGCTGGACCGGCATCCCGGTGGCGCGCCTGATCGAGGGCGAAGCGCAGAAGCTGCTGCGCCTGCCCGAGCATCTGCATCGCCGCGTAATCGGCCAGGACGAGGCGGTCGGCGCGGTGGCCGACGCGGTTATTCGGGCGCGCTCGGGGCTCAAGGACCCGGGGCGGCCGATCGGGTCGTTCATCTTTCTCGGCCCCACCGGCGTGGGCAAGACCGAGTTGGCGCGCGCGCTGGCGCAAGCGCTGTTCGACGACGAAGGCGCCCTCATCCGCATCGACATGTCCGAGTACATGGAGAAGCACAGCGTGGCGCGTCTTATCGGCGCGCCCCCCGGCTACGTCGGCTACGAAGAGGGCGGGCAGCTTACCGAGGCGGTGCGCCGGCGCCCCTACGCGGTCATCCTGTTCGATGAGATCGAAAAGGCACACTTCGACGTCTTCAACGTGCTGCTCCAGCTCCTGGACGACGGCCGGCTGACCGACGGGCGCGGCCGGACCGTGGACTTCAGGAACACGGTCGTCATCATGACCTCCAACCTGGCCGGGCAGCTTATCCTGTCGTACCGCGGCGAAGACTATGAACAGATGAAGCGGGAATGCCTCGATGTCCTGCGGCAGAGCTTCAGGCCGGAGTTCCTGAACCGGGTCGACGAGATCGTCGTTTTCCATCCGCTAAACCGCGACGAGCTGCGCCGGATCGTCGATCTCCAGGTCGAGCGCCTGCGCGCCAGGCTGGCCGAGCGCAAGATCGAGCTGGAGCTGACCGACCGGGCGCGCGACTACTTCGCCGAGCGCGGCTACGATCCGGTGTTCGGCGCGCGTCCGCTGCGCCGGCTTCTGCAGCGCGAGCTGGAGACCGAGCTGGCGCGCCGGCTGCTGGCCGGCGAGATGCGCGACGGCACAAAAGTGGTGGTTGACGCCGACGGGCGGACGCTGCGCCTCGACAGCCGCGTGATGAGCGCCGCCGCCTAGCTCGGGCGCCGGGATGGTCCCCAAACAACCTCGTCTGGCAGCGCAGCCCGCCCAGGCGCGGCTTGGCTTCGCGGTTCGCTCCTAATATACTGCTTGACTTGGACGGAGCGGTCCTTGCGCCGGGGCGGGATTGTCCGCAAGAGCGCACGCGCGGCTGCCTGTCCGAGCCGAGGCTTGCCGGCCCGGCAGCGAGTTCAACGGGAAGGAGCACAGAGGATGTCTTGTTTCACCCTGGAGCATCTTGTCGACGGCGGGCGAGGGCGCCTTTCGAGACGGCTCGTCACTCCCGGCCTCGGGCTTTGGACACTGGGGCTGGCCTTGGTCGGCGCCGGGATGCTTGTGGCGGGCGCCCGCATGGCCTCAGCCGCAGGCCAGACGGTTACGGTCAAGATGCAGGACACGCCGCCCCGGTTTTTGCCGGAGAAGCTCAGAATCAAGGTGGGCGACACCATTGAATGGGTCAACGATGCGGGTACGATCCACTCGGTTACGGACGACCCGCAAAACGCGCAGCGAGCGGCCGACGTTAGCGCGCCGGCCGGAGCGGCGCTTTTCAACTCGGGGTTCATGCCGCCGGGCGCCAAGTTCAGCTACACCTTTACCATGCCTGGCCATTACAAGTATGTTTGTGTACCGCACGAACAGGACGACATGATAGGCGAAGTGGACGTAACCAAGTGACGGATGGCGTGGGATGGCTCTTGTGAGAATCGCGGTTAGGGCGTTGAGTTCGCGCGCGGGAAGGATGCGCCGCGAGCTGGGCAGGCGGACCTGGGTGGCCGCGCTGGCTGCGCTTGCCGGCCTGGCGGGTATGCTGCTTTTGCCGGCGACTCCAGGATATCCGTTTCCGTGGAGCATCGACATGTTCCGGGGAGAGGCGGTGCAGCCGTTGGAGGTGGCGCCGCGCGTGATGCCCGCCGGCACGCTGCCGGTGGACGGCACGCCGCCGATGAGCCTCGAAAAGATGACGCTCTCGCTGCACAATCCGCTTAAGCCGACACCCCACAATCTCGCCCACGGCAGAGAGCTGTTCACCAACAATTGCGAGCCGTGCCATGGGGCGAGCGGTACCGGTGACGGTCCCGTGGCGCACCTTTTGAAGCATAAGCCGGCCAACCTGATAAGGGGCGCGAGCAAGGGACTGCCTGACGGCTATATCTACGGCTATATCCGCAACGGCGGATTCTTTATGCCTGCTTACGGCGACGCCATGAACTCGGAGGAGCGCTGGGACGTGGTAATGTACGTCCGCCAGCTCCAGCGGGGCGCGGGCGGCGCCTCGCAACCACGCCAGGCGGCGGCCCAGCCCGCGCCTGCCGCCAAGTAAGCGTGGCGGGCGCCCCGGTGGAGCGGCCGCCGCCTACCGGCCGCTGCTTGAGGCGCGATATCCGGCTAGTCAACCCCGAGGCAGTTTGAGCACCCGCTCGCCGATAATGTTGCGCTGAATCTCGCTGGTCCCTGCGGCGATCGTAAGCCCCCGCGCTGCCAGTATTCGATGCGCCCATTGGCCCTGCTCGGGAGCGGCGTGGGAGCCGCGTTCCAGAAGCCCGAACGGGCCGAGCAGCTCCCTGGCGAAGGCGGCCACTCGTAGGTTCAGCTCGGTCGCCATAAGCTTGCCCAGGGAGCTTTCCGGGCCCGGAGCGCGGCTGTGGACTTGCGCGCTTAGCGCGCGGTAGCGGTTAAGCCGAAGGCAACGCGCATCGATCGCCAGCCGCGCAAGCTCCTGGCGGACGCGGGAATCGCGCGGGCCGGGTCCGGCACCCGAACGAACGTCGCCTGCCAGCGCGATAAGCTCGTTTACCGCGCGCTCGACCGGATGGCGCGTCCCGCCCGAGGCGCGCTCGTACATGAGCGTAGCGACGGCAACCTTCCAACCGCCGTTCAGCTCGCCGACCAGGTTCTCGCGCGGCACCCGGACGTTGTCGTAGAAGACCTCGCTGAAGCCGCCCTCGCCGGTCATCTGCTTGAGCGGTCGCACCGTCACGCCGGGACCTTTCATGTCAACGATCAGGTAGGAGATGCCTTTGTGTCTGGACGCCGCAGGGTCGGTCCGCACCAGGAGCACCTGCATGTGGGCGCGATGGGCCAGGCTGGTCCAGACCTTCTGGCCGTTTACCACGAAATGGTCGCCGTCAAGCGTGGCGCGCGTGGCGAGCGAGGCCAGGTCGGAGCCCGCGTTCGGCTCCGAGTAGCCCTGGCACCAGATTTCCTCGGCGGTCAGCATCCGAGGCAAATAGCGTCGTCGCTGGTCGTCGCTGCCGAACAGCATTAGCGTGGGACCGATCCGGTCGATCGCCAGCGGATTGGCGCCGTACACCGGAAGCCCCAGACGCAAGACTTCGTCCTGGTAGATCGCCTGTTCCATCAGCGAGGCTGCGGCGCCCCCCCATTGCTTGGGCCAGTGCAGCGCGGCGTAGCCGGCCTCGTACAGCCGGCGATGATACTCAAGCATCGGTCGCCAGTGCTCGTCGTCGGTGATGTCGAGCAGGCTTGCCGCGGAGCCGCCGAGTGCGGCGCGCTCTGCGCCGAAGACTTCATCTGCCGTCCGTTCAAGCCAGGCGCGAAGCTTGTGGCGGAAGTTTTCTTCTTCCTGCGTAAAGGCAAAATCCATCTTGAGCCACTCCGGCGGCCGGCCCGCCGTCTATCAACTTTTACCCTCTGCGCCTCTCTCCAAAAAGCGATTGGCGTTATCTGTCGCTCCTCCTTGATGGATGAGCGTGGTCGGGAGAGGCTCGAGAATCGTCTGTTCGGCTCGTCGGGGCTGTTGCACAGGGAGCATCTGGAACAGGGGCTGGTCGAGTTAATCTCTGCTGATACGCACTCGTTCTTTAGCGGCCCGCATGGCGATCCTTTTCAACGCTGGTCCTATCGCGAGCGCATAGGCCGCCCGCTGAACCCCGACGGGTGCAGACATGAAAACGCCCGTTCACGTTTACTGAAGGCGCCGACCTCTCATTTCGCCAAGCAGAGGCGGTATGCAGGCGGCGCTGGCTAATCCGGGCGGGAAGTCTGGGCGCAAGGTCCCTTGTATGTTGCCAGGGAGCTCGCCGGGGGATTCAAGGAATGGGCGGGCCAACTCGCAAGTCCCTGGAACGCTGCAGTTCGTGGGAGAGCAGGAAGCGGTGCGTCTGAGCGCCAGTCAGGGAGGCGGGGGATGCGCCGCGCCGCTGTAAAGCAAGCGGTACTCGCGCACGCCGCCGATGACTTTCTTGACGTAGTCGCGGGTTTCGTGCCAGCGGATGTTTTCGACCCATTCGTCGCTTTCCCCGGGGAACCGGGATAGCCAGAGCGCGACCTCCTGCTCGCCGGCGTTGTAAGCGGCAACCGCGCAAAACGGGTTGCCGTCGAACTGTTGCAGGAGCGAGCGCAGGTAGGCCGTGGCCAGACGCACGTTGGTAGCCGGGTCGAGCAGGTCTTGCGGCGCCGGCCAGTGATGCTCGCGCGCGACCCGGCGCGCTGTCGCGGGTAGAAGCTGCATCAGGCCGAGCGCATCCGCGCTCGAGCGCGCCCGCGGATTAAACAGGCTCTCCTGGCGCGCCAGCGAAAAGACCAGGTAAGGGTCGAGCCGGTTTTCCCGGCTGGCCGAGTCGATCAAGTCGGGAAAGGCAAGCGGATAACGGAAAGGCTCGGCCCGCACCGAATCAAGTTCGCCGCGCGCGGCAAGCCGGGTCGCAAAACGCACGCTTTGGTAGTAAGCCTTGGCGGCCTGAAACTCGGCCGCAAGCCAGATGCGGGCCGCAGGCTTCTGTTCGGCGTAAGGTTCGAGCGCTGCGAGTTCCCGCGGCAAAAGCTCGGACAAGCCAAGACCTTGCAGCGCAAGCACCCGCTCAAGATGGAAACCCGCCGCGGGCGCAAGCGCCCGCGCAGCGTCGGGCGGCGGCTTCGCAGCGGTCGTCTCAGGCCTCAAAGCGCCGGCGTTCAGCACAGACGCGGAAAGATGCAGGCCGTCAGGACCTGAGGCGAGCCGCAGGCTTGCCAGGAAGGGGTAGTAATTGGTTTCGGAGCGCCGGGCGAGCCGCCTGAAAACTGTACTTGCTTCGCGCCGATGTCCGCTTTTTTCCAGCGCGCGCGCCTGCCAGTAGGAGTAGCGCGCGCGTTCGGCAGGGCTTTGCGCGCGCCCTTTTAGCTGGCCGAAGGTGCGGGCAGCCTCGGCGAATCGTCCCGCCGAGTAAAGCGTCCAGGCCAGGCCAAAACGCGCCTCGGCGCTGATTTCGCCCGCCTCGGGATAGCGCTCGAGCAGGGTCGCGTAGCGCGCATGAGCAATCACCGGCTTGCCGTCGTCCTCGTAGGTGCGGGCAATTTCCAGCATCGCACGCGCCGCCAGCGGGCTTCGAGGAAAGCGGCGTATAAGAAGGGCAAGGAGCTCCCGGGTTTCCTGTGTCCGATCGCGCCGCCAGGCTAGATGTGCCAGGCGCTCGAGCGCCCCATCCGCGTGCCGTCCGAAGGGAGCAACGCCGAGGTACTGCCGCAACGCCGCCGCCTCGCGCGCCGAATCGCCGCGCAAAGCCAGGGCCTTGAACCATAACAGCTCGGCGCGCTCTGCGGGCACCGGCTTAAGCGCCAGCGCCTGCCAGACGAACGCCAGCGCGGGAGGCGCGAGCCCCTCGCGCAGAAGCAGCGCCGCCTCGCCCATCGCATAGGCCGCCGAATGGGTGTCGGCCAGCGCGGGGTGGTCGGCGAGCAGCGCGTTGGCCAGCGCTCGCGCGCCCGGGTCGGCGGGCCCGCGCGGATAGTCTTGGCGAATCGATTGCGCCTCCTGGTAGGCCCGGTGAAAATCGCCCAAGGCAAGCGTCGCGCGCGCATGCACCAGGAGGCCGGCCTGCCGCATCTGCGACGACGGCGCTCCGGCGCCGACCTCGGCGGAGAGCCTTTGGGCTCGCTTCGCGTCGCCCAGGTTTAACTCGAGGCCGGCCCAGCGCAGGTACGCATCCCAGAAAAAGACGCTTTGCGGAAAACGCTCCACGAGCCGGGCGAATGCCGCAGCGGCTCGCTCCTCGAAGCGTCCCCTGGTCAAGGCACGGCCCCGGTAGTAAAGCGCGTAGTCGCCCAGCGTCTTGTCCGCGGCCGCCGCGACGCCCAGCAGATCGGCGGCCCGGGCCCATTGTCCGCTGCGGTAGGCAAGGTAACCCCGGCCAAAGGCTTCGTGCTCGCGCCCTTGCGTCAAAGGCGACGGCTGGGTGGCGGGTAACGCCCAGCTTGCAGCCCAAGGCAAAACGACCATGCTGCAAAGCAAAGCGCCCCAAAGAAAACGCAAAACCTTCGCCGGGCCAACCATCAGACTGCACTCGCCCGGCGCTTGACGGCGCTCGCACCCGGCGTCCAGGCGGACGTCGTCGGCTGCCTCTTCACTGGGTGCCGGCGTTGGCAGAAGATCGTCCCGGTCGTTTCTTGGGGATGACAATTTGATGCGGACCGCTCCTTGGGAAAATGCTAGATCATCCCGGTATGGCTAGGCGAGGCGGTAGGCCGGTAGGGCCGCTGATTGTGGCGTCGCAGTCGCCGCGCAGACGACAGCTTCTCGAGCAGGCGGGGATCGCCTTCGAGACCGTGGTAAGCGGGGTCCCGGAGGAACGCATAGTTGGAGAGTCGGCGGGCGAGCATGCCGCCCGCGCTGCGCTCAGCAAGGCGCGTGCCGTTTCCATGCGCAGGCCCAACGCGCTGGTGCTCGGCGCGGACACCGTGGTCGAATGCGAAGGCGAGCTGCTGGGCAAGCCGCGCGATGCGCAAGATGCCCGCCGGATGCTCCTGTGCCTGTCCGGGCGGCGCCACACCGTGATAACCGCCTTCGCCCTGGCCCGCAATGGGCGGTTGCTCGACGCCCGGCAGGTGGAAAGCCGCGTGCGCTTCCGCACGCTGGCGCCGGCCCAGATCGAGCGCTACGTCATGAGCGCAGAGCCGTTCGACAAGGCCGGGGCCTACGGCATCCAGGGCGAGGCGCGCAGCTTCGTGGCTGAAATAGACGGCCCGGTCGATAACGTTATGGGGCTCCCGGTCGAGGCAGTGATGAGCGCGCTTGGGCGGGTGAGCAACAGACGGCCGCCGACCGGCCGGGGCGGCGGGCCAAGAGCGAGGAAGGGGTGATGGTGAAGCTCGGGTTTATCGGCGCCGGCAATATGGCCGAGGCGCTGGCGCGGGGCTTGCTCGCCGCAGGCCTGTTCAAGCCGGCCGAGATGCTGGCTGCGGACGTCGAACCGCAGAGGCGACGGCGCTTTTCCAGGGCACTAAAGATCGCCACAACCGCCGATAATCTTGAGGTCGCGCGCAACGCCGCAGCCATTCTCATAGCGGTGAAGCCGCAGCAGATAGACCAGGCGATCGGAGCGCTTTGCGTACCCAACGAGAACACCGGCCCGGCCGCCGGCGCCGCAGTCGCCGACCGGAGCTGGGGCGCCAAGCTTTTCATTTCGATTGCCGCCGGCGTTACGCTTGAGCGGCTTGAGCGCAGCTTGGGCGGACGCGCGCGGGTGATCCGGGTCATGCCCAACGCTCCCGCAATGGTTGGGGAGGGAATGGCGGCATTGGTCGGCGGCAGCCGGGCGCGCCGCGAAGACCTGGCTTTTGCGCTGCGCATTTTCAGGGCGGTCGGCGATGCGGTCGCACTGAACGACGAGTCCCTGCTGGACGTCGTCACGGCGCTTTCCGGCAGCGGGCCGGCCTACGTCTACCTGTTTGCCAAGGCACTGGGTCTGGCGGCCACGCGCGCCGGTTTGTCACCCGGCCTTGCCGCGCGCATGGCGCTCCAGACTATTCGCGGTGCAGTGAAGACCATGCGGATGTCGCGGCGAACCCCGGACGAACTCATCCGCATCGTCGCCTCGCCCGGCGGCACCACCGAGGCGGCGCTGGCCCGTCTGGCCGAGGGAGGCTTCGAGAGGCTGGTGGGCGAGGCGGTGCGCGCCGCAACCGTGCGCTCCAGGGAGTTGGCGCGCGGCTGAAACCGGCGGCTTTCCCAGACCCGGATATGGCAAGGCAGGCGCGAAACCACTATCGTAACGACAAGCTGAATGCGGTGCTCAGGTCTCCAAGGCCTCGAGAAAACGGGCGCCGGAGCTGGATGATGCCTCATGTATGCATGGAACCAACTGGTCTTGTTCATTGCTGAGATGCTCGAGCAGCTTATCGGCATCTATGTTTGGATCGTCATCGTGGCCGCCCTGCTGAGCTGGGTTCAGCCAAACCCCTACAATCCCGTGGTGCGAGCCCTCAGCGCGCTTACCGAGCCCGCCTTTGACTGGGTGCGCGAGCATCTTCCGGTTGTCTTGGGCGGCCTCGATCTCTCGCCCATTGTGGTGCTCATCGGCCTGCAGTTTCTCCAGCGTTATCTGATTCCCGTCCTGGAACGATTGCTTATCGTTGGGGTCGCCTGACAGCTCGGTGAGTCGGCCCCGCACAAACATTGCGGCGTGCCCAGGGCTTCTGCGCGCCGCCGAGCCAAAAGGCAGAAACGTCGGCCACCGCAGGGCGAACCGGTTGCGCGCAGCTCGGATCGCAGCGGCTTGCCGCGCTCTGCGCAGCGAAGGCAGGCCGTGCTGTTGCGAGATGCCGTTTTATTGCACTCGTTGACAGCGGTGCGGTTGATGGTTAGTTGACCTAGCGTAAGACCGGAGCCGAGGACTTTGCGCTAATGCCCATCTACGAGTATCAATGTCAGCAATGTGGCGTTTTTGAGGCAACGCAGCGAATTTTTGATCCCGCTTTGAAGAAGTGCCCGACCTGCGGGCACCCGGTTAAGCGCGTGGTTTCGCGCACCTCGTTCATTTTGAAAGGGAGCGGCTGGTACGCCACGGATTACGCGCGTGCGGCCAACAAGGGCCCAGCGGGCAAAGCGGAACGAAAGACGGCTGACGGTAGCACGGCTGCGGGCGACGCCGGCGCGGCGCCCAAGGGTGACAGCGCAAAGGCAAGCGGAGGCGAAGCCGGGGCCGGAGCTTCCGAGACCAAGCGAGGGGCGAAAGGCGCCACCTGAGGTTCATCCGGGTGTGGGCGCACGCAGAGGCTGCAGCGCTCCCGGCGCGGCGGCCTTTGCGTTGAGAGGGTGCGATGGCTCTGCGCGGCGGATGGGTCGTGCGGGCGCTGGCGCGGGTAGTCGGTTGGCCGGGGCTGGCGGCGCGCGGCGCTGCGAGGGGCGCCGGAGGTCTTCGTTAGGAAGCGGCGGCGACGCCGCAGGCCGCCAAAGCGGGCAGCTATGCGAGCGTTGGTGTTGGACGACAGGCTTGCGTTTCGACCGGACTATCCGGCACCTGCGCGTGCGGCCGGAGAAAGCCTGGTCCGCGTCAAGCTTGCCGGCATCTGCGGGACCGACCTCGAGTTGGCGCGCGGGTACATGGGGTACCGCGGAGTGCCCGGGCATGAGTTCGTCGGCGAGGTGGTCGAAACGGACGCGCCGGCGCTCCGAGGCCGGCGCGTGGTGGGCGAGATCAACGCGGCCTGCGGTAGCTGCGCCATGTGCCGGCACGAGCTTGGGCGCCACTGTTACAACCGCACCGTGCTGGGTATTCAGGGGCGCGACGGCGCGTTCGCTGAGACCCTGGCGTTGCCCGACCGTAATCTTTGGCCGGTAGCCGGCGCGGTGGCGGACGAAGCGGTGGTTTTTGTCGAGCCGCTGGCGGCCGCCTACGAAATCCTGGAGCAGGTGAGGCTGGACGGGGGCGAGTCAATCCTGGTTCTGGGCGACGGGCGTATGGGCGCGATTACGGCGCTGATGCTGCAGGCGCAAGGGATCGCGCCGCAATTGGCAGGCCGACACTCGGATAAGCTTCGCCGGCTCTTGGAATGTGGCGTACGCGAAGTCGCGCAAGAACACGAACTCCGGCCGGGCTTCGATGTCGTCGTGGACTGCACCGGCTCGCCGGCGGGATTTGCCCGCGCGGTCGAGCTTGTGCGCCCTCGCGGTAAGCTTGTTCTGAAGAGCACGGTTGCCGGCGCCGAGCGGCTTGACCTGGCTCCGGTTGTGGTGAAGGAAATAACCGTTATCGGCTCGCGGTGCGGACGTTTCGGCCCGGCGCTTGAAGCCCTCGGCGGCGGCCGAGTTGACCCGCGCCCGCTCATTTCTGCCGTCTTCGGCCTCGAGGACGGCGCTGCCGCTTTCGAAGCGGCCGGCAGGTCTCCCAACTTCAAGGTCCTGCTCAAACCGTGATGGCGAGCCGCTTGGCGGCCTAAGCAGCACAGAGGCAGGCGCGTCTGATCGCGCGCAATTGCGTGGGGTGAGAGAGCCAACATGGAGCAGTCAGGCGAGGCGCGCTTTTTTGTCGGGGTGCACGGCGTGGTGATCGACGCGGGCCGCATGCTGGTGCTCAGGCGGTCGGCGCTGATGGCCTACCGGCCGGGGAGCTGGGACTTGCCGGGAGGCCATCTCAGTTACGACGAGGATTTGGAAGGTTGCCTAAGACGCGAGGTGGCGGAGGAGACCGGGCTTAAACTGGCCGATACGGCGCTTCTGGGCGTCAACCGGGCCGCGCAGGGCCCGTATTTGCAAATCCTCTACGCTTGTCGGCCGCGCTCTCCGGTGGCCGCTCCAAGGCTGAGGCCCGATGAGCATGTCGAGGCGCGCTGGGTCACGCCTGCGCAGCTTGCGCAGATGCGCGAGTTGCTGGTCCCATATCTGCAAGCGGCGCTCGACGGCGCAATGCTGGGTTGTGTGAAGGGTTAGGCGGGTCTCGGCCCGGCGGTGGGAGCGCCGGCGCCGCTGCGGCCCGCCGCCGTGGCCGCCTTGAGCCGCAGCAGGCGCCCCCACCAGTAACCGAAAAAGTTGGCGCACTCGAGTTGGTGGTAAATCTCCGCCTCGCGGTTGCCCCGCGCCGTTGCAAGTGTCATTCGGGCCGCGTTGCGGACGAGCTTGTCGAGCCGATTGTGGGTGCGCCCGCCACGCATCGCGCTGCCCATGCCGAAGGCGAACGCCTTGTGCCGGAGGTAGCGGATAGTCATTCGCTCAGCCGGGATAGCGTGGACCACGCGGGCCAGCGGAGCAAACCCGAAGGCGCCTCCGCGCGCGATGATCCGCTCGAAAAACTCGGTATCTTCTCCCGACATCGGATTGCCCGCGACCACGCCCAGGTCTTCGCGAAAAAACCCGAAACGGGCGAAGACGCCGCGGCGCAAACCGACATTGGCGCTGAAGTAGTTGTCAAGCTTGTCGGTCCGGCCGGCCGGAGCGCCGGCGATCGCCGATTCGTCGTGGACGGCCAGCTTCGGATAGAGCAGCGGCCCCAGCCACGGCGGCCTCGCCACAAGCCAGCGCGGCACGACCAGGCCGCAGGCGCCGTCAAGCCGGCGCTCCTCCAGCGCACGGGCCAACTCTACCGCCCAGTTGGGAGCAACAGTCACGTCGTCGTCGATAAAAAAAATCGGGTCGCCCTGGGCTTCGAGCGCGGCCCGGTTGCGGGCAAAACTCGACCCCGGGCGCGGCTCGAAGACGTAGCGCACCACCATCGGGGCGCGCTTTGCAAAGCGCTGCACCGCGGTGGCCGTGTCGTCGGTCGAGCCGTTGTCAACCACCAGGCACTCAAGCGCATAGCCGGGTGCGGGCGCCGCCGCGGCCACGCTCTCAAGCGTTGCCAGCAGCATCGAAGCACGATTGTGCGTCGGTACGGCGACCGTTATTTTGCGGCGGTTCACGGCAAAGCTTCCGGCGCAGGATGGCGACCGGCCGGGCCTTTTGAGCGTGCGCCTGTCGGCCTCGGCGGTGCGGCGTAAGCCTCGGCCAGCGGCACGCTTGCAGGAGAGCTGGCACCAACCCCGGAAGGCGCAGGCCGAGTAAGCGCCGGATGCTGTTGCCCGGGCGCAGGAGCGGGCGCCGTCGTGCCCGGAGGGGAGATTCGCGGCTTGGCCGCAGCGCTCGGCACTTCGACGGCGCCATCTTGGGGCAAAGCTAACACCGCGGCGGCCACGGTGACCCGGATGGCCGCCTTGGCGAGAATTTCGGCCGGTGCTTTGAGCGTCACGCCGAAGCTGCGCGACCGGCCGGGGAAAAGCGGCCTCGGCGGCTGCCGGAATCCGTCGAAGGCCAAAGGCATTGCCAGCGCCGTATGCTGCTCGACGTAAACCGGCGCTTCTCCGGACGTTGGGTCGAGATAGTAGGCGACCGTGAGTTGGACCTCGGCGACCGGGCGATCGCCGAGGTTGGCGATCCGGCCGAAAAGTCCGGTGGCGTGTTGGGAGGAGAGCTCGGCTCTAACGTCGCTTAGCGCGAGCTTGGACAGGTAGGCCTGGCTTGTCGCAAGCTGGGATTGGACCTTTTGGACGCGGGCCAGCTCGCGGTGCAGCCGGAACTCGACTGCGCCGCTGCCGGTTGCCGGACTGCGGTCGAGCCGATCGATTAGCATACGCAATATTTGCTCCGCCTCGCCGTAGCGCTGGCGGTGGTAGAGCTTGAGCGTCCTGCGATGAAGCGCGGCGGTCTCGGCGCGCTGTTCCATGCCGGCCCAGACCAGCCAGCGGCCGCGGCTTCTGACCAGCACGATCCGGTCCTTGAAGCGTGCCCGCGGGTAATTGCCCGCCTCGAGAGAACGAGCGGCAGCCTGGAGCAGCTCGGGCCCGCGGTAGCGCTCGCACAAGTCGCGTTCCCAGGCCGCCAAGTAGGGCGCCTCGACCTCGAGCGGCACAACCGTGCGACCGCCGGCGGCCGGATACGGATTGCCCACGCCGAAACGCGTGGCGGCAAGAACCGGACGAAACCAGCGCCGGTCGGCGGTCGGACCAAGCGGCACATCGGCCAGAAACTGCTTGAGGGAGCATGCGCTTCGGTCCTGTCGGGAGAGCATCGCGTAGCAGGCGGCAAAATTGTAGCGCTTAAGCTCGCGGACATAGCGCGCAGCTACCTCGCCCGGAGCCGGATGCGCGCATCCGGCCGCCGCCGCGGCCAGCAGCGCAAAGGCAAGGCCATTCACCCGGCGCGCCAGAGAAGACCCCCTGCTGCGCCCGGCACTGAAGCGCCTACCGTCGCGCGGTCGCCAGGCTCGGTCATTGCGCTAGGCCGGCGCGCCGGCGGCTGCCGGCGCCGTCTGCTTTAGCTCGATTACGTTGCCCTCGGGATCGCGCAGGTAGACCGACGGTCCCATCCCGGTAGCCCCGTAGCGCGGCTTCGGCTCGCCCGCGATCTCGACGCCGTGGGTCGCCAGGTAACGGATTGCAGCGCCGAGGTCGGTCACGGCGATCGCAATGCAGAAGTGGTCCAGATTGACGGGGCCGGTGCCGGCTGGCGCGCCGGCCGGCACCAAGTCGATCATGCTGGTTCCGGCGCGTAATTGCACCAGCCCCAGGTCCGGGTCGCTGCGTTCCGCGCGGAGCCCCATGACGCGGGTATAGAAGTCCAGGGTGCGTTGCCGGTCGCGGCAGCAGAGAACCACGTGGTCCAGGCCCAGGACCTTCCAGGGAGGCTTTGCCGCCGGGTCCATCCGCCTCGCCTTTTCTGCCGGCGCCGTCCAGGCGGCCTTCAATGCTCGACGGGCAGCCCCGCCTCCCGCCAGCCGAGCATGCCGCCCTCCAGGTTAAAGACGCGGTTGAAGCCCTGGCCGGCGAGCATGGCCGCCGCAGTTGTGCTCCGTACCCCCACACGGCAGACGATGATGATATCGCTGTCCCTGTGGGTGGCGAGCTCGGCCGGCGCGCGCTCAGCAATCTCGCGCAACGGAATGTGGAGCGCGCCGTCGATATGTCCGAGATCGCCCCGAAACTCGGCCGCCTCCCGGATGTCGAGCAGGACCGGAGGGTTGCCGCCGGAGAGGAGATCGAACGCCTCGCGGGCGCCGACTTGACGCACGCTCTGCAGTTGCTCTAGCGCCGGGAAGGACAGAATGCCGGGCTCGATGCCGCACTGGTTGGGCTGGAGCACCTGCTGGAGTCCTTCGGGCATCGGCAGGCCCAGGTTGTTCATCAGATCGATGTAGGCCTGGCGGCTGCGTCCGGCCAGACGCGGGTTGTTGCGCTTCTCCTCGCCGATGGTCGAGCGGTCCTGCCCGCGGTAGTCGTGGGCCGGAAAAACCAGGGTGTCGTCCGGCAGCACCAACAACTTGGCCACGATCGCGTCGTACTGGGTGCCCGGATCGCCGCCGGCAAAGTCGGTCCGGCCGGTGCCGTGGACGAGCAGGGTGTCGCCGGTCAGGACTCGGTCGGCGGCTAAAAGGCTTATCGAGTCCGGCGTGTGGCCCGGCGTGTGGAGCACCGTAAGTTCCAGGCCGTCGAGCGCCAGCCGTTCGCCGTCGTCCACGCGGATCGCCACGCCGGGTTGCGGCGCCAGCCGATGCATCGCAAGCGGCGCTCCAGTGAGATGGTTGAGTTCGCGCGCGCCGCTGCGATGGTCGGCGTGCGTGTGCGTGTCAACGACCAAGCCAATTTTGAGGCCTTGGTAGGCTGCCCAGGCCAGGTAGCGGTCGATCCGTTCCCTCACCGGGTCGACGATGACGGCTTTGCACCCGGGGCCGGAGGCCAGCAGGTACGTTTTGCACTTGCTGTCGTTGAGTTCGCGAAAGATCATGCAGCACCTCGACCGCCCCGACCGAAGCTGCGCGTGCCGCCTGCTCCGTGCCGCCGGGCGAGGACAGCGAGGCAACGCCGGCGCCTGCGTTGCCGTGCAGTCGTTACGCCTCGAACTATAGCGTTTTGCCCGCCGGTTGTGAAAGCGCCGGAAGAGCGCAGGGCAGCGGCCGCTCGCCCAAGGCCGGCCCCTGGCGCACCTTCTCGCATCGCTCCACGCTGCGCGCGACGAGGGCTGCGACCTCGAGACCCGCCTCGGCGCCTGCCAGCTCGGTCTCGGCGGCCGCGAGCGCCGGGTGCGCGGGTACAAACAGCGTGCAGCAGTCTTCGTCGGGGAGAATGGAAATTTCGAAGGTGCCGAGTTTGCGGGCCTGGGCAACGATTTCGTTTTTGTCCATGGCGAGCAGCGGCCGCAAGACCGGCAGGGCGGCGGCCCTTTCCGTGGCCGCCAAATTGTCGAGGGTCTGCGAGGCGACTTGGCCGAGACTTTCGCCGGTCACCAGCACCTGGGCGCGGCGCAGCCGGGCCAGCTCGCTTGCGATGCGCATCATGAAACGACGGTAGAGCAGGACGCGAAGCGCCCGCGGCACGCGAGCGACCACCGCTCGCTGCACCTCGGCAAACGGCGCTAGCAGCAGCGTCGCACTCCCCTGGTAGCGCGCCAGCCGGGCGGCCAGCTCGACCGCCTTGTCGCGGCTGGCGGTCGAAACCAGCGGATGGCTGTGGAAGTGAACGAAATCGAGCGCCAGCCCGCGTCCCATCATCCGCCACGCGGCTACGGGCGAGTCGATCCCGCCCGAGAGCAACGCCAGGCCGCGCCCGCTTGCGCCCACCGGAAGACCGCCGGCTCCCGAAAGCTTGCCTGCCGAAACGTAGCTGTGAGCGGCCAGCACCTCGATTGTCAAAGCGAGCTCGGGGTTGGCAAGGTCCACCTTAAGGCCGAGCCGGCTGACGATGAACGCTCCAACCTCGCGTTCGATCTCCGGAGAGGTCAGGGCGAAACGCTTGTCGCTGCGCCGGGCGGCGACTCGGAACGTGACGCCAGGCCGCGCGCCTGCCAGCTCGAGCGCCGCCTGCTTGAAGTGGTCAAGGTCCGAGGCGACGCGCCGGGCGATCGAAAAATTCTGCAGGCCGAAAACCCGGGCCGCTCGCTCGACCGCCGCCGCCTCGGGCAGATCATCGGGGAGCTCGACCAGCAGACGGGCGCCCTCGCCGCGAATCGGGCCGAGCCGATAGCCGGCGAAAATCAGGCGCAGATTGCGCTTAAGCTGCTGGACGAAACGCCAGCGGTTGTTGCCCTTGAGATTGATTTCGTGATATCGCCCGACCAGATAGCGCATAAAGCTCGCCTGCTGCTCTGCTGCTTCAAGGCTAGCGTTTGTTGTACGTGGTTGGATAGCCGGTGGCTGGCGGTAGAGGACCGGGGAGCGCAGCGGTTCGCTGCAGTTGCCTGCGCGCGCTATAATCTTGTAGCGGGGATGTTTGCGCCCCCAGCGCGCCAAAGCGGCGGCGCGTGCGACACCACCGCCTGCCGGGAGGGGCGCTGCTTTGCGAACCATGACCGGCCAATCAGCCCAAGGCCTGCCGGGAAGGCTGCGCCGCCTGCTGCTCAGGCCGGAGCACGGAAAGCCGCCGAGCCTTGGGCCGGGCGAGCAGGAAGCTGCCGTGCTGGTGCCGCTGTTTATTCGGGACGGGCAGCTTTCGCTGCTCTACCTGCGCCGCTCGGAGTCGGTCTCGCGCTACGGCGGTCAGGTGGCCTTTCCGGGCGGAAGGGTGGAGCCGAGCGACCCAAGCCCGGTCGCCGCGGCACTGCGTGAAGCTCGGGAAGAGGTCGGGATCGAGCCCGCTTGCGTCGAGGTGCTCGGCCTGATGCCCGCGGCGCACACCTCGGCCCGCAGCTTTGCCGTGACGCCGGTGGTCGGCTTGGTACGGAGCGATGTGACGCTCAGGCTGGATCGCCGCGAGGTGGCGCAGGCCTTCGAGGTGCCGTTTGCGGCGCTGACTGACCCGGCCCGGCGCACCGTTGTGCGCTGGGGCGACGGCGATGCAATCCGGGAATTCCCTGCGATTCGCTACCGTGGAGAGGTAATATGGGGCCTTACGCTTCGGCTCACCGCCGATTTGCTGGCGATGGCCGGTGCCGAAGATCCGAAGAAAGGCTAAGCTCTTCCGGCCCGCGCATAGGGGCGGCCAAGTCTGCGGCGTGGCCGGGTTATAAAGACCAGGTGATTGAATGACCAAGCAATCTGGCGTCAAAGGATTGGCGCAACCCGCGCTCGAAGGCGTGGGGCTGGAGGGCCCGCCGGAGCAGGTCGTGGCGCGGCTCGCCGAACTTGCCGAGCGACAGCCGCGGGCGCGTTCGGCAGTGGCCCAGGTCCTTGGCGCGATGCCGGTTCAGCAGGCGGCCGAGCTTTTGGCGCGGATGGAGGCCGGCGCGGCGAGCGCCGAGCGGCGCGAGATTCGCCGCGCGCTCTTCAGGCTCAGGCAAAAAGGGATTACACCGCAAACGCCGGGGCGCGCTGCCGGCGCGGCCGAAGGCGACCAGCCGGCCAGCCCGGCGGGCGCGCCGGTATGGGGCTTCCTTTCGGCGCGCGACGCCCAGGGGCTTTGCCTGGCATGGCTCGTCAGGCCGCGGCCGGGAACCGGCGGCGTGCGCCGCTTGGCGGGACTTTGCAGCGACCGGGAGGGGCTCATCGAGTTTGTCTTCGACGAGAGCAACCGGCGCGAATTGCGAGAATTGCGCCGCGACCTCGAGCGGCGTTACCGGGTGCGCCTGGTTGAGGCTGACTGGACCGTCTGTGACTTCATTTTGTGCCAAGCTTACGCCATGACGCCGGCCGGACGTCTTGCCGGCCGCGACGCCTTTCTCGGCCGGCGCGCCGAGTTTACCGATCTGCCGCTTAGAACGACTATCGAGCATCCGATTTACGACGTCCTGGGCCACGACCGCGCGGACGCACAGCCGTCAGTCGAGCTGTTCAAGGAGCCCGAGGCCGAGGCGCTGCGCTCAGTCATCGGAGACGTCGAACCCTACGTCGAGCGCATCGAGCAGGTCGTCCAGAGCAGGCTTGTGGTGAGCGAGTTCCTGCAGCAGGAAAGACTGGAAGCGGTTCTAAGCGAGGTCGCCCGCGAATTGCTTGGGTCAAAGCGCGGCCTGCTGCTGCGCCGCCGTCTCGAGGACCTGGCCTACTACTTGCTCCGCGACGGCCGGCCGCAGCCGGCCGGGTGGGCTGCGGCTGCCGCGTGGCAGCTTAAGGCCGGAATCCCGCTCGAACAAAACAACATGCTTAGAACACTCATCCGGAGCGAGGTCGAAGCGGCGCTTGGCCGCCGGCGCCGAGACCAGGAGGCGCGCCTTGTCCTTACGCCGGCACAAGCCAGAGAAGCCTCGCGGACCGAGGGCCGGCGCACCGGGTGAGCAGCAGACCAAAGCCGCGGCACGGGGGCTTGGCAGATACGCCGACGCCTGCCCGCCCCGCGGGCGTGGACTTGACCGCAAGCAAAGCGTTAAGATGACCGCGATGGAGCCGTCGCAGATCAAGGAGCTTATCGAAGGCGGGCTCCCGGGCGCCGTGGTCAAGGTCACAGACCTTACCGGTACGAGAGACCACTTCGAGGCGCTGGTGGTGAGCGCGCTTTTCGAAGGAAAAACGCGCGTCGAACGCCACCAAGCCGTTTACCGCACGTTGGGCGACGCTATGCGTGGACCGATCCACGCCCTCAAACTCAAGGCCCTGACGCCGAGTGAACACCAGGAGCGGAGGTAATCTTTTTTGCCATGGCGGACGTAGTCGAGCGGATCGAAAACGAGGTCAAGAACCACAAGATCGTGGTTTTCATGAAAGGGACGCGCCATTTTCCCCAGTGCGGCTTCTCCGCCGCCACGGTCCAGGTGCTGGAAGAACTGGGCGCTCCCTTCGAAACGGTGGATGTCCTGAGCGACCCGGAACTGCGCGAGGCAATCAAAGTCTACAGCAACTGGCCGACCATCCCCCAGGTCTATATTGACGGGCGGTTTATCGGGGGTTGCGACATCATCCGCGAGCTTCACGAGAGCGGAGAACTCCAAACCATGGTCAGCGCTGCTCCGGGAAGCGCCGGGCAAAGGTAAGGCTGGCCTTCCTCCCGGCTGCGCCGGCGCGCAGGCCGGCTGCTCCAGCCGCTCATCGAGCGTTGCGTCTGCCAGGCGCGCGAAGCGGGCGCCGCAAACCCCGCTGCTGCCTGCAGCGGACACCGCGGCTCGGCGCAGCGGGCGGGGTGGGCGCACAGCACGACGGTCGGGTTAGCGGTAGTGGCGTAAAAGGCCGACCACCACCCCGCGGACCTGCAGGTCGCCTTCCTTGACCACGATAGGTTGCATGTTGGCGTTGGCCGGCTGCAGCCTCACGCTGCCGTCGGCTTGGGGGTAGAACTTCTTGACGGTTGCTTCGTTGTCGATTAGCGCAACCACCGTCTCGCCAGGGTTGGCAAACCGGCGTTCCTCGACCACGATGTAGTCGTCGTCGCGTATCCCCTCGTCGATCATCGAGTCGCCTTTGACGCGCAGGCAGAAGGTCGTGGAGCGCCTGATAAGCTCCTCGGGCAAACTGATCGTTTCCTCGGTCTCGACCGCTTCGATCGGCAAGCCTGCGGCGACGACGCCGAGCAAGGGAACCTCGCGGACGGTCGGCTGCTTGGCGCGCGGCGCCAGTTCGAGGGCGCGGCTGTGGCTGTGGACCCGCTTGATATAGTTCTTGGCTTCGAGGTTGCGCAGGTGCTTGTGCACGGTTGCCAGAGACGACAGGCCGAAGTACTGCCCGATTTCACTCAGGGTAGGCGCGTAGCCGTGCTGGCTGATATACTGATTAAGGAAGTCTACCAGTTGCTTTTGTCGTTTCGTGAGCGTCGCCATTCGCTTTTCCTCTCGCAGGCCGGAGAGCGGCTACGGTTAATTGTGGCGAAGATCGGGCGAAGGCGCAAGCGCTGTATCAGGGTCGGTTGAGTCGCAGAGGAAGCCTCTTCGGGGTTCAAAGGAATGGCGAGAATTCGCGTCGTTTTCGAGAGCGGTGAGCCGGAGCAGGAGATCGAGTTCGATCCGCGCCAGGCGCCGTTTCATCACGACGGGCAGCCCGGTTCGATCCTCGATGTTCTGCTCGGCCATCGGGTCCACCTGGAGCACGCCTGCGGCGGCAACTGTGCCTGTACGACCTGCCACGTGGTCGTGAAGTCGGGGTTGGGAGCCTTGTCGGAGGCGCAAGAACAGGAGGAAGACATGCTCGATAAGGCCCCGGGGCTCACTCCGATGTCGCGGCTGGGGTGTCAGGCCGTGGTCGAGGACGCTGACGGGGAACTGCTGGTCGTCGTGCCGCGTTACACCATCAATCAGGTGAGCGAACAGGGATAGAGGCCGAAGGCTGGACCGGGCAGGGCCGGCTGTCGGCCGAAAAAGCAGCGAGCGCCGGAGCAGCCGGCAAGGGCCGCAGCCAAGGCGGGGTTAAGCGGCGATGGTTTCGTACGACAAGTATATGGCGCGGGTGGAGCGGATTCTCGACCACAATGCCGAGACGCGCTCGCTCTTTCTGCGCTGTGAGGGCGCCGGCTTGGCGGGTTGCTTGCCGGGCCAGTTCGTTTCGCTGCTGCTCCCGCTCAAGGATGAGGTGCGCCGCCGGGCCTATTCGGTGACCTGGGTATCGCCGGGCGGGGAGCTCTTTGAGATTTGCTTCGACCGGGTGCCAGGCGGCAAGGGGGCGGAGTATCTTTTCGAGCGGCGGATCGGGGACCCGTTGGAGTTCATCGGGCCCTTCGGCAGCTTTGTGCTCGAGCCGGGCGTGGCGCCGCCGTTGGTTTTCATCGCCGAAGGTACGGGGGTAGCCCCGATAAGGCGGATGGTCAAGCATGCGTTGTCGGGACCGCCGGGCGAGCCGGTGGAGTTGCTTTATGGCGCGTGCGCCTCTTGGCGGCTGCTCTATCGGGCGGAGTTGGAGGCGCTTTCGCGCCAGCGGTCCGATTTTCGTTTCGAGGCGCTGGTCGTACCTGAGGCCCAGGGGCGGCCGGCGGCGCTCTACGATCGCCTGGCGGCGCAAGCGGCCCGGCGTTGGGACGGGCCTAAGATTGACCTGCGGCTGAGATTCTACATTTGCGGTATCGGCGAGGGCGTTATCAGGTTGCGCGATCTCCTGCGGGCGGCCGGCTACGCGCGGCGCTCCGTGCGCTACGAGAAATGGTAGCGTACCGGCGGCCGTTCGCGCCCCGGGCGCAGCGCGAGCGCCGGGCACGCGCTGCCAAAGAAGCCTCGGTAGCAGGTAAAACACCGTGAGCAAGCTGCACCCGCTGGTCTTTCTTTTTGACGTGGACAACACGTTGCTCGACAACGACCGGGTGGAGCGCGACCTAAGGAGCCATCTGGCGCGCAGCTTCGGTGTCGCGGCGCGCAGCCGCTACTTCGAAATCTTCGAGGAGTTGCGCCGCGAGCTGGGATACGCCGACTACCTCGGGGCACTGGAACGCTACCGTCTCGAGGCGCTGCACGACCCGCGGGTGCTGCGAATGTCGACCTGGCTGGTTGATTATCCTTTTGCGCGGCGGCTCTACCCGGCGGCGCTGGCGGTGGTGCGGCGGACGCGCCGGTGGGGGATTCCGGTAATCCTGTCGGACGGAGACGCTGTGTTCCAGCCGCGCAAGGTGGAGCGCTCGGGGCTATGGAGGGCGTTTTGCGGCCACGTGCTCATCTACGTTCGCAAGGAAAGGGCGCTGGGCGAGGTGGAGCGCCTCTATCCGGCGCGTCACTACGTCATGATCGACGACAAGCAGCGCATCCTGGACAGCGTCAAACAAACGTGGGGTGAGCGGGTGACAACGGTGCTGCCCCAGCAGGGCCATTACGCCAACGACCCCGGGAATGCGGCGCGCTACCGGCCGGCTGATATTACGGTTGGGCGGATTGGAGATTTGCTGGCCTATCAGCGGTCCGCCTTGCTTGCCGCCGATTCGCGTCAAATTGGTTGAGTTTAGGGCGGCCGCTCGGCGCCCCGCGCGGTAGCGGCCCGAATGCACAGCCGCGACGCCAGCCGTGAGGAAAAACGTGACGATCGGTTACACCAAGCCCCTCTATGTTCTGCCGTTTGACCATCGCAGCTCCTTCGAGAAGGGGCTCTTCGGACTCGGTGGGCCGCCGGATGCGCAGGCGACCGGCAAAATCGCCGGGGCCAAGCAGGTTATCTACCAGGCCTTCAGGCTTGCGCTTGAGCGAGGCGCTGACCGCACGCGCGCGGCCATCCTGGTCGACGAGCAGTTCGGCGCCGCAATCCTGCGCGATGCCGCCTCCCGCGGTCTGCTGACGGCGATGCCGGTTGAGAAGAGCGGCCAGGCCGAATTCGAGTTCGAATTTGGCGAAGAGTTCGCCGCGCATATCGAGCAATTCAGGCCGACCTTTGTCAAGGCGCTGGTGCGCTACAACCCGGAAGGCGACGCGGAGCTGAATCGGCGCCAGGCGGCGCGTCTTAGGCGGCTGTCACAGTGGCTGCACCGGCACAGCTACCGCTTCATGTTCGAGCTTTTGGTGCCGCCCACGCACGAGCAGGTGGATCGCCTTGAAGGCGACCAGCAGCTCTTCGACCGGGGTCTTAGGCCCTCGCTGATGATCGGCGGCATCAAGGAGCTCCAGAATGCCGGGGTTGAGCCGGATGTTTGGAAGGTGGAAGGGCTGGACTTCCGGGAGGATTGCGTCAAGGTGGCCGAGGCGGCCCGTTGGGGAGGCCGGGACGCGGTTGGTTGCATCGTTCTGGGGCGTGGGTCGAACGCAAGGAAAGTGCTCCAGTGGCTGCGCAACGCCGCCGGCGTGCCGGGTTTCATCGGCTTTGCGGTGGGGCGCACTTCGTTTTGGGAGCCTCTGGTGGCGCTGCGCGACGGCAAAATCAGCGCCCGGCGCGCCGCCGGACAAATCGCCCGGCGCTACCTCAGATGGGTCGCGGCATTCGAGCGCCAGCAGGCCGTATAGCCGGGGTGCAGCGGCGCCCGGAAAATTCCCTGGTTCAGTCGCCGTCCAGCCGGGCAACGATTTCCTTGAAGGCGGCGCGGTAGTTGGCGCGCACGCCCAGGCCGCGCATGATGCCGTCCAGGCCGATGAGCGCGCGCAGGAGAAAGATGGCGTGCGGCGGGGAGCGGTAGAGCTTGTGCTTGACCGCAATTTCGCTCACCGCCGCCGCCTTGGCCACCGTGTCGTACTGGGCCGGATCGAACGGCGCGTCGACCAGCAGCGGCTCGAAAACAATGTTGACGATCTCGACCATCGGGCCCGGCTCCTGGGCCTTGTCCAGGTAGCCGAGCTCGACCAGCGCGCCGGCGATAAGCGCCCGGTCGCGCCCTACCAGTCCCCGGGCAAGCTTGCGCCCACCGCGCACGATGGCCCTGGGAAAACGGCGGATCGAGCCGAAATCGAGAATGCCAAGCCGCGGCTCGTGGGTGACCAGGTAGTTGCCCGGGTTGGGATCGGTGTGCAGCACGCCGAAATCGAGAATCTGGCGCCAGACCAGGGCGTAGTACTTGAGGGCCACCCAACGCCGCAGTTCGAGGTCGACCTCGGGGGAAAACAGGTCGGCCAACTGGTAGCCGTCCAGGTAGCTCATCGTAAGCACGGCGCGCGAGCTGAGTTCGGGCACCACGCGCGGCAGCAGCACCTCGGGGTCGTCGGCCAAAAGGGCGCGAAACCGGTTGAGGTTGCGCGCCTCGTTGCAGTAGTTGAGTTCTTCCAGCAGCCGTTCCTCGAGCTCGCGGTAGATGGCGCGGATGTCAATGCGCTGGCGCATCAGGTCCCGCACCAGCAATTCCAGGGCGCGCAGCAGAAGCTTGAGATTGTGCAGGTCCTGGCTGACCGTGGCGGCGACCCCCGGGTACTGAATCTTGACCGCAACCTCGGTGCCGTCCTTGAGGCGGCCGCGGTGGACCTGGCCGAGCGAGGCCGCGGCGAACGCCCGGGTCTCCAGGCTGGCGAAAAGCCGCTCGGGCGGCTTGCCCAGCTCGCGGCGCACCTGCTGGGCGATGAGCGGGTAGTCCATCGGCGGCACCTCGGACTGGGTGGTGCGCAGGAGCTCGAGGGCCTCGACCGGCAGCAGGTCGTCGCGCATGGAGAGCATCTGGACCAGCTTCATGAAGGCGCCGCGCAGTTGCCTGGAGCTCTCCACCAGCCGCCGCGCGTTGCGCACGTGGGTTTCCAGCCGCGCCTGTCGGCGCTCTTGCACCGGCATCAGGGCGTGCCGCAGCGAGTCCCACAGGTAGCTGGAGCCGACCTGCGAGGCGAGGCTGCCAATCTTGATTGCCCGGCGTGCCCGGCCCTGGGTTATCCTTGGCTCGGCCATTAACCCGCTTCCCGGTCGATACCCACGCGGTTGATAAGCGTGGCGGCCAGCGCCGCGCCGAAGCCGTTGTCGATGTTGACCACCGTTACCCCGCTGGCGCAGGCGTTGAGCATGCCTAAGAGCGCCGTGATGCCGCCGAGCGCCGCTCCGTAGCCGACGCTGGTCGGCACCGCTACCAGCGGCTTGTCGATAAGCCCGGCTACCACCGAGGCCAGCGCGCCCTCCATGCCGGCGACCACGATGACGACGCTGGCGCGGCTTAGCGCGGGCAGATGCGCAGTGAGCCGGTGCAGGCCGGCGACGCCAACGTCGTAGAGCCGAGACACCCGGTTGCCGAAAAACTCGGCGCAAAGCGCCGCCTCTTCGGCGACTGCCAGGTCTGAGGTGCCGGCGCTGATGACGGCCACGGTGCCGTGTCCGATGGCCGCCGGGGCGGCCCGCCCCGCCAACGCGCCCAGCCGCGCCTCGGGATAGTAGCGAAAACCCCTTAGCGCGCGCTTTAGGCTCGGCGCCTTGTCCCGGCCCAGGCGCGTGACCACCAGGGTGGTGCCGGCGGCGGCGATCCGCCGGCCGATTGCCGCGATCTGCGCGGCGGTTTTGCCTTCGCCGAACACCACTTCCGGGACGCCTCGCCTAAGGCTTCGATGCTGGTCGATCTTGGCGAAGTGCAGGTCTTCGAACGGTAGGTGGCGCAACTGCTTGAGCGCCGCCCGCGCGCTCAGCCGCCCGCAGGCCACCTGCTCCAGGATACGCCGGATGGCCTGTTCGGTCATCCCGCTCGCTCCGTGGCGGCGCGCGCCGGCCCGGGCAGCACGAGGGTGACTTCTCGCACCGCGCGGGCGTCGCTGCGGGTGATCCTGATGATGATTTCGCCGAGCTTGAGTTGCTCGCCGGGCTTGGGGATGCGGCCGAGGTTTTCGGTGACCAGGCCGGCCACGGTTGCGTAGTCGTCGCCTTCAGGAAGCTTAAGGTGCAGCCGTTCGTTGAGCTCGGCGACCGGGACCTGTGCGGCGACCCGGGCCATGCGCGGCGAAACCAGCTTGATCATCTCGACCTCGTCGCCTCGCTCCTCTTCCAGCTCGCCCACCACCTCTTCGACCAGGTCCTCGACCGTGACGATGCCGGCTGCGGCGCCGTACTCGTCGACCACGATGGCGAAGTTCTCGCGCCGGTTTTGCAGCTCGAGGAAGATTTGGCGCACCGGCGTTACCTCCGGAAAGTAACTCACCGGCCGCATCAGCTCGCTCACCGGACGGGCAAGATCGGGCGCCGCGAGCAGGTCGAAGACATGGACGATGCCGGCGATGTTCAGCACCGTCTGTTCGAAGATCGGTATGCGGCTGAAGCCGCTTTCCCCGACGATGGCGATTGTCTCGGCCACCGAGGCAGACGCCGAGGCGGCGCGCACCCGGATGAGCGGGACCATGACCTTGCGCACCTCGGCGTCGCCGAAACGCAGGATGCGGCTTATCATCTCGCGTTCGGCGGGCCTGATGGGGTCGGCGCCGGACTCCTGCGACTCGCCGCGCGCCCGCACCAGGAGGGCGAGGTCTTCGCGCGTGATGAAGGGACCGCTCCCTTGGGCCGCAAGGCCGAAGGCGCGCATCAGCAGCCGGGCAAAGGCGGTTTCCGCAGCCAGCAACGGACGGCACAGCCGCACCAGCAGCGCCAGCAGCCGGGCCGCGCGGCGCGCAAAGCGCAGCGGCTCCTGCAGGACCAGCAGCTTGGGCAAGAGCTCGGAGAGCAGCAGGCTTACCGGCGCAAACAGCACCCAGCCCAAAACGGTTGCCCGCCAGCCCCGCCGGCTGAGAAAGGCGGTCAGCAACGCGGCCGCGCTCACGGCCAGGAGGTTGCTGGTTGTGAGCGCCAGCGCGACCACCCGCTCGCGTCCCGCGAGCAAGGCCGGCAGCACCGGGGGCCTGCCGCCTGGCGCGGCAGTCTCTGCCGGTGCGCGCGGGTCGTCGGCCACGACCATGGCCACTTCGATTGCGGCGAACAGCGCCCGCGCCGCCACCAGCAGCACCAGGGCCGCCGCCAGCCCCGCTACGCCCATCGTCGCACCTGTACCAGTTCGACGGTTGCGCCGCGTACGCGCTCGACGCGCAGCTCCAGCCCGTCGAGCCGTACGCGTTCGCCGGGGCGAGGCACTCGGCCCACCTTGCGCACCAGCGCGTCGCTCAGGGTGTCGTCCTGCGAGCCTTCGGAGGCGGGCGCCGCCGCGCCGACCGCCTGGCGCACCGTGGCCAGGCTGGCCGTGCCGTGCGCCAGCCAGCGGTTATGCCCCGCCGGCGCAACCTCGGGACCCGCAAGCTCGAACTCGTCGCGAATCTCGCCGAACAGCTCCTCGACCAAGTCCTCCAGCGTTACCAGGCCGGTAAGCCTGCCGTACTCGTCGACCACCAGCGCCAGACCGAAGCGCTCGCGTCGCATCTCGTCGAGCAGCTCGCCGGCGGTTTTGCTGGCCGGAACAAAGCGCGGCTCGAGCAAAAGACCCTTAAGCTTGGAAGGCGCCGGTTCGGTCCGCAAAGCCAGCAGGTCCTTGGCCCGCGCGATGCCGACGATATTGTCCAGGTCGGCGCGGTAGATCGGGACCCGCGAAAAACGCGCGCGAATCACCTGCGCCAGCAGTTGGTCGGCAGGAGTGTCGATGCTAAGTGCGAAGACCTTGTCGCGCGGCGTTTGAATCTCGGCCACCCGCCGGCTGCGAAAGGTGAAAGCCCGGTCGATCAGCTCAGCCTCGCCTGGATGGATCTCTCCGTGCCGCTCGCCAATACGCAAAAGCGTCTTGAACTCGGTCGCCGACAGCGCCTTGCGCCAAGCGGGCCGATTGAGCAGTCCCAGGGGACGCGCCAACGGCCGGGCCAGCCGGCTGAGCATCAAGAGCGGCTGCGCGGTCGCTTCGGCCACCGCCCGAGGAAAGGCCAACGCCAGCGTTTCAGCGCTGATGTCGCTGACCAGGAGCGTCAGCAGAAACATCACCGGCACCGACAGGTAGGCCCCCGCCGGACCCATCCAGAACAGCAGCACGACGGTGCCGAGCGAGGCGGCCAGAAAGTTGGCCGTCTCGCCGAAAATGACAACCGCCAGCAAAAGCTCCAAGGGACGCGCAAGCAGCGCGGTCGCCGCCCGCCGGGCGCCGGGCTTAAGCCGCTCCATCGTATGCTCCAGCCGCGCCAGCGCCAGTACGGCCGTCTGGCCGGCCATCAGGCCGCCGCTGGCAAGCAGCAGCAGCGCTATCGCTGTCAGGACCAGGGCCACGGCTTCTCTTCTTTGCAAACCTCCCGCATCAAGGACGCAACTTGGCGCGCTTCACAAACCCCGAGCGCCTCCTTGGGAGAGATACGCCAAGGCGGGCTGTGTGTTTTCCCATCTGGCTTCGGATCATCGCCCCGCGCGATAGGCAGCGGCCTTCGATTTCTCTATAATACCAGCCTTGACCGCAAAGCTCGCTTGCCCGCAAACGGCGATGGCGGGCGCTTCGATGCCTTACGCTGGGCGAATTCGGCCGGCAAGCCGAAGTCTTCGCTTGCCAATCCGAGGCTGGTTGACTCCCTACGGCAAGCCGACAGCAGGCACGTGACGGGCCCAGCGTTGCAAAGCACGTGCCTCGTAAGCAAGGGAGACCGATGAAGCTAAAGCAGCTAGAAGCTTATCACTTCCGAAGCTTAAGGCATACGCGGTTGGCGCTCGAGGACTTGAACCTGCTGATTGGAGCCAATGCCTCGGGAAAAAGCAACCTGTTGGACGCCTTGCGATTCCTGTCCGAAGGGCTACGCGAGGGAGATTTCTCCGGCCCGGTCCACCTACGGGGAGGCATCGTACATCTTGCCTGGAAAGGAGAGGAAGCCCGGGAACTTAGCTTGACCACGGAGTTCTCGGACGGAGACGTCGGCTTCGTCTGGCGCGTGCGACTGTTGAGGAGAAGCTACGAGTTTTCAGTCGCGGAAGAATCGGTAGAGCAGACTGACGGTCGGCACCGGAACGTGCTGAAGGCTCGTGACGGCGAAGGGTACTGGCAGTCGGAACAGGGGCAGGTTCGGCTCAAGTTGGGGCCCACCGGGTGCGCCCTTGCCGCGGCAGCGGCAGATGCGGTGTTTCCCGCTCGCCAGCTAGCCGATTTCATTCGCAAGTGGGCGTTCTTTGACCCCGATCCTCTGCTTATCCGTCGCTCCTCGGTAGGAGCAGCAGACAAGACTTCTCCGCTTGACGCGTACGGCCGCAATCTCGCAGCTAAGCTTCACGCCATCCAGCAAAATGACGCGCAAGGTTTCGAGCGGATTCTCGAAGCTGCCCGCAGTGTGCTCGCTCTCTTAGAGAAGATCGAGCCTCGGCGGTCCGTGACGGAGGAAGAGGAAGAACGTTTTTACTTCGTTCAACGGGAAACGGGACTGCAATACCCGGTGCATCAGCTCGGCGCTTCGGCGGGAACGCTGAGAGTCTTGGCGCTCATCACCGCGCTTTATGCGGACCCCGAGGTGTGCTTGGTGGGACTCGAGGAGCCGGAGAATTACGTCCATCCCGGTGCCATTTCTTCGTTTGCTGAGCATCTCAAAAACGCTAGCGGCAGGCTTCAAATCATCGTCACGACTCATTCTCCGCTGCTCCTCAGTGCGGTTGGCGCGCCTGAGGTGGTGTGCGTCGTCAGACGCACGGAGAGGGGCACGGAAGTGGCCCGGGAGGATAATCCGGACGCGGTGAGGAAAGCGCTCGAGCAGTCCGGCTTCGGCCTGGGTGAGTTCTACGAAACCAAAGGGTTTGGGGCATAGGCCGTGCCTCCGAAGCGGGTTGTTGTCGTTGCCGCGGGACTCACAGAGCGCTCGGCGCTGCCAGGCCTGACTCGTCACCTGGTCGAGGAGGGCGTGGCAGTCGTCGACGTGCGCATACCACCAGCCAGAGGAGCATTGACGCCCGAGTCTGCAACGCGAATCATGAAGGCGGCGTGGTACGAGCTTGAGGGCCGTGGTCAGCGGCCCGCCAAATTCGTGCTTCTGGTCGACGCGGGCGGGCGCTCGCCCGACGATGTCCTCGCTCCGTATCGAGAGCGATGCGACCGATTAACTGAGATTCCCGCTTCCCGACTCGTTGTCTTCGCTCAATGGCATCTGGAAGCCTGGTTCTTTGCTGACGCGGAATCGCTTAGGCAACACCTCGGCAGAGACCTGGGACATGTCGACACCTCGCGTCCGGACGAGATTCAGAGGCCCAAACTGCATCTTAGGCATCTCCTGGGAGGGTTCTATACGGCGAATATTGCCGGTCGGATCGCGGCCCAGTTAGATGCTCGGACCATCGCTGGGCGAAGCCGGAGCTTCGCTGCCTTCGAAGACGCGTTGCGCAATGGTGCACCGGCCTAAGCCGGCGCGCGGCTGGGCTCCGGGTGGGACTGGAAGCTCGCCGACCTCGCCTGGTGGCGCATCTTGCGTTGCGCCCCGGCAACCTCTGTTGCGCAGGCAGCGGGCGGTCTGGAATCGTTGCGACGGATTACTTCAGCCAGGGAGCAGGCGGTAGTCAGCGCAACTTTGCGCAAACCGGCCAACGCCGCCCGCCGGAGCGGGCGCTGGTGCTGTGTGTGGATGAGAAGCGTTAGATTCGGGCGCTTGACCGTAGCCAGCCACTTTTGCCGATGCGCCGCCCTGAGCTTGCCGAAGGGTGGCCCGGACTGCCGGCCGGCAGGACTCATGACTACGCCCGCCACGGCACGACCAGCCTGTTCGCCGCCCTGGAAGTGGCCAGCGGGAAAGTCCACGGACGGCTTTTCAGACGGCACACCCCGCTGGAGTTCGTCAGTTTTCCGGCTTCGCTGGCGCGGCGCTATCCCAAGCTGGACTTGCACTTGATCTGCGACAACTACGGGACCCACAAACGTGCTGAAAGGCTTTGGCGTGGCCAACTCGGATCAACGCCGCTGCTGTTCGGGTTCGCCGATCCAGCGGACCCACGCCAGCTCGCGCTTGACTGTATTCCACAGCCGCTCGTCTGCTGTCCAGCATTCGCAGTGCTGGGATTCCGCCAGCGCCAGGTAGTGCGCGTCGTATGCCGTCGGGAGCCCGAAGCGCTCCATCAGTTCCAATGCGCGCGGGTGAATGGCGCCGATCTGCTGAAGCAGAGGCCCACCTTCCAGGAAAAAACGCAGCCGCTCTTTCGCCTGTTCGAGTGTGAATTCGTGCCGCTGCATGCGCTTGGCCAGCGCGTTGGCCACTTCGTAAAGGAACAGCGCCGGCGCAAGGAGCTTACGACGGTGATTCCCCCACTCGGCCAGGAGCGAGCGCGCTTCGCCGCTGTAGGGTTCCTCGACCACCCACTTGAGTGCGAGGCTGGCGTCGACCACGACTTCCCTCGCGCTCATAGCTGGGCGTTGCGCTGCTCGCGAGCCTCGCGGATAAGGTCAGCAGAGTCCTTGGGAAATGGGGCTTTCTGTTCGGCGCGCAAGGCGTCTGCACGCCGAATCATTTCAGGGGTGATCGCGCCGTCGGCGCCTTTCGCTATGGTGTCCGTTACAGGTACGGCTTGCTCCAGTACCCGTGCTATATACGCTGACACGGGCATATCCTCGGTGGCGGCGGCGACTTTGATTCGCCGCTTGAGGGAGGGACTTATATCAATCGTGAGACGGGGTCTGGAAGCCGCGCGTTTCGTCGCCTTCTTTGTGGCCATGATTCGCTTCCCTGCAGCTTGACGGCTTGGTGCCACGACGCCATTCTAACAGGGTAAAGAGCGAAACCTCGCAAATCAAGGGTGCGGTGACACGATGGGGGTTCTAACCGGCTGCAAGCCGCGCGCCGAGGTTCTTAAGGGCGAGCTTGAAGACGAGATTTTTGCGGCTCACTTCGGCGACCTGATCGCCGGCAAGGCGCCAAGGGTTTACAGCGGCGCCCGCATCTTCTTCGAAAATACGCATCCCGCTCAGCAGCTCTGTCGGGTCGCGCAAGCCGTCTTCGGCCGATTAGGGGACGCCAGGGAAGGCGGCGCGACCATTCGCCTCAGCACCGGGTTTGGCGGCGGCAAGACACACACGCTAATGGCCCTGTGGCATCTTGCCAGGAACATCGGCGATCTCAGTCTGGGGACCGACCTTCTTCCTGCCGCCGGCAGACCCAAGAGGGTGACGGTCGTGGCGGTTGACGCCGGCAACGCGGGCGTCCCGGCTTTTGCCACGCACGGCAAACTCGAAACCCATAGCCTCTGGGGCGAGATCGCCTATCAGTTCGGCGGCGAGAAGGCGCTTAAGGCCACCGGCAAGACCGACGACGCCGAGGCCTCGCCCAACGACCAGCAGGTCGAGGCAGTGTTTCCGCCGGGGCCGGTTCTGATCCTTCTCGATGAGCTCGTGGTCTACATGGCGAAGCTCTCCGAGCGAGGCCAGAACAACCTGCTCGGCTTTCTCCATCTGCTGGCTTCGACGGTTGGCAAGCGTCGCGAAACCGTGCTGGTCGTTACCGACCCGGCCAATCAGGCCGCGTATGCCGCCGTGTCGGAGAAGCTCAAGGAAAAGCTCGAATCCGTCGCCAAAAAGCTCGGTGAGATCATTGGCCGGCACGCAACCGATTTTGATCCGATTGGAAAGGAATCGGCGCAAGTCATCGCCAGGCGGCTGTTCGAGAAAATCGGCCCTGCCGCCGCGCAATCGGCTTCGGCGACATATCATGCCCTCTATCAGCGGGTTGGACAGGACTCGCCGGGACTGATTCCGGCTCCCGCTCTGACTCCCGAGTATGCCAGGCGCGTGGTCGAGTGTTATCCGTTTCATCCTCGGCTTCTGGATACCGCGCAGGAACGGCTCGGGGCTTTGCAGGACTTCCAGAAGAGCCGCGGCGTGCTGCGCCTGTTCGCCCGAATACTGCGTGACGCCTGGGAGTCGCGCGAAGATGTCGAGCTGGTTTCCGCCGGAGAAATCGATTGGTCGAGCGCCCGCGTTCAGGGCGACCTGCTCCAGCGTCTCAGCCGGGATAACTTCAAGGCTGCGGTGTTGGCCGATGTCGAGCGTCATGCAGGCGAGCTCGACGGCGGCGCCAAACGCGGCATCCACCGGCGCGTCGCTTCGGCTCTTCTGCTCGAAAGTATTCCCGCCGCGCCGAACAGCGGACTCGATCCGGCCGAGCTCACGCTGGCCGTGCTCCGTCCCGACGAGGCCGGGCCGGAGCCTGCCGAGGCGCTCGATCGCCTGGTGAGCGTCTGCTGGCACACGTATCCGATGGCGGGCGGGCGCGGATGGCAATTCCGCTATGAGCCGAACATCATCAAGCAGATTGAGGAGCGCACCTCGGATATCCCGATCGAGGACGCCAAAAGCCGCGTACTCGGCGAGGCGCAAGGATATTTTGGCGGCCCCGCTTTCAAGCTGGTTTCATGGCCGAGTTCCGCCAATCAGGTGACGGAATCCGCAGATCTTCAGCTCGTCTTGTGTGAGAACGAGCGCATCGCCAGGGCCGTTTGCGCCTACGCCGACGACCGTGACCCCAAGGCGCTCATCCCAAGAAACTTTCAGAACGCGATCCTCGCCGTTACGGCAACCGATGGCGCGCTCGGCCAGGCTATCGACCGCGCCCAGCGGCTCCTTGCCGCCGAGGCGATCGAGCGCGAACACAAGACCGGCGAGGCCGCGAAGATCGTTCGCGACCAATTGGCGCGGGTCAAGCCGGAGCTGCTCAAACAGTTTCGCCTTCAAACCTATCGCGCGTTCGACCGCGTGGTGCTTGCCGGCGGCAGCGTCTATCCGCTCGAAGAGCAATTCCAGGTCTCCGAAGAGCAAATGCTGCAACGCCCGCAGGGGCAGGCATCGCTGCGAAGGTTCCTCGAGGCCAAGGAGCTTGTCTATCGCGACGGAGCCGCTCTCGATACCGACCGTTTCGTTAAAAACGTGCTTCCCGGCGCCACGCCCCTCCCCAACCAGCCTGACACATTCACCGCAAAGGCCGTGCATGAGCGGTTTCTCGCCGCGCCGGGACTTCGATTGATTCCCGACGCCGGCATCGTCCGGCAGACGCTGCTCAAGGCGGTTGCGGAGGGAAAGATCGTTATCCGGCTCGCCGACGGCCGCGCCTACGACGCAAAAGGATGCGTCGAAGGACCCGAGGGGCGGCGCCGGCGCGTCCCCGGCGCGCTAACTACCCTTGCGCTCGATGAATCGGTCTTGATCTCGCGCGCGGATTCAGACACGGCGCGCGGATGGGTGAAGGAAGACGCACCCGGCGCTACGCCGCCTAAAGATGGCGACGGTTATCGTCCGCCGCCGCCCACACCGGGTCGAGCCACCGCAACTTCGGCGAAGGAAGCAATCGAGCTCGCCCAGGAGCGTCCGCTTGTGGAGCTTCAGCTAGTCGCGCGGACTCCGGCCGCGGCGGCCGTGATGCTGACTCTCGCCCCGCCGCTGAGCGCGGAGACCCTAACGCTTTCCGTCAGCGCCGGTGGACCACTCAAGGACGGCGGCTCGATGAATTTTGCGGCGAGCGACGTGACGCCATCCAATCCGCTCAAGCCGCTCGCCATCGCGCAGGGAATTTTCAATTCCGTTGGCGACGGCGCAACTTATGAGGCGATGCTGACGCTTCGCTTCGGCGCGGCAGGGCGTACCGGGATGGACGCCGCGCTCGAAGAGCTTGCCGCCAAAGCGCCCGATGAGCTGACGGTCAGGGCGGTGTTTGAAAGGCCGCCGGGGACCTGAAAGTGAAGGTTCGGCAGGCATCTTTTGCGCTCAGGGTCGTTCGCCGCCGCTCCGGCGACGCGGCAATAGTATATCGCCGCTCGCTCAACCGCAGCCATCAGGAACGGCTGACCAAGGTATCCGGCATTTCGCCGCTTCAATTCGTTGCAGGTGCTCCATTGCTGCGAGCGGCGGTGCGCGCGATAGCCGGGAATTCAGCCAAGCTCGAACCGGGGCCTTTTCATCCGCTCGATGCGGATTGGGGCGCACGTGTGGCCTGCTATGCGACCGTGGCCGCCGGCCTTCGCAATCCTGAAAGGATGAGCCGGGCCGCCGCGAATTTTCAGCGCGCCGACGGCGCCGAAGCGGCGTGGTGGTTCGGCCTTATGTCAAACAGCCATCGCAAGCGCGCGCTGAGAGCGCTCAGAATTCTGGTCGAGGCGGTGAAGTGAAAGAGCCGCCGCGCCTTTTAATCGAGCAATGGCTGCCAGCCGCGGCGATCGGCGTCGAATGCATGCGCGAACGCTCAACAGGCCAACAACCACCAGACAAGCGTTTCCATGTTTGGTGGGCGCGACGCCCGCTGACGGCGTCGCGCGCCGCCGTGCTCGGATCATTGCTTCCCGCCGACTTCCCGCACGATGTTTTCGAACGCCTGCTCGGATTTGGCAGGCCAGGAAGCGAACTTGTAGGGCTTAGGTCCGTAATGGACGCCGGGTTCCACCCGATCGGAGGATTCAAGTGTGATCGGGCTTTCAAGCGAGGCTTTCGCGCAGCCGACTTGGCTCTAGCGCGCGCGGCAGCAGGCACTCTCTGGGGCGGCGACATCGCTGTGCTCGATCCCATGGCAGGTGGAGGCTCCATCCCCTTGGAATCGGCACGTCTCGGTTTCGACACGGTTGCAAACGAATACAATCCGGTCGCGTGCTCGGTTCTGGAGGCAACGGTCGATTATCCCTTTCGCTTCGGTCGTGCGATCTCCGATGAGGCTCTGAAGTGGGGGAGGGAGTTAAGAAATCGATTCAACCGGCGCATCCAGAAATTCTTTCCTAATCCCCCGGCGACGCCTCGATTCATCCGGATCTTCGCACGTACGGTTCCGTGTCCGGACACCCAGCTCGGTAGTGTCGGGGAGTTGGTGGAAAAGTGAAAAAGCGTCAAGATCCGGCGAGTTGAGCCACAACTCGGGCCCGCTTGGCGGCGGGTGCCGGAGGATGACGCTATGGAAAGCGATAGCAGGAAAGCATGGAGCGGGGAAGGCGAACTGGAGGGACTGATGCGGGAGCGGGTGCGGGGGACCATCGAGACGATCGTGG
>JAJYRQ010000005.1 GCA_021794015.1 Deltaproteobacteria bacterium | reverse complement strand
CGGCGGGCACTCATGCGAGCCGCGAGGAGCGCTGCCCTCCTCGCCCTCCACCCCGCCAAAATGCGAAAAACTGTTACCCATCCTGCCGGTCTAAAGTGTTACCCATCTTGCCGGTTGCACAAGAACGCGCGCAGCGCGCGGGGCAGGCAGGCCGACGGGAGTGCAACGCCACGCTGGGCGGTACACGAGCCAGCCGGCACGCAATGGCGTGGCGTCGCGGTTTCGGGACCCCTCGCGCGCCAGACACGCGCGGGGGTGACAGCAGAAGAGGAGAAGGCGGAGTTTCCACGTTGTCATTCCCGCGCGCAGAGGGTCCTTCGGCGGTCCTCAGAGCCCGCCCTGAGCGAAGCCGAAGGGACGCCGAGGACGGCGGCTGCCGCGCGAGGCCTACCCCGAGCTCTGCCGAGGGGAATCCCGGGTTCGGCTGACGCAGCGCGGGCGAAACGTTACGATTCTCGGCGTGGCGGCTACAGCGGAGAATCACGCGCCAAACGAGCCGGGTCAGGACGACTCTGTCACTGCAATATGCAATTACCAGTAAGCTGCCTAAGCTGCGGCTCAAGGCTCTTGAGGGCGGCGGCGCGCGGGCTGAGCGCCAGCGCTTGCGCCTCGGAGAGTTCGCCGAAGTAGCATCCCCGCTGCGGCAAGTATAGAACCGCGCGATAGGGAAAGCCGGGACGAACCTCGGCCAGCGGCCGCTCGGCGATGAGCCCCTCCAACGTGCCCTCGGCCGCGTATTCGCGGGGCCGGGCGCCTTGCCTAAGGATGAGGGCCACCGCCACGCGCAGCCGGGCGGTGCGGCGCGCCGGCTCGACACCCACAAGCCGGCGCACGACCTCTTCGGCGAGTCTTCGGTCAAGCAGCGCGGGCGCCGAGGCCTGCCCCAGCGGCGTGCCGTCGAGCCATCGATGGGAGTGCACGCCCGGCGCCCCGCAAAGAGCGTCGACCTCGAGTCCGCCGTCGTCGGCCAGCGTGGCCATCGTGCGGCGCTCGAAGTAAAACCGCGCCTTGATAAGCGCGTTCTCGACGAAGGTTGTTCCGCTCTCCTCGGGCGCCTCGCCGTCGAGGGCGCCGATGTCGGCAAGCCCGCGTACCTCCACGCCGAACGGCTTAAGCAGCAGCCGATACTCGGCGAGCTTGGCCTGGTTGGTGGTGGCAACCAAAAGTGCGGTCATCGGCTGCCTGCCCTGGGGCGATTGCGGCCGAGGTAGACAAAGGAGCGCTGCGCGCGTTCGCGGTGCTCTTCCAGGGCCAATTGGATGAGCCGGTCGATAAGGCGTTCGAGCGGAAGCCCGGAGGCTTGCCACAGCTTGGGGTACATGCTGATTGGGGTAAAGCCCGGGATGGTGTTGACCTCGCTGACAAAGAGGCGGCTTAAATCGGGCGCGGCGAGAAAGTCGACGCGCGCCATCCCGCGCAGCTCGAGCGCCCTAAAGGCCGCAACCGCCAGTTCGCGCACGCGCGCGGTCTGCCGCGGCGTAAGCGCGGCGGGAATTCGCGTCGTGGCGCCGGCGGGAGCCAGGTATTTCGAGGCGTAGCTGTAAAAGGCGCGGCCCCGGCCCAGGACAATTTCGCCCGGCACTGAAGCCTGCGGCTCGCGGTTGCCGAGCACGGCGCATTCTATTTCGCGGCCCTCGCAGGCGGCTTCGAGCAGCACCTTGAGGTCGTAGCGAAAAGCTTCGGCCACGGCGCGGCCCAAGCCTCGCGCCGAGGCCACGCGGCTTACCCCGATCGAAGAGCCCAGCCCGTTGGGCTTTACGTAGACCGGATAGCCCAGCTCGGCGCCGTGGCGGGCGCAAAGCGCAGAATCGCGCCGATGCTGGTCGCGGGTCAGCGCGCGGTAGGGCACAACCGGAATCCCGGCCTCGCGCAAAAGCCGCTTCTGCACATCCTTGTCCATCCCCACCGCCGAGCCGAGCACCCCGGCACCCACGTAGGGAAGTGCGCTCAGCTCGAGCAGTCCCTGGAGCGTGCCGTCCTCGCCGTAGGTGCCATGCACCAGGACAAAGGCGACATCGATGCGGCCGGGAAACGCTCCGCCCAGGCTGCTGCGGCCAAGCGACACGGCGCCGTTCGCCACGGTCGCAAGCTTACCCCTTGCCGGGTAGGGCAGCAGGCAGACCGGGATGCCCGCGCGGCCAAGCCCGGCAAGCCGAGGTGCGGCGCGCTCGAGCATCGAGAGCGCGTCGCGGCACAGCTCCCAGCGCCCGCTTCGCGTGATCGCGATCGGCACCGCCTCGTAGCGCTGCCGGTCCATTGCGGATATGACCGCCAGCGCCGAGCGCAGCGAGACTTCGTGTTCTCCCGAACGTCCGCCGAAGAGGACGGCCACTGTGAGCCTGCGTTTTGAAGGCATCGCGGCTGTGGAATCCGAATCTGCGGCCAACGCGGCGGTGCCGCCTGTCAGCCTTGCGGATTGCACTGCATCAGGGGTAACGGCCGGCGCTGCTTAAGCGGCGGGTCTGGTCGGCACCCCGCAGTGCTCGCCGGCTCGGGCGCGCAGGCGCGACGGTCTGGTCACGGCCGGTAGTTGGGCGCCTCCTTGGTGACGAAGACATCGTGCACGTGGCTCTCGACCCTGCCCGCCTCGCTGACCAGGATGAATCGTGCATGGCTGCGCAACTCCTCGAGATTGCGCGCCCCGAGGTAGCCCATTCCGGCCTGCAAACCGCCGATGAGTTGCTCGATGTTGGAGGCCAGCGAGCCCCGATGGGGAACGCGCCCTTCCACCCCCTCAGGGACCAGTTTGCCGGCGCTGTCCTCGTGCTGACCGTAGCGGTCGCGCATCCGCTCCGCCATCGCGCCCAAGGAGCCCATCCCGCGGTAAACCTTGTAGGTCCTGCCCTGGTAGAGGATGGTTTCCCCCGGGCTTTCCTCGGTGCCGGCAAAAAGACTGCCGATCATCACGGTCGAGGCGCCTGCGGCCAAGGCCTTGGTGATGTCGCCGGAGAAGCGGATGCCGCCGTCGGCCATGACGGGAATTGCGCGCGCCGCGGCTATGCCGGCGCAGTCCATGACCGCGGTAAGCTGCGGCACGCCGACGCCCGATACGACCCGGGTGGTGCAAATCGAGCCCGGCCCGACGCCGACGCGCAGCGCGTCCGCGCCCGCGTCGATGAGCGCCTTGGCGCCCTCGGCGGTGGCCACGCTGCCGGCGATGACTGGTATCTGAGGATGGTCGCGCTTGGTGCTGACCAGGGCCTCGACGACGTTGCGGGAATGACCGTGGGCGGCGTCGATGCAGAACACGTCGACGCCGGCGGCCGCCAGCGCAGTCGCCCGTTCGGCACGGTCTGCGCCCACGCCGATCGCCGCGCCGACCCGCAGCCGTCCCCGCCGGTCTTTGCTGGCAAAGGGGTGGCGCGTTGCCTTCTCCATGTCCTTTACCGTGATGAGGCCGCGCAGTCGATTGCGTTCGTCCACCAGGGGCAGCTTCTCGATACGATGGCGCTGGAGAACCTCTTTCGCCTCCTCGAGGTCGGTGCCCGGTCGCGCCGTCACCACCTTGGTGGTCATTACCTCGCGCACCGGGCGATCCAGCCGCTTTTCAAAGCGCAAGTCGCGATGGGTGAGCATTCCGACCAGCACGCTGCCCTCGACCACTACCGGCAGTCCCGAGATGCCGTGGCGGAGCATCACGGCCACGGCGTCCCCGAGCGGCTGCTCGGGATTGACCGTGACAGGGTCGGCGATCATCCCGCTTTCGTACTTCTTGACGGCGGCCACTTCTGCCGCCTGGCGGGCGACGGGCAGGTTGCGGTGCACGAAACCGATCCCTCCCAACTGCGCAATCGCAATCGCGGTTCGCGCCTCGGTCACGGTGTCCATCGGGCTCGACACCAGCGGGATGTAAAGCTTGATCTCGGCGGTCAGGCGGGTCGATACGTCGCACTCCGAGGGGAGGACCTCGGAGGCGGCGGGTAGCAGCAGCAGATCGTCGAAGGTGTAGCCTTTGCGGAAATCACGCTCGGCCATCGGTCGTCTCCGCAAAACAAAAAGCCCGCGCAGCAGCGCAGGCTTGCTTCGGCCGCAGTCGGGCGACGACCGCGCCTTCGCTTGCAATAAGAACCATACTTTTCCATAGCAGAGCCGCCCTTCCCGATCAATCCGCAAGGTCTCGTGCCGGCACCCGGCGCTGCCGGCGCAGTCCCGCGATGATCCGTGGCTTGCGCGTTCGGCCTGCCGCGTTCCGCGCGAGCCGGCGGGCGCAGGCGTAGCTCGGCGGCAAGCCGAGGCCGGGCCACCGACCGGTCCCGCTACCTTACCCTGCCGTCGGCATGGAGAGGCGCCGCGCCGCTTGGGGCTCCGGCGGAAAAGCGCTCGTCTGCCGCGATCGACGCCTTGTCCTTGGCGTGCAGATAACCGGCACGGTTTCTGGTCGCTCCCCACCTGACCAGCGGTTCCAGGATCGCGGGGTTTACGCGCGGGCGCAGAGGCTCGATCCGGGCGAGAATTGATTCAACAAAGGCCTCGGTCAGGCGATGCGGCTCGAGACCGAGGTCGACAAGCTTGGCATGCCGCGCGTTGTAATAATGGGACTGGGCTTCCACCCGCGGATTTTCGCGGTGCGCGATTTCGACGTTGATGCCCTTTTTGCCCGCCGCCCGCTGCACCATCGCGGCCAGCGCCGCCACCGAGAACTGTTCGGTAAACTGGTTGAAAACCCGGTACTCGCCCGCCCGCGGCGGATTCAGCAGGGCCAGCTCGATGCAGCGCATGGTGTCCCGGATGTTGATGAAGCCCCTGGTTTGCCCGCCCCGCCCGTAGACCGTCAGCCTCCCGCCAACCAGCGCCTGCACGCAGAAGCGGTTCAGCACGGTGCCCCAGATTGCGTCGTAGTCAAAACGGGTGGCAAGCCGCGCGTCCAGGGCCGCCTCGTCGGTCTCGACACCGTAGACGATGCCTTGGTTTAGGTCTGTCGACCGCAGGCCCCAAGTGCGGCAGGCGAACAGAATGTTGTGCGAATCGTGCACCTTGGAGAGGTGATAAAACGACCCCGGCTGCTTGGGAAACGGCAACCTGTCGCGCCGGCCGTTGTGCGAAATTTCGATGAACCCCTCCTCGATGTCGATGTTGGGCGTGCCGTACTCGCCCATGGTGCCCAGCTTCACCAGATGACAGTCGGGGCGGTGCTCCTTGATGGCGTAAAGAAGATTCAGGGTGCCCGTGATGTTGTTGAGCTGGGTGTAAACCGCGTGCGCGCGATCGATCATCGAGTAGGGAGCACTGGGCTGCTCGCCGAAATGAACGATGGCGTCGGGCTTCAGGGCGCTGACCGTTTGCTCAACCATCGCGAAGTCGGTTACGTCGCCCAGCCGCAGGTCGATGGTCTTGCCGCTAATCTCCAGCCAGGCCTGGGCTCTCACCCGCAAGTCGGCAATCGGGACAAGGCTGTCGGTGCCGCATTCGAGGTCCCAGCGCCGATGGGCCAGGTTGTCGAGCACAGTCACGTCGTGCCCCCGGCGCGAAAGGTACATGGCTTGGGGCCATCCCAGGTAGCCGTCTCCGCCGACGACGAGGATTTTCACGTTCAGCCTCCGGTTTCCCTGTTCAGGCAGACTGCTTGGTAGGTATACTAAACCCGTGTCCCATTTTGAAGCGCAGAGCGATTGGTCTTCGCCGGGTGGGCCGGAGGGTGAAGGGTTTTTGCCGCAGGCGGCGGCCCGCGGCTCCGGTTGGTTGTGGAGCGTTGGCGGGTATGGTTTAGCCCTGGCTCTGGTCTGGTACCTGTTGCGCGGGGTGTCGTTTCGCGCGTTGGTGTCGGCTTTGGCGCAGGCTCGCGTATCCTGGTTTATCGCGGCCACGGTAGCGGGATTTGTCTGCAATCTGGCGGGAGAGACGTTTCTCTTTTCGCGTTTGTTCACCTACCTGCGCAAGCGGACCGGGTTTGGCGAAATGCTGGCGCTTAACGCGAGCCAGTATTTTTTGCAGTTGGTCAACGTGGTGGCGGCCAGCGGCACGTTTGCGTTGCTGGTTTCGCGGCGCAAGCGCATCGGCTGGCTGGAAGCCAGCTTCACGCTGGCCTTCCAGGGATTCGTCGATCTGCTGGTAATCGTTGGCATGTTGGCGGCGACCCGGCTTTTGCTGCCCAGTCTCGCGGTTCCGCTGCCGTGGTACCTGCCTTTCGGCGCCTTGGCCGTGCTCGTTCTCGGCGCCTGGTTTTGGCTGCGGGGGCGTCCGAATTGGATGCCCTTGCGGTGGCTCTACGAGCGGCGCTCGCTCGGCGCCTTCCGGCGCGCCCGCCTGGCCGACTACCGGCGTCTGGGCGCCATCCGCGCGGGCATTCTGCTGGTGCAGGGAGCTGTGCTTTACCTGCAGATGCGCAGTTTTCGTCTGCCGCTTTCCCTGGCGCACGTGCTCGCGCTCTATCCCGGTGAGCTTCTGGCCACCAGTGTGCCGCTCACGCCGGCTGGGCTTGGGGTCGAGCAGGCGGCAATTGTGCTAATCTTTGGCGCCTTTTGCGAAGAATCGGCGCTGTTGGCGATGAGCCTTGCGCGTAACATCGTGGGTGTCTTGTTGCGGGTGGTAGCGGGTCTGGTCTTCACTCCGGCCGTTGCCAAAGAGATGGTCCGCAAGGGCTAAGCCGGGGCAGCTAAGGCGCCGCGCCGGGGTCTCAGCCGTCAGGCGCCTTCGGACAGACCGGCAGGCGCAGCATCATCTCGCGTGCGACTTCCTCTTCGGCGCGCCTTAGCCGGATGTCGCGCAGTTCAAGCAGGCTCAGACCCGAACCGATTATGATGTCGGTCGGCACCACCGCGGGTTGCACGCCGATCGCGAAACGGCCGCCTCCGAATTCAGCCAGCCGGCGGCCATCGCGTGCCGAGACCAGGGTCAAGCGCGCCTTGATGTGCCAGCCGGCGACCAGGAAAGCGTACAGCCCTTCGTAGCGTTCCAGTTCGCCGTACACCAGCGCATCGGCCCGCAGCCAGCGGCCCAGCAGCGGAGGCGGTACGGCCAGAAGCTGCGCGATCGTTTTCACGTTGTGGGCGGCCAGCGCCGCGTCGATCCGCGGCAGGGGCGCCATGGCGAAACCGCGCTGCGCCAGGAACGAGGTCAGCACGCGGCGCATCCGGTTGGCGTAAGTCCAGCGCCAACGTTCCCGCTGCGCGCTGTCGCGCCAGGTGAGCGGCAGCCGGTTGACGATAAGGTTGCCGCTGCCGTCGTACCAAAACGGCAGAACCGCCAACCGCTGCGGCAGTGCCCGGCAGTACTCTTGCGAAGTATGCGCCGTGAAGGTCGCCGGATCGGTTTCGAGCAGACGGTCGAGGAGATTCTTGCGGCCATGGCGGCGGACGGCAAACTCGCGGACGAAGAAACGCTGCGGCGGCCGCCCCGGCACTCCGTAGTTCAAATCGGCCGCCGCAGCGACCCGGTGCGGTGGCGCGGCGGCAGGCCGGCCTTGGGGCGGGCCCCGGTTCTCGGCCGGGAGCGCCGGCTGCCGGCGCGTTGTAGAGGCGGTTGCCAGAGCCGATGCGGCCGGTAAAGCCTGTCGTTTCTCCCTACCGGCTGCGGCATCCGGAGTGCCCATCGAACTCTGCCCGGCCGGTGCGTCCTCGCTGGTTTCCGCCGCGCCCACGCCAGGCAGGGGCGTTTGCGGGATTCGCATGACCAGTTCGCGTGCCGCCTCCTCCTCGGCCCGTCTTAGCCGCACATCGCGCAGGTCTTCGAGGTCGATGGCCGAGTGGATGCCGATGTCGATCAGGGAGACGGCCGGCTCCAGGGCGACCATGTAGCGCGTGCTTCGGCCGCGCAAAAGCTCGGCTCCGTCTCGGGTGGCAACGATCGCGATCCTTAGCGTGACCTGCCAGCCCGCCAGCAAAAACAGGTAGTAGGCTTCGTAGTGGGTCACCTCGCCGTAGACGACGGCGTCGGCGTCAAGCCATTGCCCCAACTTGGGCGGCGGCACGCGGGCCAAGTCCAGGTCGGTCGCCACGCCGTGGGCGGCCAGCGCTGCGTTGACTTCCGGCAGCGGCACCATATCGAACTGCCGCTGGCTTAAGAAGCCGTGCATCAGCCTGCGCAGCCGGTTGGCGCTGGTCCATCGCCATTGGGCAAGCGCCTGCGGGTCACGATGTGTCAGGGGGAGCTTGTTCAAGATGTAGTTGCCGCTGCCGCGGTCGACGAAGGGCAGGACCGCCAGGCGCAACGGCCTGTCAAGCGCCGCTGCCGGCTTCACCCAGACGCGGATCGAGCCGGGGTCGGTCTCCACCACCCGGTCCACCAATGTCTTGCGGCCGTGCTGATTGGCGCCGTATTCGCCGAGAAAAAGCTGCTGGCGTGCCGGTGTCCTCTGTCCCTGCTCCAGCGCGCAGCCCCAAAGGCAAAGCATCAGCGCCAGGCAGGAAAGCAGCCTTGTTCTATCGGCCACTTTGCGCTCTTCGGTCCCGCTCGAACACCGCTATTGGGGGGCCTTGCCGCAGAGGCAGGCGTGCGGCCCCGGGCAGTTGCCTCAAGCCGGCCGGCGCGCCGGCACGGGCTGATAGATTTATCATGCCGCCCGGCGGCAGACGAGACGACAGCCCGCGACCGGCGGGGCGTGAGCGTTTGCGTGCCGTCGCGGCGGCTGTCAAAGTTATCCAGCTAGCAACGCGGCGCGGCGGCGGCCCGCCCTGAGTCGGGCAAAGAGCATGAGCGAGAATTTGCGCAGCCGGGCAAGGAAGTGGCCCAAGGGCAACTGCTACGAAGACTTCGCGGTCGGCCAGGTTTTCCGTCATCACTGGGGCCGGACCATCACCGAGGCCGACCAGGTTCTGTTCACGTCGCTCAGCATGAGCTTCAACCCGCTTTACTTCAACGCCGAGTTTGCCCGCGCCCATGGCCATCCGGGAGTAGTGGTCCATCCGATGCTGATTTTCCTGACCGTGTTCGGCCTCTCGGTGGAGGACCTGAGCGAGGCCGGCGGATTGTTCCTCGGCGTGGACGGGCTTAAGTTTCACCGCCCGGTTTACCCGGGTGAGACGCTTACCGCACGCAGCACGGTGCTGGAGAAGCGAGAGTCGGCCAGCAGGCCCGACAGCGGCATTGTCGGCTGGCATACCGAGGGATTCAACGCCGGCGGCGAGTTGGCGATCGATTTTCGCCGCACCAACCTGGTGATCCGCAGGGAGGTTCGGCGATGAGCCACATGACCGAGGAGCGGGAGCTGATTCAGCGCATGGCGCGCGAGTTCGCCATGAAGGAGGTGTTGCCGGCGGCCAACCAGCTCGACCCGGTCCAGGGCGAGATTCCCGAGGCGCTTCGGCAGCGGATGGGCGAGCTGGGCTATTTCGGCATCCTGATTCCCGAGCAGTACGGCGGGCTTGGCCTGGGCGCCTTCGAGTACGTCCTGGTGACCGAGGAGCTGGCGCGGGCCTGGATGAGCGTGGCCAGCATCATCGCCCGCGGCAACACGCTGTGGGGCGGTGTCAGCGAAGAGCATCGGCGCGCCTACTTTCCGCGCATGGCCAAGGGTGAGCTGTTGGGGGCCTTTGCGCTGTCCGAGCCGGACGCCGGCTCGGATTTGGCCAACGTGTCGTGCCGGGCCGCGCGCGAGGGCGATCACTGGGTGATTAACGGCACCAAGACCTGGTGCACCTTTGCCGACGGCGCCGATTTTATCGTCCTGTTCGCGCGCACCGATCCGCCGCCTTCTCCGGAGCGCCGCTACGCGGGCATCAGCCAGTTCCTGGTGCTCAAGGAGCGGGGCAAGCTGCCCGAGGGGGTGAGCGGCGCGCCGATCCGCAAAATCGGCTACTTTGGCTGGAAGACCTGGGAGCTGCACTTTGACAACTACCGGCTGCCGGCCTCGGCGCTGCTCGGCGAGCGCGGCCGCGCCTTTTACAACATGATGGAAGGGCTCGAGGTCGCCCGCGTCCATACCGCGGCGCGCGCGATTGGGCTTGCGCGCGGCGGGCTTGAGGATGCGCTCACCTACGCGCAGCGCCGAGTGCAGTTTCGCCGGGCGATCGCCGAGTTCCAGGCAATTCGCTTCAAGCTTGCCGAGATGGCGGCCGAGGTCGAGGCGGCCCGCCAGCTCACCTATCACGCCGCTTCGCTCATCGACCAGCGCCGGCGCTGCGACAAGGAGGCCTCGATGGCCAAGTGGTTTGCCTCGGAGATGGCCGAGCGGGTCACCAGCGCGGCGCTGCAAATCCACGGCGGCTACGGCTACACCAAGGACTTTGCGGTCGAGCGCTACTGGCGCGACGCGCGGCTAACGCGGATTTTTGAGGGCACCTCCGAAATCCAGTTGCGAGTCATCTCCGACCGCCTGCTCGGCCGCGGCGGTCCCTAGCCCACATCCCGGCTTGACCTTGAGCCGATGTCGGAGCCTTGCGCCTGCCGGCAGCGAAAAAAGAGCCGGCCCGCGAGAGTGCGCAGGCGAGGGTCTTGGGTACCGGGCGCCCTCTGTGCGTGCTGAATATCGGGCGGTAGCTGAAGGGTCAGCGGAGGATGTGCGATTTCAGGGTTAGTGTAGTGCCCACGGCGTCAAGTCGGCTAAGGGAGCCCTTCGCTTAAGGGCCGCGAGAATCCGAAGATGTTGGCGCAACGGCTTCGCCCTAGCGTTGGCACGGCAGCGGTGCGTCGGTACGCTACTAACGAAGCGCTCTCGAAAGGCGAACCTGCTGGCTCGGCGCGGCCCTTGAAAACCGACCGGCCACAATCAAGCCGCTACTCGGCCGATCGAGTACGAAGTACTGCGGCTTGGGACGATGCACCCCTTTTGCGCGGTCGGAACGGGAGCTATCTGGTAGGAACCGTTGGCCGGCGCGCATCCTCACGCCGCCGGTTCGCCGTCCCGGGTCTTGATCCGAACGGAGATGCGGTCGCCCTCTCGCCGATACTCGACTACTTCGGGTTTCGACTCGCCGGAGCGAATTTTTCCCAAATTCCCGCTTATTGCCATCAGGCGCTCCTGGAGCGCCGGTTTTTTCGAGCGAGCCGTAATATCCATCGCTCCTCCTCTGGTGCTCCGCGGCCAACTGGGAGGCGAGCCTCGCGGCCGTCCGGAGCCACCCTCTCAAGCGTTATTATCCCTGAGTCTTTCTTGTAATTTCAGCGGCGGAATAAGGACAAAGACAAAGGGAGTTGCGAGGGGCACAAACTGCTTGACTGGTTCCTTTTCCTCGAGCAATCCCGGCTGGTTCCGGTGAATGTTGAGCACTCCGACGGCCTGCCCGTCCAACGGTTTAATCGGAATAGAAATGAAGCTTCGAACCGACCGCGCCTCTTCGGTTCGGAAATAGTCGTCGACCGCGGCTGCCGTGCTTTGGGGGAAATCGCCCTTTTGCCGACACCAGTCGCCGAGGGTTGACGTGTCACGGTAAGCTTCGAGGCCGCCGGTGCAAAATGCCATGGGCGCGCCAGGCAAAGCCTTCCATCGCCCGGTGCTCCGGTCGCGTAGCTCTTTCGGAACCGCGAGGGCGAGAGGAGTCAGCGACGTATCTGGACGCGGCGGTCTCCCAGGTGCCGTCGTTGTCGAAAGTTCGGGCTCCAGGACTAGCACCCCGCACAGCGCATGCAGGTCGGTTTCAGGAGGCGAAAATCTCAGGTAGGAGCGTATCTTTTCCCCTTCGTCGCCCGATAGCTCGGAAGCCGGGTGGAACAGCATGATGTTTGACGCATACACAACCTCAGGGGAAGCGCCATCGAATTTCTGGGCCAACGTGGCGACGCCAAACAGCACGATCCGGATCGCGGCTCGGACGATTCCCGGCGTTAAGTCCTTTGGCGGCGAGTTGACCGTCTCCAACAGCGCGTTACCGCACTCCCAGAAGATGTCCCGAAACGTTAAGAGAAAGTCGGACGGCGGAAGGCTTCGAACCAGACGCGAGAGGTCATCCGAACGCTTATCGAGCCGCATCTCGGATTCTTTCCTCTGCGCCTCGGCGGCTCTCTGTCCAAAGAAAAACAGAGCGGTGGCTGCGATGGCAGCGCCCAAAAATTAGGATTGCAGGGCGTGGTACGTGCCGAGCGCCGAGTACGAACGGGAATGTCGATTTTATAGCGTCGGCGTACAGCGAACCCAAAAGACCCGCGAACAGGCCGAGCAAGCTGACTGCCGTTGCATAGGCTGGAGCGCGCGGCCCGATGTGTTTCAGGTGTGCCGTCAGTTGCTCCAGCACTCTCAACCTTCACCAGCGCTTGTCGATTACGGCAGCGGGTCTAGCCCGGCAGGGGCGGCGCTTGCGGCCCGGCTAGGCTTCGCCGGGGCTATTCGGTTTCCTGCTGCTGCTTCAGCTGTTCGATCTGGCGGCGCTGCTGTTCGATTTCCTGCTGTTGCTGCTGGATTTGGCCCTGGGTCTGGTTTTGCTGGACCTGCTGGTTTTGCATTTCGTTGCCCACCAGCGCGCCGCCCACCGCTCCGATACCGCCGCCGATAAGGGCGCCTATTCCAGGCGCTCCGACCGCCGCGCCGATGATGGCGCCGGTTGCGGCCCCACCTCCCGCGCCGATCATCGTGCCTTCCTCCCGAGTCGACAGCGGCTGGCCCGAGCAGGCCGTGAGGCTAGCCGCAACCAACACCGCGAGCAGGGTTTTAACTGCCGTGCTTGCCCCGATTCGCATTTGACGACTCCTTGTCCAGAGCCGATGAATGATGTCTGTCGGCTCTGACGAAAAAACCCACCGGCCAAGCTCAGACCTGGCGCCGGCTGCAACGTCATCGCTGACTTCTTAGATACCCCCTGCCCGGCCGTACGCCGAAACGCCCCGCTTGGGGTGCGTCTGACCGGGCCTGACACCTCCGAACACTCTTATAGACAAATCGACGGCTTCAGTCAAAGCTCCGGCCGGCAGCGCACGGCAACGGTCACACTGGTTCGTCCGGTCACCATCCTACCACGTGCGCGGGCATCACGCCCGAGATTTGCCCGCGCGGGTCCGCGGCCCCCTCGAGCAACCCGGTGCTCGGGTTGCGTCCCACGGCCAGCACGAAGCCTTCGCTCCAGTCCTCGACCGCCATCACGCGATGTCCCCGCCGGTCCAGTTCTTCACGCACCGCCCGGTCGATGCGCGACTCAAGGCGCAGCAGCTTCGGCCGGGCCGCGTGCGGGTAGAAGCTTGAAGGAAAATGGCCCGAGGAAAACTTCGGCGCTTCGACCGCTTCCTGCAGGTCCATCGCAAACTCGACGTGATTGAGAAAAAACTGGAGCGTCCACTGATCCTGCTGGTCGCCGCCCATCGTCCCGAAGGCGAGCACGGGAACGCCTTGGCGCGCGGCAAGCGACGGGGTCAGCGTGGTGCGCGGCCGCTTGCCGGGCATCAGCGCATTGGCGTGCGCCCGGTCGAGGTAAAAGGTCTGGATGCGTGAGCCGAGCGGGAAGCCCAGCTCCTCGATCACTGGCGAGCTCGGCAGCCAGCCGCCGCTGGCGGTGATTGAGACCAGGTTGCCTTCCCTGTCGGCTGTGACGATTTGGGTGGTGCCCGAGTTCCACCGCCCGGCCGGCTGCGGGTGCTGCAGCCTGGCCGCCGGCTTCACGGGATCGCCCGCAAAGGTTGCCTCGGCTGCCTGCGCCGGATCGATAAGCGCGCGGCGCAACTCGGCGTAGCGGCGCGAAAGCAGCCCTTGCACCGGCACCTCGACGAACGCCGGGTCGGCGTAATAGGCCTCGCGGTCGGCAAAGGCAAGCTTGGCCGCCTCGGTCACGGTATGGATGTAATCGGCTGAGTTGTGGCCCATGCGACGTAGCTCGAAACCCTCAAGCAGCCTGAGCTGCTGGAGAAAGACCAGTCCTTGCGACCAGGGGGGGCATTTGAAAACGGTAACGCCGCGAAAGTCGGCAGAGACCGGTTCTTCCAGCCGGGTCTGGAACCGCGCCAGGTCTTCCCGCTCCAGGAGCCCGCCGTTTGACCTCGACCAAGCGACGATCTCTTCGGCAATGTCGCCTCGATAGAAGCGCGCGCGTGCGGCCTCGATTCCCGCCTCGCGGCCCCGGTTGCGCGCGCTTGCTTCCGCTTCAACCATCCGCTTGAAGCAGCGCGCCAGCGCGGGGTTGCGGATGATCTCTCCCGCCCGCGGCGGGCGCCCGCCCGGAAGATAGACTCGGCCGCTGGACGGCCAGACGTTGAGAAACTTGTCGGCGTTGGCCTGGAGCGTGACCGGAGTCACGCCGCCGATTTGATGGGGCGCCAGGCCCTCCTGGCCGGTCAGCCCCAGATGGGCCGGAAACCCCTGCTCGCAAAGCTCGCGCGCCGGCTCCGCTACTTCGCAGAGCCGCTTGGTGCCGAACTGCTCCAGCACCGCCAGCAGGGCGTCCGCCGCAGCCGGCACTCCGGCTGCCAGCAGTCCCTCGCCGGGAATCAGCTCGAGGCCCAGTGAGCGGAAATGCTCGATGGTCGCCGCGCCCGGCGCCGCGGTGTTGCCGTTGACGGCCACCACCCGGCCCGCGCGCGCCGCGTAAAGCATCATCGGCGCCTCTCCGCCCAGAGTGTGCATGTGCGGGTTGACGACGCCCTCAACGAAGGTCGCCGCCACCGCGGCGTCGATCGCGTTGCCGCCTTGGGCAAAGAGCCGGGCCCCGGCCGCAGCCGAGAGGTAATGCTCGGTGGCAACCATCACCTCCCGTCCCAGAACCAGCGGATAAAGCGTAGGCATCGGCGAGCCTCCCAACGGCTATGAATCAGCGCCTCCAGCTTAACATCCGCCTCCGCCTGCAACCGAATGGGACACGTCGCGCCGGCGGGCCGGCCTGGCGCCGCTTGATGCACGCCGGCCGGGCTTGACACGGCGGATGCGGAGGCTTAACTTTCAGATTGTAATAATTCGTAATTTTATTTTTCATTATTTACAAAGGGTCGCCTTCGGGCGGCCTTTTTTTTGCTACATCCCGCGTGTCACCTCGGCCACCTGCTGGGCAGCAGCGAGTCTCCGGCTGTGAAATGCTCTAAGAGCTTGCCTGCGTCGCGATAGCCGCGCAGACTCTCGACGCAAGTCCCGTCGCGCTCTCCAAATTCAACGACTCGGTCGGATGCTCGAAGGCTTGCTCTTCATCAACTCTTATTCGCGCGCCGCCAATGTTCATTTCCTCGCGGGTGACGCTCCATCCTGCCCGGCCCTTCTTGAGTTCTAGGGAATAGCCCGGCTCGTCGCCGTCATTGTCGAACCACACCCGAAATTTCATAGGAAGAGCGGAGTCCCCCCTCCAAACGAGGTCGTCAAGCGTGACGCCGGGCTCCAGGAAGAATTCCCCTCGCGGTCCCCGTACCGGCGCCGGACGGTCGCCGACCAGCCGCGCCAGGGTCACCAGCGCCTTGAAGATCGCCGATTTGCCCGCCGCGTTTCGCCCGACAAGAACGGTGAACGGGTCCAGCTCCACCGAAACATTTTTGAGGCACATGAAATTCTCGACTTCGACCTTGCGCAGCATCTTGGACCTCCCCGCTTGCCGTCGAATTGACGAAGCGCGCCATCATACCATGCTCAGCGCATAGGGCGTTAACACGCCGGGCTTGAGCGGCAACTTACCGCAGACCGGCCGCGACCCGCGCTGAGCGCGCCACGCGGCTGCGCTTCTGCCGGCTCCCGCGAACACAGCGCGGCAGCGCCTGTGCTGTGCTGCAGCCTGTTCACACCGCAGCCCGGTGCTATAATTGCGGGTTGAAGCCCGAGAAAACCGGGCTGGGAAGCGGCGTCATCATGACGGTGTCAGAGAGAAGCGAAGGGGACGAGGCGGTCAGCCCGCGCCGCTGCCGACTGCTCAGGCCGCTGCGCGATCACCAGGGGGTGATCCGGTACGGCGAGCAGCCGACGCTGGTGCGCGAGGTAAGCAACCTTGGGCGAAGGATGTACCTGGTTCGCTTTGACGACGGAACCAGCACCTTCGTCTTTCCCGACGAGATCGCGTTCGAGTAAGCGGCCAGCCATCGGTTGGCGGACTCGGGCGCTACGCGCGGTGTTCCTCTGCGGCACCCGGCGACCTCCGCGCACCCGACGACAAAACCCGCGCCGGAGTTGAAGCGGCAGCCCGGCTGCTCAACCGCGCGCCCCGCGCCAGCGGGGGCGGGCCGCTGCCGTGCTCGGTCGCGCGCATCCAGGGAACTACCCCGGCCCTTGCCGAGAACGGCCCTGGGGTGTATTGGGCGATCTGGAGCGCCGGGGAAAAGCTAAAGCCAAAGCGGCGAACTGTTCATAACAGGGAGGTTATCCGATGGCTACAAGCACGGCCGCTGCATTGTCCCTTCCCGAGGCCGAGCACCATCGCCAGCTCAAACGCGCTATCGTCGCCAGCACGATCGGCACCACGATCGAGTGGTACGACTTCTTCCTTTACAGCACGGTTACAGGGCTGGTCTTTGCCAAGCTCTACTTTCCGAAATCCGATCCGCTGGTGGGAACCTTGGAGGCGTTTTCCATCTATGCCGTGGGGTTCCTGGCGCGCCCGGTGGGGGCCGCGATATTCGGCCATTATGGCGACCGGATCGGGCGCAAGTCGGCGCTGATCGCGACGCTGATGCTGATGGGGATTGCCACTTTTCTGGTTGCCTTGGTGCCGACCTACGCGAGCATCGGCATCTGGGGCGCCGTTATTTTGACCATTCTGCGCTCTCTGCAGGGCGTAGGCGTGGGCGGTGAGTGGGGCGGTTCGGTGCTGCTCTCGATGGAGTGGGCGCGCACCAACCAGCATCGGGGCTTTATCGCCTCGTGGCCGCAGTTCGGGGTGCCGGCGGGGCTGTTTTTGGCCAACTTGGCGGTGCTGGCGTTCAGCGCTCTGTCCGGCCCGGAGTTTGTAACCTGGGGATGGCGCATCCCGTTTTTGCTGAGCCTGGTGCTGGTAGCGGTCGGGCTGTACATCCGCCTGGGCATCCTGGACACGCCGACGTTTGCCCGGCTGGCCGAGCGCAACAAGCTGGAACGGGCGCCCACGGTCGAAGTCATCAAGCGCCAGCCCAAGGAGATCATCTATTCGGCGCTGGCGCGGACTGCGGAGCAGGCGCCGTTTTACATTTTCACGGCCTTTGTTTTCGCCTACGGTACGGGAACGCTCAAGGTGTCGCGCAATTTTCTGTTGATCGCGGTGCTGGTCGCTTCGATGCTTTCATTTTTCACGATTCCGTTTAGCGGGCACCTCTCGGATCGCATCGGACGCAAACGGATGTACATCATTGGCGCAGTCACGGTGGGACTGTTCGGCTTCGTCTACTTCGCGCTTCTCGACACCGGGGTTCACGCGCTGATTTTTCTGGCGATCGTGCTTTCGCTGATTCCGCACGACATGATGTACGGCCCTCAAGCCGCGTTAATCGCCGAGTCGTTCACGGGGCGGCTGCGCTACAGCGGCTCGTCCCTGGGCTACCAGCTTGCCTCGGTCTTTGCCGGCGGTCCGGCGCCGCTTATCGCTACGACATTGTTTGCGGCCTACCACTCCGGCTACGCGATCGCCTGGTACGTGCTGATTTGCGCCGTGATAAGCGTGCTCGGCACCGCGCTGCTCAAGGACTACACCAACAAGGACATCGCCGAAGAGTACGACGAAGGAGCGTGAACAAGCCTCGCCCTTCAACCCTGGCGAGGCGCGCCGCCGCCCCGCAACCGCGGCTTGCCGCCGCTCCAACCGGGTCCGGTCGGCAGCGCGGCGTCGCACCCGGCCGACCTTGCCTGCCGACAGCCGGGCTCGGACGCTCCATTGTGCGCCGGACGACGAAGCGCCACAATCAGCCGGGGTGCTGGCGGGGAAGGCAATGGTGAACGGCGAGGAGGCGCGGCAGGCGCAGCGCGCGGCAGTCGTGCCGATCTACTTCGACTACGGCTCGGCCCTGTGTTACATCGCCTGGCGCATCGTAAGCGCGCTCGAGGACGAACTCGGCTTTACCGCGCTGTGGAAGGGCGTCCCGCTGGCGGCGCGGGACTGCCGGGTCAAGCCCGGAGCGCCCATCGACGCTGTGCAGCAGGCCAAGGTTTTGCGAGTGAGCTGCGAGACCGGAGTCGCGGTCCGGCCGCTCCTTAGCTGGCCCGATAGCGCAGCCGCGCTGGAGGGGCTTGAGTTGGCTCGCGCGGCGGGCAGGGCCGGTTCCTACCATGCGGCAGTCTTCCGCGCCGCCTTCGAGCAACGCGCGGACATCGCGAACTTCGGCCTGCTGACCCAACTGGCGCAGCGCTGCGCAATGGACGGTTCGGACTTCGCGGCGGCGCTTGACGCTCACCTGATGGCCGCAAAGCTCGAGGAGAACCGGCGCGAGGCGCAGCGGTTTTCAGCTTTAGGCTACCCCGCCTTTCTGCTCGGGGAATTCGCCCTGATCGGCGTGCAATCGATCGACACGATGCGCGCCGTGCTCGGCCGCTTCATCCGGCGGCGCGCGGCCCAGCCGTCGGCCTGAGCGCGATGGCCGGCGGCAAACAGGCAGGGCTGGCTTTGGCGCTCGCCACGCGCAATGACGCCTCCCGTAAGAAGCTGGCGGCGCAAGCCAACGCGGAAGGCAGGTTCGCACCGGCCAACATGGGGGCGCCGGCCGCGCCAGCCAGCGGCGAGCAGGCAGGCCGGCGTCGCACCGGATTGCGTCCGCCGCTCAAATGGGCCGGCGGCAAACGCTGGATCGTTCCCTACCTGGAAGAGCTATGGCGGCCGCATCGGCATCGGCGGCTGGTCGAGCCGATGTGCGGCGGCCTCAGCGTGGCGCTGGCGCTTAAGCCGGCGCGCGCGTTGCTCAATGACATCAACCCGCATCTGATCAATTTTTACGACTATCTCAAGGCCGGCCTGACTGTTTCGATTGAGATGGTTAACCGGCGCGACGTTTATTACCGTTACCGCGACCGGTTCAACGAGCTGATCGCAACCGGACAGGCCGACGGCGCCGAGGCGGCGCTGCTTTTCTACTACCTCAACCGCACCGGCTATAATGGGCTATGCCGCTTCAACCAAAAAGGCCGGTTCAACGTTCCCTTCGGCCGCTACAAACGGATCGCCTACGTCAACGACTTCACGGCATATCGGGCGGCCTTTGCCGCCTGGGAATTTACCGCCCGTGACTTTGCGCAGGTCGGGCTAAAGCCTGGCGATTTTGTCTACGCAGACCCTCCCTACGACGTCGAGTTCACCAGCTACGCCAAAGAAGGGTTTCACTGGAAGGACCAGGTGAGGGCCGCCCAGTGGCTGGCGGACCATCCTGGTCCGGTGGTGCTTTCCAACCAGGCAACGGAGCGAATCTGGAAACTTTACAAGGCGCTCGGCTTCAGCCTGCGGCGGCTAAGCGCTCCGCGGATGATAAGCTGCACCGGTGACCGTACGCCCGCCCAGGAAGTCCTGGCGGTAAAGAATCTGTAAGCGCGATGAGCAGGCGGGACACCAGCACAGGACAGGTGTTGGAAGCGATGATCCTGCCCGCCCTTGCGCAGGGCGGCTACGCCTATCGTCTTCACCAGGATGTCGGGCGTCGCTTTGGGGGCGGGCGCCATGTCGTCGATGCTGTTGCCGAGAAAGACGGATGGCGTTACCTGGTCTCGCTCAAGTGGCAGCAGGTTGCCGGGACGGCCGAGCAGAAAATCCCGTTCGAGGTGATTTCCCTGGCGGAGACCGTCCGGGAGGGAGCCAGCGCGAAAGCCTACCTGGTGCTGGGCGGCGAGGGCTGGAAGCTGCGGCACTTCTATGTTACCGGTGGGCTGCGCCCGCACCTCACGCACGCAGACAAGGTCAAGATCGTCACCCTGGAGAACTTCGTCGCGCTGGCCAACAAGGGGCAGCTTTGACGGGTCTCGGAGGGCGCGCCTAGCCGGCGCCGTCAAGACACGGCCCGGCGCCGGCCGCGCAGGCGACTTGAGCGCCGGCCCGCGTTATCATAAGGGAGATGCAACCTTAGCGCGGGGAGTGTGGTGAGCGTGGGCAGAGGAGCGCGTCTGGTGGCGCTGATTGAAGAGTTGAGCCAGGTTCTGGCGCGGTCCGGCTTCGAGGTCAGGCGCGAAAAGCTTTTGCGCGAAGTCGGCTACCGGGCCCGCGGCGGGGCTTGCCGGCTCGGTGAAAAGCAACTGGTGATAATCGACCGCGACCAGCCCTGGGGTGAACAACTCGAACTTCTGGCTGCGCTCGTGCGCGAAAGCGGACACCAGACCTGCGAATTGTCCCAGGCAGCGCGCCGGCTGGTCGAAGACCGGCTACCCGGCGCTTAGCAGGGCTTCGGTTAGGGCCTGAAATGCCGCGTTGGGCAGCGACCAGCGAGGAAACCCCGGTTCGTACCGTGGTGAAACGGCCAAGCGAGGCCAAGGCCGAGCGCTGGCTGGCGCTCTTTCACGAACGGCTGCGCGAACGCGGCCTCAAATCGACCGGCCAGCGCGACGACATCGCGCGCGTCTTCTTCGAGACCCGGCGCCACATCAGCGCCGAAGAACTCTACGCCGAAGTCAAGAAGATAAATCCCCATGTCGGATACGCCACCATTTATCGCACCCTGCGGCTGCTCAAGGAATGCGAACTCCTCCACGAGCGCCACTTCGACGAGACGCAGGCACGCTACGAGGTGGCCGACGAGCCCCACCACGACCATTTCATCTGCGAGCGCTGTGGCAAAATAATCGAATTCGAAAACCGCGACCTGGAACGCACCCAGCGCCAGGTAGCCAGGGAGCTGGGCGCAACCTTGAGCCGCCGCCGGGTTGAACTCTACGGCCTGTGCAGCGACTGCAAGCGCTCACCGCAATGAACTCGCCAAGACCGCGCGCCGGCGCCTGCCGGCCGCAGCCGCCGGCGCCGTAACCGGCCGCGCCAAGGAGGGGCGGAGATGACCAAGCAGGAGCCGATGTTGCAAGGGGTCCGCGTGCTCGACTTCAGCCACTACGTGGCCGGCCCGACCTGCACCCGGATTCTGGCCGAGCTCGGCGCCTACGTTATCAAAATCGAGCGCTCACCCGAGGGCGACCACGTGCGCCGGCTCGGCCTGATGGCAGACGGAATCAGTACCTATTACTTCCAGCACAATCACACCAAGCGCAGCCTCGGCGTGGACGTTCGCTGCGCGGCTGGACTCGAGCTGCTCTACCGGCTGGTGCCGAAGGTCGACGTCGTGGTGGAGAACTTCGCTCCCGGGGTAATCGGCGCAATCGGGCTCGGCTACGAAAAACTTAGCGCGCTCAACCCGCGGCTGGTGATGTGCTCGATTTCGGTGGCCGGCCAGAGCGGCCCGCTAAGCCATAAGCCGGGCTATGACTACATCGGCGCAGCCTATGCCGGCGTCGCCGACCTGCTGGGCGAGCCCGACCGGCCGCCGATTGTGCCGACCATGGCAATCGGCGACATCTCGACGGGCGTAGCCGCGGCGATGGCCGTTGGCATGGCGCTTTTCAACCGCGAGCGCACCGGCCACGGACAGCTTATCGACGCCTCGCTGCTCGACACCTATTTTCACATGCACGAGTTCATGGTGCCGGTACTCTCGGCGCGGCCGGGCCGCTACCAGTGGCAGCGCAGCGGCTCACAGCATCCGACCGCCAGTCCGTACGGGATTTACCGCTGCCGCAACGGCTACCTTTTGCTCATCGTGCAGCAGCATGAAATGGAGCGCCTGGCGCGAGCGATGGGGACGCCGGAGCTGGCCAAGGACCCGCGTTTTGTCACTCCCAAGGCGCGCCTTAAGAACAACCAGGCGCTCAAGGAGATTATCGAGCGCTGGCTGGACGGCTTCGCCGACCGCGACGCGGCGGTGGCCGCGCTCGAGGCCGAGCGGGTGCCGTGCGCGCCGGTGCTCGGCCTGGAGGAGGCGATGGCTCTGCCTCACCTGCGCCAGCGCGGCACCGTCAGGCGGGCCGACTGCCCCGGTTTTGGGGAATTGGGGCTGCCCGGGATGCCGGTACGCTTTTCCAACTATGCCTACCCGACCGGCTTGAAGGTTTCCCGCGTGGGCGAGGACAACGAGGTCGTCCTGCGTGAAATCCTGGAGCTTTCGCAGACGGAGATTGCCGGCCTGTATGATAGCGGCGCCCTGCTGCGCGCTGCGGTTGTGTCCGAGTCGCAAAAGGCGCGCCGGGCCTAAGCCTGACCCAGCGGCACCGCTTGCTTGAGCGGCTCTGCCAGCCGCGTTGCTTGCGCGCCCGGGCCGTGGCGCGGCCGGCGGCGGGCTCGAACCTCGGGCTTGGCTCTCCGCCCGGGCAAGCATCGCTGCGCCCATTTTTCTTTCCCTCACCCCGCAGGGTTGGCGCCGCCCGCACCTTCCTGTTTCCCTCACCCCGCAGGGTTGGCGCTGCCCGCACCTTCCTGTTTCCCTCTCCCCTCGGGGGGAGAGGGCAGGGTGAGGGGGGCCTGTCGGCGTGGCCATGGCAAGCGTACCGCCCGCTGCGTCCCCCCTCTCCCTTCGACTCCGCTTGCGCTCCGCTCAGGGCGGCGCCTCGATCCTCTCCCCCGGCGGGGGAGAGGAAGAGGAAAACAGGCCGCGCCGTCCCTCTCTGCCTCGCCGCCGGACGGGAGGCCGCCCTCTATCGCAAAGCCTGTGGACCGTGTGGACAACCCCTTGATTCTCAACACAGTCGCTCTGCCGTTACCACGCCAGGGCAACACCCATGCCGAAGCTTGCGCCGCTTTGCGGAGCGTTGCTGGGCGGTGATACCGGCACGATTTGGAACGTCGGGCCGCTGGTCTCACGCTGCTTGTGAAGGTAGATTATCAGCTCCGTGGTTCCCGCCCCGAGCAAAGCGGCTCCCAAAACGTCGTCAAACCAGTGAGCGTTGTGTCCCATCCGGCCGAAACCGTCCAGCAGCGCCAGCGAATAGATCGGTACCGAGGCGTACCAGGCGTTGTTGAAGTACTCGCTCACGCCGGCGGCCAGACCGAACATCGGCGTCACGTCTCCGGAGACGAAGGAAGCGCCGCCCCTGAAAAAAGCGAAATTGTTGCGATGGTTCTGGTAGGGACGCAGTTGCCCGAAAGCGGCCTTGATCCCGATGTCCGCCAAGGTGGCAATCCCGGCGCCTTCGCCCGCGGCAATCGCGTAGTCTTGCGCCCGCGCGTCCCCGGTGTAAAGGCCGTAGACCCACATCAGCCCGGTGGTCACGCTAATCGAATCGTAGCTGATGTTCTGGAGGTCAGTGGCCGTGCCAGGCGCCATTGAATGAAGGTTGGCCTGCATTATCTTGTCCATGCCAAACCCGGCTCCCATAAGGGCAGCCGCACCGGCCAGCGTGTAGTCAACCTTTGGCTCCTCGAGCAGGCCGGGAAGCTCGCCGATATACCGCGGCGAGGTCAGGATGTCCCAGGAATCGTTGGCAACGCTGTTTACCGTGTAGCCAAAGCTGTTGGCGGCTCGCTGGCCGAAAACCGCCAGCGAAGGTGCCGGCCCCAAGAGCGAGTAGCTCTGCTGCGGATTTTGCGACGCCCCAGAGCCGGGCGCGACGGCTTGGGCGTGCGCCACGGCGCAAACCGCGGCAAGCCCGAGGATTGCGCTCAGGGTGCATAGCCGGCGTAGCGGCGATCGTGGCATCGTAGTCTGTACCTCCGGGACCAACTCACGGATGTTAGAGTTCAGGCGCCGCCCTCCTGCCCGCTGAGGCCGCGGCCGGCCGAGTCCCTCCATCAAGGCTGCCACGCTTCATGCTGCAGCGCTTTTAAGGCTTGGGCTGTGGAACGGTCGCCCTGGACGAGGTAAGCGAAGAGCGTGCCGAAAGCGCTGCGGACCGGATGGCCAAGCGCGCCGAGGACGCGCTGGTCCTCGCGGCAGCCCCGGCCGAGGCGCACCGGTAAACTTCCAGCGTGGCCCGCGCCGACTGTTCCCAGGAAAAGCGCCGCGCGTTGCGCAATCCCTCGGCGTGCAGCCGCTGGCGCAGCCTCGCGTCGGTCAACAGCCGTTCCAGAACCTCGGCTATGTCAGCCACGCTGCCGGGATCGAAAAACAGGGCAGCATTCGCCGCCACCTCCGGCAACGCTCCGGCGCGCGAGCACGCCACCGGAACTCCGCACTGCATCGCCTCGATCACCGGGATGCCAAAGCCCTCATAAAACGACGGAAAAGCCAGCGCTGAAGCATGTTCCAGCGCCGCCCGCAGCAAATCGTCTTCAAGGTAACCGGTCATTATCACCCGGCCCTCCAGGCCAAGCGAACGCGTCAGCGCGGGCAACTGCTCTCCCCTAAGTGAGAGATGGCCAACCACCACGAGCTGCCACTGATCTCTTAGCCGAAGACGGGCAAAAGCGCGAATCAGCGAAGCTATGTTCTTGTGCGGGTTGACGCTGCTAAACGCGATCACATACGGCTTGGTAATTCCCAGCCGGCGGGCCGCGGCCGCCCACTCGGCCCCGCCGCCGCCGGCCGCCCCAAAACCGGCATTGTGAACGGCCCAGACTCGACCGGCGTCGACCCCTAGCCTGGAGACGATCTGTCCACGGCTGAAATCGCTCACCGTGATAATCGCCTCGGCGCGCCGCGCCGACAGCGCCACCAGCCGGCGCGCCAAAAGCCGGGGCAACCGGCCGCGCGCCTCCGGAAAAGCGTCAAAATTGAGGTCATGCAGCGTAACCACCGTCGCGCACGGAGCAAGCAGCGGCACCGTGTCAAACGGAGAATGAAGGACGTCCAGCCGGCGCCGCCCGGCGCTCAGCGAAAGGTAGAACTGCTCACCCAGCACCCGCGTCATGAACAGGCTAGGTACCGTCCAGCGCGCGGGAAAGTCGTAGAGCAGTCGTCGAAAGTTGCCAGGCAGCGAGGCAAAGCTTTGATGGTTGTCGCGATTGGTAAAAACAAGATATTGGCTGCCGCCGTCCACCCGGCCAAGCGCGTCAAGCAACCGCCGCAGGTAGGCTTCGCCCCCGCCTATCATGCCGGGGAGAAGGCCGAGCGCGTTAATCCCGATTCTCACCCCAGTGCCGTTGCAAGCTCTTGAGCGTTCTTGCGGATGCCCCCACCTTGAACTCCTTGGATGCCCGGGCCGGTCAAAGCGAGCAGCCGCCCGAGCCCTTCGCAGCGTCCCGTCCGTCGCGGCGGCGACCGCTCTCTTAGCGGCATGAAGCCTGGAACGCGGCTGCGGCTTCGAAAGCCGAGAGCGCAGCTACTACCGCTCAACTTCAAAAGACGTTCGAATACGCCAAAGAATTCAGCCACGCCGGCAGGCCGCGATGCGGGGTACCTGCGAGCCGCACTCAGCGCCGCCAGCCGGGCCGGAAACCCAGCCCGGCCAAGCCTGCTTGCGTGATCTTGGCCGCCACACACTCGGCACGGCCACGCGAGTTCCGTGCCTGCCGGTTCAAAAGACCGAGGCTGGCTCTAGACGCATACCGGGCGCTTTCATCGCCGCCCCTGGTGCCGCGCTTAGCTTCTTTTTCTTCACTCTGCGCGATAAATGGCGACGCGCGAGCGCTCTGGAGTTTCCGCCGCACGCTGCGGTTCCTTTTCTGACAGATATTTTTCTGAAGGGAATTACCCTCCACGCAACTGAGCCAGCCACTTCGGCGAGCAGCCATGCCGAAGCGCATTGCACGATGCACGCCTGCAAACTGCTTTCTGCAATGATTGCACGCCGGGGCGGTGAATGCGGCGCATATGGCGGGGTTCGCCGCGTGGTCCGCCGCTTGCGTGCCTAGGGTTTGCGGTGAGGCGCTTGCAAAGCCTAGCGCGCGCAAGCGCCGAGGCCGCCTGATGTCTCTTTTGCCCGACGCGAAGAGTTTGCCCTTGACGCCACCCCACGGATTCGTCTTGTCGCTTCGGCCCGGCGGCAACCGCGCGATTGCTTTGACCGGACGCCAGGGTCTCAAGCAAGACTCTTACCTCCCTTCAGGCGCCGGACGGCTGCTGGCCGCCCGGTTTCTGCGCAGCCTTGCGCAGGGCGGTCTCGTTGTCGACTTCGCGCTTTACCTTCACCATCTCGGCTGGAGCGGTACCGAGATCGGTTTTCTGACGACTGCAAGTTTTCTGGTCGGCTCTCTGCTTAGCTTGGCAGTTGGAGCGCTCGCCGACCGCTTTGGCTACCGGGGGATGCTGCTGGGCTACGAGTTCTGCCTGGCAGTCGTTTTTCTTGGCGCCATGCTGAGCACCGGCGTGTTGGTCGTCTCGGTTGGCGCGGTGCTCGGCGGGTTCGGCAGGGGCGCCAACGGAGCCCCGGGTTGTTTTGTTCCGGCCGAGTTGGCGTGGCTTGCCGAATTGGTGAGTCCCGCGCATCGTGCGGCGGTCTATAACTTGAACACCGCGGCGGGCCTGGTGGGTATGGCATTGGGCGCAGCCGGCGCAGCCTTCGCCTTCGAGCTGACCCACGGCCATCCGGCCGAAGCACCTTACCGGGTCATGTTTATGGTCGGAGCGGCCCTCAGCATCGGCAACGCGATGCTAATCCTGGCGGTTCCGAAAACCCGCGCAGGCAGCCAAGCCGCCGGGGGCATCCGCGGTCGCAGAAGCGCTTCGGGCGGTTCGGCGCTCAGGCTTACGTCCGCCGAGCGCCGCAGCGTCCTCAGGCTCGGAGCGGTCAACATTCTGGACGGCGTGGCGGTCGGACTTTCCGGCCCGCTGGCCGCATACTGGTTTGCGCTCCGATTCGGCCTGGGGGTCGTGGCGATAGGTCCAGTCGTCGCTACCGGCTTCCTGATCGCAGCCGCGTGTGCGTGGGCGGCCGGCAGGGCGTCGTCGAGGCTTGGCAGCACCCGGACGTTTGTTCGGATGCGAATGTTGGCGCTGGCGCTTCTGGTGTTGCTGCCATGGATGCCGACGTTTCGTCTCGCGGCGGTGGTTTGGATCATCAGGTTTGCGCTGGAGCGGGGCAGCACCGGAGCGCGTGAGGCGGTGACGGCGAGCCTGGTAGGCGAGCGCCGGCGCGCAAGGGCCAGCGCTTTGAGCGTCGCCTCTCTGGCCATGCCCCGAGCGGCAGGGCCCATAATGGCAGGGTACTGGATCGGCGCCGGCTGGTTCGCGGCGCCGTTTTGTGCCGCCGCGCTCTTTCAGGGCCTCTATCTCGTCCTGTTCAGCGGTAGCTTTTCTGCCCGGCAGGAGAACGCGGCGTGACCGGCGGCGCCCTCCTTACTGCGGCCGAAGGCCGGCGATGGTCGAAACCGCCGGGGTGCCCGGGCTGCTGCACAAGCCCGCGCCATTGCGCCTTGTCTGTGCGTGTTGGCGCGGCTTGCGGAGAAAACCAGCCCGGCCCCTGCAAAGCGACGCGCTTTGCCCGCTCGGTCCCGCGATGATTGGCCACGGGAGCCACGATGAAACCCAGTTGGCCGGGATTCGCACCCAACACGCAGCAAGCGTCGGCATCGACGCCGTCTCTGCTGGGGCGCTCCTTTCGTCCGTCGGCCCAAGAATTGCCGGAGAGCCGCTCCGGGCAGCCGGTCTTTTGCGTGCTCAAGTGGGGCGGTCTCGGCAGCGTTCTGACGACCCTGCCTCTGTTGCGCGCGCTCAAGACGCATCCGCTCGATCCGGCGGTGATTTATATAACCGATGCGGGCCATTTGCAGTTAGTCGAACGGCTGGGTGTTGTCGACCGTGCCCTCGGAGTTCGTTGGCGGCCGGCAAGCGCTTGGCTGCGAGACACGCTGGTCGTTGTTCAGACGCTTCGCCGGGCGCGGCCGTTACTGTTCTTCGATCTCCAGATTCACACCCGTCGGCGATGGTCCGCGCTAACCGCCTGGCTAAGCGGGGCCAGGGTCCGGCTCGGTCTGGCGCGCAGCCGCGATAACTTGAGGAGCCGAGTCTTTCATCGCCTTACCTATGCCAATCCGTTTGCGCCGGTACACGAACTCTACCTGCAGATGGCTCGCACTCTGCCCGGGCTACAACCGGCGTCGCCCGGCTCCGCTGCCATTACGCTAAGGCCGGAAGACCGGCGAGAGGCGGCGAGCCTGTTGCGCAACTGGCAGGCGGGCGAGGACAAACTCCTGGTCGTGAACCCGAACGCCTCGGGCACGGCGCTCGAGCGGCGCTGGCCGCTGGGGCGGTTTGCGGCCGCGGTCCTGCGCCTGATGGCACATTTTCGCGGGCTGAAGGTCGCTCTGATAGGAAGCAGCGCCGAAGCGGAGTACGTGGAAAGGCTGCGCCGGATGATTGGCGAAGCCCCAGGTAACGTCAGGAACATGGCCGGAAGAACAACTCTGGGCGGCCTGCTGGGGCTGCTCGAAAGGGCGGACTGTCTGCTAACCAACGACAGCGGTCCGCTTCATTTGGGCTTCGCCCTTGGGACGCCGACCGTTGGACTTTTTGGCCCCGCCCACCCGGATCATTACGCGCGGCTGGGCAGACCGGACAGGACAATCATTTTCTACCGTCCCCTCGTTTGCAGCCCCTGTGTCCACCACGTCAACTCCCCGCCGTGCGGCGGGAACAACCGCTGTATGCAGCTTATCGAGCCGCAGGAGGTAGTTGCGGCCTGCGCTTTCTTTCTCGCCGCAGGCCGAGAGTCCTCGCGGGCCGCGATGGACCGATGGCGCTTCAGCCCCTATCCCGGCGTCCTGGACCACGTAGCCGGCGCGCCCGGCAGCCGGGCACCGTGCGGTTGACTGCATGCCCCGCTGCCGAGCGCATAATCCCGCCTGGGGCGTGCCGGTCCGCCCGAGCGCAGTTAACGACGCCGTCGACCGGCAACCGTCGCGCCCTTGCGCGCTCACCACGCCGCCGTCTACGGTGGCCCGCGAGGCTTTCGAGAAGCGGCCCCATCTTGCCGGCACCGCTCTTCACTGCCGAGCGGCGAAGCCTATAATAGCGGCTAAGCCGGAAATAAGGCCGGCGGGGGGCGAAGCGCATAAAGAACGGCAAGCGGTCAGCGAAGCTGTCTGCCAAGAAAAAGAATTCGGTTGCGCCCATGAGGCCCCCCAGCGCGCGCCGGCGGCCGGGGGTCGCAAGGCTGAAAGCCCGCCCAGCGCGCAGCCTCGACTGCGGCCTTGCGTGCCGGCGCTGGCGCAGCGGCAAAGCCTGAGGGATGGAGATCGATGATGGGGGACTTGGCCGTATTACTTGGCACGGTGGCCTTCTTTCTGGTTTGCATCGCCTACGTCAAGGGATGTGGCGAGCTGTGACGCCCTGGGAAGCCGTCCTCGGCGGGATCATCGCGGCCGCAATGGGCGCCTACCTGCTCTACGCGCTGCTGCGCGCGGAGAAGCTTTGACCCATCTGGTCGCCTGATGTTTTGGAACGCTCTGGCGCAGGTGGGACTGTTCTCAGTCGTGCTGCTGCCGGTAACGGTTGTGCTGGGCCGTTACCTGGCGCGGGTTTTTTCCGGGGAGCGCACTGCGCTCGATCCGGTTCTGCGTCCGGTTGAACGCCTCATCTACCAAGTGAGCGGCATCGATCCCAGGTCCGAGATGACGTGGGCAGAGTACGCTGTGGCGATGCTCCTTTTCCAGCTCGTGGGGATGGTATTTCTCTACCTGCTCGAGCGGGTGCAGGCCTTCCTGCCGCTCAACCCGCAACGGATGGCGGCCGTGCCTGCGGACCTTGCCTTCAACACCGCCGCCAGCTTCGTGACCAATACCGACTGGCAAGCCTACGCGGGCGAGACCACCATGAGCTATCTCACCCAGATGGCCGGTCTGACCTACCAGAATTTCGTTTCGGCTGCGACCGGGATCGGCGTGGCGATGGCGATCATCCGCGGTTTTGTGCGGCGCAGCGCCAAGACCGTGGGCAATTTCTGGTACGACCTGGTGAGAGCGACGCTCTGGGTGGAGCTGCCGCTGTCGCTTGTGCTGGCGCTCGTCCTGCTCTGGCAGGGAGTGCCGCAAAATCTCGATCCTTACGTCCACGCCACCACGCTCGAGGGCGCGCATCAGAGCATCGCTGAAGGCCCGGTCGCCTCGCAGGAAGCAATCAAGTACGTGGGCACCAACGGGGGCGGTTTCTTCAACGCCAACTCGGCGCATCCTTACGAAAACCCGACCCCGCTGACCAATCTGCTGGAGCTGCTGGCCTTCGTCGCGGTCAGCGCGGGGCTGACCTACACTTTTGGCCTGATGGCGGGCGACACGCGCCAGGGCTGGACCTTGTTCGGCGCGATGGCTTTCATTTTCCTGGTCGGCGCGGCCGGGGCGATCGCCGCGGAGCAGCACGGCAATCCGCTCTTGGCAAGGCTGGGGATCGACCAGCGGGCGAGCGCGCTGCAGTGCGGCGGGAATATGGAAGGCAAGGAGGTGCGCTTCGGCATCGTTCAGTCGGCCCTTTTCGCCGCGTTAACCACCGACGTGGCGTGCGGCGGGGTCAACGCCGCGCACGACAGTCTGATGCCGCTGGGCGGCTTGGTCGCGCTGCTCAACATGCAGCTCGGCGAGGTGGTCTTTGGCGGCGCCGGCGCGGGCATCGTCGGGATGCTCGTGATGGCGGTGCTTTCGGTTTTCGTGGCAGGCCTGATGGTCGGGAGGACGCCCGAGTACCTGGGCAAGAAAATCGAAAGCCGCGAGATGAAGCTGGCGATGCTCTACGTGCTGGTGTTTCCCGCGGTGGTGCTGCTTCTGGCCGCGGTGGCCGGCAGCACCGCAAGCGGCCTGGCTTCGCTTTCCAATCCGGGCCCGCACGGCTTTTCGCAGTTTCTTTACGCTTTTACCTCGGGCGCCGCCAACAACGGCTCGGCCTTCGGCGGTCTCAACGCGAACACGCCTTTTTACAACCTGCTTATCGGGCTGGACATGCTGGTCGGGCGTTACCTGATGATCATTCCCGCCCTGGCGCTGGGCGGCTCGCTCGGGGCCAAGCGGGCGCTTGCGCCCAGCGCCGGCACGTTTCCGACCACCGGTCTTCTGTTCGCCGCGCTGCTGGTGGGCGTGATCCTCATCGTGGCGGGGCTTACCTTCTTTCCCGCGCTTTCGCTCGGCCCGATCGTCGAGCATCTGGCGCTGATGGCCGGCAAGACCTTTAAGTGAACGCTGGCACCGGTGATGGCCGCGCGTAAATCCAGACCGCTTTGGGAGCGCCGAATCGTGGTGCGCGCCTGCCTGGACGCGCTGCGCAAGCTCGACCCGCGCGCACTGATACGCAATCCGGTCATCTTCGTGGTCGAGGTGACCAGCCTTTTGAGCAGCGCGGTCCTGGTCCACGATTTTAGCCGCGGCTACCGTGGCCTCATCCCGTTTGAGTTCCAGGTGGTGGTCTGGCTCTGGTTCACCGTTATCTTTGCCAACTTCGCCGAGGCGATGGCCGAGGGCCGCGGCAAGGCGCAAGCCGACACTTTGCGCCGCACGCGCACCGAGACGCAAGCCAAGAAACTGGCCGAGGACGGCCAGTTGCAAAAAGTGCCGGCCACCTCGCTGCGCCGGGGAGACACCGTGCTGTGCGAGGCCGGCGATATCATTCCCGGCGACGGCGAGATCGTCGAGGGAGTCGCCGCGGTCAACGAGGCCGCCATCACCGGCGAGTCGGCTCCGGTTATCCGCGAAGCCGGCGGCGACCGCAGCGCGGTCACCGGCGGCACGCTGGTCATTTCCGACTCGATCAAGGTGCAAATCAGCGCCAACCCGGGCGAGACCTTTCTCGACCGGATGATCGCCCTGGTCGAAGGCGCCCAGCGGCGCAAGACGCCCAATGAAATCGCGCTGACGATTTTGCTGGTCGGCCTCACGATAGTTTTTCTTTTGGCGGTAGCCACGCTGCCTTCGTTTGCCCGCTACGCCGGCGCCGGGACTACGGTCCCGATGCTGGTTGCGCTTTTTGTCTGTCTAATCCCGACAACCATCGGTGGCCTGCTCTCGGCCATCGGAATCGCCGGAATGGACCGGCTGGTGCAGCACAACGTGCTGGCGATGTCGGGCCGCGCGGTCGAGGCGGCCGGCGACGTGGACACATTGCTGCTCGACAAGACCGGGACCATCACGCTGGGCAACCGGATGGCCTCGGAATTCATTCCCGTGGGAGGCGTGGCGCTCGAGCTGCTGGCGGAGACCGCCCATCTGGCTTCGCTGGCCGACGAGACGCCCGAGGGGCGGTCGGTCGTCACCCTGGCCAAGCGCCAGTTTGGCCTGCGCGCCCCGCAAACCGGCCAGGAGCAGCCCAAGTTCGTTGCCTTTTCCGCCCATACCCGGATGAGCGGCGTCGATCTCGGCAGCCGCAACATCCGCAAGGGCGCGGCCGAGCAGGTCATCGAGTTTGCCCGCCAACTCGGCGGGGCAGTCCCGCCGGAACTGGCGCCGATCACCGACGCCATCGCGCGCGAAGGCGGCACGCCCCTGGTGGTGGCCGACGGCCCGCGCATCGTGGGCGTAATTCACCTTAAAGACGTCGTCAAGGAAGGCATCCGCGAACGTTTCGCCCGCCTGCGCGCCATGGGCCTGCGCACCGTGATGATCACCGGCGACAACCCGCTTACCGCGCAGGCCATCGCGCGCGAGTCGGGAGTTGACGACTTCGTCGCCGAGGCCACGCCCGAAACCAAGCTCAAGCTTATCCGCCAGGAGCAGGCCAAGGGCCGGATGGTGGCGATGATCGGCGACGGGACCAACGACGCACCGGCCCTGGCGCAAGCCGATGTCGGCATCGCCATGAACGCGGGCACCCAGGCCGCGCGCGAGGCCGGCAACATGGTCGACCTCGACTCGAACCCGACCAAGGTCATGGAGGTCGTCGAGATCGGCAAGCAGCTCCTGATGACGCGCGGCGCGCTCACCACTTTTTCCATCGCCAACGATATCGCCAAGTATTTCGCCATCATCCCGGCGATGTTCATGGCCGCCTACCCGGAGCTAAGCGCGCTCAACGTCATGGGCCTGGCCACCCCTGAGAGCGCCATCCTTTCGGCGGTGATTTTCAACGCCCTGATTATCGTCCTGCTCATTCCGCTTTCGCTGCGCGGCGTCGAGTACCGGCCGGTGGGCGCAGCGCGGATTCTAGCGCGCAACCTGTTGGTCTACGGCCTGGGCGGAATCGTCGTCCCGTTCATCGGGATCAAGCTCATCGATCTGGTGGTGGCCGGGCTTGGCTGGGCCTAGGAGGCCGCGCATGCGTACTCTGGCAACCGCCTTGCGCCTTACCGTGCTGCTGACGTTCCTGGTCGGGATTGTTTACCCGCTGGCAGTAATGGTCGCGGGTCGAGTCCTGTTCGCGGTGCAGGCGCGGGGCAGCCTGGTTGTGCGCGGCGGCAAGGTGGTCGGCTCTTCGCTCATCGGGCAAAGCTTCACCTCGCCGCGCTACTTCCACGGCCGCCCCTCTGCGGCGGGCAGCGGCAACGGCTACGACGCGGCCAACTCAGGCGCCTCGAACCTGGCGCCGACCAATGCAGCGCTGGTCGCGGCAGTGCGGGCGCGGCTCAAGGCCGTCCTGGCCGAGAACCCCGGCGTTAGCGCCTCGCAGGTACCGATCGACCTGGTGACCGCCTCGGCCAGCGGCCTTGACCCGGAGATTAGCCCGCAGGCGGCCGAGCTCCAGGTGGCGCGCGTGGCGCGCGAGCGCCGACTTTCGCCCGAGGCGGTGCGCGCTCTGGTGTGGGCGCACACCAGGCCCCGCTGGTTGGGGATTTTCGGCGAGCCGGGAGTCAATCTGCTTACGCTCAATCTGGCGCTCGATCGCCTGGAATCGGGAACTGCGGCCGGCTCGGACGAGCGCTCGCACCGCCGCTAAGACCGGGCAACTGCGCCACCGAGCGCTTGCCGCTTTGCCACGCGGCCGGCGCCTTGCGCGACGGCCGTGGTCGCTGCGGGTCGCAGGCGCGGCCCGGCGCGCCCGGGCGCTAGCGCGGCTATCTTCTGCCGCAATCGAACAGCGGATTGCCCGCGAAAAGCAGCGCCCCTATCAAGGCAATCGCAGCCCCTGTAACAATCCACCAGCCTGAGCCATAAGCCAGCCCCAACCCCAGGCTGGCCAAACCCCAAACCGGCAGCGTCGCCGAGCCGATAAAGCGGGCGCCAACGTCCAGCGCCTGTTGCGCCGCCCCTGCCCGCCTGCCGTTGTTTGTCATGGTTGTCACCGCCGGCGCCGAGCCGGCCCGGCGCCGGCGAGCGGCGCAAGCCAAAGGTGTCTTGCGAAGCCGCCGGAGTCGAGCAGGGCTACTTCCATTGTCTGGGCATTGTGGGCGAAGCCAATCTGGCCTTTGCGGCTTACCAGCACAAGGCCGGCTCTACCTCCGGTCAGCTCGGCCAGCAGCCGAATCGCCCGCTCGGCCGCGTTCTGAGCGCCGATACTGCCGGCCAGTTGCACCGCCTGACGGCAGAGCGCGGCCTTCATTATCGCCTCCCCCTCGCCGGTGGCCGAAGCGGCCGCGTGCAGGTCAGCAAACACCCCGGCCCCGATAATCGCCGAATCGCCGATCCGGCCCGGCAGCTTGCCGGAGACGCCGCCGGTCGAGGTGGCTGCGGCAAGCGTGCCGCGCCAATCCAGAGCGACCGCCCCCACGGTACCCTGCTCACTGGCTGAAGGGATGATGACTGCCGCGCTTGCCTCGATTCTGGCACGCCAACGCTCGCGCGCGCGGGGACTGATAAGCTCGTGCGGCCGGCAGCGCGTAATTTTCGCTTGCGCCGCCAACCGCTCCGCCCCCGCTCCGGCCATCAGCAGGTGCGGGGTTCGCTCCATCACGGCACGCGCCAGTTCCACCGGATGGCGCACGCGGCTGACCGCGGCGACGGCTCCCGCGCCAATGTGCACTTTTGCTCCGATGGGGGCGCTGGTCGGGCCGCCGCGACAAGCTTGAGCTTGCGGACCGTCAGCCGGGCCGCCGGGACGGGCAAGCATGACCGCCGCGTCCGCCTCGACCCGCCCGGCGGTGTTAAGGACCGCGCCATAGCCGGCGTTGAACAGCTCGTGGTCTTCGAGCACCTTTACCGCCGCGATTACCGCGTCGAGCGCCTCACCTCCGGCACGCAGAAGCGCGGCGCCGGCCTTAACGGCAGCTATCATTGCCTGCCGGCGCGGTGCGCGCTCCTCGGCGGGCCCGTGTGCTCCGGCCCCTCCGTGGATTACCAGGGCGGATTTGAACGGTTTCATCGGACGTGCCGAGCCGATGATATTACGCGCAGTCGGCGTGGTTCCAGCGGGGGCAAGCGCGGCCGTGCCCGCTTGCGAGGCGTCGCCAGTTTGCAGCAGAACGCCTCTTTATGCTACAAGCAGGCTCGCACGCACGGCTGGGACGCGGTCACGGCTGACAACGAGACACGTTGACCCGTCCTCTTCGCGGGCGTCCCTCTTCGCGGGCGGCCGTCCGGGTCGGCACCGGCTGCGGGGTTTGGAGTGCGGGCATTACCCGGCGGCAAGAAAGCTGCCGCGCCGCAATTCAGGAGCGTTCGGAGGGCCGTTCGGGCAACACTTGGTTTGGCAACACTTAACCAGGAGGGTGCGTTATGAACGCTTCCAAAGTTGACAGCGCCGCGCGCGAAAGGCTGCGCGACGTTTTCCCAGACCTTGTTGAGACGCTCAAGGATTTCATCCGCCGCCGGGAAGTAAGCCACGAAGAATACCGGCAGGCGGTGGAGTTCTTGTGCCGCGTGGCGCAACAAGACGAGCTCAGGCTTTTCCTCGACGTTTTCCTGGAGGCCACGGTCGATCAGGTTGATTCGGCCGGCCGCCCGGGCACGGCAACCTGTGTCGAAGGTCCCTATTACGTTGCCGGCGCGCCGGTGCTGCGCTCGCCCTGCGTCCTGCCACATCGCGCGAGCGAGCCCGGCGAGCCGATGGTTTTCTCCGGCACTGTGCGCGGGACCGACGGCGAGCCGCTTAGCGGGGCCGTCCTCGACGTATGGCAGGCGGACGGCGCCGCCGCCTACTCGCATTTCCATATCCCGAAGGAAGAGGCGCCCTACAATCTGCGCGGGCAGGTAATAGCCGACGAGCTGGGACGCTTCGAGATTCAGACCTGGGTCAGCGCGGTCTGCCATATCCGCGATAATGGTCCCACCGGAGAGCTGCTGGCCGTCCTGGGCAGGCATCCGATGCGCCCGGCACACATCCACGTCAAGCTCACCCACGAGACGTGCCTGCCGCTGACCACGCAGCTTTACTTTAGCAACAGCCCGTACCTCGACTCGGACGTTGTGGGCGCGGTCAAGGCGCCGCTAATCGTTCAGCTTGGCAAGCGGGACGACCCTGCTGAAATAGCCCGGCGTGGGCTTAAGCAGCCGTTTCATACGCTCAGGTACGATTTCGCGCTGCCGCGCCGCCTGGCCAAGGCCGCGTAGCGTCGCCCGCCGGCGGGCCCTCGCTCTCGCCTGCGCCCGTCCGGCGCCTGCCGGCGCCGGACGGGCTTCTGGGCAGGGGCGGGGCGCGCCCGCCTTTTACGGCCAAGCCCGAAAGTGCTATCCCGGCTTCCTTTGCCCAAACGACCTGGCAATTTGCTAGAATCAAGGAGCGGCCGTGTCCGGGTTACCAAGCGGCTAGTGTGAAGGGGGCAGGTCCGACGGCGAGTGGCGAACATAACGTCTTGAGCTCTGACTAAGTGGGAGCTTCCGAGGCAAGCTCAGGGTCGGCGCTTGAGCGCGACAAAGGTGCGGGTTTTCGCGGTCGCGGAACCGTACGGGGTTGGTTTTTGCCGTGGCGAAAACGCCCAGTTGAGGCCGCCTGACCCGCTGCCGCAGCCAGGATCGAGCCGACCGATGTCACATGAGGGTGTCAACAGCACCGAGCGGTCGCCAGCGGACCCTCCTCCAGAGTCATGCGGTCTCACAAGGCTCCACGAGCGACTGCCACCGTCGCCGAGGCGCAGTTCTCCAGGGTATCTGCGGCGGCCCAAGGCACGAACGCACGACTCGCTTACACGCGCCGGAGGCTGGTGCTCGCAAGCCGCGGCTCAGTCCGGCGCCGAGAAACGTTAATCGGGGGCTCAGCCGTGACGGTTGCGAAGTGTGATTCCGAGGGCGCGTCCATCGTCTTGCTCGGTTCGTTCAATCCAGGAATCTTCCAGCCCGCATGGTTTGGAGCGCACGAACTGATAAAGCCGGAAGAAAGTGAAAGTGCCAAGATCAACGTTATTCATCCGGAAGTATCCGCGTTCGCCACTGACTGGTTTTCGATACAGGTTCTGAAAGAGCGGTTTACGGTGCAGGCCTCTGACCCGGGCCACTACTCCCCACTTGCTGATTTAGTGCTGGGACTCTTTCAGTTGCTTGAACACACTCCATTCGACAAAATGGGCCTGAACCGCTTCCTGCACTTTCGGATGGCGTCCGAGGACGAGTGGCACCGCGTAGGGGATCTGCTGGCGCCTAAGGAACCATGGCGTGCAATTCTGAAGAAGCCTGGCCTGAGGTCGCTTTACATGCAGGACGCTCCAGAGGAAACAACCAGTGAGGGGGCCGGCGTTAAAGTTGTGCGCTTTGTCCGGATTGAGCCCTCGCAGGCGGTTCATCCAGGAGTCTTTGTCGAGGTGAACAGGCATCACGAGACAAGCGGCACCGATGCGGCGCGCGTGCTCATGAAGGTCTTGCGCGACACCTGGAGACCATCCCTGGACGAAGCGCAACGAGTCGCCGAGCACCTAGTGACCCAGGCTTCGGAGAGGTAGGCTATGGCTCAGGAACTGCCAGCGTTCCGGTCACGTCAAGAAGGGCCCGTCGAGACGGACTGTTGGCCTGCCCTTTCTGGGGTCGAATTAGGCTCACAGGCCCGGGCTCCGGAAAGCGCGCCCTTCGCGCCCAGCCACCTTTTTATCCGGCCTGAGAAGGTCATCCTGCCGGAAGGAGTAGTTACACCTGCGACCTCGACGTCCCAACCGCTCCCGAACTCGCTTGTCGGTACTAACACATCCGACCGAACTCAGGAGGCAATGCTGAATGTTGAGGGCCTGGTTCGCGGAGTAATTGTGAAGGTTCCTCGCCTCGCACCGCCGCGCACGCGATCTGAAATACTTCAGCAGTGGGAGGGCGAGGTTCGGACGGTCGACGCGGACGAGTTTACCGCCGTAATTCGCGATCTTGGCAGCGCGCACGCTCCTGAAGAGGAAGTAACGCTGGCCAGGGAGGAGGTCTCGGACGGGGACCTCCAGCTTGTTCAGCCCGGGGCGATTTTCTACTGGGCAGTGGGTTACCGGATCTCGCCAGGCGGCCAAAAGACGCGAACGTCGGAACTTCTTTTCCGCCGGCTGCCGGCGTGGTCCCGGAGACAGCTTGAGCGAGCTCGCGAGCACGCTCGCGAATTCGAACGAGTCCTTGGAATTCGCTGATTCGCCGCCTAAGGCCTCCGAGCTGGAGGTCTCAATTTTCGGCCCCGGTGTTGGCGAATGCGTCGTCGTACACCTTGGCTTCAGCGAGTGGATGATTGTGGACTCCTGTATCGACCGGCAGACGCGAATGCCTGTGGCGAAAGCGTATCTCACCCGCCTCGGTGTCGCTCTCGACGCTGTAAAACTCGTCGTGGTAACCCACTGGCATGATGATCACATGCGGGGAGCAGCGGAGATCGTGCGGGAAGCGGGGGCGGCCCGATTTGCCTGCTCCGCGGCACTCCGGAGCGAAGAATTCGCTACCCTGCTGGCCTGCGGAGCCGAGAGCATGACGTCGAGCATGACGTCCTCGTCCGGCATAGACGAGTTTCGGAAAATCCTTGACGCGCTCCGACAGCGGCGCGCTCGAGGCGTGCCAGCGGCCAACGCAGGGCCGGATCACTGGGCTACGCATGGACAAGTGCTCTATGAGCGCCCGGCCAGAGACGGGGTAAGCCAAGCCAGGGTATTATCACTGAGTCCGTCGGCCGCAACCGTAACGCGCGCGCTTCGGGAGCTGGGCCAGCTCCTTCCGCAAGAGGGCGAGCCTAAGCGCCGCATCCGGCAAGGCGCGAATCAGGTTTCCGTAGCTCTGTGGATTGACGCCGGCTATCAGCGAGCGCTTTTGGGCTCCGACTTGCCGGCGGGCACCGGTCCCTCGGGCGGCTGGAGCGCAGTACTGAGTTCCTCGACCCGGCCGGCCCAAAGAGCGAGGATTTTAAAGGTGCCGCACCACGGCTCCCAAAGCGCCGATGAGCCTGCGATATGGACCGAGATGCTTGAGGCTGAACCCTGGGCTGTGGTAACTCCTTTCGCCAGCGGAAGGACTCCGCTTCCAACGGAGGCAGACCTCAAACGCCTAATTAAGAGGACGCCGAACGCCTACTGCACAGGCAGGCCGCAAGGGTGGAGCCCCGTGCGCAGGCAGCCAGCAGTGGAACGGACGCTCAGAGAGGTCGCACGGAGCCGACGCACGATCTTAGGGCCGGTGGGCCATGTCCGGCTTCGGTACTCCTTGGAAGCCGCCGATCCAACGGTTGAGCTATTTGGCGGAGCCTTAAAGGTTTCGGCTTAACTCTTGTGGTGCACCGATTTCCCAGCTCGCCGCGCTCGCCCCTGAGATCGGGAGCCGGCCCCATCTCGTCGCGCACAATCCGCATCCCGCGTTAATAGCCGGCGGCGGGATCGACCGGATTGACCAGCGGCTGCGCTGCGAAAAAACGGCGCAGATTGTCGGCGAACAGGCTCGCCGCGGCGTCGAAGTAGCCGCGAAAGACGCCCGCCATGTGCGGCGTGACAATCACGTTTTCCATCTCCCAGAGGGGGCTTTCCGGCGGCAGCGGCTCCGGCTCGAAAACGTCCAGGCCGGCGCCGCCCAGCCGGCCCGAGCTGAGCGCTTCGACCAGCGCCGGCTGGTCGATTAGGCCGCCGCGACCGACATTGACGAGGTAAGCGTGCGGCCTTAGCGCCGCCAGCTCGCGGCGTCCCAAAAATTTTTCGGTCGCCTCGGTAAGCGGCAACACCACCACGACGTAGTCGCATTCGGCAAGCATCGCGCGCCGCTCCTCGGGACCGAAGAAGCGCTCGGGAATGACCCCCTCGGGATCGCCCAAGCCCGGCGGGCACCAGCCCGAATCGCGGCGCACTTCGGGGTTGCGCTTAAGCGCCAGAATTCGCATCCCGAAGACCCGGGCCAGCCGCGCAACCTCGCGGCCGACCGAGCCGTAGCCCAGGACGCCGAGCGCCTTGCCCCGCAGTTCGTCGACGGCGCCCAGGAAAGGCGCCGTCGCAAGCCATCCCGGGCCGAGCCACTGCTTGCGCGTCTGCGCCCGGATCGAGACGTGCAGCCGATGGGCATACGCCAGCATCGACGCGATCACGTACTCGGCCATCGGCGTGCAATGGATTCCGCTGACGGTTGTCACCTGGACGGCGCTGTCGAGGACTCCCAGCGCGCGCATCCGGTCCGCTCCCGCGCTGGTAAGCTGAATCCACTTAAGCCGAGGCGAAAGCCGGACGACCCCGTCCGGCACGAGCAGCGGCGGGCTAAAAAGGATCTCGCAGCCTTCGGCGATCAACGCGGCGGCTTCGGCAGATGTCCGGCAACGCCGGTCGTCGAGTTGCGCCTGTGGCGCCGCGTGCGCGATCGCCACGCGCTGCTGCTCGGTAAGCGCAATCGTTGACACGATTCTCATGGCACGCTCCTTAGCCGATCTCACACTTAGAAGAGCGCGGCTTCAAGCCTGCCGCTCCCTTGTGCGGGCGGCGCCTCAGGCGCGATACTCGGCCTTGGCAGGCGTGGCGAGTATGGGCAAAGGCTTACGCAGCACCGTCATTTTCATAACGGCATTGCTGCTGACAGGAATTGCGACAGGCCCGGTTCGAGCGGCCGACGGCGGTTTGCTATCGGGCCAGGGAGATAGCGCGGTTTCGCCAAGCCCGCAGGGCGGGCCGGCGCAGTCGCCCAAGCCGCAGCCCGACGCCGACCGGGCGCTGGAGATCGCGCCGGCGCCACCGTGGCTGGGCGGGCCGGCGCAGTCTCTGGCGCCGGCGCTCCCGCCGCCGCGCGCCGAGCGCGACACGGGCCGCAGGCCGAAGCCGTCGCCGGCGGCCGCGCCTGCAGCCAAGGCGGCTGCGCCGACCAACCCAAGCCTGCCCTACGTTGGCCTCACGGTGCAGGCCGGGGTAATTGAGAAAGACGGCCAGAAGATGCCCGGCCTCCTCGTCATGGAAGTGGAACCACAGAGCCCCGCCGCAAGAGCGGGCATCCGGGGCGCGGTCGCCCCCGGCACCACCGGCGCCACAATAGCCACCGCGACCAGCCTGCTTGCTCCTTTTGACCAAGCCATCGGCCCGCTGGTCAAGCGTTCCGACATCTTCGGCCGCTCGGGCGACCTCATTGTTGCGGTCGACGGACATCGGGTCGTCAATCAGCAGGAACTCTTTGCGTACTTAACGGGCGTGCGGCCCGGTGAGATAATTTACCTGGACGTTGTCAGGGAGCTTTCGAACGGCCGGCAGACGACGCTGACGATACCCGTTGTGACCCGCAGGCCAGGGTCCCGCCCCGGCAGTGCCCGGCGCTAAGGCGCGCGGCACTGTCTTGGCGCGCTGGCGTTTCAGGCGGCCGAAGCCCGAGGCTCCGCTCCTGTCTTCAGCCGATCGGATCGTTACAAGTTGACACGAAGCCTTAAGGACGCAGTGGCGGAACTCGGCGCCCGGCTGGCGGCCGGGCGAGAGCGGCGCTTTGTCTTGATGGGGCTGAAGGGCGCCGGCCGGGCGCTGGCGCTGCGCGAGGCGGGCCGCGCCTTCGGCCGGCCGCTATTGGTGGTTACCCCGCTTGCGCGCGAGGCCGAGGCCTTGCACACCGAACTCTCCTTCTTCATGGGCGAGGCGGTCGAGGCCGACCCGATAAGCCGGCGGCTGCATCTTTACCCGGCCTGGGAGCTGCGGCCGCTGGCGCCGCTTTCACCCGCCCTTGACATCCAGAGCTCGCAGTTGGCGGCGCTTTACGCCTTGCTGCGCCAGCCGACACCGGTCGTGCTGACCTCTGTGGAAGCGCTGATGACCCGGACGCTTGCGCGCGAGCGCGTCGACCGCTCTGTTCTGAGCATCGCGGCGGGCGACATGCTGGAGCGCGACGCGCTGCTTGAGGCGCTGGTCGATCTGGGCTTTCAGCGGCTGCCGCAGGCGGAAGAGCCGGGGGATTTCAGCGTGCGCGGCGGGATAATCGACCTGTTTTCGCCGCTTTACACAAGGCCGGTGCGGCTGGAATTCGAGGGAGACCGGGTGGTTTCCATCCGGCGCTTCGAGCCGCGCACACAGCGCTCGCTCGAAGCGCTGGAAAAGGCGGTGGTGTGCACAGCCCGGTACATGGCTCCAGCGCGGCTTAAGGAGGCGGCGCTGCGCGAAAAGGCGGTCCTGCGGGCCGCCGAGATCGGCCTGGTGCGCAAGGAGCAGGCCGAGCTTGTCCAAACCCTGGAGAGTGCAATCCTCTTCCCGGGCGTCGAGCTGTTGCTGCCCTACGCCTGCCCCGAGCCGCTCGCCTGCCTGCTGGACTACCTGCCGGGCAACACCGTCATTTGGCTGGTCGAACCTGGACGCCTCGCCGCTTTGGCCGCACGCTTTACGGGCGCGGTGGCCGAAGGAGCGGAAAAAGCCCAGGCCAAACCGGCCTTCTACCCGCCCCCCGAGACGCTTTACCTGGATAGCGATGAGCTCAGCCGCGCGCTCGAAAGCGCCGCCGTGGTCGAGGTCGAGCCGCTGGTGACCGTGATGCCGCTGCGACCGGGATACGCCCCGCCGATCGAAATTGCCTGTCAGCCCAGTTTGAAACTTGCGCAGGCGGGCGACGGACGCAGCGCTGCGCCATCGTTCGAGCCGCTGGTTGTCGAGCTTAAGGAGGCTGAGCGCGCGCAGCGGCGCACCGTAATCGTGGTCGAAGGCCAAAGCCAGGTTGCGCGGCTTAGGCGCCACCTGGAAGCCTACGACCTCGCCCCGAACACGCAGTGCCCGGGCTTCGCGGCGCTCCTGTCCTCGGACGATTTTCATCCCGCGATCCTCGACGGCGAGATTTCCGCCGGAGTCGCCCTGCCGCTGGACGGACTCTACGTTTACAGCGAGGAGGAGGTCTTCGGCGAACCGCGCGTGCGCCGGCGCCTGCGCCGGCCGGCCGGCGCGCCGCTGCTGGCTCCTGACGAGCTTAAGTCAGGCGACCTGGTGGTCCATATCGACCATGGGATTGCGCGCTACCGCGGGCTTAAGCACATGCGGGTCGGCGGGACCGAGGGTGACTTTCTTAATCTCGAGTTTGCCGGCAACGACACCATGTACGTCCCGGTACCGCGGATAAACCTGGTCCAGCGCTACGTGGGCAGCGACGGCAGCGAGGCGAAGCTGGATCGGCTGGGCGGCGGTTCCTGGGACCGGGTCAAGAAGCGCGCGCGCAAGGCGATGCTGGCGATGGCCGCCGAGCTCATCGAGATTTATGCCGCGCGCGAAGCGATCGACGGCCACAGCTTCCTTCATCCGGGCGCGGCCTACGAGGAATTCGCCGCGCGCTTCGAGTTCGAGGAGACGCCCGACCAGGCGGCCGCGATCGACGACGTTATCCTGGACCTCACCCGGCCCAGGCCGACGGACCGGCTGATCTGCGGCGACGCCGGCTTCGGCAAAACCGAGGTGGCCCTGCGCGCGGCCTTTATCGCCGTCATGGACGGGCATCAGGTGGCCGTCCTGGTGCCCACCACGGTGCTGGCCGAGCAGCATCTGGGCACCTTCCGGGCGCGCTTCAAGGATTACCCGGTGCGCATTGAGGTGCTGTCGCGGTTTCACACTCCCAGGGAAAACCGCGCCGTGCTGGAGGGACTGGAGCGGGGCGCGGTGGACATCGTGATCGGCACCCACCGCCTGCTGCGCCCGGACGTGCGCTTTCGCAAGCTGGGGCTCCTGATCGTCGACGAGGAGCACCGGTTCGGCGTGGCCGACAAGGAACGGATCAAGCGGCTGCGCAAGCTGGTGGACACGCTCACCATGACCGCCACGCCCATCCCGCGCACGCTGCAGATGGCGATGCTGGCAATCCGCGACCTGTCGGTCATCCAGACGCCTCCGCCCGACCGGCAGGCGATTCGCACCTTCGTGGCCCATTTCGACGACGGGCTCATCCGCGAGGTAATCGTGCGCGAGCTCAATCGCGGCGGCCAGGTCTTTTTCGTCCACAACCGGGTCGCCACCATCGAGTACATGGCGCGCCACGTGCAGGCGCTGGTGCCCGAGGCGCGCCTGGCCGTGGCCCACGGCCAGATGACCTCGGGCACGCTGGAGCGGGTAATGCGCGAGTTCGTGGCCAACCGGGTCAACGTGCTGGTCTGCTCGGCCATCATCGAGTCGGGACTCGACATTCCCAACGCCAACACCATGATAATCAACCGCGCCGACCAGCTTGGCCTGGCCCAGCTTTATCAACTGCGGGGCCGCATCGGGCGCTCGCGCCAGCGCGCCTACGCCTACCTGCTCATCGCCGGCGAGCACGTGATCACGCGCGAGGCGCGCCGGCGCCTCGAGGCGCTGCGCGAGCTTATCGAGACCGAGGGCGGCAGCGGCTTTAAGCTTGCGCTTCACGATCTCGAGCAGCGCGGCGCCGGCAACCTTCTGGGACGCGAGCAGTCGGGCCATATCGACGCGGTCGGCTTCGAGCTGTACACCGAAATGATGCAGCAGGCGATCGCGCAACTGCGCGGCGAGCCGCAGCGCCCCGACTTCGAGCCCGAGCTGCGCCTGGGCATCCCCGCCTACATTCCGGAGAGCTGCGTCCCGAGCGAGAACGAGCGGCTGATGCTTTACCGCAGGATGGCGCGGGCCGAGAGCGAAGCGGAACTCAACGAACTGCGCGAGGAGATGCGCGACCGGTTCGGACCGGTGCCCACACTGGTGGAAAACCTGCTCCGCGCGATGAATCTAAGACGGCGGATGAAAGCGCTGATGGTCGCCACCCTGGTTCTCGGGCCGTCCCAGCTTGAACTGCAGTTTCACCCCGAGGCCGCGCTCGACCCGGCCCGGCTATTGGCGCTGCTTGGCCAGGGCGACCCGCCGATCCGGTTCACGCCCGATCTGCGGCTTAGAGCGCCGATCTCCGCCGGTGACGACCAGGCGCTTTTCGCGCAGATTGAGGCCGTCTTGAACCGGCTGGCCGGCTGTGAAAGCTTGGAGCACGGAGCCAGGAACGCTGCCGGCCAGCTCCTCAACTAAGGCGGTTTCAAGCCGCTGTTGCAGACCCGGATGAAGCCTTCCCAACCGCTTTTGACCACGGCTTTGCTCTTACCGGAGTCCAGCCGCCGCCCGCGCGCCGGTGGCCGGGCGCTTCTGGCAGCCGTCGTGCTGGCCGGATGCGCCTGCGCGCTTTCGGCCAACACCGCCGAGGCCCAGTCCAGAGAGGAACTCGTTGACCGGGTGGTGGCCAGCGTGAACGGAAAACCGATTACCTCGCGCGACCTCGAGCTTTACCAAAACGCGGCCAGCGGGGCGACCGCCCTGCCAGGCAGCGCGCCCGCCGCCCGCCTGACCGGCGCCGCGGCGCTCAAGCAACTCGTCTCGATCCAAGCCCTGGAGCAGGAAAGCAAGAAATTTAAGGGCTCGGTCAGCGAAGCCGAGGTCGACGACGCTATCAAGACGGTCGAACAGCAAAATCATTTGACCGACGCCGTGCTCAAAGCGACCCTGACCGCGCACGGGATGACCTACGCCGAATATCGGAGCCAGATACGGCTTCAGCTCGAACGCGAGGCGATGCTGCGCAAGGAGATCAACAGCAAGATCTACATCCCGCAAGCTGAAATAAACGCCTACTACGCAGCTCATCGCGACGAGTTTCGGGTGACCAAAGAGCAGTTCAAACTGGCTCAGGTGCTGATTCCCGTGGCACCGGACGCTCCGCCGGAAAAGATCGGCGCGGCCAAGGCGCTGGCCGAGCAGGTCTACCGGCGCGCGCTGGCGGGCGAGAGCTTCGCCGCGCTGGCCCGGCAATATTCCAAGGATACCTCCGCCAGCCAGGACGGCGAGTTGGGCAATTTCACCCGCGCTGAACTTATCGACGAAGTTCTCAAGGCCGTCGAAAAGCTCAAGCCGGGCGAAATTTCGCCCCCGGTCAAGACCGCCTACGGCTTCCATATCCTAAAGCTTGAGCAGCACGACCTGCCCGGCTATAAGCCGCTGCCCGAGGCCAGCGAAGAGATTCGGCAGAAGCTTACCGTCGAGCGGTCCCGCAAGCGCTTCCAGGACTGGATCGACTCCGACCTCTTGACGCAGTACGAGGTCGAAACTTTCTACTGAAGCAAGCGGCACCCGGGATGACCCGACCAACGACGAACCGGCCCTGGCTGGCCGTTACCATGGGCGATCCGGCCGGCGTGGGCGCCGAGGTCATCCTGCGCGCCGCGGCCCGGCTGGCGCACACGACGCGCGCTTTGCGCCTGGCCGTGCTGGGCGACCTGGAAACCATGCGCGAGACCGCGCGCCGGCTGGGCGACGTGCCCGAGCCCGTGGCGTGGCCGGGCGGCGGCGCGCCCGCGCCGTTAGGCGACAGCCTGGCGGTTCTGGCGCTTAGCCGCCTGGCTGCGCGCCTGCGCCGGCCCGGGCGTCCAACCGTCGAAGGCAGCCGCGCCGCCTACAGCTACATTGTCGCCGGCGCCCGGATGGCGCTGGCCGGGACCGCCGGCGCGCTGGTAACCGCGCCGATCAGCAAGGAGTGGCTCAATCGGGCCGGGCATCGCTTTCCCGGCCACTCGGAGTTGCTGGCCGCGATGGCGGGCGTGCGGCGCTGGCGCATGATGTTTTACGCCGCCGGCAGCCCGAGCGTGGCGCTGGTGACGGTTCATATGGCGCTGGCGCGGGTGCCGCGCGCGATTACCGCCGCGCGAGTGTACGAAACGATTGCGCTGCTCGCGGAGCACCTTAAAGGCCGCATGAGGGTGCGCCGGCCGGTTATCGCCGTGCTTGGGCTCAATCCCCATGCCGGGGAGAACGGACTTTTCGGCAGCGAGGAACGTACGGCGATCGCTCCCGCCATCAAGCAGGCGCGCCGACACGGAATCGACGCGCGGGGACCGCTGGCGCCCGACACGGCGTTCGCCGACGAGACAAGGCTCAAAGCCACGCACGGTATCGTGGCAATGTATCACGACCAGGGGTTAATCGGGGTCAAGGCGCGCAGCTTTGAAGAGGCGGTCAACGTAACCTTGGGGCTTCCCTTCGTGCGCACCTCGCCCGACCACGGCACGGCCTACGACATTGCCGGTCGGGGCCTTGCCAGCGCCGCCAGCATGGCCGCGGCCATCGGCTACGCCTGGCGCGCCGTCAATGCGTCCAGCAGCCGCTCAACTGGCGCTGCGGCTTAAGACCAGCAATCATGGCCGAGAAAATCGTCATTCGCGGCGCGCGCGAGCACAACCTCAAGAACATCGACCTGGAAATCCCGCGCAACCGCCTGGTGGTGATTACCGGGCTTTCCGGATCGGGCAAGTCCTCGCTCGCCTTCGACACGATCTACGCCGAGGGGCAGCGCCGCTATGTCGAGTCGCTCTCAGCCTACGCCCGCCAGTTCCTGGAACAGATGGAGAAACCCGACGTCGATTCGATCGCCGGGCTTTCTCCGGCGATCTCGATCGAACAGAAGACCGCCTCGCACAATCCCCGCTCGACGGTGGCGACCATCACCGAGATTTACGACTACCTGCGGCTGCTCTTTGCCCGCGTGGGGCATCCCTTCTGCTACAACTGCGGCCGCGAGATAAGCCGGCAGACGGTCCAGCAGATCGCCGACCGCATCCTGGCATGGCCGCAGGGCACGCGGCTTTACGTCCTGGCGCCGCTGGTGCGCGACCGCAAGGGCGAGTACCGCAAGGAGCTGGCCGACCTGGCGCGCGCCGGCTTCGTCCGGGTGCGCATCGACGGCAAACTTTACGAGCTGGGGCAGGAGCCGGCGCTCGACAAGAACCGCCGCCACACCATCGAGGTGCTCGTCGACCGGCTCTCGGTGGAGAGCAGCAGCGCCAAGCGCTTGGGCGATTCGCTCGAGCTGGCTTTCAAATACGGCAACGATCTGCTCAAGGTCGAACGGCTGGAAGGCGAGCGCGCCACCGAGGTTTATTTCAGCCAGCGGTTTGCCTGCGTCGAGTGCGGCATCTCGTATCCCGAGTTGACGCCGCGCATGTTCTCCTTCAACAGTCCCCACGGAGCCTGTCCGGCCTGCTCGGGGATCGGCTCGGTGATGTACTTCGACCCGGAACTGGTGGTGCGCGACGAGGAGCTGAGCCTGGCCAGGGGCGCGATTGCGCCGTGGGCCGAGCTGGCCGGGATGCAGGCGCTGCTGAGAGCGCTGGCCGCGCACTACGGTGTGGGCCCGGAGCAGCCGTGGAAGACGCTGCCCGCAAAAGTGCGCAAAGCCATCCTTTACGGTTCCGGTGAAGAAGCGGTGGACCTGCTCTACGAGCATCGCGGCCGGCGCCATCACTACCGGCGCCCGTTCGAGGGCGTGCTTGCCTGGCTTGACCGCCGCTACAAGGAGAGCGAATCGGGCCTGGTGCGCGCTCTCCTCGAATCCTACATGAGCATGCGGCCGTGCGCCGAGTGCCAGGGGGCCCGGCTGAAAAAGGAAAGCCTTGCCGTCCGCTTCAACCAGCGCAGCATCAGCGAGGTGACCGCCCTTTCCATCAAGCAGGCGCTCGACTTTTTCGCCGATCCGCGGCTAAGCCGCCAGGAGGCGGAGATCGCCGGACGGGTGCTCAAGGAAATCCGGGAACGGCTCGGCTTCCTGGCCGACGTTGGGCTCGACTACCTGACGCTGGACCGGGCGGCGGCCACGCTTTCGGGCGGTGAAAGCCAGCGCATCCGGCTTGCCACCCAAATCGGGTCGAGCCTGGTGGGTGTGCTCTACATCCTGGACGAGCCGTCGATCGGGCTGCACCAGCGCGACCATCGCCGCTTGCTGGCCACGCTCAAGCGGCTGCGCGATCTCGGCAACACCGTGCTGGTGGTCGAGCACGATCGCGACACCATGCTGGCTGCGGATTACATCATCGACATGGGTCCCGGCGCGGGCGTTCAGGGAGGGCACGTGGTCGCGCAAGGCACGCCGGCGGAGGTGATGCGCCATCCGGCGTCGCTGACCGGCGCCTACTTGGCGGGCCGGGTCGAGATTGCCGTTCCGGCGCGGCGCAGGCCGGCGGGCGGGCGCTGGCTGGTGGTGCGCGGGGCGCGGGCCAACAATCTGCGCAACATCACGGTGCGTTTTCCCCTGGGTCTCTTCATCTGTGTGACCGGGGTTTCCGGCTCGGGCAAATCCTCGCTGGTGCTCGACACGCTCTACCGGGCGCTGGCGCGCCGCTTAAACCGCCGGCACGAACGGCCGGGGCCGCACGAGGCGATCCTTGGGGCGGAGCATCTGGACAAGGTAATCCACGTTGACCAAAGTCCGATCGGGCGCACGCCGCGCTCGAACCCGGCCACCTATACGGGGCTGTTCGGGCCGATCCGCGAGCTGTTCAGCCGGCTGCCCGAGGCGCGGGCGCGGGGCTACGGGGCGGGGCGTTTTTCCTTCAACGTCAAGGGCGGCCGATGCGAGGCCTGCCAGGGCGACGGCATCATCCGGATCGAGATGCACTTTCTACCCGACGTTTACGTTACCTGCGAGGTCTGTGGCGGGCGGCGCTACAACCGCGACACTCTGGAGGTGCTCTACAAGGGCAAGAGCATCGCCGACGTTCTCGGACTTACCGTGCGCGATGCCTTCGAGTTGCTCGGCACCGTGCCGGCGATTCGGAGCAAGCTGGACACCTTGCGCGACGTTGGCCTGGACTACGTCCAGCTCGGACAGTCGGCAACCACGCTTTCGGGCGGCGAGGCCCAGCGTATCAAGCTAGCCCGGGAGCTTTCCCGCCGCGCCACCGGACGCACGCTTTACATCCTGGACGAACCGACCACCGGCCTCCACTTCGACGACGTGAAGAAGCTCCTGGAGGTGCTCGGGCGGCTAACCGACAGCGGCAATACGGTGGTCGTAATCGAGCACAATCTCGACGTTATCAAGACCGCCGACTACGTCGTCGATTTGGGCCCCGAAGGCGGAGACCAGGGCGGCGAGGTGGTCGCCAGCGGAGCGCCCGAGGAGGTTGCCGCCACGCCCGGCTCTTACACCGGCGACATTTTGCGCCAGGTGCTCAACCAGCGCGCCGCCGCCTAATCTGCGCGCGCAGGCCTGCCGCTTCGGCTCGCGCGGGGCCAGCGTGGCGAGCCGGCAAGCGGAGGAAGGTCATCGCGGCGGCGCGGGCCGGGCCGTCGAGACCGCCGGCACCGTTCAGGTATTCCTGGGCAGGGAGGGGCACACTTTGTGATCTGGGTCCCACCACAAGAGCTCGAGGACGCCCTCAGCAAGTATGCCCCACACTCTCTCCCTGGCAGAGAGCCGGAGCGATACGAGATCCTCGAACTCGTCCAGGCCCATCTGAGCCAAGCGCTTCCGCGCTTGCGAGCATAGCTGCTGTACCCTAACTGCGTGGTTTTGGTTCTTGGCCCTGACGAGGATGTCGCTCCAGGTCATGCTCTCGAAATTCGCCAGCTTCTGCCTGACTTCGGTGAGCTTACCCTTATCGAGGGCATGCCATCCGAAAGGATCAACGAGTTCAACTCGTCGAACTCGCCACGACGGGTTGCGCTTGTAAAAGCTTCCCGGATCGAAGGCCGTGCGCGGGGTTTTACCAACTTGCAGTTGGCTCTTCTCTAGCGCCGGTTGCTTCGTCACGAATCTCTGGGAAGGCTGCCGTAATATTCGGCCATGGCGGCATGGGTGATTTGTCTGCTGCCACGGTCGGTTGGGCCGAGCCCACGGCGCGCCTCACGCCATGGCTCCTCGCTGTGGGTGAGATCACTAAGCCACTGAGAAGATTGATCGCCGTAGAACTTGAGGACGGCGTCGATCGTGTCCCTCTCATTCGCCGCCAGGTTTTCAGGGTGGCCACTAGGCCAGCGCCGGACCGTGTACTGGCCCCGATGCTGGCGATAAAGCTCGGGCACAACCGGACCGCTTGCCCAAGCCTCAATGCGGGCTCTGAACAGAGGCTTCTCATCCCATACCAGCGACCAAGCTTGGCAATAATAGACCAGCTTCTGCAGCTTCATCGCGGTCATGGGACCCTTTTTCCTGAGGATGTATGCGGCGACATCGTAAACTGAAACCATCGGCGTACTTCCTCCGGACTTTGTTCCGCGCCCCGCAATTTCAAGTACCTGTATAGATCGGAGAGCCTTGACATGCAAGGTTTCGGAGGGAGCCTGGCCAGCGACCTTTGAGCGGCGCCAAGCGGCCCGCGTGCGCCGGGGCGAGGCGCACGCGTTCAGTAGGCTTTGGCGAAGTAGGCGCGCTCGCGCGCCGGCTCGCCGCAGACCAGGCAGCGGCCGCCCGGCTCGTCTTGGCCCAGCGGGACGGCGCGGCAGGTGGCGCGGGTCTCGTCGCGCACTTTGGTTTCGCAGCTTTCGGCGCCGCACCAGAAAAGAGAGGCCAGGCCGGCGCCTTCGCCGGCCATCCGGCGGCTTAACTCCGCGTAGTCCTTCGGCTCGAACGTGTTCCGGCGCATCGCCTCGCGCGCCTGGGCGAAGAGGCTCTGCTGCACCTCGGCCAGCAGCCCTGGCATCTTTGCCGCGGTCTCCTCGAGCGCCAGCGCGAACCTGGCGCCGGCGGCGGGCCGATCGCGCCGCGCCACGGTTGCCCTGCGCTCCTTGAGATCGCGCGGGCCGATTTCGATCCGCGCCGGCACGCCGCGCATCTCCCAGTCGTTGAACTTGAAGCCGGGAGTAACGCCCTCGCGCTCGTCGAGGTGAGTGCGCACCCCGGCGCGCTCGAGCTCTCCGAGCAGTTGGCGCGCCGCCTGGCGCACCGCCTCACCCTCCTGCGGGTTGCGCCAGATCGGCACGATGACCGCCTGGCGCGGCGCCACGGCGGGCGGCAGCCGAAGCCCCTGGTCGTCGCCGTGGGCCATGATGAGGGCGCCCAACAGCCGGGTGGAGACGCCCCAGCTCGTTTGCCAGGGATACTGGAGCTGGTTATTGGCGTCGAGAAACCGAATCTCGAAAGCGCGGGCGAAGTTCTGACCAAGATGATGCGAGGTGCCGCACTGCAGCGCCCGCCCGTCCGGCATCAGCGCCTCAACCGTGTAGGTCTCGAGCGCGCCGGGAAAGCGCTCGGCCGCGCTCTTGCGGCCGGTAACCAGCGGCAGGGCGAGAATCTCCTCGCAAAAGGCGCGGTAAACCTCCAGCATCGTGAGCGCTTCCTGCTCGGCCTCTTCGCGGCTTGCGTGCGCGGTATGCCCTTCCTGCCACAAGAATTCCGCAGTCCGCAAAAAGATGCGCGTGCGCATCTCCCAGCGCACCACGTTGCACCACTGGTTGACCATCAGCGGGAGGTCGCGGTGGGAGCGAATCCACTGAGCGAACATGTGGTTAATGATGGTCTCCGAGGTGGGCCGCACGATGAGCGGCTCGTCGAGCTCCTTGCCGCCGCCATGGGTGACCACGGCGACCTCGGGAGCGAAACCGGCGACGTGCTGCGCCTCCTTGCTGAGGAAACTTTGCGGAATAAAGAGCGGGAAGTAGGCGTTGCGCGCGCCGGTTCGCTTGATCCGGCGGTCCAGTTCGCCCTGCAGCGCCTCCCAGATGGCGTAGCCGTCGGGACGAAAAACGATGCATCCGCGCACCGGCGCGTAGTCGGCCAGCTCGGCGCGCAGGACAAGCTCGTTGTACCAGGCAGCGAAGTCCTGGCTGCGGGGAGTGATCTTCTTTTCGTCCTTCTTCGGGTTCATAGTGTGAGGCCGGCGCCGAGCCTACCCTCTGACGCAAGCCCGTCGCGCGCGTTATCTTATCAGGCATGCCCGCGGCGCGCATCGGGCCCGCCCGCTGCCTGCCGGTAAGCAGCGATTCCCGCTGCGGCGACAACGGCGCCACAAGCGGCAAAAGGGGAGGGAACAGCGGTGAAGTCTCATCCAGCAGCCGAAAACCATCGAGCAGCACAGACCACCAGACGAGCAGCGCCTATGCCGGCCCCGATGACCGCCCGGCGCATCGCGGCCCTTACCCGGCTCGCGTCGCTACTTGCCGCGCTTGCCGTGCTGACCTCGGCTGCGGCGCGGCCGGCCTTCGCTCAGGGCGCTTCGGCCCCGGCTGCAGCCGCCTCGGCCATGGCGCGTCCCGAGCAAGCGCGCTCGCCCGGCAGAACGATCAGGGTCGTCGGTCGCGGAGAAGTGCAGGAAAGCCCCGACCTTGCCTTTCTGAGCCTCGCCATCGAAACCCAGGCGGCCAGCGCCGAGGAGTGCGCCGGCGCCAACGCCGCCATGGCTCAAAAAGTCGTCAAGGCGCTCAGGGAGAAGCTGGGCGCTAAGGGCAAGGTCTGGACGGGAAATTACCGGCTTTACCCGCGTTACAGCCAGGGCGCTCAAGGACAGCCGCCCGCCATCGCAAGCTACGTCGCCGAGAACTCGGTCGAGCTTGAAACGGGCGCGATGGAACTGCTCGGCAGCCTGATCGACAGCGCCGTGTCTGCAGGGGCCAACCGCGTCAACTACCTGCGCTTTGGACTACGCGACGATTCCCAGGCGCGCAGCGCTGCCATAGCCCGGGCCGCGCAAAACGCCCAGCGCCAGGCCGCGGCGCTGGCAACTGCGCTCGACCTCAAGCTCGGCCCGGTGCTGAGCGCCTCGACCGTGGCGCCCGCCGCACGCCCGTACGCCTACGCCCCGGCCAGGGCGCAGGCGCTGGCGGCGGCTGCAACGCCGGTTGCGACCAACACGGTAGACGTGAGCGCCGAGGTGGACGTCGTTTACGCGGTGCAGTAAGGCGGCCGGCGCGCCGGCGCCGGCGCGGGACGCTTTTGGCGATGTTGTCTTATCTGGCAAAACGGCTGGTTTTCGGCGCGGTGGTCCTGCTCGGCACCTCGCTGCTCACGTTTCTGATTGCCTTTGTGGTGCCGGCGGACCCGGCGGTGGCGATGGCCGGCGCCAAGGCTGACCCGCAGACGTTGGCCGTGATTCGCCGTCAGCTTGGGCTCGACCTGCCGGTTTATCGCCAGTACTTGAATTACCTTGACCGCGCGCTGCACGGCGACCTCGGTCGTTCGTACATCCGGCGTCAGGACGTGGCGCGCCTGATCGTTCGGCGTTTTCCGGCGACCGTGGCGCTGGCTGTTTGCGCCATGACGGTTGCGCTGGTGCTGGGAGTTGCGATGGGTGTTGCGGCCGCGCTGCGGCACGATCGCGCTGCGGACCGGATGCTGCTGGGCGCCTCGTTGCTGCTGATTTCGACGCCCGTGTTCTGGCTGGGCACCCTGCTGCTCATCGCCGGCGGGCTCTACCTGCGTTCGTTCCCGTTGGGCGGGTTCGACGGCGCCCGGAGCCTGGTGCTGCCCGCGCTTACGCTGGGTCTGGGGATGGCCGGGTACTACGCGCGTCTTCTGCAAGCCAACCTGGTCGAGGTGCTGGCCCAGGACTACGTGCGGGCGGCCTGGGCGAAGGGGCTCTCCGGCGCGCGGGTGTTGCTTCGCCACGCGCTCCCGAACGCGGCGTTGCCGCTGCTGACGGTGGCCGGACTGGACCTGGCGGGCCTGCTTTCGGGCGTGGTGCTGACCGAGACGGTCTTCGACTGGCCGGGAATCGGAAGGCTCGCCTACGAAGCGGTTTTCAACCTGGATATTCCGCTCATCATGGGCACGGTGCTCTTTTCAGCGCTGCTGGTGGTAGTGGCGAACCTGGCGGTCGATCTGGTCTACGTCTGGCTTGACCCGCGCATTCGCCCTGCGGCGGGCGTATGACGACAGAGCGAATCGGGAGCATGAAAATAATCGGGGCCGCGATGGTCGCGAGCCTGGCGATCGTGGCGCTGCTGGCGCCATGGCTGGCGCCGCACGATCCGACGGCTGCAGTAGCAGCGACCTTCGGCGATCCCGGCCGCCCCAGTCTTGCTTTTCCCCTGGGCACGGACGCCCTGGGGCGCGACGTGCTGTCGCGGATAATCTGGGGCGCCCGCATCTCGCTTAGCGTGGGTGTTGCCGCGATGTCGCTGACACTGGCCGTGGGCGGGCTGATTGGCTTGGCGGCCGGCTTTTTCGGCGGCATGGTCGATTTCGTCCTGATGCGGTTTACCGACATGATGCTGACCCTGCCGGCGCTCTTGCTGGCGATGGCGCTGATAAGCGTGCTCCGGCCCGGGCTTCTGACGATCCTGCTGGTGATCGGGCTGGTTTCGTGGACGCAGGTGGCGCGCGTGGTAAGGGCCGAGACGCTCTCCGTAAGCCAGCGCGAGTTCGTCGTCGCGGCGCGCGCCCTGGGAGCGGGCTCGGCGCGGGTGGCGATGCGTCACGTGCTGCCGGGGGTGATGCCGGTGATCGTGGTGATGGCGGCTTTGGGAACCTCGGGAACGCTCTTGCTCGACGCCGGCTTAAGCTTTCTTGGACTGGGCGTACCGCCGCCGACGCCGAGTTGGGGTCGGATGATTGAGGAAGCAACCGCCTACCTGCGCACCGCGCCGTGGTTGGCGACTTTTCCCGGGCTGGCTATCTTTTACGCGGTGCTGGGGTTTAATCTGCTTGGCTACGGCTTCCTGGCCGCCCGGCGCTAGGCTCGTGCAGCACGCTGCTTTGGGTCGGCGCGCGGCCAAAGCGCACTGCCCAAGGCGCAGCAGACGCGCCGAAGGGCTTTGCGCGCTTGTGCCGTCGCTCCTCTTTGCCTTCCTGCTGCTCTTGAGCGGCGGATGCCGCAGGACTGGGGCCGTTGCCGGGCCCGCCAACCGGGCCGGGGTGCTGCACCTGGCCGCGGCCGACGATATTCCCACGCTCGATCCCGCGCTCGGCTACGATACGGCTTCGTGGGCCTTCGAGCAGATGATCTTTGATACGCTGGTGCGCTACAGCGCCGGCGGCGTCGAGCTTCGGCCCGACTTGGCAACCGCCTGGGAAGCCTCATCCGACTCGCGGCGCTTCAGCTTTCATCTGCGACGCGACGCCCGCTTCAGCACCGGCCGCCCGGTGACTGCGGGCGACGTCAAGTACGCCGTTCAGCGGGTGCTCGATCCCAAGACCCGGTCGCAGGGAATGGCCTACTTCCGCAATATCGAAGGCGCCCGCGCCTTCACCCGGGGCCGGGCGGCCGACGTGCGCGGGATCGAAACGCCGGACCCCTGGACGCTGGTCTTTCGCCTGCGAGCGCCCGACCCGCTCTTCGTCGAGAAGCTGGCGATGCCGTTTGCCGCGGCGCTGGCGCGCCAGGAGGTCGAGCGATGGGGCGAAGACTTTGCGCGCCACGTCGTCGGAAGCGGGCCCTTTATGCTGCAAGAGTGGACGGGCGGCCAGCGCATCGTTCTTAAGCGCAATCCCTACTACTTCGCCCCCTCAAGGCCGCGACTGCAAGCGGTGGCGGAATCCCTCGGCGTCAGCGAGGAGCTTCAGTGGCTGCGCTTCGAGGCGGGCGAGCTGGACCTCGGCGCAATTGCTCCCGCCGAGTTCCCCTACGTCATGAAAACGCCGCGCCTTAAGGCACTAACCAAAAAGATCGTGACGCTTTCAGTCAACTACCTCGGCATGAACTGCCAGATGGCCCCGTTCGACGACCGCAAAGTCCGCCGCGCCTTCAATTACGCAATCAACAAGCAGAAGCTGGTTGCGCTGCTCAACGGGCGCGCCATGCCCGCGCGCGGCGTCCTGCCGCCCGGACTTCCCGGCTACGATCCGACCATCCGCGGCTATCCCTACGATCCGGCCAAGGCACGCCAACTGCTGGCCGAGGCCAGGGTGCCGCAAAGCTTCAGGCCGGTGCTTTGGCTGCGGGCCGACCCGACGACCCTGATGCTCGGGCAGTCGGTCCAGCAGGACTTGGCGCTGGTGGGAATCGCGCTCGACCTCAAACCCGTGGCGTGGGGACCGCTGCTCGAAGCGGTTAGGCAGCCGCGCACCGTTGAGCTATTTTTGTTTGGCTGGGAGGCCGACTTTCCCGACCCGGAAAACTTTCTCGCGGTGCTCTTCTCAAAAAAGCAGTGGGGCGCCAACAACGACACGTTTTATTTCAATCCGCAGGTCGAGGCGCTGCTGGCAGAAGCGGCGCCGATTGCCGACCGGGAAGAGCGCTACCGGCTTTACCGGCAGGCGCAGCGGATCATCGTGTCCGACGCGCCATGGGTCTTTCTTTTCCATCCCGTGACTTACGTCATCAGGCAACCCTGGGTGCACGGGCTGGTGCTGAACCCGATGCGGCCGGCACGTCTTGACACCGTTGTGGTCGCCCCGCACTGACCCGCTCGGCGTGCGTTGCCTGCCGTGCGGCAAAGCGGCCAGCCCAAGCCCTGCCGCCGCCGCTACTTGCCCAGAAGCAGCTTCATGGAGTGAGCCTAGGGCGTGAATGCCATTGTGAGCGGATTGCGCGCAGCAGAGAATCCGCGCGCAGCGATCAGCGCCCAGGCGGGTGCCGGGCAAATCGCTTCGCGTAGACCCTTCACGTCGCTCAGGGTGACAGAAAGGATCTCAGGGTGACGGGAAAGAAGAGCGTAGACATGGCGGGAAAAACGCCGCTCGACATGGCGGGAAAGGGAAAGTCCAGCGGGGCGGGAAAAAGGAAGCGCGCCATGACCGCGTAAACTCGCATGACGAACCCGGCCAAAGCATTTAGGCGACAGTTCTTAGCGTCGCCCCCGACCCTGCCGGGCCAACTGCCGTCCGGCAGGAGGAGCGCAGCTCGCCAGGCCGGCAGCGAACTAGTCGAAGGCGGCGAGGCCGGTGATCGCGCGGCCCAGGGCCAGCGTGTGAATGTTGTGGGTGCCCTCGTAGGTGTTAACCGTCTCCAGGTTCAGCATGTGGCGAATCACCGGGTAGTCGTTGACGATGCCGTTGGCGCCGAGCAAGTCGCGCGCGGCGCGCGCGGCCTCCAGCGCGACCACAACGTTGTACCTCTTGGCAAACGAGACTTGCTCGGGCCGCATCTGCCCGCGGTCCTTTAGCTGGCCCAGGCGCAGCGCGATCAGTTGCGCGTTGGTTATGCCTGTCAGCATATCCACCAGCTTGGCCTGAACGAGCTGGTAGCCGGCCAGCGGACGGGAAAACTGGCGCCGCGCCTTGGTGTAGTCGAGCGCGCAGAGATAGCAGGCCCGCGCCGCGCCGATCGCGCCCCAGGCAATTCCATAGCGCGCCTGCGTCAGACACGAGAGCGGGGCTTTTAGGCCGGCGGCCTGCGGCAGCCGCTCGCTTTCCTCGACCCGCACGTCGTCGAACACCAGTTCCGAGGTGATCGACGCGCGCATCGAAAACTTCCCCTGGATGTCATGGGTGGAGAACCCGCGCCGGCCTTTCTCGACGAGAAAACCCCTGAGGCCGTCATCGGTGCGCGCCCAGAGGACCGCCACATCGGCCACGGTGCCGTTGGTTATCCATCGCTTGACCCCGTTTACCACCCAGCCGTCCCCGTCGCGCCGGGCCCGCGTCTCCATACCCGCCGGGTCCGAGCCGTGGTCAGGTTCGGTCAGGCCGAAGCATCCGATGAGCCGCCCCTGAGCCATCTCCGGCAGGAATCGACGTTTCTGCTCCTCGGAGCCGAAGGCGTAGATCGCATACATCGCAAGCGAGCTTTGCACCGAAGCAAAAGAGCGCAGTCCCGAGTCGCCGGCCTCGAGCTCCTGCATCATTAGGCCGTAGGCGACATTGCTCATCCCGGCGCATCCGTAGCCTGTAAGATTGGCGCCAAAAAGGCCGAGCTCCCCCATGCGCGGGACCAATTCCATCGCAAAGGTCCCCTCGGCGAAATGGCGTTCGATGACGGGCGCCACCTCGCGCTCGACAAAGGCCCGCACCGTGTCACGGGCCAGCCGCTCCTCCGGCGCTAAGAACTCTTCAAGACCGAAGAAATCCAGATCCCCTAATGATCGCGCCATAATTAAGCTCCGTCTCAGCCCTATCCGATACCGGCAGTTCTCCCGTTCCAAGCCCGAACCGGGCCCGTTGCGTCCCGCCGTGATATCAAGTACGCTTATACCAGGTGAGCGCCATGCATATCGAAACGCTCAAGGTTTTCTGCGACATCATCGAGAGCGGCAGCGTCTCCTACGCCGCCACGCAAAACTTTGTAACCCAGTCGGCGGTAAGCCAGCAGGTCCGCAGCCTCGAGGAGAGGTACGAGTGCCGGCTGCTCGAAAGGGCGCGTGCCGGCGTCAGACCAACCCCGGCCGGGCAGCTCCTCTACTCTGCCAGCAAGGAAATCGTGCGCCGGTTCGTCGAGCTTGAAAACCGCCTGCGCGAACTCGGCTCCGTGGTCGCCGGGACCGTGCGCGTCGGCACCGTCTACAGCATCGGCCTGCACGAACTGCCCCCTTACCTGAAGGAGTTCCTGCGCCGCTATCCGTCGGTCAACGTTCACCTCGAGTACCAAAGAGCAAATAAGGTCTATGACGAGCTGGTCGAAGGAAAGATCGATCTCGGGATTGTCGCATATCCTGCCAAGCGCAGCCAGATCGTGGCCCTCCCTTTCCGCAGCGACCAACTCGTGCTTGCGGTTCCCCCCGAGGACGCGCTGGCCAAGCGGACCAAGATTGGCGTGCGTGAACTCGCCGGACAACGCTTCATCGGCTTCGAACGCGACATGGTGACGCGCAAGGCCGTGGACCGCATCCTGCGCCAGCACGGCGTCACGCCTCACTATACGATGGAATTCGATAACATTGAAACGATTAAACGAGCCGTCGAGATCGGCCAGGGGGTGGCCATCGTCCCGCGCCCGACGATCGAACGAGAAATCGAACGAGGGTCGCTCAAGGCGCTTGATTTTGCCGAGGGCCCGTTCACCCGTTCGCTGGCAACGATTTGCAAACGGGGCCGGGAACTGGCGCCTGCGGCGGCGAAGTTTGTCGAGCTTTTGACCGCCAACAACCACGCCTCACGCCCGCAGCCCTCTGCGCCCGGCGCCAACGGCGAGCGCTCGAAAGCCGAGCGGGAGCGAAGCGACGAACCTGGCCTGGCCGAGGGGCAGAAGCCGTAGGCGAGCAGCCGCGGCGCGGGGAGATTGGCCTCAAGCCGGCGCACGTGCTCGGCGCGCGGGCCGCGTGGCCTAAGCCAACGCGCCTTGTGGGCGCGCCGCTCGGACGGGTCGAGCCGGCCAGAGGCGCGAACAGGCGCTTGGCGGCGCAAGCTGGCTAGGCGGTCAGAGCCTCGCGCATCCGCTTGCGATCGAACCCGGCAATTAGCTGCCTGCCCACAACCAGCAGAGGCCGCTTGATAAGCGCCGGCTCCTCGGCCATCAGGTCAAGCACCTGGTCGCGGGTGAGCGTCCGGCCCGCCAAGCCTCGCGCCTTAAAGGCCTGGCTCTTGGGATTTAGGTAATCCAGCGGGTCACGATTGCCGAACAGAGCGGCGAGTTCGGCGACCGTCAGCGGGTGCTTTACCAAGTCCCGCTCCTCGAACTCAGCTCCGAGTTCGTCGCGCAAGAAACTTCTTGCGTTGCGGCAGGAGCTTCAGGAGGCTTTCCAGAAAAAACGAGCGGCTCTGGCCTTCATCTGCGTAGCTGCATTTGGTTGGTTCGTTGCGCCGGCGCACAAGCCTGGTCCGGGTACCTCCCGGCTATTCGACTGTGGTACCGGGCAACCCGCCATGAAGCGCGTTGCGCGAACTCCCGGACCCCGCCGGGCCGGCCGAGCGGTCGGAGCCAACCGGGCCTGCCCCGGGGTCGATGGGCGCGCCGGCGACACCAGGTGGCTGACCGCCGCCGCCGGCCGCGCCCGAAACCGACGGCACCGGCGCGGCGGCGTTGGCCGCAACCGCGGGAGCGCCGGTTGCCGTTTCTCGCCCCGACTGCGGTCCGGTCTCCGACGGTCCGCTGAAACGGATCGGCTTGTTGCCCCGGATCATGTCGGGCGTAAGAATGTAATCGCCGCCCAGGGAGGCGCGCCAGATGCTGTCGGCGGTCTCCTTGTTGCCCCCGGTAAGCGCGTAGCCGAAGCCGCCTGCGATACCTCCGAGGATGCCGTAGACCAGCTTGGCCGGAACGTAGACGACGTTGCCGGCCATGGTCGCCGCGCCCACGCCAACGCCCTTCCAATTGACCCCGCCGTCTGCCGGCTGCGGCACCTGCGGCGAGTCATCCTGTGCCACTGCAGGTTGGCCGGCGTCGGAGGCGGCAAAGGCAAGTCGGGGTTCGGCGCGCAACACCAGTCCGGCGCCGAGCGCGAGCACCATCATTGCAAAGCATTTCTGTTTCATCTTCCTTCCCCTCCCCACAACTACGCCGATCGTTAGTCCGTGCCTACCACGGCCTCCTTGGGCAGCAGGTCCATCAGGCGGGTGAACGCCCGCTCCAGATAGCTCGGGTCCTTCGACTCCAGGGTAAGTTTCACCCGGTAGGCCTGGTCGCCCCACTTCGGATAGGAACCGAGCAGCAGTTCCGGGAACTCGCACAGGCAGGAGTTGAGGCAGGCGGCGATATCGCTCTCGCCCGCCCGGCTGTAGATCGTTCGGCTGAAATAAGGATCGGCAGTGAAGCGCTCGGTCAAGGCGCAAAGCTTGGGCTCGAAAGCCTCCGGTATGCCGGGCAGAATGTAGACATTCTCGACCTGCACGGTGGGAAACCACGGGTCGGGGCCGGGATTGAGGACCGTTCCGGCCGGCACCTCGGCCATCTTAAGCCGGGCCTCGTTGGTCCGCTCTCCGAAGTGGCGGCGAATGCAGGCCTCGAGCTCGGGGCTGCGCACCACCGGGCGCTCGAAGGCGGCCGCCACGCCGGCGATGGTAAGGTCGTCGTGAGTCGGGCCGACGCCGCCGGAGGTTATCACCACGTCGAAGCGCGCCGCCGAGCGGCGCACCTCCTCGGCGATTGCGCCGACTTCGTCAGGAACGACCGCGATGCGCTCGAGCGAGGCGCCGCTTTTGCGTAGCTGGCGGGCCGCGAAGTAGGCGTTGCTGTCCTGGACTTTGCCCGACAGAATTTCGTTGCCCACTACCACCAGGGCACACCTAAGCTCACGCATCGCGGCTCTCCGTCCCCGCGCAGTGCCAGTTCATTATCGAGCATCCGCGGCGCGCCGGCAAGACAGCAAGCCGGCGTTTTCGCTTGTTCAGCGGGGCAGCGACCACAGCTTGGCCGTTGAGCGGGGCGCGGCGGCGCTAGTCACCGGCGGCAAATTCGCCCTCGGCCTCCTTCGGCCCGACGAATTCCTTGAGCCGCCGCCTAAGCTTGCTCTCGATCTGTCGCACGCGCTCGCGGCTGATCCCGAAGCGCTGGCCTATCTCCTGCAAAGTCGGCGGGGTTTCCGAGAGCAGGCGCTGCCGGAAGATTTCCGCCTCTTTCGGTCCCAGCGTGCCGACGAATTGCGCGACCTTCTCCTTGGCGAAGCTGCTCCATTGCGCGGCGGCCACGCGTTCTTCAGGGTTGTTGGAAAGGTCGGGCAGGGTGTCGAGCAAACGCCCGTCTTCGTCCCCGCTTACCGGCTGGTCGAGCGAGATTTCGTTCTGGCTCATCCGCTCCTGCATCTCGCGCACTTCGCCTTCCTTGACCCCCAGACGCTGTGCCAGAAGCTTGGGCTGGGGCGCGAAGCCCTCGGCCTCGAGCCTTTCGCTCTCCTTGCGCAGGTTGAAGAAGAGCTTGCGCTGCGCCTGCGTGGTGCCGACCTTCACCAGCCGCCAGTTGTTGATCAGGTAGCGATAGATGTAAGCCCTGATCCACCAAACCGCGTAGGAAGGAAAGCGAATCCCCCGGTAAGGGTCAAAGTTGCGCAGCGCCTCCATCAAGCCCACGTTTCCCTCCTGGATGAGGTCGAGCAGGTTGGTCCAGGTGCGGGAAAACTCGTTGGCTATCTTGACCACCAACCGCAGGTTGGCCGTCACCAGCTTGAAGGCGTCGCGCGGGTCGCGATCGCGGTAGTAGCGCTTGGCGACCTCCAGCTCTTCAGACCGGCTTAGGACAGGGAGGCGCCGAATCTCGGCGAGATAACGAGTAAGCGGGTCAAAAGCGACCAGCTCGGTGCCATGCCCGGCTGGCAAAGCATCGGCTGCCTCAGCAGGCCCGGGGAAAGCCTCAGTGGCGGTTTCGTCCGCCTCGAAAGGCGCCGCACCCTCAGCCCGCACGAGGGCGACGTCGTTGTCGTCGGCGCCCGCCGGCACCGGCGCGATCGGGTCGGCCGTCTCGACGATCTCCGGCGCGACGGCCCGCGCCAGGCTGGCGCGGCGCGTTCGCTCTTTGCCGGCTTGCCCGGAAGAGGGCTTACGGCGGCGCGCAACTGTCTTGCTGGTTTTCACGGGTGCGGCAACGGGGTTATCCTGGCCTGGAACGAGCCCGGCTCCGGGCGTAATTCCCTGCGCCGGTTGCGGCGCACCAGGGGCTCGACCAAGCCCGGCGAACGACGGGCTTTACGATGCGTTAAGAGCGCGCCGGCGGCTGTTCGCGCCGGGTCTTACCGGCGCCAACCTTGCCGGCAGCAACCTCCCGCAAGGCAGTAATGAGTTCCTTGTTGTCCGACTCGACCAGGGGCGGCGCTCCTTTGAGCAACATTTTAGCCCTGCGCGCCGCCACCGAAACCAGCAGGAACCGGTTGTCGATCGCCTTAAGGCAGTCCTCTACGGTTATCCTTGCCACAGCCTAAGTCTGACCGCGGCCATTGGGCGTGTCAACCTGCGCGGTCCGAGGTCTTTGCGCGCCCGCCGCAGCCGCAAACTGCTGCCGCAGCCTGAACTGCCTGCTTGGCGCGCGCACGGACGTTGCGTCCCCGGGAGCGACTTGCGGGGCGGCCAAGCGATGCGTTGAGTTTTTTGAGAAGCTGGAGGACCGCCCCGGGTCCGTCCACGCGAAAGCGGGCGCGCGTCGGCGCGCGCTCTCCAACCAGGACCGAAATCCCGCGCGGCCCCACCGCACCAAAGGCGTCTTCGTCGGTCATATCGTCGCCGAAGTAAACCGCGGTTGCGTCGGCTCCGACCAGCCGGCGTAGCGCCCGCAACGCGGCGCCTTTGTTGGCCGCGCGCGCGACCGCCTCAACCACCATCTTGCCCGCGCTTAGGCGCAGGGCGGGCGTTTCCCGTGCCACGAACCGTTTAAAGCTTCGGCACAGAGCTGCGGCTGCCTGAGGGTCAGCCTTGCGGTAGTGCAAGGCAATCGACCAGCCTTTGTCCTCGACCAAAAAGCCGGCCCTCGGCGGCACGTTGGAACGAAGCCAGGCCCGCAGCCGGGCAAGCTCGGGGCGCGCCGCGCCAACGTCTGCCAGCCGCCGCCGCCCACCCCGCGGCCCAACCAACTCAACTCCGTGCGTGCCGACCAGGTAGAGCCCGGCGGCCGGCCCGAGCAGCCGCCGCAACTGCGCCACACTGCGCCCGCTTACCACCGCCACGCTAACCCGCGGCGCCTTGGCCGAAAGCGAACGCAGCACCGCGCGCACACCCGGCAGCGGCCGGGCCTCGTGCGGGGTCTCAACGATCGGGGAAAGCGTGCCGTCAAAGTCGAGACAGAGCAGCAGCCGGCCCCGGCCCGCCGCCTGCCCAAGCAGCCCTGCGGACAGCCTGGGAGGTCTCGTCAAGCCTCGCCCTGATCCTCCCGGCGCAGCATCGCCAACAGCTCCTGGTACGGCTTGGGCATCGTCATCGTGCCCCGCATAGCAACGGTTATCGGATAGCGGACGCCTCCGGCGTGGGTGCCTTCCAGTCCGTGGACGATTTCCTCGGCCATCGCCCACGGACAGGCAAACACCATCTCCGTGTCCTGGGTCATCCCGAAGACCCGGTCGCCCGTGCAGGGCAGGATCACCTTGGGCTCCTTGGTGGTCATCGTCTGGATGACGATTTCGGCGCAGTCGAGACGGCCTCCGACGGTGCTCACCACTCGGCCGCCGCGCTTGTAGAGCGAGGCGTGGACCAGCCGCAGGACCTGGGCGCTGTTGGCGTAGACCGCCACGACGTGGGGTTCGAAGCGTGCGCGCGCAATCGGGGCCACGCAGACGTAATCGTAGGTTCCCGGCTCGAATTTCCAGGTGCTGGCCTCGAGCCGGCTTGCGCTTTCCTCGTCTTCGCAGTACATCCCGGCCGAGGCGTAACCCTTGCGGTAAGCCTCGTTAGGCCGGCGCAAGCCAAAGGCGATCGCCGCCAGCGGGCAGATAACGTCCTCCCGGCCCACGGCAACGGCCCATCCGTAGCGGCGGGCCACGCCGATCGACTGACAGACGATCCACTGCTCCTTGAGGCTCTGGCTCGGCACCCGGATTCCCTCCGGCAGGCTCTCTCCCGGCTTGAGCATCCGGATCGCCAGTGCAAACGTGTCGGGGCGTACGTACTGAGCGATCGCCTCGTCGAATCTCTTAAGCTTCTCGGCAAGCCCTGCGTCCATGGCATCTCCTCTGCGCGTTGGTGATAGGCCCGGCGATGGCGCCGGCGCCGCTTTATCGAGCCGCGCGCGCCAACTTGAAAGAGCGGCGCTTGAGCAGCACCGTGCGTTCGGCTTCGAAGACGACCTCGCCTCTTTGGTTGACTCCCTGATGCCTGAACCGGAGCACGCCGACCTGGCTCGGATCGAGTTGCGCAAGGTCGGGACGGCCGGCCTTGGCCGGGTCAAAGGCTTCACCGGCGAGCACCTCGGTCAAGGCATAGAGCGTGTCGCCGTGAAACACCGGCGCCTTGAACCTCACTTTGTCGAGGCCGAGCTCCGCCAAGGCGTTCTCGCCGGTGTCCTGGGTGGCCAGGCCGATCACCAGCGAGGCGGTCACGCCGCCGAAGGTTACGCGCTGTTTTTGGGCCAGGCGGCCGGCCAGGTCTTCGTTGAAGTGGACCTGGGCGGTGTTCAGCACCAGGTTGGTGATGAGCACGTTGTCGATTTCGCCGACGGTCTTGCCGCGCGCGTGCTCGTAGACGGCCCCAACCTCGAAGTCCTCGAAATAGTTGTCCTTACCGGTAAGCGCGTCGAAGGTCGAATTGTTGTCCATGGCCCGGCCTGCACCCTCGACCTTATCTACCACGAACCGCGCTCCGCATACAGCGCCCGCTTCACTGCGGGGCGCGCTGGCCGACGCCGAGGTCCTCGGGATCATCGGCTGGCGCGGGCTTCCACTCCCAGAAGTGCGCCCATGGAGTAAAGCTGAGCTTAAGCCACCGGATGAGGCTGCTCCCGGTGAATTCCGGCACGACGATCCACTGCGGCCCTTGGTCGTTGGCCTTGTGGAGCGGGAGTTGTTGGATTCTGACTGTCCCCGGCGCCCATCCGGAACTGTTGACGATGCGCCGCACCTGTTCGCGCGAAACGCTCACGCCGGGCCGGAAGTCAACGATAATGCGGTTTAGGCCCAGGTCGCATCGAATCGCCCTCACGCCGGGGGTCTTCAAGAGCCGGGTGAAAACATTACCAACCGCGCGCGGAGCTACCAGCCCTTTGACCACGAAGGCCGCCCGGATGATTTGCGCCTGGTCCGCCCCGCCGGCGGCGGACCCATGATGCTCAGCCGCGGCTGCAACACCGTCGGGCCGCCCTTCCGCCGCGAAGACAGAGCCCGAGCCCGCAGACAACCAAACCAGCGCCAGGCATGCCAGGACCAGGAAAGCGGCGCCCCGCCTCATCATTCGGCGTCGCCTCTTCACGGCGTTAGCTTGCGCCTCTTCCCGCACGCCCACACCGGCCACGTCACCAGAATCTCGGCATCGCCGGCATTACGACGATATAGTCCCAGTAGACATAAACGCGCCAGTCCATTTTGAGCTGTCCATGCCCGCGCGGGTTTTGGATGACCGGAAGCTGCAGCGCGGCGCCGGTCGTCCAAAATGGCGTCCCGTAGTAGAAGGCGGGATCCACGTACCACCAGGCTCCGCCGGTGTTACGGTTGATCGCGCCGCCTATTTTCTCGCGCGAGTCCCAGTAAACGTTACTCTCCACACCTGCCCACAACTGGTTGTTAAACCCAAGGTCCGGCAGCGTCCAGGGAACGACCCGGTAGTACGCTGCCACATCCGTGCGCGCCTGGCCGCCGAGCCGGTAGCCCGCCGAAGCGGGCGCATTGTACTGGTAGCTTGCGTCCCAGTCGAACTCGACCTGTTGGGTTTTCCACATCGCGGTCGCGCCCCAGTAAGGATCGACCGACCCAGACCCGGGCTGCATTTCAGGCGGTAGACGCCCGTAAGCGTCCGACTTGTTGTACCACCCGCTCGGCAGGCTGACTCCTGCAAAGGCATCCAACACGAAGGCTTCTCCCAGGTCGTCGAACGAGTAGAGCGTGTAACGGGCAAAGAGCAGCGTGTCGCCGAACCCCCCGGCGCTGCGGGTCGCCCGACCGCCGGCGACGTTCTGGGTCAGTCTGTCGTCGAGCGGCATCGCGCTCGCAAAAAAGGCCAACCGCGACGTCGGTCCCCAGGCTACCAGCGGGGGAAAAGCGAGGTTCCAGAACTCACGATCCAGGGGACCCTGCTCGCCGCTTGCGTGAGCCGGATCGGCGTAGAACCTCACCACGGCCTGATCCTGGGCCACGGGCAACGCGGTAACGAACGTTATCGGAGGCGCCCAGGCTTTGCGTGCCGGCCCCGCAAGCATCGCGGCCCACACGAACAGGGCCAACGCCACCCGCAAGCGCCGGCCCGGGCGGGCGCTCGCGCTGCACGATCCAGGCCGGTTCATGCCCTCGCATAATACTCCCGGGTAGTATCACCAGCAAGCCTCAGCCCGGCGGCTCAAACGGGCGGATGCCCGACTCCCTTGACGGCATCGAAGAAATAACCGCCGCGGCCCCACAGCGAGTTGATGAAAAGCGCGGTCACGCTGGCCGCCATCGCGACCATGCCCCAGATGGGATAGACCAAGCCCGTGGCGGAGGCCGGAATCCCCACCCCGTTGAACAGGAACGCCAGGATTACGTTTTGCTTCATCTTGCGGTAGCTGTAACGGCTGATCGCGTAGGCGTCAAGCACGGCAGACAGCCGCCGGTTGAGAATGACCACATCGGCGGACTCGATGGCGATGTCCGCCCCGGTGCCGAAGGCGATGCCGACATCCGCCTGCATCAGCGCCGGCGCGTCGTTGATGCCGTCGCCGACCATGGCGACGCGGGCTTGGCTCTGGAGTTGCCGTATCAGGGAGGCCTTTTCGGCCGGTAGGACGCGGGCGTGGACCTCTTCGATCTCGACGGCGCGGGCGAAGTAGCGCGCTGCCGCTTCGCTGTCGCCGGTGACCAGGCTGGTGCGCATCCCGAGCTCGTGCAGCCGGCGCACCGTCTGCGCCGCGTCGCTTCGAAGGGCGTCGCCGAGCGCAAGCCAGCCGACCAGCTCGGCGTTGCGTGCAACGCCGACGACCGTTAGCCCTTGCGCTTCGAGTTCGTCCACCCGCCGCTCCTGGGCGGCCGGCCGGAGCCCTTGGCTTGCCAGAAAGGCCGGGCTGCCGACCAGCAGCTTGGCCTCACCCAGGCGCGCCGTGACGCCCTGGCCCGCGACCGCCTCGAACTCGCGAACCTCGGACAGCGCAATACCGCGCTTAAGCGCCTCGGCCGCGACCGCGCGCGCAAGGGGATGCTCGGAGCCTGCCTCGACCGAGGCGGCCAGCGCGAGCAGCTCCTCTTCGCTGCCGGCCGCGGGGACGATTCGGCGCAGGCCGGGCCGTCCCTCGGTAAGCGTGCCAGTCTTATCGAAGACCACGTGCTGAACGTGGCGCAGCGCCTGGAAGGCCTCCCCGGTGCGCATCAAAACGCCGCGCGCGGCCGCTTCGCCGCCTCCCCGGACGATCGACAGCGGCGCCGAGATGCCCACCGCGCAGGGGTAGCCCATCACCAGCACGCTCAGGCCGGCAAACATCGCCCGCTGCAAGTCGGCAGCGTGTGCGCCGAGCAGGGGAAGGAGCAGCCAGAACAAGGTCGCGCCGGCGGCCGTCAGCAGCACCACCGGCGTGTACACGCGCAGCACCCGGTCCACAAGATGCAACAGGCCCGGTTTCAGGGCGCGGGCGTCTTCCACGCTGCGAATCACCTGCCGCAAGAAACTCTCTTCACCCACCGCCGTGACGCGCACCAGCAGCGCGCCGTGACCGTTAAGCGAGCCGCTTAGCGTTGGGTCGCCCGCATGCTTGGCGACCGGCAGCGGCTCGCCCGTGACCAGCGATTCGTCCAGCTCGGACTGCCCCGATTCGACTTGCCCGTCCACCGCGACCCGCTCGCCGGGGCGAATGCGCACGAGGTCGCCGACGCGCACGTCTTCAAGCGCAATCGTTGTCTCTTTCCCGTCCTTCAGGACGCAGGCAACGTCGGGCTCGAGGTCGAGAAGCTTCTTGACCGCCTGCGAGCTGCGGGTCTTCACGATAAGCGACAGCCACTCGGAAAAGATATGGTAGGCAAGCACCATCACCGCAACGGAAAAGAAGGCCACGGTGGGATAGCCGGGAGGCTGTAAAGCGAGCCCGATCGCACCGCCGGCCAGCCCCGCGAATGCCCCGAATTCAACCAGCACGTGCTGATTCAGGATGCCGCGCTGAAGCGCCCTTGCCGCCATCCGGAGCACGTGCAGAGCCACCCCGAAGATGAGCGCAAGCGCGAGCGCCCCTGCAAGCCAGGGCGTGGCGGCGCCAAAGTAGCCCTCCAACTGAAGGCCGTAAAGGCCGGCGCTGAAGACGGCGCCAAGCGCCGAGCCGACAAGCGCCCAGAGCAAGCCGTAGCTGCTAAGGACCAGGAAGGAGAACGCCACCATGCTCGCAATCGAAAAAACACAGAGCGCAAACCACGGGCTGCTCGGCGGGTATCCCGCCAACCCCATGGCGGCCACGCTCATCGCCAGCGCAACCAGGAAACGCCCGCGCTCGCGCACCAGCGCGCGCTCCTCCTCATCGAAGGGGCGCAGCTTGCGCGGATCGGAGATGGTGTAGCCGATCTCCTTTAGGGTTTGTAGCAGATCTTCGGCCCCTGCCAGGCGCGGGTCGTACTCGATCAGCGCCTGCTCATGAGTCAAGCTGACCGCGACCTTGGCGACGCCGGGCCGCCTGCCCAGCGCCTTTTCGATCGTGCCGGTGCAGAGCGAACAGTGCAGCCCTCCGATACGGGCGCGGATGCGCCGGTGGTTGGGCACCCTGGACGGCTCGTCGCTCCACAAAGGTGGGGCAGATTGCGCGCTCGCTGCAATATTCATAGTGACACCTCCGGTTCGCCGATTCGATTGCTCTGGCAGGAACCTACACCTTCAACTGGAGTTGAAGGTCAAGCACCCCGCCCTCCGTTCCAAGCAGGGCCGGCCGGCGCCTCCCTATCCCCCCGAGGGGAAAGGGAAAGAAAAAGACGCACCGCGCGTGGCAATGACGCAACGACCCGCGGCCGAGCAGAAGCTGTCTAACTATATTGTGCAATATTCGATAATCACGGCTTCGCTCAGTGGATGGCTCTGCCCGACCGCGCGGGAGTGAGGCTGCCCGGTGCAAAGCGCCTGGCGCTATTGCTCCATCCGCCGCCTGACGGCGGCGCAGGCCCTGCGCCGGTAGGTCCGGATCGTTGCCGACGAGAATCCGGCGCTCAGGCGCCCGAGCCAACTTGAAGCGCCGGTGGTGCACGGGCGCAAGCGCGGACCGCGCCCGGTGCCGGGCTTTGCGGCGATCACCCAGGCCTTCGAATTCGCTGTTTCTTTGGAGATGAAAACTTCACCCGTACGCGGACGCGAATCTTAGGCAATGTGTCATGCTGCTGAACCGGACATGCCGACCGCCTCGTTTCGTCGGTTCCAAGGAGACATCACCCAGCATGAAACTCACACCCATGAAGCCAACGCAGCCGCCGATGCGCGGAAGAGAGGTCGAGGAATGGCAGCGATTCCTTAGGTCCAAAGGGTGTCGCGTCGCCTCGATTAAGGGCGTCTACGACGCAGCGACCGATGCGGCAACCGAGAAATACCGCCAGAGAACGCATCTTCGCGCCGACGACGTTTTCGTCCTGTCATTCGACCGGCCAGATCGCAAATACTTCACGCCTAAGAACGGCCAAGTGGTGCTCACTGGCTCCATTATCACGGTTTTGAGCAGGATCGCATACGGCTACTATATCCTGACCGGTAGAGAGTTGGTGATCACCAGCGGCTTGCGGCCAGCCGATGAACAAGCCCGCCTGATGCGCGAAAAGGCGACGCGCGGGAAATCAGCCCGGCTCGGGCTGTACAAACGCCGGCAACTGGTCGACGATATCTGGGACGCCTTCGACAACGCCCGCAAGGCGAGAACCGGGGAACGGGCGAGATCGACGCGATGGCGGCTGTCATTCGCGGCCAGGTGAACAAACGGGAGTACGTCTCGAGGCACCTGACGGGCTACGCTTTTGATGTTAGAACGCCCGAAGACAGGCGCGCCTTTGAGCAGGTGGTCCAGGAGGTTTTGGGTTCCGTTGGCAGCCACTTGATTGAGGATGAAGCCGGTGGAGAGCGACACTTTCATGTGCAGTTCGACCGGTAACGCGCGCCAACTGCGGCGGGTGCCCCGCGCGACGGTCGCATTAATGACGTTGCTCGGCGTAGCGTGCGCCAAGGGAACGGTCCGCGCCCAGGGTCCGCGGCGCCAGCAGCACCCGAGGCGCTTTGAATGTGACGGCGGCCAAGGGAACCGCTCTGCAGATGCCGCTTATGAGAGTTGCGCGCGCCGGGCCAACTGCGACGCTGCTGAAGACGGGGCCGAATGCGGGGAGAATCCTGATCGTGGGCGGCAGCGGCCGTGTTGTCGATCTCGGTTCGAAGGAAATTGAACCGAATCCTGGCCTCTACCGAGCTCTACGATCCTCTAACCAACAGCTTTGCCTCCGGTCCAAGCATGCACGCCGGCCGTGAGGAGCACAGCGCAACAATGATTGCCGCGGGCGCGAGTGCTGGGCAAATCCTCATCGCGGGCGGGCGCGGCAGCAACGATTTCCTTGCCTCAACGGAGATCTACGACCCTCTCCCCAGCAGATTCATGGACGGTCCGAAGATGAAGACCGTCGGGATCGACCACACGGCGACGGCGATTGGCTCGCCGGGGGCTAACCTGGGGAAAATTCTGCTTGCCGGCGGGTACGGCGTTACAGAAGAGGTGAATTCTACAGAACTGTACGATCCCGCATCCAACACACTTTCGCCCGGTCCATCCATGCGCGATCCCCGCACCCTCCATACCGCAACGGTGATCGTATCCGGACCGAATGCCGGCAAGGTCCTGCTCGCCGGGGGCAACGGCTCCAGCTTCGCCAGCGACAAGTTCTACAGCGGCACTCTTGCATCAACGGAACTCTACGATCCGGCCTCCAACACGTTTGTCTCCGGCCCGTCGATGAGCGTCGCCCGCTACTCTGCTACCGCGACGGTGATTGTCTCCGGGCCCAATGCGGGAAAGATTCTAATTGCCGGCGGATTCGACGAAGGCGGCAAGCCGGTGTTTTCGACGGAGCTCTACGATCCGTCCACCAATCGGTTTACGCCGGGTCCAGCCATGAACGTGGCCCGCGAGGGACACACCACGACGGTAATCACAGCAGGCCCCAATGCGGAAAAGATTCTGATTGCGGGAGGCCTGGACACTAACGGCCAACATCTTGCTTCGACGGACTTATACGACCCCCTGACCAACACGTTTGCCGTGGGCCCGACGATGCGGGTAGCCCGCAGTGAGCATACCGCGACGGCGATCGCTTCGGGACGCTCTGCGGGAATGATTCTGCTCGCCGGCGGCGTGGGCTACCCTGGCGTCCTGGCATCGGCAGAACTCTACGATCCCGCGACCAACAAGTTCGCTCGCCCTCCCAAGACGCCCGAGATGGCGATTGAACTGCTGCCCGCGGACGCCTTCCAATAGCTGCAAGAGCTGTGATCCGGGCCAGTTTATGCCTCGCTCGGGCGAGATGCGTGGCGGCCCTGATTCTGCCTCCCTTATAGATCGGAGGGGTCATAAACTGACCGAAGGTGAGTTGTTGAACGCTGAAGGGCTGGCTGGCAGAAACATCGGACAATGGGGTGAGGGGAAGCAGCAAGCCGGTCTCGGAGGGAATCGTCGCTCCGCGATAAAAGGCGCCGGCGTCGAGGCGCGGCCAACGCTCGGCTTTCGCCGCCGCAATCTCGAATTCTTCGGTCGTTACTCCTTGCCTGGCCGCCGCAAGCCGGGGACTGTTCTTGATCGCCTCGGTCAGCGCCTCGCGAAGGGTGAGCGGACGATCGGCTGACACCTGCGCTTCAGAGGTACTCGGCCCGGGGAGCAAGATTGTGCCCAAGGCAAGGCCCAGCAACATACGCATCATGCTCGAGACCCGGCGTTGTAGTGTTCCGGCTACCATGGGGAACGCGGCCTCGTGGTTTTGCCGGCGCCGGGTCTGCTACGGCGGTCCTCCCTCGAGGCTCGACCTTGAAGGTGCCGGCGACTGTCGGCGCTTCCCAGCGGCCTGCGCAGCGTAGCAGCGTCAAGCTGCGAGACTTGCCGCGCCTGCCTGTACGTTACACGCAGACAGGTCGCCCGCGGCCCGGGCAGGCTGCGCGCGAGTTCCAGAAGAGCCTTGCGCAGGCCCGTACCGCTGTCGATTGTCCATTGCAGGCGAACTTTCAACTTGAGCGCGCACCCGACGCAGGCTTTGCCACGGCGGGGCGTCCTCGGTTGAACGCTGCCACGGACGCAGCACCGGCGGGCGCCCATCAGCCGCAATCTCCGGCACCTCCGACCGCCGGCTTTGCGCCGGCGCTGCGCAGGCCGAGCAGGCGCGGCGCAAGATTCCAGAGCGAAGCCGCCAACAAAAACGTCACGCCGGCGTAGGTCGCGGCTTCGGACGCAAAAAGAAATTTCCCGACCACGACCACGACAGAGCCGCAAAGACACAGCATGAACGGACCCCAATTGCCCCGCCGTACGGCCTCGAACCCCAGCGCCGCTAAGGCGATTGCGAGCAGCGCCGCAGTGAGCGCCATCAAGTACGCGGGCGAGGTCAGGAAGCCCAGCCCAAGCGTCGCCAGAAGCGCCGTATAGCCGGCCAGGCACAAGGGGCAGGTCGCGCTCGGGATGAGCGAGGCAAGGACCGCCGGGACGGACAGAAGCGTCGAACTTAAGCCGCGCTGGGAAACGGCGCTGCGCGCCGCCGCGAGTGCCTGTCCGGAGCCGTTGCCTTGCTGGCTCGGATCGGCTTTCTCTTCCGCCGCGGAGAAGCCGGATTTCTCGATCTCGGCAGTGATGCGCGCCTGGTCGGCCGCCCCCGGATCGTAGGCGATCCGCGCCCGGCGCTCGGCAAAAGAGACCGTCGCCTCGGCTACTCCCGCCAGTTTTCGTAAGCGCGCTGTAAGCTTCTCCGCGCAGCCTTCGCAATGCATTCCTTCCACCGTCAGCGTAATATTCCGCGTTTGCCGCCGGTCCATTTGAACTTCTCCAACTCCTGCCACGGGGGCGTGCTGGTACCTTCCGAGAACCACCCTACAGGTTAAACTCGGGTTTAAGGTCAAGCCCCCGGGGAGTTCTTCCGGCGCTCTGGTGGGCGGCCGCTCACCGCCCAGAGCGAGTAGGACAAGCCAATGGGGCCTCAGCCGATTCCGCACCGGCGCAGCGCCGTGGACAAACCCGCAGCCGATTCTTGCAAAGGCAAGGCGTTTGACCTATGCGAGAAGCCAAGGCTGAGAGGCCATAAGGAAAGCCGGAATGGCTCCTCTGAGTCGTGCCTGCGAACCGCTGCCGGTCGGTGTGGCTGCTACCGCTGCAGGCAGCAAGCCAGCTCGCAGGCGGTGTATCGCCAGCGATAACGGCAGCACACCGCGGCGTGCTCACCCTCTGGGCGCGCCGGCCGCCCAGGCCAGGAATCGAGAATCTCGCCTGGCGTCATCAGCCCGGCTTGGTGGACTTGTTCCACCAGCGCCTGCTTGCGCAGGCAGGCGTAGACGCCTAGACGCGTGGATGTCTCCTCCGTTCCGTTCAGGTCCGTCGTCGACAGACCATGGAACCGCCACTTCCCGCGGCCGGCTGCGGGGCCTTGCTGGGGTCCTAACGCCGTGCGGATTTTATGGGCAGCGAGATGCGGGTTTCGCCGTTCTTCGCCTCGGCTCGAAATCACGTATACCCGCTAAGAGAACTCAAACAATTGCGCTCTATCGAAGGCGCGCAACTTGCTGGGACGGTTGTGAGACGCGAGCTAAGGGACCCGGTCCACGGGTTTATCGCACGCAGCGACGTCGAGCAGCAGTTGATCGATTCGCCCGTCTTTCAACGGCTGCGACGAATTCGCCAGCTTGCCCTGGCGAGCCTGGTCTATCCGGGCGCCCTTCACACGCGCTTCGAGCACTCCATTGGGGCCATGTACGTGGCCGGCAGGATCGCAGACGCGGTCGGCCTCGAGGACGAAGAAAAAAGGCTGGTCCGGCTCGCCGCTCTGCTTCACGACGTCGGCCATGGACCCTTCTCGCACGTCTCGGAGCCGATCTTGGAGACCTTCGCATCGGTACGGCCGGCTGAGCCAAGCAAGCAGATTCATGAAGCACTGACGAAGCAGATCATACTGACCGACAAGGACCTGGCGAGACCGCTCAGCGACTATGATCGAGAGAAGATCACCGCAATCCTGGGTGGCGAACATGGCGATTCGCTCGTGGAAGGTATCGTATCCGGTCCCTTGGATGCGGATAAGCAGGATTATCTGCTTAGAGACAGCTATTTTTGCGGTGTCAGGTACGGACTCTACGACCTTGACCGCCTAATTGGCACCCTCTGCACCTTCTCTGACGAATCTGATCGCTATTTGGCCATCAAGGAAGATGGTATTAACGCACTGGAGCAGTTCGTTCTTGCCAAGTATTATATGACGGCTCAGGTTTATCGCCATAAGATCAGGTCCATCACCGACCTGATGATAGATCGCGCCATACGGCTGGGCATAGAGCAAGATCGCATCGACTGGCTGAAGCGCGCATTCACGTGGGACGGGAGCCCAGAGTTTCTTGAAGCCTACAAGTCTTGGACGGATGACAGGCTGATTAACGAGGTCCTATCTGAGCGGACGCCCGAGGGCTACGCAAAGCGACTGTTCTCTCAGCTTGCCGGCAGGAGGCTGCACAAGAGGGTCGCTAAAGTCAGAGTCGCCGAGTTCGCGGATCCTCTGGTCCGCAACAGGCTGGCGTCGCTGACCAGAGGGCAAATGCTCGCGCTTGAGCGTAAGGTCGGCGAGCTCCTTTCGGTGGACCCGAATCTCGTAATGGTGCGGATATTTGTGTTCGACTCCGTTCGCGAGCAGTCGCGGAACTCCGAGTCATCTATTCTTGTCGTTACCGAGGGCCGGAGGAGGAAGTTCGAGGAGGGGTCACAGCTTTTCAGGTCGATCGACGAGGCGTCAAAGGAGACGATCATCGAGGTGTACGCCCCAGTAACGTACCCGGGCGCCCGCGACAAGGCAGAGCGGCAGAGGGAGTATCAAAGCAAGATTCGTCAGGCGCTGGAGCGGATTGGCGGCGAGGTCTTAGAGGAGGGTAAAGATGAAGCCTAGACACGTGGTTTTGGTGGTACTGGACGCTTACGGAGGCAAAATCCGTGGGAAAACTATGCTTCAGAAGGTCTGCTACTTCGCCGACGTACTGGCAAGCCTCGGATTGGGATTCAAGGCGCACTATTACGGGCCGTTTTCTCCCGCGATCGAGCAGGCTGTGGGCGAGTTGAAGAGCCTGGGCTTTATCGAGGAAAAGAGGCTCGGGTTCGGCGTCGTGCAAAATGAATTCTTTGGTGAAATGAGGCGTTATGATTACGAGCTCACCTCGGACGGAGAGAAGGTTGTGGAAGAGCTTCAGAGGCGCGGGGGAGAGAAACTGGATAACGTGCGAACCACGGTGGAGAATATCAAGAAGTGCGGCGATCCCGACTACCGGGAGCTGTCTGTGGCGGCGAAAGCGTTCTTCATCGTGCGTAAACAGGGCGGCGCGGTAACTGTGCCCCAGATTAAAGAGCAGGCGCGGGCGCTGGGTTGGGAACTGTCGGAACAGGACGTGGATAAGGCCGTGGGGCTGCTGGAGGGATTGGGCTTAGCGAGACGCCAGTGAGGATCTGGTAGTGGAAGTCCAAGGTTAGGCGCGGGGTAAGCGAGGTGCAGCCTTCCCAGTGGACGGCGGGGAGAACGGCAAGGGGGCGAGAGCGGAAAGCGGACTGCGGCGGCGGCGCGCCGAGACGCGACACTGTCGCCCGCATGGGTGGGTCTGGGCGAGGCGCGATCTCATGGAGCGCAGGTGGCGACAAATGGCGGTCGCAAGCAAACGGGGCGTCGCGCTCCGGGTCGCTCAGCCGGCCGCGGTTTGCGATGCCGGCAGGCCGAAAAAGCGCAGCGCGGGTTGCCGCGTCCGGGCGGCAAGCCGCCCCGGTTAGAGGCCGCGGACGGCCGGCGCTTGGGTTCAACAGGTCTCAAGCGCGCGGGACAGGTCCTCGATCAGATCCTCGGCCGCCTCGAGTCCCACCGAAAGCCGGATGAGACCGTCGGAAATGCCCATGCGCCGGCGCTCATCGGCCGGTATGCCGGCGTGCGAGGTCGCCGCCGGCCGCGTGATAAGGCTCTCCACACCGCCCAGGCTCGGTGCCACGTAGGGCAGACTCACCGCTTCGATCAGGCGCGTGGCGGCGGCCGGGCCGCCCTTAAGCTCGAAGCTTAAGAGACCGCCGAAGCCCTCGAACAGGCGCCTGGCCCGCTCGTGCTGCCGATGGCTCGGCAGGCCCGCGTAGTTGACGCGCGCCACCTTGGGCGAGGCTTCCAGGAAGCGGGCTACCTCGAGCGCGTTCTGGTTGTGCTGGCGCACGCGCAGGCCGAGCGTCTTCATTCCGCGATGAAGCAGAAAGCAGGCATGCGGGTCGAGCGCGCCGCCCAGATGGTTGAGTGTGCGGTTGGCCCGCGCCACCAACGCCGCGCGCCCGATAATCGCGCCGGCCACGATGTCCGAGTGGCCGTTTAGGTATTTCGTGCCGCTATGCAGTGAAAGGTCGAAGCCCAACTCGACGGGGCGAAAGTTGACCGGGCTGGCCAGCGTGTTGTCCACCACGGAGGCCAGGCCGTGCTCCCGGCAAAAACGCGTCACCGCCTCGAGGTCGCCCACCTCGAGCAGCGGATTGGTCATCGTCTCCACGTAAAAGAGGCGGGTCGTGGGGCGAACAAGCGGTTCCCAACTCGCCGGTTGGTTGCCGTCAACGAAATCGACCGCCACCCCAAGCCGCGCAAGCTCGGCCGTCAAAAGCCCGTGCGTGCCGCCGTAAAGGCAATTTTGCGCAAGCATGTGATCGCCCGCGCCGAGCAGCGAAAACAGCGCGGCCGAAATGGCGGCCATCCCGCTGCCGGTAACCAGCGCGGCTTCGGCGTTTTCGACTGCTGACAGCTTGGCGTGCAGCGCCTCGTGGTTCGGCGTGTTGCTTAACCGTGCGTAGCGCTGGTCGTGGTAGCCGGTCTGGCGGCGCGTTTCGAAGGTCGCCGACTGGAAGATCGGCATGCTGACGGCCCCGCCGATGGGCGGCTCGGGCTCGCCGACGTGAATCAGCTTGGTGTCCAGCGCGCGAATAGGCTTGGCCATGGCTCCAGCGTAGGCTTAAAGAGGTGCTGATTTCCACCGGGTGCCGGGCGCGCCCGGCCGCGCGCAGCGCGCTATCGCCGCGCGGCTTGCGGCCCTAGCGCGCGTTGCGGCACGCCCGGCCGAGTGCGTGGTTTTGGGCGCCCGGCGGTTCTTTACAACGATCCTCGGGGAGGAGTCCGGCGTTATATGGCGAAGTTAGAGGAACAACCCAAAGCCTGGGGCGGACCCGGCATCGAGCCGCGCTGGACCCATAGCGCCAAGGACGCTGTCGGAACGGCCTATTCGACTTCCAGCCGGGTCTGGTTCACCGTCTCCAATGGCGTGGTGAGCGAGGTTTACTATCCCAGCATCGACCGGCCGCAGGTTCGCGATTTGCAGTTGCTGATTACCGATGGCGAGACGTTTTTTCACGACGCTCATCGTCATCTGGAATGCCGGGTCGAGTACTTCGAGGCGGGCGGCCTCGGCATCAGGATGGTCAACGCCGATCGCCAAGGGCGCTACCGGGTGGTAATGGAGATCCTGGCCGACGCTCACCAGGCCTGCCTGCTGCTCGACGGCGCGGTGGAAGGAGACGCCGAGCTTGTCGAGCGGCTCAAGGTCTACGTGCTGCTGGCGCCCCATCTTGACGTCGGCGGCTGGGGCAATACGGGCAACCTTGCGCAGGCCGCCGGGCGGCGCTTCCTCACCGCCCACAAAAACGGCATCTGGCTCGCCCTGGGCGCCAGCGTGCCGCTGTTGCGCTGCTCGTGCGGCTTTGTGGGACGCAACGACGGTTGGCTGGACCTGAGCGACAATTTCCGGATGGATTACGAATTCGCCGCGGCCGAAAACGGCAACATCGCGCTTACCGCCGAGCTCGGCCTTGGGCGGGAGCGGCGCTTCACGCTGGGACTCGGCTTCGGTCACAGCCTGCATCGCGCAATCGGCGTGGTCCTGCACTCGCTGAATACTGCCGTTGCCGAGCATCGCGGCCGTTTTGCGGCGCAGTGGGAACGCGCCCGTCGCCATTTTCTGCCGCTGGAGCGGCAAAGCGGCGACGGCGGCCGGCTCTACCGCCGCAGTTGCGAATTGCTGTTAGCCCACGAGGACAAGGGCTTTTCCGGCGCGCTGATCGCCTCGATGAGCATTCCCTGGGGCGAAGTCAAGGGCGACGAGGACCTGGGCGGCTACCACCTGGTATGGACCCGCGACCTGGTGCAAAGCGCCACCGGCCTTATCGCGGGCGGCGACCTGGCCACTGCGGTTGCCGGCCTGATTTACCTGGCCAGCACGCAGCAGTCCGACGGCGGCTTTGCCCAGAACTTCTGGCTCGACGGCACGCCCTACTGGCACGGCGTCCAGCTTGACGAGGTGGCCTTTCCGTTGATTCTTGCCTGGCGCCTGGAGCGGGCCCGTGCGCTGGGCGCCTTCGATCCCTACCCGACGGCGCTGCTGGGCGCGCGCTACATGATCCTTAACGGCCCGGTAACGCCCCAGGATCGTTGGGAGGAGAACAGCGGCTTTTCGCCTGCCACACTGGCCGCGGTGATTGCCGGGCTTATCTGTGTTGCCGGGCTGGCGCGCAAGCGCGGCGACCCGCTCACGGCCGCCTTCCTCGAGGAGTACGCCGATTTCCTCGAAAACCATCTTGAGCGCTGGACCGTCACCAGCCAAGGCACGCTGGTTCCCGGCATCCGACGCCACTACGTCCGGATCAACCCGGCTTCGGCCGACGACCCTTATCCCGACGAAGACCCGGACTCGGGCCTGCTCTTCATTCACAACCGCGGTCCCGGAGCGCCGGCCGAATTCCCCGCCCGCGAGGTCGTCGATACCGGCTTTCTGGAGCTGGTGCGCTACGGCATCCGCCGCGCCGACGACCCGCTGGTCGTCGACTCCCTGGCCGTGGTAGACGCTGTGCTCAAGGTGGAGCTGCCGGGCGGCCCCTGCTGGCGGCGCTACAACCATGACGGCTACGGACAGCGCGACGACGGCGCCCCCTACCAGGGATGGGGTCGCGGGCGGCCGTGGCCGCTTCTGAGCGGCGAGCGCGGCCACTACGAAGTGGCCGCCGGACGCGATCCGACGCCCTGCCTGCGCGCGATGGAAAATTTCGCCACGCCCACCAGGCTGCTGGCCGAGCAACTCTGGGACGGGCCCGACCTGCCCGAGCGCCTGTTGCGCCACGGCGGGCCGACCGGCGCCGCGATGCCGCTCATGTGGGCGCATGCCGAGTACGTCAAGCTGTTGCGCTCGGCCAGCGACGGCCGGGTTTTCGACCTCATTGATGAAGTGGCCGAGCGCTACCGCGGGGCAAGGCGGCCGCCGCCCCCGCCGCAGGTCTGGAAGCATAACTGCCGGCTGCGCAGCGTGAAGGCCGGAAGCTGCGTGCGGATCGTCGCCGACGCGCCGTTTTTGCTCCACTCTAGCGCCGACCAGTGGCGCACCGCTAAGGACAGTCGCTCGACCCACACCCCGCTCGGCATCGACTACGTGGACCTTGCCACCGAGCCGGACGGCCGCGCGCCGCTGCGTTTCACCTTCCTGTGGACCGACGAGGAGCGCTGGGAGGGGCAGGACTACGCGATCGAGCTGGCGGCGTAGCCGGCGGCCGGCGCGCCGCGCCGCCGCCGGTAGGGATCGGACAGCCGGCCGGGCGCTTGACAGGAGCGGGCCGAGCGGTTAGTAATTATAACCACACGGGATGGAAATCAGGATGAGAATCGATACTGGCCAGCCGCGCCCGCTGCGCGCAAGGCTGGGCGAGTTTGTCCGGCGCGCCCGCCAGCGCGGCCTGGCGCTTACCCCCCAGCGCCTGGCCATCGTCGAGGCGCTCATCTCGCGCGAGGACCATCCGCGCGCCGACCAGATTTGCGCCATGGTGCGCAAGCGCCATCCCTACGTCTCGCTGGCCACGGTCCATCGCACGCTGGAGACGCTTTGCGAGAGCGGAGAGGCGCGCAAGGTCACGCCGCTTTATGACAGCGCCCGCTACGACGCCAACCTTAAGCCGCACCATCACGTGGTATGCGTGCGCTGCCGCAAGGTGCGCGACGTGGAAATTCCCGCGCTCAGCAGCGCGCTTATCGAGCAGGGGTCGTTGGGCGACTTCAAGGTGCTGGGCTTGAACCTGGAAATCAGGGCGCTGTGCGCGCGCTGCCAGAAGCTTAAAGCCGCCGCGCGCGACGGGCAGGCCGCCGCGGTTTGATGGGGCTTTTAACCGGCGCAGCTTACGCGCCGAATTCGCCCGAGTTGAGAGGGATGCCATGAAGCAATTAAACGGGACCAAAACGCATCAGAATCTTAAGGAAGCCTTCGCCGGCGAAAGCCAGGCCAACCGCCGCTACCTCTACTTTGCCAAACAGGCCGACATCGAAGGCCAGCCCGAGATCGCCGGGCTTTTCCGCGACACCGCCGAGGGCGAAACCGGCCACGCCCACGGCCATCTCGACTACCTAAGGAGCGTCGGCGACCCGGTGACCGACATGCCGATCGGGGAGACGCTGCTCAACCTCAAGTCCGCCGTTCATGGCGAGACCTACGAGTACACCGATATGTATCCCGGCATGGCCAAGACGGCGCGCCAGGAGGGATTCTCGGAGATCGCCGACTGGTTCGAGACCCTGGCCAAAGCGGAAAAATCCCACGCCGGCCGCTTCGCCAAGGCGGCCGAGTCGCTGGCCTAAGACGTCGCCCTGGGGCGCTCTTTCGCGGCCGATGAGACGTGAGTCGGCTTTGCGGGCGGCGCGGATGCGCCGCCCGGCTCCCGCGCCTTGCACGAACCGAAGCTGTCCCCGACCGCCCGCGCTGGGGCTGCGCCATGGCTGAGACCTTGCGTAACAGCGCCTGAGATGACGTGACGATGGAGCGGATAGAGGCGCGCCCGACCGACGGGCTTTCCTACAGCCCGGCCGAGCCGCGCTACTGGGAACGCCCGGGACTCGAAAAAGAGCTCAACCGCGTCTTCGACATCTGCCACGGCTGCCGGCTCTGCTTTAACCTTTGCCCCTCGTTTGCCGAGCTGTTCGAGGGTATCGACGTCCAGGGCGGCGAGGTAAGAGGCCTTGCTGCAGGGCTCAAGCGCCGGGTGGTCGAGCTTTGCTACGGCTGCAAGCTGTGCGAGGTGAAATGTCCTTACTCGCCCAAGGAAGGCCACGAGTTCCAGCTTGATTTTCCGCGCCTGATGCTGCGGGCGCGCGCGGTCGAGGCGCGGGCAAAGGGCTTGGCGCTGCGCGAGCGGATGCTTGGCGATCCCGACCGGCTGGGGCGAATGGGTGCTCGCAGCGCGGCGCTGGCCAACTGGGCGGGCAATTTCGCCCCGGCGCGTCTGGCGCTGGAGCGGCTGGTCGGGATCGATCGCCGGAAAAAGCTGCCTGAGTTTGCCCGCGAGAGCTTTGTCGGCTACTTAAAGCGGGTCGGGCCGCCGAGCGCGCCGGAAAAGCCCGCCGCCAGGGTGGCGCTCTTCCACACCTGCTTTGTCAATTACTACCGGCCCGAAGTCGGGCGCGCGGCGCTGGCGGTGCTGGAAAGAAATCGCTGCGCGGTGGCCTGCCCGGAGCAGAACTGTTGCGGGATGCCGGCCCTGGACGGCGGCAATGTCGAGCTGGCGCGCAAGCTTGCCCAAGCCAATCTCGCCACGCTCTTGCCCCTGGTGCGTCAGGGCTTTCGCGTGGCCGCGCTCAATCCGACCTGCGCGCTGATGATGCGCCGGGAGTATCCGCTTCTGCTCGGCAGCGAACCGGCGCGCCAGCTTGCCGGCGCGGTCGCCGATACCCACGAGGTACTCTACGAACTTCGCCGCGCCGGAAGCTTCGAGCGCGGCTTTCGCTCCACGCCGGTCTCCATCGCCTACCACGTGCCGTGCCATCTGAAGGCGCAGGCAATCGGCTTTCGCGCGCGCGACCTGATGCGCCTTATCCCGGGCGTTCAAATCGTCAGCGCGGAAGCCTGCACCTGCCACGACGGCACCTGGGCGATGAAGAAGGAGTTCTTCGCGCTCTCCATGAAATGGGGCGAAAAGGCCTTCGCGGCGATGACCCAGGCACAAGCCCGCGTGATGGTGAGCGACTGCCCCCTGGCCGCGCTCCAGATCGAGCAGGCAACCGGTGTGCGCCCGCTTCATCCGCTCGAAGTGCTCGCCCGCGCTTACGAAAGCGATGGCTTTGCCGACCCGGTTGGCGAGCAGCCGGGAGGCTAAGCTTCATAAGCCGGCGCGCAAGCCCTGGCGTACTCCCGGGCCGCGCGCCGACAGGATTAAGGAGTTACACGGCGGTGAAGCCAATCAGCCGCGGCGAAATTCTCGCTCTCTCGGATTACCAGCGCGTGCGCGCGCGCCTGCGCCCGCTCTTCATGGTCGAAAAAGACCGGCGCCGGCTCCCGATCGGCGACCACGTAACCCTGCTGTTTGAAAACGCTCGCACCGTCTGGTACCAGGTCCACGAAATGCTGCGCGCCGAGAAGATCGACGACCCGGCCGCCGTTCAGCAAGAAATCGATACCTACAACGAACTCGTCCCCCGCCTGGGCGAGCTCTCGGCCACCATGCTGATTGAGTACGAAGACGCTGCCGAGCGCGACCACGCCTTGCGCTCGCTCATCGGTATCGAGCAGAGCCTTTGGCTGGTTGCCGGCCAGCGCCGGCTCCCGGCGCGCTTCGATGAGCGCCAGATGTCTCCCGAGCGGGTCAGTTCGGTCCAGTTTGTCCGCTTCGAGCTTGCCGGCATCAGCCCGCAGCAACTGCTCGAACTCGCCCGGACGGGCGCGCTGTGCTTCGAGATCAACCATCCAAGGCTGCAGGCCCAAGCGCTGCTGCCCGTGGAGATGGCCCGGGCGCTCGCCGATGACCTGGCTGAAGAATAACAAGGCCTACCGAGCGTTTGCGGCCGGGCGCCCCGGCCAAAGAAAACGCCTCGAGCCTTAACCACGGCCGCCGATGGCTCCCGCAGGTCTCCGCTCCAGCCAACGGGCGCAGGCGCCGGCCGGGAGAGCGCCGACCCCGCAGTCGGGCAAAGGATACGCGCTGGCGCTGCTTGGTCTGGCCCTGATGCTGGGGGCAGCGCTCAGGCTTGCCGCGCTTAACTCGCGCGGGATGTCGGCGGACGAGGGCGCCACATGGGCCGCTGCGGCGGCGCCGAGCTGGCATGAGGTGATTGTCCGCCAGGCGCTGCGCGATCCGGGGACCCTGGCGGCGAACGATCTTCTGCTGCACGGCTGGATCGCGCTTTTCGGCCAGGGGCTGGCCCGGATGCGCGCGCTGGCGGCGCTGCTCGGCACGCTTTGCATCGCGTTGCTCTGGCTCTTGGTGCGCGAACTAACGGCCCTTGCTGCCGTCGGCGCGGCTAGCCGCGCGCCCGACGAGTCGGTGTGCGCCGGTCCCGGCATGCCAGCAGGCTTGTCGCTCGATTACGCGGCGTCGGTCTCGGCGCTTCTTTTCGCCGTCAATCTGGCGCCGGTCAAGTATGCGCGCGAACTCCGGACGTACACGCTTGCGCTTTTGCTCCTGACGCTGCAGGTCTGGGCGCTGCTTCGGCTCTACCGCAGGGGCGGTTTTGGGGCTGGTCTTGCCGTCGTGGTTTTTACGGTGTTGGCGCCTGCGGTCCACCTGATGTCGCTGCTGGCGGTGGCGGCCGAGCTTTTCTGGGCCTCGCTGCTCTTGGTGGCGGCGCCGGTGAACAGCGCGGCCCGAGCTCGGTCGCTGCGGGCAATGCTGGTCCTGGCCTTGGGCCTTGTACTGGGTCTGCCGGCGCTTGGCTGGCTCTTTGGTTTGACTTTGGCTGGGTTCCAATCCGGCGCCTTTCAGTGGATCAAGCCGCCTGCGCTGTGGGCGCCGGTTTCGTTTTTCAGCAAGGCTGCGGGTAGCTTCGCCTTTCCGGTGCTGGCGCTGCTGGCGCTGTGGGGTGCTGTTGCCTGGTGGCGGCGCTCGAACGCTGGCATTGCGTTGCTGCTCCTCTGGATGTGGTTTCCGCCGCTTGCTCTGCTGGCGGGGTCGTACCTTCTAAGTCCGATGTTCGTTGAGCGCTACGCGGTGTCATCCTTGGTGCCGTTTTACGTGCTGGCGGGGATTGGGGTGTGCGCGATGCCGCGGCGGCGGGATGCGTGGCTTGCGCTTTGCGTCAGCGTTTTGCTGGCGCTGGGACATGACTGGGGCTACTATGCCAAGCGTCACGGTCTTGCCTGGCAGGCGGCAGCGCTGACCGCCGCGCGCGCGGTTGGGCCGGGAGAGACGATTGCCGTGGCGCCGGCCTTTGCCGAAGACGTGGTGTGCTACTACGCCGGCAACCGCGCCAAGGTGAGGGGCGTAACGGCGGGCGAGAGCGTTGAGGGCCGGCCCGTGCTGGTCGTTACCGCGCGGGGTCTCACGGACAAGGAGTACGCCGCGCTGCGCGCGCGCTACCCGCGCATCGTTGCTCGCTGGGGGCGCCTGCTCGTTGCCGAGCAGCGCGGCCGCCGTTAGCGCGCCGATCTGCCTCAACGCGATCGCTTGGCAGCGTCGTTTCGCAACCGGCGCGCCGGCGCTAAGCTTGAGACAGATGCCCGCCCCCATCCGCGGGCGCGGCGCATCGGATTTCCGGCCCGGGAGTCGTACCGTGAAAGTTGCGATCATTGGAGGCGGCGTGATTGGCGCGGCGGTTGCCTGGCGGCTGGCCGCTCGCAGCTCAAGCGTTCGCGTCGAGTTGTTCGAGCAGGGACGAATCGGCCGCGAAGCCTCGTGGGCGGCCGCCGGGATGCTGGCGCCCCAGGCCGAAGCCCATGAACCGGGTCCGATGTTCGAATTGTGCCTGCAAGCCAAGCAGTGCTTTGACGGGCTTGTCGAGCGGCTGATCGCCGAGAGCGGCGTTGACCCGGAGTACGACCGCGAGGGAATCATCTACGTCGCCTTAAGCGAAGAGGAGCGCGTCAAGCTTGAGGCTCGGGCCCGCTGGCAGAGCCAGGCCGGTGCCGCGGTCGAGGAGTTGACCACGCGCCAGGCGCTTGGCCTGGTGCCGCAACTTTCCGAGCAGGTGCTGTATGCCCTTTATCTGCCGACCAACCATCGGCTGGAAAACCGAAAGCTCGTGCAGGCATACGCCGGCGCCGCCGCCAAGGCCGGCGTGCTGCTGCATGAAGGCGCGCGCGTTGCCCGCGTGATTACCGGCGCGGCCGCGGTCTCGGCGCTCGAGCTCGTCGACGGCTCGTCGTATCCCTGCGACGTCGTGGTCAACGCCGCCGGCGCCTGGGCCGGAGGCCTGGGCGGTATCGAGGCCGACGGCGTGAGAACCGAACCGGTGCGGGGTCAGATCGTATGCTTCGGCGCGCAGCCGGGAACGCTGCCGATGGCCGTTTTCTCGGAGCACGGCTACGCCGTCCCGCGCCGCGACGGGCGAATCCTGGCCGGCTCGACGATGGAGCGCGCCGGTTTCGACAAAAGCGTTACGCTGGCCGGGCTAAAGCGGATTGCAACCGGGATGGATATGCTGTTTCCCGGCATGAGCGGTCTGTCCGTGGCGGAAATCTGGGCCGGCCTGCGGCCGGCTCCGCCCGACCTGCTGCCGGTTATCGGTCCCTCGCCCAAGCTGCCGGGTCTTTTCTATGCCGCGGGTCATTTTCGCAGCGGCATATTGCTCTCGGCGCTTACCGGCGAGCTGGTTGCCGACTTGGTGCTAGGGCGCAAGCCGGCGGTCGATTTGACGCCGTTTGCGCCTGGGCGCTTGGCCGGGAATTCGCGCCCGAAGCCGTAGGGGGGTGCAGCGCAATGGTGCGGTCGGCCGTGGAGGCGGGCAAGGCTGGCGAGGGTGAGCGATGATCCAGGTCGTTGCCTTGGTGCGCGATTTGCTGTTCCGGGCGAAGATCGACGCTGCGGCCGAAAAGCTGGGTGTTGCGGTCGCTTACGCTTCGACCGTGGAGGCGGCCGCCCGGCAGTGCGCCAAGCTTCGACCCACGCTGGTGGTAGCCGATCTTTCCGACTCGGCCTTTCCCGCCGCCGAGACGGTGCAGGCGCTCAGGACGGCCTTTTCGCCGGCGCGGCTTTGCGGTTTTGCCTCGCACGTCGACTTGAAGGCCCTGCGCCAGGCGCGCGAGGCGGGCTTCGAGCAGACTCTATCCCGCAGCGAGTTCAGCGCCCGCCTGGGAGAGCTGCTCGCTGCGGCAAAGCCGGCCGGCTCATGACCACCCGTTCGGCTTGGCCGGCGCGCCGTCGGCCGAGCCGAGGCTTGCGCCGTTTGCGGGAGTTCTGCGAGACTTAAGCGGCGCGGGCGGCGCTTTGAGGCCGCGCCTTGGAAGGATGCTGTCAGGAGAAGTTCCCATGAGGCGGCGGCAAGGGTACGGCAAGCTTGCCGGGCACACAGCGATCGCGGGGGTTTGGCTGCTCTCCGTTGCCGCGGCGCTCGCGTTTGGCGCGTGCGGCAGCGCCTTTGGCGAGTTCGACCCACAGATGCCGGGCAACGCCAAGTTTACCCAGCCGCAGCTTGAGTTCTGGGTAACCGGCACGCCGGGCACGCCGTTTCGCGCCACGCTCAGCGACGCCTGGGGCTCGTGGGACGTCCGCGGCACAGTCCCGCTTGAGGTCGCGATTGCCAACAGCAGCAACCCGGGCCAGATCGTGGCAACCAAGCTTAGCAACGACAACGCGACGCTCAGCGTCCAGGTCGCGCCGGCCTTGGTCATCTCCCAGGTCTCCTCGACCAGCCAGCCCTACGGCACGGTCGGCGCCGCCTCGGGCGTGATTAGCGAACTTTCGCCGCCGGCAAGCCCGGACGTTCGCTTTTACGTGAACGCGCCTTCGCTCCAGATCTTCGACGCCCTGTTGGAGACTGCCAACCCCACCGCTGGCGGTTACGTGGTGGAAGCGCGGGTGCCGGCGCTGCTGCTTTATTCCAAACCAGGCACGAAGACAGTGGCCGCCACGGTAGACGAACAAAACGTCGGCATTTACGTCCTTTTATTCGGCCCGCTTCAGGTCGACGCCTACGCCGACGGTACGCTTTACCAGGAAAAGACCGGAGCACCGTCAATCGCAGTATGCTCCGGTCCGGGCCTTTGTTGACCGCAGCGTAAGTCGCGCCCGGCGCGCCGTCGGTCCGGCCTCCCGGCAAACCCTTGACTCGCCGCCGGTTCCGGCCCTATCAGTGAGGAGTTGTCGCTGACACCGCTGTCAGTGACATCCATGTCAGCCGCGGTTGGCTAACGGGCTTGGCCTGTCCGGGCCAAGCCCGGGCCGGGTTTGAGTGCCATGGGGGAAACTGAAAGGATTGCCCAGCTTCTGGCGCCGTACCTGGGCTCGGCGCTGGAGCGGCTAAGGCTTTTGGCCGAGGGCTGGGAGACGATCATTTTCGAGTTTGCGACCCGTTCGGCGTCGGTGCGGCTTCCTTCCAGCGCGGCGTGCCGTCCGCTGATTTTGCGTTTTTACCGGGGCGGCGGGGCGGTGCTGAAGGCGGCGCGCGAGTTTAGCGTGATCGAACGGCTTAAGAGCGCGCGCTTTGCCGTGCCCGCGCCCTACCTGGTCGAGACCGATCCGGCGCCTCTGGGCGCGCCGTTCATGGTGATGGAGCGGCTTCAGGGCGGTCCGCTTTTCAGGACCGACAATTTTCCGCTGGCCTTCAAGACCTTCAGCCTGGCCTTTTTGGCCTTCGTTCGCGCTCAGGCGCGGCTGCATCGGCTCGCTCCCGAGGCGATCGCGCAAGGTCCCGGATGCGGCTTCGTGGTCAGTCCCAGGCTGCCGGCCAGCATGCCGCTCATCGAGCGGGCGCTCGCAACGCTGGCCGAGCGGATCGAGAGCGGGGCGCTTTCCGGAATGCGCGAGGCGCTGGCCGCGCTCTCCGAGCGGGCGCCGAAGTTCCGCGCTGCAGCGGCCGTGCCGGTTCACCTCGACTACCATCCGCGCAACGTTATCGTGCGCGGGCTCAGCGTGACCGGCGTTATCGACTGGTGCAACGCCGACCTGGGCGACCGGCACTTTGACGCGGCGATGAGTTCGGTCATCCTGGCGACCTCGGTGTTCGAGAGCCCGCGCTGGATGCGGGACAACGCGGCGGGCAACTCACTACGCCGGCTGTTCACCGCGCTGTATCTGCCGCTTTACCACGCCCTGGCCGGGCTGGAGCTGGAGCGGCTGCGGTTTTACCAGGGTCTGGCCGCGATGCTGAGGCTTTCGATGCTGGCCACGATGCGCCTTGGGGGCAGCGAGAGCCTGGGCTTTCGCGCCCAGGCGGTTGACGAGGTCAGTCCTTCGCTGCTGCGCGTGCTGGCGCGCTACGCGCGCAAGAAGACCGGCGCGCCGCTGACGCTGCCCGCGATGCCCGCCGACTAGCTGCGCGGGCAAGCGCTCAGTTGCCGAGAGGCGGGATGCCGACTCCGGCTTCCAGGGCGATAAGCCGCTCGCGGATATTGAGCGCGTCGTCGATCCGCTTGTTGGTGTAGGACAGCTCCGTGCGCAGGCCCTGGATTTTAGCCTTCAGTTCGGCGCGTAGAGAGTCGATCTTAGTGTCGAGCCCGCTGCGGAAGGCTGAATCTCGGGGTGAAGCTCATTGCGCGGAGAGGAGAGCCCCTCTTCCAGGCGCTTTTCGAGCTGGCGCATCTCGCCGCGAAGCCCGGTGATTTCTTCCTGAGATTCCTTACCGCGGGGGCCGAGTTCGTGCTGGATCGCCTGCTTAACGGTGTCGTAGAATCCCCGCGCCGGCATCTTGCCGCCTATCCCACCCGAAAAGCTGTGTGGCGCATAGGAGGCCGGCCGCTTAGCGCGCCAGCGCGGTCCGCACAACGTAGGGCAAAATACCGCCGTGGCGCATATATTCCACTTCCTCGGCCGTGTCGACCCGGGCGCGCGCCTCGAACTCAACGACGCGGAGGTTCTCCTCGGCGCGCACCTTGAGCCGGGCGCCGGGAGAAAGCCCCGCCGCCAGCCCAACGATCGAATAGAGCTCTTTGCCGGTCAGGCCCAGGCTTCGCGCGCTCGTGCCCTCGATAAACTCAAGCGGCAGGATGCCCATCCCGACCAGGTTGCTGCGATGGATACGCTCGAAGCTTTCGGCAATCACGGCGCGCACCCCGAGCAGGCGCGGCCCCTTGGCCGCCCAGTCGCGTGAGGAACCGGAACCGTACTCCTTGCCGGCAATCACCAGAAGCGGCACCCCTTCGGCGCGGTAGCGCTCGGATGCTTCAAAGATGGTCATCCGCTCGCCGTCGGGAAGATGAACGGTAAGTCCGCCCTCGGTCCCGGCCACCAGCAGGTTCTTCAGCCGGATATTGGCGTACGTGCCGCGCACCATCACCTCGTGATTGCCGCGCCGGGCGCCGTAGGAGTTGAAATCCGCCGGCTTGACGCCGCGCGCGACGAGGTAGCGGCCGGCCGGACTCTCGGCCGCGATCGAGCCGGCAGGCGAGATGTGATCGGTGGTCACGCTGTCGCCCAGCATCGCCAGCACCCGCGCGCCGGCGATTTCGCCAAGCGGCGGCACCGGGGCGCTGACCTCTTCGACAAACGGCGGCGCCTTGACGTAGGTTGACTGCGCCTCCCAGGCGAACAACTCGCCCTCAGGCACGGCCAGCGAGCGCCAGCGCGAGTCGCCCTCGAAGACGCCCTGGTACTCCTTTGCGAAAATCGCCGCGTTCACCGAAGCCGCAACCGCGGCCTGGATTTCCTCGGCCGCCGGCCATAGCTCACGCAGGTAGACTGGTTTGCCCTGCCGGTCGGTTCCAAGCGGCTCGCGCTCGAGGTCGATATCGATCCTCCCGGCCAGCGCGTAGGCTACCACCAGCGGCGGCGAGGCCAGGTAGTTGAAGCGGGTCAGCGGATGGATGCGTCCCTCGAAGTTGCGGTTGCCGCTCAGCACCGCACAGGCGACCAGGTTGCCCCGCCTGATTGCTTCGGCCACCGGCTCGGGCAGCGGGCCGCTGTTGCCGATACAGGTGGTGCATCCGTAGCCGACCAGGTTGAACCCGAGCGTTTCCAGTGCCTCCAGCAGCCCCGCCTTTCGCAGGTACGAGGTGACGGCCTTCGAGCCCGGCGCCAGGCTGGTCTTGACCCAGGGACGGGAGCGCAGGCCGCGCGCGACCGCCTTCTTGGCCAGCAACCCGGCGCCGACCATCACCGAAGGGTTGGAAGTATTCGTGCAGCTCGTTATCGCGGCGATTGCGACCACGCCGTGGCCGATCTCATAGCGCCCCGAGCCGAGCTGCGCCGTCTCTTTGCGGGCAAGCGCCGCCGGCAAAGCCGAAGCGTTGGAAGACCCGGCGCCGCCGGCTCCGCGCTCGGCGAGGTCGCGCGCCAGCTCGCGGGCAAACGCGGCCGAGACTTCTGCCAGCGGAACCCGGTCCTGCGGCCTTCGCGGTCCGGCCAGACTCGGCTTGAGCGAGCCAAGGTCCAGTTCGAGCCGCTCGGAAAAGAGCGGCTCGGCCTGTCCCTCGCGCCGAAAAAGCCCTTGCTCCTTGCAGTAGGCCTCGACCAGGCGCACCTGATGCTCGGGACGGCCGGTTAGCCGCAAGTAATCAAGCGTCTTGTCGTCGACCGGGAAAAAGCCGATTGTCGCGCCGTACTCCGGCGCCATGTTGCCCAAGGTTGCGCGGTCGGCAACGCTTAGCGAGGAGAGCCCGTCGCCGAAAAACTCGACAAACTTGCCCACCACGCCATGCTTGCGAAGTCGCTCGGTTATCGTCAGCACCAGGTCGGTCGCGGTGGTGCCCGGCGCCGGCGCCCCGGTCAGCTTGACGCCCACCACCGCCGGCATCAGCATCGGAACCGACCGGCCGAGCATCGCCACCTCGGCCTCGATTCCGCCCACGCCCCAGCCGACCACGCCCAAGCCGTTGACCATCGTGGTGTGCGAGTCGGTTCCCAGCACCGTGTCGGGGTAGGTAAGGCCGTTTTGGTCGGCCCATACGACCCGGGCCAGGTATTCGAGATTGACCTGGTGCACGATGCCGGTGTCGGGCGGCACGACCCGGAAGTTGGCGAACGTCGCCTGGCCCCAGCGCAAAAACAGGTAGCGTTCGCGGTTGCGGACAAATTCCAGCTCCGCGTTGCGGGCAAAGGCCTCGGCGCTGCCGAAAACGTCGACCTGTACCGAGTGATCGATCACCAGGTCGGTCGGCAGCGTCGGGTTTATCTGTGCCGGTTTTCCGCCCAGCCGGGCGATCGCTTCGCGCACCGCGGCAAGGTCGGCCACCACCGGCACGCCGGTGAAGTCCTGGAGCAGTACGCGCGCCGGCAGGAAGGAGATTTCCCGATGGGCGGTTCCGTCCCAGCGCGCCAGGGCTTCCACCTGTTCGGGGCTGACGAGCTGGCCGTCCTCGCGCCGCAAAAGATTCTCCAGCATCACCTTCACCGAGAAGGGCAGCCGCTCAAGCGACACTCCCGCCCGCGCAAGCGCGCCGAGGCGAAAGAATCGGTAGCTGCGGTCTTCGACCCGGAACTCGGAAAGCGCTCCGAAACTGTTTTTGCTCATGCTGTCATTTTAGCAAATTGCCGTTCTCGGCGCTGGCGCGCGCGCAAAGGCGCAACGCCGGAGCGCGCCGCAAACGCGGCACGCCGCGCCGGCTCAGCGCGCCGCCTCGAAGCCGCGTGTGGGAACAAGGGCGGCGGCCGGGACGGGGCCGGAAAGCCCGTCCCAGACCAGCGCCCGACCGTTGCTGTGGAAGCCGATTTTCGCAAGCAGCGGCACTTGCCGCGCCTGCAAGGCCGGCACGCCGTCGATCGTTTCGAGGCTAAGCTTGCCGGCAAAGCCGATAAGAGCCTGCAGACCTTGCTCGACGGTTTCCCGGTCGGCCGTATCGCCCAGGAGAAGATTGCCGTGCTCGATGCCGAGGATAAATTCAGCGCCGCCGCTTAGCACTACTACGGCGGCTTCGCTGCGGGCGATCCCGCATCCGGGGAGCAGCGTGCCGAACGGATTGGCCGGGTCTGCCGCGCACAGCGCGACATATTGGCGCGCCGGCGGGCGGCGGCGAGCCGGGTCTTTGAGCGCTTCCAGCGCTTGCCCCGTTGCGTATTGCTCGGGCGATAGGCCGCTTACGAAAAGGCCGCGCCGCCAAAGCCCCGCATACTCCATGCGCCGCAGCACGGGCGCAAGCCTGCTCCAGGCGGCCGCGGGCCATCCCTCCCACGCCAGCACCTCGCGCGACAGCACGCCGTTGCGGTCGAGTAGAATTTGCGCCGCCTGCCTGAGTTCCTCGAAGCTTGGGCCGCCGGGGTGCGCATCGTGGTCGCGCGCCAGGCGCGACCATCGGCCAAGCCCGCTTGCCTTAAGGCGCGCGCGCAGCCGAGAAAGCGCGCGCGGGCGCAACCCGATGCGATTGCGGGAGGCCCGGTGCTCGCAGGGCGACTGCTCGGCGGGCCGAAACAAGGCGCGCCGCGCCGCGGCCAGGCCGCATAGCAGGCTTAGCGGCGCGTAGCCGTCGTTGCTGGCAAGCCCCTTGGCCGCAAGCGTCCAGAGCGCGCCGAGTGCGGCGTCCTCGCCAAGTCCGGTTGCCCGGCATAATTCGTCAAGGTACTGCGCGCCGCCCCGCTTTAGCGCCTCGAGCAAGAGCTCTTGCTCCTGCGCCAGCGCGTGCTCGTTAGGTACGTCGTCGGCTAACAGACCCAGAAGCGGCGAGCCGCGTCGTACGAAGGTAATCCGCGCCGGCAAGAGCGCGCCCTGCGACGTATCGGCCGCGATCCATTGGAACTCGCCCCGCAGGCACAATTCGTCCAGCTCCTTTGGCCTGAAGCCGGGCAGGCGCGCCGGCAGGATAGCCGACTCCCAGGTCTTGGGGCCGAACCGCAGGCCGGTCATCCGGTCGAGCACGCCGGCCAGCCAAACGGCGCCCGGCCGGGGCGCAACGCCGAGCCACTCCAGGCGCAAGGCGGCAAAGGCGGCATTGTCGCAGGGCTCGAACTGGGGGCGGAGCTGTTTTAGCGTGAGCCTGCGAACGCGCTCGAGATGGTAGCGTTCCCACCATTGTTCGGCGTCGTTGCCGCCGTTGGCCTGGGCGGGCGCGCGGGCGGCGCGAAAGATCGCGCCGCCCGCTTCGAGCGCCGCAAGCGCCCCTTCGACCTGGGCGGCAGGCAACGCAAGCGTCGAGGCCAGCGCGGCGGCGCTTGCCGCGGCACCGGTGCGAAGCGCGCGCAGCACCAGCTCCTGGCGCGCGGCTGCGGGCTCGACCGGCAGCGCGCCGGCCGCCGGGTCCGGCGTCGAGCTGCGGCCGGCATGTCGCGCGCCAGGCGCGTAAGATGCGGGCGGGCGGGAGGCAGCGTGCGTGTCGCCCCCGGCCGCCAGAGGCGGCGCCAGCAGGCGACAGGCCGAGTAGACGGCTTGGACGCCCGCAAGGTCCTCGGCAGAGACCAGCCGGCGCGGGCCGCCTTCGTCGAGCTGCACACAGGCGATTCTGCCCTCGGCGGCAAGCTCGGCAACCATGGCGGCGCCGTCGCCGCTCGTACAGTCGGCGATCTTTTCCCAAGGGAACAGGCCGTAGGCGCGGACGATCTCGCAGAGTTCGTCGCGGTTTTGCGCGCGGCGCGCAGGCGCGGTGAAACTCGCCTCCGCCTGCGCCTGGCGCACGGCCTCGACCGGCGGCGGCGCCAGAGCGAGCCGCTCAAGCGCTGCCGGCTCTGCGCCGCGAGCGCTTCCCGTGCGCACCGTTCGGCTCCTGCGATTGGCGCGCTCGCCGCCGTCGATAAAGGAGTAGTCCCAGGCGAGCAGAATCTGGTGGGCGAAGACCGACGGCGCTACCGACTCGACCGCCGCGACCTTGACCGTGCCCCGTCGGCAGGCGCCGAGCAGGGCGATCAGGCCGGGCAGGTCGGTTGCCTCCTCTAGGCATTCCCGCATCGCCTCGGCGACCAGGTGATACTCCGGGATGGGAATGACCGGCGGGCGGTTCTCGAAGCAGGCTTGCTGGCCGGGAAAGAGGCCGGCAAGCAGGTCCTGGGCGCGCAGCCGCTGCAGGTAGGGAGGCACCTTGTTGCCGCGCATCGCGCGCGCAACCGTCAGCGCGCGGGTCGCCACGTGGCGAAAACGCAGCTCGAACATCGGAGCGCCCAACACCGCCTGCTCGAGCACCGGACGCGCCGCACCAGGGGCGAGCAGGCCAAGCAGCGTCTCCAGCGCAAAGCTGTGGCGCCCGGTGAGCGCCAGCAAGACGGCGTCGTCGGTTGCCGAAGCCTGGATTTCGAAGTCGAAGTTCTGGCAAAGGCGCTTGCGAAGCGCAAGCCCCAGCGCCCGGTTGAGCCGCATCCCAAAGGGCGCGTGGATCACCACCTGCGTGCCGCCCAGGCCGTCGAAAAACCGCTCGACCACGACCGTCCGCCTGCTCGGCACGGCGCCCAGGGCGGCCAGGCCGCGCGCGACGTAATCGAAGAGCTGGGCTGCGGCGGCAGGCTCGAGCGCGCATTCGCGCTCGAGCCACTTAAGTGCCGCGGCGCGTTTTCCCTGCCTGGCCAGATGTTCCAGCCGAATGCGCAACTCGCTCAGCGCCTGCGAAAGTGCCGGCGAGCGGCCCGGCGCCTCGGCCTCCCAGAAAGGCGCGGTCGGCGTGCTGGCGGGGGCGGGCTCGACCAGCAGCCGGCCGCGGCTTAGGCCGAGGGCGCGCCACGGCGCCGAACCCAGGGCGAAGACGTCGCCCCGCGAGACTTCCTGGGCGAAGTCTTCCTCGACGTCGCCGATCTTGCGCCCATCGGAGGCGACCACCACGTCGCAGTTGCCGTTTTCCGGGATGGTGCCGGCGCCTTCGAGCGCGGCGATGCGGGCCGCGCGGCGGGCGCGCACGCGGCCCGATTGCCGGTCGTAGATTATCTTGGCCTGGCCGCCGGGAGCATGGCAGGGGGGCTCGGCCGCCATTTCGGACAAGAGCCGCTCCAGGCTTGGCGCCGTCAGGTCGGCGAAGTGCCAGGCCCCGCGCAAAAGCCGCGAAAGCTCGGCAACGCCGATCTCTTCCTGCTGGGCCGCAACGGCGATAATCTGCTGGGCAGCCACGTCCCGGCATCCGCGCGGCATCTCGACCTCGTCGATAAGGCCGGCGCCAAGCGCCCGTACCGTGGCGGCCAACGCCGCAAGCTCGTCCAGGCTAAGCGCGAAGAACCGCCCCTTGGGCACTCCGCCAAGCCAGTGGCTGGAGCGCCCGAGCCGCTGCAAGGCGGCGGTGAGCGACCGGGCCGAGTCGATCTGACATACCAGGTCGACCGCGCCGATATCGATCCCCAGCTCCAGCGAGGCGGTGGCCACGATAGCTTTAAGTTCGCCTCGTTTAAGGCGTTGCTCGGCCTCGATGCGCGCCGCGCGGGCGAGGCTGCCGTGATGGGCCACGACGGCTGCGTCGCCGAGCCGCCTTTGCAAATTGAGCGCGACCCGTTCCGCCTGCCGGCGGCTTAGCGTGAAGATGAGCGTGGTGCGATGGCCCCGCACGAGCGCGGCCAGTGCATCGTAGAGGGCTTCCCAATGTGCATGCGTGGCAAGCGGGCCGAGCGGCGGGCCGGGCGCAATGACCTTCAGGTCGAGCCGGCGCCGCCCGCTATCGACACGCACGAAGTCAACCGGCCGAAAGCGGCGGCGGCCGGCGCTGTCCACCTCGGCGCCGGAAAGAAAACGGGCCAGCGTCGCTACCGGGCGCAGGGTGGCGGAAAGACCGATGCGCGCCGGGCGAGGCTCTCCCGCCTGCCGCACAAGCCGCTCCAGCCGCTCCAGGGTGACTGCGAGATGGGCGCCGCGTTTGTTTGCCGCCACCGCGTGCAGCTCGTCCACGATAACCCAGCGCACCGCCTGCAGATACCCGCGAAAGCGCTCGGACAAGAGCAGCAGGAAGAGCGACTCGGGCGTGGTCACCAGGATATGAGGCGGCCGGCGCGCCATCGCCTCGCGTTCGGACGCCGGCGTGTCTCCGGTGCGCAGGCCCGCCCGGATCGGGCAAAGTTCGAGACCGCCTGCCGCGCCGGCGGCTGCGATCCCTTCGAGCGGCTCGGCAAGATTGACCCGGATATCGTTGGCCAGCGCCTTGAGCGGCGAAACGTAGACCACCGACACCTGCTCGCCGAGCCGGCCCGCAAGCCGGTCTTCGACCAGATTGTTGAGCGCCCACAAAAAGGCGGCCAGCGTCTTGCCGCTTCCGGTCGGCGCGCAGAGCAGGACGTCCTTGCGGCCGTGGCTGGCCGCGATCGCCTTCCAGCCGGCGCGCTGGATTGCCGAGGGCCGCTCGAAGCGGCCCGCAAACCATCCGGCGACCGCCGGATGGAACCGCTGGAGCACCGAATTGACCGTCTTTGCGCCCAAGGACCGGGTCTCCGAAAGCCTGCCCGGATCGGGATCGAGATCGCAGGCTCCCCGCATTATACGACTTGGGGGCGGTGTGCTGCAGGAAGCCGGGCCCAGCGCCGGCCTCGGGCCAGGGCCGCCCCCGGTATCGCCGCCCGGGCGGGTCAACCCGGCCAAATCCTCCGCTTTTTGGTGTGCGTGTTTCGCGGCGCCGGTCGAGCCGAACGCCGCTCTACCGATAAGACAGTGTCATTGGGCGCAGGCCAGTAGCAAGAATGCGAGTACGCTCACGGTGCGCCGGTGGACCGCTTACCGGCCGGTTCAGAGCTGCGGCGTCTGGTCCTGGTTTTCAAACCAGGTGACCAGGAACTCACCCGCTTCACGGATGTGCGAGACCATTGCCTGTCGAGCCTCCTGCGGCGCGCGGGAGCGCAGGGCGTACAGGATCTTTTCGTGGTCCGTTATGTTCTTCTTCATTCTGTGGAGGTCCATGCCAATCACGGATGAGCGCATCACCCACCGCGTGTAGCCGAGGATTAAATCGCCGATCAGTTTTCCCAAGCTCAGATTGTTGCTTGCTTCATGAATGAGGCTGTGAAACCGGGCGTTGGTTTCGATCCAGGCTCTTGAAAGCGCTGCCGTCCGACCATCGCCCTTCTCTCGCGGCCGGCGCGGTCGCCGCGGCGTCCTGTACTTTTCGAGCAGCTCAACGGCGCGAACGAATTCCCGGTGGACTGCCTCCAGGCGGCTGAGTTGTTCGTCGCTGATCCACTGCGCGGCGAGTTGAGCTCCGAGGCCTTCGAGCTCGGCCCGGATCTGGTAGATCTCGCGAATTTCCCGCAGCGATGGAGCCCTGACGACCGCACTGCGCCGGTGCGAATGCGAGACGACGCCCTTCGCCTCAAGTTGACGGAGCGCCTCCCGAATCGGAGTTCTGCTGACCCCAAATTCGTTGGCCAAAGCTTCCTGGCGCAGCCGGGCGCCTAGCTGAAGATCGCCGCGAGCAATCTTTTCCTGAATTCGTTCAGCGAGTTCCGCCACTAACTTGGTGCCTGACCGATCCATCGCGCATAATGCCGCCTGCCGTAGAGCTAACGCTTAACCTAACAGCCGGCCTTCTTTCAAAGCAGTCCGCGCCTTCGCCCTGGATCTCGCGCCAGCCTGGACGCTGCTCATCCTTGGAGTGTCGCCCCCGGCTTTTCCACGCCGGCTTGTTCAACCTTGTCATACCCAGCTCGGCACAGGAAAGCTACGCCGCCGAGAGACAAAGCGGCCAACAGGCTGTAAAACACGGCCAACGGCCACCAGTGGCCTACGAAGCGGCTCGACAGAAGGACTCCAATTATGGGTGTTAATCCGCCGAAGATGGCACCGCCGACTTGGTACGCAACCGAAATCGCCGTATAGCGAATATTGGTCGGAAAGATTTTACTCACAAACCCGGCAATAACCGCATAGAAGCCCGATGCGCAGAGCGTGGCCAGGGAAACCCCGACGATTATCGCAAGCGGGGCCCGCGTTTCTACCAAGAGAAACATCGGATACGGCGCGACGATGGCAAGGCTGGCACTCCATTTAAGAAATCGACCATCGCCGATCCGTTCGGCAATCAACGCCGCCCCAAGCTGGCCAAACAATTGAACCACTGACACAACGACCAGACAGGAGAGAACGAGGGAGCGACTTATTGACAGGCTCTGTGTCGCGTAGGCGATCAGGAAGGTGTTTGTGAAATAAAACCCCGCCGTCCCGATCGTGAAGCTGCACAGCGTCATTAGTATTGGCCCGGGCGCCGTTCGCAGCGCCAGCTCCAATGGAAACCTGACCACTGCCTTTTCTGTCTCGGCGCGCGCGAATTCGGGCGACTCACTTACAGAGAGGCGAATCAGAAAGCCGACCAGCAGCAGGATGACGCTGGCTAAAAAAGGCAGACGCCAGCCCCAGGCTTCGAACTGTGAACGGCTGAGCGCCGTCGCGACACGAAAGGCGCCCATCGAAAGCAGCACAGCGAGCGGGCTGCCGAGCTGGGCAAATGATGCAAACCAGGTCCGGCGCTCGATCGGCGCATGCTCGCTGGCGATTAGCACGGCGCCACCCCATTCGCCGCCAACCGAGACGCCCTGGAGCAGCCGCAAAGCGACCAGAAGAATTGGCGCCCAGACGCCGGCGGTCGCGTAGGTCGGCAGCAGGCCCACGCCGGTGGTGGCGCAACCCATCAGCACCAGTGTGGCAATAAGTGTCCGCTTGCGGCCGATACGATCGCCCAGGTGGCCGAATATGAAGCCGCCCAGAGGACGCGCAAGAAAGCCGACGGCGAAGGTCGCCAAGGCGGCCAGCAGGCTCGCGACGGGATCGGCGCTGGGGAAGAAAAGCTGGCCGAAGACCAGCACGGCGGCGGTGCCGTAAACAAAGAAATCGTACCATTCGATTGTTGTTCCGACCAGCGCCGCGGCTGCCGCTCGCCGGGGATGCTGTATCGGTCTAGACGGTTCCACGTTAATCGGTCTTACCCCGTACGATCGGTGAATTGATGGAACAGAAAGCCCCCTGGGACTTGAAACCGCGCTCTGCTGGCACGCCGGAAGCGGTGTTGCCCGAGCATCGCCTGAGCTGAGGAGCCTGGCACCTTCACCCGGCTGCGGGAGGGCAGGGCCACCGGTATCGCGGCGCCAGCAAGCCCGGCTCGGCCGTCAGCTCCGGCCCGCCTTGGTCAAAACGAGAACTCCCCTGTTGTTTTGGCGGGGCTGGCAAACCGCTGAATTGGCAGCGATGCTTGCGCGCCACTGATTACGGTGCTGCTCGACCAAAGCCCGCGGCCTTCCCCAGGTGAAATTGCGGTTGCCCGGTTCCTGGGGCCAAACTCTCGACCTCCACGGCGACTCTGGCCGCCCTGCCGTTTCTCGACCCGCTGCGCTTTTTCGAGCGGGCGCGTCACTGTGCTTGTGAGACGGCCGCCGGCTCCCGGCCGGTTGCCGGCCTGGGCAGGCGTTCCAGCCGGACGCGCGTCTCGCCAAAGGCCGCCATTTGCCCGAAATTGGACATGATATCTTCGGTCAGCACGTTGGCGCCGCCGCCGCGCTTGATCCAGGTTCCGACCGGCATCACCGCCACGCCACGCCCCACGCGGTCGTCGACCTGCGCTTCGACCCTCAGGTGACCGACCGGCGAACGGATGATGACGTCGTCGCCGTTTTCGATGCCGTACTCGTCAGCGGTGGCAGGTCCGATACGGATAAACGGCTTGGGATGGTCCTTCTCCAGTATCTGCGAAAGCAGCCACTTCTTGCTGTAGTTGGTCACCAGGGTCAACGGAAAGCCGGGGACGATCCGCCGCTGGTGTTCGAGTTTCGTGATGAACTCGAACCTTCCGGACTTCGTCGGAAAGACGCCGTCCGCGAAGGGCACAACGGGCGCCACCGGGCAGCGCACCGGTTTTTCCATTACCTGTTCCACCGTGACGCCGCTTCGCTCGAGCGGCGCGAAGATGCGCTTGAGCCACTGGCGCGGCGTTCCTGCCATTTCCGGTCCAAACCCGAGCCGTTCCGCCAGACGCTGAAAGACCCACAAGTCCGATCGAGCCTCGCCAACCGGCTCGATAACCTGATTTACCCCGCCAATTATGTTGTGGCCCCACGAAACCAGAATGTCCTCTTCCTCGAGAAACGTTGTCGTCGGCAAGAAGAGATGCGCGTAGTCGCTGGTGTCGGTCAAAACCTGATCCACAACCACCACAAACTCGAGCGTTCTCAACGCTCTGGCCACAACATTAGAGTTGGGCGACTGGTTGACCGGGTTCCCGGCGTTGACAAACATCATGCGAACCGGCGGATCGGTTGCTCCGAGCAGACTGCGGCCGAGCAGAGGCTCCGGAATTGTCCGATGTTGCTCCGCCCGATCGAGGGCCTCGACTGTTTTGTCGAAGTGGCGTTGCGTATTGAACCCGTGCGTTACCCCGCCCCCGGCGACGCCAACATTGCCGCAAAGCGCTCCCAGCGCATCGACGCAACGGAACATTTCGGCACTATGCTGGTACTTGTTCAGGCCCCAGCCGAGCAAAATCGCCGCAGGCTTGACGGTGGCGTAGAGCCGCGCCAAGCTTCGCACCTCAGCCTCGGGCAACTCGCAGGCTGCGCAGAGTTCCGCAAGCGACCGTGATTCGAGAAGCGCGCGATACTGCGCAAAGCCGTGAGTAGAGCGTACGATGAACGATTTGTCCTGGAGCCCTTCTTCGAGAATGATTTTGGCCATCGCCATGGCCAGCTCGGCGTCGCTCGCAACCCGGAGCTGGAGGTGGCGGTCGCAAAGGCTGGCAGACTCGCTACGGATCGGGTCAATTAAAATCACCTGGGCCCCGCGGCTGCGAACCTGCCTTAGCAAGGGCACGATATGCAGGTTGGTCGCCATCGGATTGCGGCCCCAAAGCAGGACGAGTCGGCTGTTGAGAATATCCAGGGGGTCATGACCGTTGCGAACGCCGAAATCGAGCGCCTGTCCCGCCCGCGCCGCTCCGCTGCACAGCGAGCCAACGGTCGTCGTCACGCCGCCGAGCAGATTCCAGAACCGCCGGCTAAGCAGCTTGGTGGCTCCCCACGAGCCGGTCCGTTGATAATGGAGGATCGACAGCGGCCCGCTTTCGCTGGCGTAGCGCCGGATCCTTTGCGCGATCAGGTCCAGCGCCTCGTCCCAGGTCGTGCGTTCCCAGGCATCGTTCAGCCGGCCGTTTCTTCGGCGCAAGGGGTAAAGCTGCCGCTCCGGGCTGTAAACGCGCTCGGGAAACCTATATGTCTTTGCGCAGAGAGAGCCCCGGGTGAACTCATGGTCGCGATGACCTTCGAGCTTCACGACGCGCCCGTCTTTCACCGTGGCGACAATTCCGCAGCCGTCGGGGCAGTCGAGCGTGCACGAGGTATATATTCGCCTTGGCATTGTTTCTGCCTCCGTTGCTCGCCTCCGACCGGCGCGAGCCTCCCCGGCCCGAGGCACTGTGGTTGCCGGTCGCAGCAGCGGCTTTCCAAGAGGGTCCGAGTGTCTTGTATCCAACTCGGGTCCATTATGGATACAAATCTTCCTACCTGTCAAGCTCCCTGGGGGCACTTCGCGGCAAGGGAAGCCGCCGCTCCAGGCGAAGGTGTCGGCCACGTTCAGGTGAATCCACCAGGGATGAGTCGAGGTGTTGGCGCGCGGCGCCGCCTTGCCAAGCCTAAGAGCCGGGGCTATACAGCAAACTGAAGTTGCGACGGCTGAGAGGCCGGTTACGGATAGGCCGAGCCGCGCAAAGCCTCGGCTGGCGAGTGCCGGGCGCCTGGCGCGGGCCGGCGACTGCCCGGCGGTCGGCGCTGCGCGGGCGGCGGGCGTCATCGCGGATATCGGGATAATGATCGAGTTGCGGATCGAAGAGGCCGACTGGCTCTTAACGCTGGATAAGCGGCGGCGAATCCTCAGCGACGGCGCAATCGACGTCGAGGCCGGCCGTATCGCCGCGCTCGGCAAGACCGCCGATCTGCGGGCGCGCGGCGGCGCCGCGCGGGTCATCTCGGCGCGCGGCAAGGTGGTTACGCCGGGCCTTATCGACAGCCATATCCACACGACATTCCAGATGAGCCGGGGGCTTGCCGACGAGGTCGACAGCCGCGCCTTCCTTTTCGAGCGGATGTATCCTTACGAAGGCGCGTTGGACGAGGAGGACGCCTGGGTCAGCATCCGGCTCTGCCTGCTTGAGCTGCTCAAATGCGGGGTTACGACCTTTATCGATGCCGGCAATTACCAGCCGCATCTGACGGCGCGCGCCGCCGGGGAGGCCGGGATGCGCTGCGTGGTGGCGCGCTCAACCTTCGACGTTACGAAATCGGCGATGGGCGCGCTGCCGGCGGCGTTCATCGAGACCACCGAGCAGGCGCTCTTGCGGGCCGAAGAGACGGTTAGTCGGCTCGACCGTGCCTACGACGGCCGGGTGCGCGCCTGGTTCCAGTTTCGCGGGCTTAACAACGCCAGCGACCGGCTGGTAACCAAGCTTAGCGAGCTGGCAGGCCGTCACGGCGTCGGCCTTCAGACTCATGCCTGTTTCGCGCGCTCGACGATGGAGTCGTCCCAGGCCCAGCACGGCGTTACCGAGATCGAACGGCTTGAGCGGCTGGGCGTGCTCGGTCCTGCCATGCTGCTGGTTCATGCCGGCTGGGCGAGCACCCGGGAGCTTGAGCTTGTGCGCGAGCGCGACGTGAAGGTGGTCGCCGCGCCGAGCTCCAGCCTGCACAACGCCTACGGCAATATCGTCCATGGCCGTCTGCCCGAGCTGCTTGAAGAGGGGGTCGCGGTCGGCATCGGATCGGACCACGCCTCGTCGGGAATCGTCGATTTGCCGCAGGAGATGTTTCTCTTCGCATGCGCCTACAAGGAAGTGCGCGAGAATGCCCGGGTCGCCCCGCCCGAACGCGTTATCGAGATGGCCACCGTAAACGGCGCCCGCTGCGCGCTGCAGGAGGACCGGATCGGTTCCCTCGAGGTGGGCAAGCGTGCCGACCTGGTGCTGTTTGATACTCGGCGCGCCGAATGGCAGCCGCTCTACAACCCGGTCGCCAATCTCGTTTACAGCGCAACCGGCAAGAGCGTCGATACGGTGATAGTCGACGGCCGCGTCCTGGTCGAAGGCGGGCGGGTGCTGACCTTCGATGAGGCCGAGGTAATCGAGGCGGCGCGCCGGCGGTCATCCGTGATCCTCGCCAAGACCGGCCTGGCCGACAAAATCAGACCGCGCTGGCCGGTCGAATGAAGGGCAGCGCGCGGCGAAGGAACCAAGCATAACGGAGACAAGCGTGGAGTACATCGAAAAGATCACCTGGGAAGGCCGTTCGCTGGTGCTCAAGCGTCCCGTCAAGCCGACCGAGGTGGGTGGTGCCGAAGGGAACCAGGTCGCCCTCGATAAGCTTAGCGTTACCGACCCGGCGGTCCGACCGACCAACCAGGACCTGCCGGCGGGTACGCCGCTTAGGGTCTTCGAGGCCGAAGGTGTCGGAGTGGACGTCTCCAAGCGCAGCCGCGAGGAGATGACCTTCTGGCATCGCAACGTCGACTGCGACGAACTGATCTTCTGCCATCGCGGCGGCATGATCTGGGAGACCGAACTCGGCACGGTGGAAATCAGGGCGGGCGATATGCTGCTCATCCCGCGCGGTATCGCCCATCGCGCGATTCCGCCCAAGGACAGCGCCGACAATATTCTGGTCGAGCTGAAGATTCGCCCCTCAGTGCGCAAGGTCTGGCCGCCAACGCGAGACCAGCGCACCTAAGAGCGGTGCGGTTAGGCGGTTGCGGTCGGCCTTGGCCTGCCGGCGTACCGGCCGGGTTGGCGAAAGCCTTCAATCCGCGAGGCGGGCCTTCCTGCCGGAAGGGTCGGACTTGGCCCCTAATGCCGAGGGCGGCCGGCGCAGCGCTTGGCGGGCTTGAAAACGAGGTCTCGCCCGCAACCGGCCGGGCGCAGGCAAGCTCGGGATTGACTTTCCCCGCCAGGCTATAAGCTATTGGCAGGGCCGGCGTTTTGAGCGCAGGATGTTTGGGCCGTGGCCGGCGAGCGCTGGCGGGGCGTTGTGTGGAATCGGTTTCGTCCTTCGCCTCGGGTGACTTGGGGGAGCGCACATGGAGCATCTGCTGCCGCAAATTGCCGGCGCGCAATGGAGCATGCCGGGCGACTGGACGGCGCTGGCCGGGAAGATCGGCTTGGCAGGCGCCGGCCGGCTTGTTGAGTTGGGAAGCGTGATGGCCGGGCTGGCGCCGGTCGGCAATTTCTTGCATCTGGCCGGCTTTCGGCTTTTGTCGGTTCTGCGCGGCCTGGCGCTGTGCGCAATCCTGGCGTCGGCGATGCTCTATCTGCTTCAGTGCCTGGCGGGAGCCGGCTTTGCCCGCCGCGCCCGGCGCCGACCACCGGCTGCGGAAGAGCTCGAGGTTGCGTTGCTCAAGCCGTTGCACGGCTTCAGCCCGGGGCAGCTCGCCGCGGTCTCAAGCTTTCTCGATATCGATTACGGCCGCCGCCGCCTGGTGCTCGGACTCACCGATAAGGACGACCCGGCGCGGCGGATTGTCGAGGAGCTGCATCGGCGCTCCGCTACCGTGCCGATCGAGGTGGTGGTCGGCGAGGAGCCGGCGACCAATCGCAAGGTCGGCAAGCTGATGCGGCTGGCGGCTTCAGCCGGCGGCGCTCCCATCCTGGTGATGAGCGATGCCGACGTCATGGTCGAGCGCGACTACTTGCGCCGGATCGTCGCCGAGCTTGCCGCTGACCCATCCGTGGGCATGGTTACCTGTCTTTACCGGGGGCTGCCATTTTCCGACCGACTTGCGGCGCGCCTGGAGGCGCTCTTTGTTAACACCGATTTTGCGCCGATGGCGATGCTTTCGTATTACATCGAGCCGATGCGCCACGCTTATGCCTCGACCATCGCGGCAAAGCGCGAGGCGCTTGAGGCGGCCGGCGGCTTGGCCGCGGTCAAGGATTCCTACGGCGATGACATCCTGCTGGCGCGCCGGGCGGCGCGGGCCGGCTACGAAATCAGGCTTTCCAGCGCGGCGGTGACGACGCTTACCGAACAGGAGAGCTTTGCCGACTTTTGGGCGCAGCAGGTGCGCGGGGCGCGGGTTGACCGGCGGATACGTCCGATAAGCCTGGGGCGGATTCTGGTCAACGGTCCGTTCTGGGCGCTGGTTCTGCTGGCGCTGTCGCGCTTGAGCGCTGAGGCGTGCTGGCTTTTTGCCGCGGCGGTCGGATTGCGCATGGCGATGGCGGCTTTTACCCTGCGAATCGCGCTGCGCTTGCCGACGGGGCTGCTCAAGGACCTCTGGCTGGTGCCAATCAAAGACCTGATTATGGCGGCGGTATGGGCGGTTGGCCTGACGGGCAATACGGTGGAGTGGCGCGGCCGGCGGCTTATGCTGCTCGGCGGCGGAAAATACGCCCTCGCGGTCGGGCCAGCCGGCGGACCAACGCGTTCCGACGGTGCGCCGGTGACGGTCGACTCGTAGGCGGCGGGAGATGCGCTTCCAACCAGCGGTCTGCCGATGAATCCTGCGACAAGAGGTGCGCGCCCACGACTCCGCGCAGGCCGGACAAGGCGCATTGCCGGGCGGTGGCGCCGATGGCTGCCGCCTACGGCAGGCCCGATTCTGCTGCTGCTGGCGGCAATCGGCGTCGTCGCGCCCGCCTGGCTGGCTGGCAACGCGACCGACGCTTGCGCATCCACCTACGCGGTCTTCATCCCGCTGGATAGTTCCATCTATGCGGAGCTGGGAGAACTCAACGGACTTGGCTACCTCGACACCTACATGGACGAAATCAGACCGATTGCGCGCGTCGAGGCGGCGCGCCTCACGATCGAGGCCGAGAACAACCTGCATGACTCTCACCGCGACGACCCGCTGGCCAAAAAGCTCATCGCCGCGCTACGCGCCCAGCTCAAGGAGGAGATCGGCTGGCTGGAGCACAACGCCGAAGACAATCAGCCGACGATGATCCATCCGCTGGAGCGGGCCGAGGTCGAGCCGCTTTACTCAACCGGTCGGCGCCGCTACTGGGAGCCGTTTGCGCTCACGCCGTCCCAGCAGGCCGGTGGCGCAAAGCCCTACCAGGTGCTCGAGGGAACGCCCCTTTTGCCCAACAACGACGGCCTGCCGACCGGCGCAGGCGGCAACGAGATCGTTCGGCTGTCGGGATGGGCGGGTGTGGGCGGCTTTCTGACCGGCTACGCCGAGGGCGCCGCGGCCGGGCCTTTTAACCGCGCACTGCCGGGGCAGGACCGCTTCAACTTGCTCGACGGCGAGGTGGTGCTCGACATGGGCAACACGGCGCTCTCCTTCGGCCAGGAAGAGGGCTGGTGGGGGGTGGGCGAGTTCGGTCCTTTGGCGCTTAGCGACAACACGCCGCCGATAACCGGGATTCGGCTGCAGAAAATCCATCCGACCCTGGCGCCGTGGATTTTTCGCTACCTGGGGCCGCTCCGCTACCAGCTTTTTTTCGGCCGGCTAAACGCGCTGCCCGCGCCTTACATCTCGCAGGCCTGGGTCGACGGCGAGGTGATAAGCTTCAAGCCGCTGCCGGTGGCCGAGTTCGGCTTTTTTCACCAGGTGGACTTTGGCGGGACCTTCAACAACAACTACAGCACGCTCGGCTTCCTGGCGCGTACCTTGGGTCCGCCCGGAATTCACGTGGCCGGAGCGAACAGCCATGCGCGCGCCGGTTTATTCGTCAAGTTTTACCTTCCGTGGCTGCGCAACGCCGAGCTCTACCAATCGACGCTGGCCGAAGACAAGCTGCTTGGCTTTTTGCCCTTTGCCCGGGTTTCCTACCAGGGCGGGCTGTACATCCCGCGGCTGACCGAGGACGGGCTGACCGATCTGCGCGTCGAGTACGCCATAACGGAGCCGGCCTACGAAGCCTTTTTCGAGGGCCCCGGCATGGCGCTTGTCTACGACAGCATGTTCATGGGATACCCGCTGGGGCCAAACGCATCGGGAATAGACCTGCAACTGGGGCGATGGTTCGGGATGCGCTACAAGGCCGACGTGGATTTCTTCTATACCGAGCAGGCGCCCGGCTACAGCGTGCGCAACTTCTACCCGCTCGAGTTCTACCCTGCCGGCCTCGCGCACGAGTACAGCGGAGGCGTGGCCCTCGACTTCTGGCGGCTGGCGCAGGCGATGCCGAGCCTAGACGGCACGCTTACGACCTGGCGCGCCCGGGTGGCCTTCGAGTACGCGAAGAACCTCAACTATGCGCCGGGAACGACCTCGTTAAGGACGCTGGTCCTGCTGACCGGGTCGTTCAGGCCGGTCTATGACAGCTTTACATGGCAGTGAAGGACGGCGTGAGGTGGGAGTGCCAGTTGCGCCGGAAGTCGCGGGCAAGAACAACGGGCCGCGCCGCGGGTCGAAGGCCCGCCCTGAACTCGGTCGAAGGGAAGGTACAGGCCGAACCGGCCTTATCGTAAGCGGCGACGATTTTGGAGCCTCGGCGCAGGTCAACGCGGGAATCATCGAAGCCCATCGGCGCGGCGTCCTCACCAGCGCCGGCCTCATGGTGACGGCGCCGGCGGCAGCCGAGGCCGCCGCTGCGGCAAAGGCTTTGCCTTCCCTCGACGTGGGCCTGCATGTCGTCCTTTGCAATGGGCGAAGCCTGCTGCCGCCCGCGCGGCTCAACGGGATGGTTGACGGCGCCGGGCGATTTCCCCGCCATGAAGTCAGCGCAGGCTTGCGCTACCTGCTCGACCGGCGCGTGCGTGGCGCGCTTGGCGACGAATGCCGCGCGCAGCTCGAGCGGGGCCTGCAAATGCTCGGCCGCCTAAGTCATCTCGACGGCCATCACAATATCCATCTTTTCCCGGTGGTGGCTGATGTCCTAATCGATCTCGCCGCCGAGTACGGCGTGCCCTGTATCCGGCTGCTACGCGAATCAACGCTGACGACGCTGGCGCTGGCGCGCGACCGGATGGCGCTCAAGCTGGTCGAGGGCGTCTTCTTCCGCTGGCTGACCCGCAGGGCGCGCCGGCTAATGGCCGAGCGCGGGCTTTTCGGCGCCGACTGGCTGTTTGGGTTTCATCAAAGCGGCCGGTTAAGCGAACGCTACGTCAGCGGTGTGATTGCCCGGCTGCCGGCCGGCGCGGTCACGGAGTTCTACTTCCATCCGGCAGGCCCGGCGGGCGCGGCGCCGCCCGACCCAAAGCGGCTAAGCGAGCTTAAGATTCTGACCAGCCCGGCGTTCAGCGAGGCGCTGGTCCGCCGCGGCGTGACGTTGACAACCTTTGCGGCGCTCGCCGCCGAGCGTTCGGCGGCGCATCCCCGCGCCGCGGGCGTGTCGGGCGCTAGCGAGGCCGGCTCTCATCCCGAGGCATGACGCGAAAGGGGCGGGCGATGACGACGGACCGGTCCAAAACTGTTCTGGTCGCAGGGGGAGCGGGATTCATCGGTTCGACCCTCGTGGCGGCGCTTCTTAAGCGCGGCCTTGCGGTCAGAATTCTCGATAACTTCATCACCGGCAAACGTGAGCACTGCCCGGCAGAGGCCGAGCTTGTGGAAGCGGACATCCGAGACCTGGACGCCGTCAGAGCGGCGATGCGGGGCGTCGCTTATCTCTTCCATGCGGCTGCTATTCCGAGGGTGATCCTCTCGGTGGAAAAACCGGTTGAGACTGAGTTGACCAATGTCATTGGCACGCTCAATCTGCTGACCGCCGCGCGGGATGCGGGGATCAAAAAATTCATCTTCTCCGGCTCCTCGGCGGTTTACGGCAACCAGGAGCGGCTGCCGGTTAGCGAAGAGATGGCGCCCAATCCGCTGAGCCCCTACGCGGTCCAGAAGCTTACCGCCGAGCATTACGTGAGGCTGTTTTGCCGGCTCTACGGCTTGCGGACGCTGACGCTTCGCTACTTCAACGTCTACGGGCCGCGCATGCCCACCGAGGGAGCTTACGCAAGCGTGATCGCGGTCTTCCTGCGCCAGCGGCGCGAGGGCCGCCCGCTGACCATCGACGGCGACGGCGAGCAGACCAGGGACTTTATTTACGTGGACGACGTCGTGCGCGCCAACCTGGCCGCAATGGAGAGCCATCTGGGCGACGGGCGAGCCTTCAATGTAGGCTTGGGGAGCAGCGTAAGCGTCAAGCGCCTGGCCGAGCTGTTCGGCGGCCCGGTGGTACATCGGCCGCCCAGGCCGGGCGACGCCCGGAACACGCAGGCAGACCTCGCTTCGATCCGCAGCGTGCTGGGCTGGACGCCTGAGGTTACCTTGGAAGAAGGGCTCGCGCGCCTGATGGCGATGCATGGCGTTGGTCGCCCCGGTTAACAAGCCGCGGGCTTGCCTGGTCTGAGGTCGGTAACGCGGCACAATGCTCCCGGTGGACGGTGTCGCTCGACTGCGGAGCGGAACTTGAGCGAAGAGACAGTTCGCGGGAAGGCTGACCCTTGACTTCAAGGCGGGGCAACGCTAACGATCATATGTCCCACAAGCTGTTCTGGCGGTTCGAAGCCCTAGCGGGGCGCCAAGCAAGGGAGAATTGCCCCCTAAAGGAGCATCGCGAATCGCCGGGTGGGCGGACGCTTGCCTAGAACCGGCCCGCTTCCACCGCAGCGTATTACACGGACCCTCACCCGCGCCTTCGGCGCGACCTCTCCCATAGGGAGAGGAGGAGGAAAGGCGGGCGCCGGCCTCGACGGACCTCTCCCGACGGGGCGAGGTAAGGACTGTCGCTCCAGCAAAAGCGCGTGCCTGTGGCCCTCTCCCAGCCGGGAGCGGGCCGCGCGAAGCGTGAACGCGGGTAGCGCTAGGTGAGGGACCTTAGAGAAAAATACCAATTCGTTCCAGCACGCCATCAAGAGTCTTTTAGAGCCTCACATGAGCGTCATTCCGGTGTTGGCGCAGTCCTGTGACGCGGGCAGCGCCGGCGGACGGGCTGGGCCGGCGAGTAGCTGCCGAGAGCTTACGTGAAGGTCGTGATTCTTGCCGGCGGACTCGGCACACGGCTTCGCGAGGAGACCGAGTTTCGCCCCAAGCCGATGGTCGAAATCGGCAGCCGGCCGATCCTTTGGCACATCATGAAGCTCTACGCCTTTTACGGCCATTCGGAGTACGTCATCTGCCTGGGTTACAAGGGAGACGTCATCCGAGACTACTTTCTCAACTACGAGCTTCGAAACCGCGACTTCACCGTAACCCTCGGCTCTCGTGAAACCGAAGTGCATGACGGCCACGACGAGGTGGGATGGCGCGTCACCCTGGCCGAGACCGGGGAAAAGACGGCCACCGCCGGGCGTATCAGGCGGGTCGCCCGTTACCTTGGCGGCGAGACTTTCATGGCCACCTACGGTGACGGCGTTGCGGATATCGACATCAGCCGCCTGCTCGAATTCCATCGCCGGCGTGGCAAGCTTGCCACGGTGACGGCGGTGCGTCCCTCCTCGCGCTACGGGGAGCTTGCGATCGAGGACGGCATGGTCAAGGTTTTCCAGGAAAAGCCGCAGGTCGGGTCGGCCTGGATAAACGGCGGTTTTTTCGTCTTCGAAACCGGAGTACTCGACCTTATCCGGGGCGACAGCGACAGCCTGGAGAGCGATCTGCTCGAAGGGCTTGCCCGCGCGCAGCAGCTTGCCGTCTACACCCACGACGGTTTCTGGCAGTGCATGGACACCTTCCGCGAGACGCAACTCCTAAACCAGCTTTGGGGCGAGGGCAAGGCGCCCTGGAAGGTATGGGAGCGCAGTGGCCGCAACCAAAGTCGCCTCTGAGCAGGGTTGACTTCCCCGGAGCGTCTAACGGCAGTGAAGGGCGAAATAGAAAGACCGGTTGCGCGACCTTCCCAGGCAGCGCCGGCCGGTTACGCGCCTGCGGCCTTTGCCGACGGGCCGTACCGTGACGAGGTAGACCTGCGCGACTACGCGCTTAAGCTCAAGGAATGGTGGCGAACGATTGCGCTGGCGACGCTGGCTTCGATGGTCGCGACCTGGGTTGTGGCCAGCTTTCTCATGACGAAATGGTACCGGGCAACCGCTATCATCCACCCGGTTGCGCCAAGCGGCACCGAGTCGCGGCTGGCCGGCCTTCTAGGCAGCATCGGCGGCGGCCTTGCCGCAAGCAGCGGTCTTTTGATCAACCCGTCAGCCAATCCGGCCGAGGAATATATGCCCATTCTCAAGAGCTACGCCTTTGCCACCGCAGTGGTGGGAAAGCACAAGCTCGCTGCGCATCTGCTGGCCCAGGAAAAGCGGGGACTCCTGTCCCGGCTGCTGCCGGAAGGGCGCCAGCCGCGCGACCTGAGCTGGCATATCTTCCGGATCATGAAGGACCGTTTCGACTGCGAGTTTTCGCGCCTCACCGGCAACATGACGCTTCACTACTTCGACCCCGACCGGCAGGCCGCCCAGCGCATCCTTGACGACTACGTGGGCGACCTGCGCGAGAAACTGCGCAGCCAGCAGGCCCAGGACGCAGCACAGGCCGTGCGCTCGCTGACCGAGCAGGTCACGCTGACGGCCGACGTGGTTTTGCAGGCCCAGCTTTACGAGCTCATCGCGCGCCAAATCCAGCGCGAGAAGCTGGCCGAGGTGCAGGCGGACTTCGCCTTTACCGTGCTTTCTCCGCCCACGGTACCGGACCGTCCCTACAAGCCGCGCCCGCTCTTCGACGCGGTGCTGGCTGGGATGCTCACCTCGTTCCTGCTGGTTTTCGGCATTCTGGCCTTCGGCGCGCCGGCGCGCGTAGCGCCTGGCGAGCCGGCCCGGCTCGGTGCCGCGCCTGACGGTCGCTTTTCCGGCCATGTGGAAGCCCCCGAAGAGCCGGCCGGGGAGCCGCACCACCCAGCCGCCGCGCGCTGACGCTGTGGACGCTGCAGAGAACCCCGATCCGCGTTTCTGGCATCAGCGCCGGGTTTTCGTCACCGGGCATACGGGGTTCAAGGGCGGATGGCTTTGCGCCTGGCTCTTGAAGATGGACGCCACGGTGACCGGCTACGCGTTGCCGCCTCCCAGCGAGCCGTCCTTCTATGCGCTTTGCGGCCTGGAGCGCCGGCTCGCGTCCCTAATCGCCGACGTGCGCGACCTCGATCGGCTTTGCCAGGCGCTTGCTAGCGCCCGGCCGTCGGTTGTCTTCCACATGGCCGCCCAGTCGCTGGTGCGCCGCTCCTACCGCGAGCCGGTCGAGACCTTCGCCACCAACGTGATGGGCACGGTCAACCTGCTCGAGGCCGTGCGCCGCACCCCGTCGGTTAAAGCCGTGGTAATCGCCACCAGCGACAAGTGCTACGACAACCGGGAGTGGCTGTGGGGCTACCGGGAGAACGACCGGCTGGGCGGGCGCGACCCCTACAGCGCCAGTAAGGCATGCGCCGAGCTTGCCATTGAGGCCTATCGGCGGTCGTTTTTTCCCGGGGTGGACGCGCTCGGGGTTGCCTCGGTCAGAGCCGGCAACGTGATCGGCGGCGGCGATTGGGGCGAGGATCGGCTGGTGCCCGACGCGGTGAGGGCGGTTATCGCCAGGCGGCCGCTCATCCTGCGCCACCCCGAGGCGATTCGCCCCTGGCAGCACGTGCTCGACCCGCTTAGCGGCTACTTGCGGCTGGCCGAGCGCCTCGCCGAAGGCGGTCAGCGCTTCGCCGAAGCATGGAACTTCGGCCCTGCAAGCGACCAAACCGTTACCGTGCGCGCCCTGGCCGAAAAGGTCGTCGAAGGGCTTGGCGGAGGCACCGTCGAGGTTGCGCAAAGCCCGGTCCTGAGCGCAGCCGAAGCATCCGACGCCGCGCCCGAGACAGCCATTCTCAAGCTTGACGCGACGCGCGCCCGTCGGATGCTTGGCTGGCGCCCGCGCCTCGACCTCGCCCAGGCGATCGGCCTTGCCGCCGAATGGTACCGGCGGGCGCTCGATGGCCGCGGCGCCGCCATGCTCGACTTTACCAACGCCCAGATCGACCGCTACGAGCGTCTGACGCGCTCCGATGCGGCAGCCGGGCTGTCTCCCGACTCTCATTTTCTTTCCCTGTCCCCCCGGGAGAGGGAAGGGTGAGGGGGGGCCGGGCGGCATGGCCATGGCAACCGTACCGCCCGCTGCGTTTCCCCCCTCTCCTTGATCCTCTCCCCCGGCGGGGGAGAGGAACAGAAAAAGAGGGGCCGGCGAGCGCGACGGATGGGGCTCCTGCACCCTCACCCGCGCGTCACGGCGGTTGCGCAAGAGGGCGCAACCGCCACGCCGCTTGCCCCTTCGACAGGCTCAGGGCAGGCTCTCTCCCACTGGCGCGGGTGAGGGGCAGGAAAAGCGCACCGGGCATCCTGGCATTGCGCTCCCGTTGGCCTGCCTGCGCCGCTGCGCCAGGCAGGTCGGGTTGGCTGCCGTGCGGTCAGCCCCGCGCGCGGGAATGACAGAGGTGGGGCGTCCGGCTCCTGCTTGTCACCCCCGCGCGTGGCCATTGCATGGCAGCGGGGATGGAGACGGCCTTCGCCGTGGCATTGCGCTCCCGTTGGTCGGGCAAGCTGCCGTGCGCCGAGCACCGCGCGCGAGGGGTCCCGGAGCCGCGCTGCTCCGGCCAGGGGAAAGATCGCGTTTCTTCGCACGCCGGCCGCGGCCGAAGACGACGTGCAAGCCTCAATAAGGCGGTGACTCCTGATTTGGTTTGCCCGCGGTCAAAGCGATGAGCGCAGAGTGTCTTGGCTGCGGCGCGCCTCTTGCCGCGCCGTTTCTCGATTTGGGCATGATGCCGCTGGCGAATTCCTATCTGCGCCCGGAGCAGGTGGACGAAGTCGAGGAGCGCTTCGCGCTCGCCGTGGCCTATTGCCCCGGATGCCATCTGGTGCAACTCACGAGACGGCTTGCGCCGGCGCGGCTGTTCACCGAGTATGCCTACTTTTCTTCTTACTCGGAGAGCTTCGTTGCGCATCCCCGGTGGCTGGCCGAATCGCTTATCGCCCGCTTTGGACTTGGCTCCCATAGCCGCGTGCTCGAGATCGCCAGCAACGACGGCTACCTGCTAAAGAATTTCGTTGAGCGCGGGGTGCCGGTGCTCGGCGTTGAGCCCGCGCAGAATGTGGCCGAGGAGGCCGAAAGGCGAGGCATCCCGACGCTCAAGCGCTTCTTCGGCGCGCAGGTGGTCGAAGAGATACTGGATGGCTTCGGCAGAGCCGACGTTGTGATTGGCAACAACGTTCTTGGCCACGTGCCCGAGATAAACGACTTTCTTCGCGCCGTAAAGCAGTGCCTTAAGCCTTCGGGCGCTGCGGTCTTCGAGTTTCCCTACATCCGGGACCTGGTCGAGCGGGTCGAGTTTGACACCATCTACCACGAACATGTCTTCTACTTTTCCCTGGCGGCGGTGAAGCGGCTGGCCGAACGCGCCGGCCTGGAGCTCTTCGACGTGATTCCTCAGCCGGTCCACGGCGGCTCGCTTCGGGTCTTCATGGGGATGCCGGGGGCGCGGCGCGTCGAGCCGTCGGTTGCGGCGACGCTTGCCGCCGAGGAGCAGGCCGGCTTTACCGCAGCCGCGCGCTACGCGGCTTTCGAGCGCGCCGTGCGCAAGGTGAGAGACGACCTGGTTGCGCTTTTGCGCGCGCTCAAAGCCAAGGGCGCCCGGGTCGCCGCCTACGGCGCGCCGGCCAAGGGCAACACGCTGCTTAATTACTGCGGCATCGGCCGTGAGCTCATCGAATTTACCGTCGACCGAAGTCCGCACAAGCAAGGGACGCTGCTTCCCGGCTCGCGGATTCCCGTCCGCGAGCCATCGGCGCTCCTTGCTAAGCGTCCCGACTACGCGCTCATCCTGGCCTGGAACTGGGCCGAGGAGATAATCGCGCAGCAGCGCGAGTACCTGGAGCGCGGCGGCACGTTCATTATTCCGGTTCCCGGGCCTCGGCTGGTGGGCGGCGACGGCCCGGGGCGCGCAGCGCTTACGCGCTGAGGGCTGCAAGCGTGAAGTTTGTCGAAACGCCGCTTAAGGGCGCCTTTGTTATCGAGCTTGAGCCGATCGAGGATGAGCGGGGGTTCTTTGCGCGTACCTTTTGTCGCCGCGAGTTTGAGGAGCATGGCCTCAATCCCAACCTTGCGCAATGCAGTATCTCGTTCAATCGCAAACGCGGCACTTTGCGCGGTATGCACTACCAAGTGCCGCCACACGCGGAATGCAAGCTGGTGCGATGCACACGCGGGGCGATCTACGACGTGATTGTCGATTTGCGCCGTGGCTCGCCGACCTTTGCCCGATGGTTTGGGGTCGAGCTCAGCGCGGAAAATCGCTGCGCCATCTACATTCTCGAGGGTTTCGCCCACGGCCTTCAGACGCTTGCCGACGACAGCAAGGTTCTCTATGAGATTTTCGAGTTCTACCACGCCGAGTCGGCGCGCGGGGTCCGCTTTGACGACCCGGCCTTCGCGATTCGCTGGCCGCTTCCCGCGGCGATGGTCTCGCCGCGCGACCGCGGCTTTGCGCTACTCGGCGAAATAGTCTCTGGCGACACGGCATCTCTTTACGGTCGATGATCACCGAGGCGCAGGCGCGCGTCGTGGCTGAGTTCAAGGGTCTGCTCCCGTGCTCGGCGCCCCGCGAGATCCGGGCCTTTGACGACGCCGGCGCCTTCGTAAGCGTGTTGCGTCCGGTGGATCGTGCCGCGGCGGACGACCCCGCCCTCGTAAGCGCGCTTACCGAGTGGCGCCTGCGCCACCGGGAGAACTTTCTTAGCGTCTTTACGCCGACGGCCAGGCGCACGCGGCGCTGGCTTGCGCAATCCGTGCTTGACGCTCCCGACCGTGTTCTTTTTCTCATCACCGACGAGCGCGGCGATTCGCTTGGCCACATCGGCCTAAGCCGCATCGACGGCCCTAGTGCCGAAGTGGACAACGTGCTGCGCGGCGTCGATACCGGCTCGTCCCGGCTGATGCACTTCAGCCACGTCGCCTTGGCGCGATGGGCCTGCGAGGCGCTGGGTGTCGAGGAGTTGTTCCTGCGCGTATTTGCCGACAATGCGCGCGCCGTCGCCAGCTACGCGCGCGTCGGCTTCCGGCCCGTGCGCGTCGAGCCTCTCATCGCCGTCCAGGTCGAGCCCGGCGAGACCCGGTACGAGCCCTGCCCGGAGGGAACAACGCCCAACACCGAACGCCGGCTGCTTACGATGGTGCTCGACGGGACGGCCCTTTCCGCGCTTGGCCGCGGCCGCCAAGGCGCCAAAGCCGGCGCGGGCGGCTAAAGCTAAAGAGGCGGCGCGCCAATTCCCATGAGCAAGTCTTCAGCGCACCCGGCTAACGCTCCCGCGCTGACCTATGCGATGCAGCGCGACCCGGAGCTTGCCGCGCTTCGAGGCGCGCTCCTGGCCCTGGCCGTCAAGTACCGCTACAGCTACAACTTCACCTGGTACGGCCGGCCGATTATCCAGCTCCCGGAGGATATCGTGATGCTCCAGGAGCTTGTCCTAAGCGTCAAGCCGGAGCTGATTATCGAAACCGGGATCGCCCACGGCGGCTCGCTCGTGCTGTCGGCCTCGATGCTCGAGCTGCTCGGGCGCGGCAACGTGGTCGGAATCGATATCGAGATAAGGCCGCACAACGCCGCGGCCCTTGCGGCCCATCCGCTTAGCCGGCGCATCACGACGATCGAAGGCTCGTCGACCGACCCGCAAGTGGTCGAGCGGGTGCGGGCGCTTGCCGCCGGCAAGAGCCCGGTCATGGTCATCCTGGACTCCAACCATACGCACGCCCATGTGCTTAACGAGCTTAGGCTTTACGCGCCGCTGGTGACCCGCGACAGCTACCTGGTTGTCTTCGACACCGTTATCGAGCAGCTTCCTGCGGGAAGTTTTCCCGACCGCCCGTGGGACAAGGGCAACAATCCGGCGACCGCGGTGCGCCAGTTTCTGTCCGAGACCGACCGGTTCGCCGTCGATACGGAGCTGGAGGCGCGTATGCTTCTCACGGCGGCGCCTGGCGGATGGCTTAGATGCGTCAAAGACTGACGGCTTGCCCGCTTCTTAACCTCTCCCTGTCGGGAGAGGGGCGGAGGCGCGCGCCTTTGCTGAAGCGGCCGGGCCTTGCCTCTCCCTGTGGGGAGAGGACGCGCCGCAGGCGCGGGTGAGGGTCCGTTGAGGCTCTGAAAGACTCCGATGGGGTGCTGGTAGGAATTGGCATTTTTCTCTAAGGTCCCTCACCTGGCGCTACGCGCGTTTGCGCTTCGCGCCGCCCTCTCCCGGCTGGGAGAGGGGTAGAGGCGCGCGCCTTTGGTGAAGCGGCCGGCCCTTACCTCGCCTGTCGGGAGAGGTCGCGCCGAAGGCGCGGGTGAGGGGGGACCGTCGGGCGCGGGCGATGGCCCCCCTCTCCCTGCCCTCTCCCCCCGAGGGGAGAGGGAAACAAGAAGGTACGGGCGGCGCCGACTGTGCCGCGAAAGGGCGGCCTGACCCTGAGGTTTGCGAAGGGGAGGGCCGGTGCGTCAGCTCGTTGACCATGAGGGGCTGACGGTCCGCCTGACTGACGAGCGGCTTGCGCACATTCTGGAACATCCTGAAATGGCCGGCCTTGAGGACTCAATCGCTGAAACCCTGGCTCGGCCCCAGCGCATCGTGCAGCCTGCGAGCGACGATACCGTACGCCTCTACTACCGCCTCTGTCGCGGCACCCGGGTCGGCGATAAGCTTATTTGCGTAGCGGTCAAGGTGCGGCCGGGCTACGCATTCGTGCTGACGGCTTATTTGACCGACAAGCCCAAGAAGGGGACTCTGCTGTGGAGCGCAGACACGTAAGGGTGTGGTACGACGCCGAGGGTGACTACCTCGAGGTCATTTTTGAGCGCAAGGAGGGTTACTTCCGCGAGACCGTGAGCGACCAGGTGATGGAGAAAGTCGACTCGGACGGTAATGTCATCGGCTTTTCCGTGCTCAAGGTCAGCGCGCTCAAGGATCGCCCGATTGAAGTAGCCCTTGGCTCTTAACGCTTGGTGGGTCTTCTCCCGTTTTTCTCACATACGGGCCTCGCGCGCGCAGTCCAGGGCGGCGTGCCCCCGGGACCGCTCTGGCGCGCCTGCCTGCGCCGCCGCTGCCTTGCTGTGTGCCTCTCCCCGGCGGGAGAGCGACTGTGTCGGGAGTCAAGGGGTTGCTCGCAGGCTCCACAGGCTTTGGGATAGGGGGCGGCATTCCGTCCGGCGGTGAAGCAGAGAGGGACGGCGCGGCCTGTTTTCCTCTTCCTCTCTCCCACCGCGGGAGTGGGGCGCGCACCCCCTTTTTCTGATTCCTCTCCCCCGCCGGGGGAGAGGGCGCGCCGCAGGCGCGGGTGAGGGGGGACCGTCGGGCGCGGGCGATGGCCCCCCTCTCCCTGCCCTCTCCCCCCGAGGGGAGAGGGAAACAAGAAGGTACGGGCGGCTGCGGCGCAGGCCGGGAAAGGGCGGCCTGACCCTGAGCTTTGCGAAGGGGAGGGCCGGGTGAGGGACCTCTGAATGGAAGAAATCCCCGTCTTCGCACCGCATATCGGCGTCGACACGCTAAAGCATCTGACCGACGCGCTGGAGGTCGGATGGCTTGGTATGGGCGCGCTCACCAGGGAGTTCGAGGAGCGGATAGCCGAGCGCCTTGGGCTTAACGGGCGCTACGTGGTTGCGACCAACACCGGCACGGCGGCGCTGCATATTGCGCTTTTGGCGGCTGGCGTCGGCCCCGGGGACGAGGTGATCGCCACTTCGTTCAACTATGTTGCCGACCACCAGGCGATAAGGGCTACCGGCGCCGAGGTCGTGATGTGCGACATCCGGGAGGACAATCTCGGGATCGACTGCGAGAAAGCGCAAGCGCTTATCACGCCGCGCACGCGGGCGATAATGCCGCTTCATTTTGCCGGCATCCCGTGCGATCACGCGGGCGTCTACCGCCTGGCCAGGCGGCATAATCTGCGAGTGATCGAGGACGCCACGCACGCCTTTGGCACAGCCGTGGCCGACAAGCCGATCGGCGGCTTCGGTGATATCGCCTGTTTCAGCTTCGACCCGGTCAAGATAATCACCAGCATCGACGGCGGAGCGGTGGTGACCGGCAGCGAAAAGGAGCTTGAGCGGCTTCGCCATTTGCGGCTTTTGGGCGTGGACAAGGATACGATGCTGCGCTATGCGAACAGCCGGGCCTGGGACTACGACGTTGTCTGTCTGGGTTTTCGCTACCATCTGACCAACATCATGGCGAGCGTGGGGATTTCGCAGCTAAAGCGGCTGGATGAGTTCATCGAGAGCCGGCGCCGGGTATGCCGGGCCTACAGCGCGGCCTTTTCCAGGCTTGAGGGCGTGATTGTTCCGGCAACCGACTTTTCCAACGTTTCGTCCTTCATCTATTCGCTTCGGGTGTTGGGAGGGCGGCGCGACGCGCTTATCGAGCATCTTAAGAAGCGCGGCGTTGGCGCGGGAGTTCACTTCATCCCGGTGCATCGGCACAGTTTTTACCGGGACGCCCGATGCGGCGACTTGTCGGTGACCGAGCGGGTCTGTTCCGAGGTGGTCACGCTTCCGCTTCACTCCAACATGAAGCCCGACTGGACCGAGCGAGTGATCGAGGCCGTCACCAGCTTCTTCCACTGACGGAGGCGGCACGGGCATTCCGGCCTATGGAACCGGGCACAGGCTTTCGGCCCGAGAGGCAAGACGCCGATACGGCGGCAGCGCCGGCAAACAGGGCCTGCGAGTTGATTTAATCGAATCTAATCATTATGATTAAGAAGGTTGAGCCCGGTCGTCCGCCTATGAACACCAAGGTGCTCACCGCGCACGTCCCATTGCCGCTTGCCAGGAAGGTGGATCAGATCGCTGCTCGCCTGGAACGCTCGCGCGGCTGGATCATCAAACAAGCCTTAGCTGCCTGGATTGACCAGGAGGAAGAGCGCAGGCGGCTTACGCTGGAGGCGCTTGGCGATGTCGATGCCGGGCGTGTCATTGGCCATCAGGCGGTGCAGGCCTGGGCCGGCAGCCTAGGCACGGACACGCCGCTGCCGGCGCCGCGCGGATGGAGTTGAAATGGGCAGCGAGGGCGCTGTCCGATCTGGTAAGGCTTTACGAGTTCCTGGCCTCGGTCAACAGCGAGGCCGCGGTGCGTGCCGCGCAGTCTCTGGCTGCGGCGCCCACAGGGCTTTTGGAGCATCCGCGCATCGGCGAGAAGCTTGAGGAGTTCGAGCCGCGCGAGGTGCGTCGCATCCTGGTGGGGCGCTATGAGATGCGTTACGAGATTCGGCAATCGACGCTCTACGTGCTGCGGCTCTGGCACACGCGGGAGCGGCGTTAGCGCGTGATAGCCATCGCCGCGCCGACTAGTGTCGAGTTCTTTAGCCATCTCTATTCCAGGTGCTGTGACCCTTCCGCTTCACTCCAACATGAAGCCCGAGTGGACCGAGTGTGTCATCGCCGCCGTCACGAGTTTTTCCCACTGAGATGCCCCGCCCGCGCGCCAGGTGAGGTAGGGTGGCCGCCGTCTCAAGTTGTGGGTTAGCAACGGGGAGCGTCCTCGGCCGTCAGGCCAGTTGGTCGGTCACGTCGTGAAGATGTTGGGCGAGGCAGGTACCGCAAGCGTCAGCGGCGGAGCGCGCGGGCCCTTGCTTCGGGGCGCGGCTACCGTGATGTCGCTCCAGGCCGGGGGCTATTCAACCCGTTACCTCCTGCAAATCTTCTTCGCCCGCTGGATCGGGCCGGTCGGGTACGGGGATTATTCCTACGCCTCTGCCTTGGCTCAGGTGCTCTCAACGCTGGCAGGGCTCGGGCTGCCGACGGCCATGATCCGGTATATTCCCGACTACCGGGAACGCGGGCAGTTGCCGCTTATGCGTGGCATGATGACACGCAGCCGGCAGCTCACGCTGGCGGCGGCCGGCGTGGCTGGCTTGGTCGCGGTTATAGTGCTGCAGGCGGTTTCGCCTCGCCGCTTCGAATCGGGCACTCTCATGCTCGGGATCTGGATCTCTCCGTTGCTGGCGCTATCGGCGCTTGAGTCTGAGACTCTAAGGGCGCTCGATCGAGTTGCGCTCTACTCGATGCCGATTCTTGCGGACCCGCTTCTCACGCTGATGCTCGGTGTCGCGCTGCTTGGGTTCCGCAGACTCACCGGCCAGAGCGCGATGGCTGCGCGCGCCGCGGCCTTGGCTGTAATTGTGGCGTTGCAGTGGCGGGCTTGCCAGCGGATGGCTTCGAGCGGCGCGGCCGAGCGCTGCCTTCGGACCAATGAATGGCTGCGGGCGGCGCTGCCTCTTCTGGGCGTGACGCTGAGTTCGGTGCTGCTCGCCCGTGCCGACCTGCTCATTCTAGGGGCAGTCAGAGGACCTGCAGAGGTCGGCGTTTACGCCGCCGCCGCCAGCACCGCGGCCTTGGTGCCGTTGATTCTGAACGCGGTCAACGCACGCGGGGCCCTCATGATGTCGGAACTCTTCGCTCGCCGGGATCGCGCCGGGCTGGAGCGGCTGGTGGGCTCGATGACGCGCTGGGCTTTCTGGCCGTCTTGCGGCTTGGCACTGATACTCGCCTCACTGCGGGCGCCGGTCATGAGGCTGTTTGGTTCTCAGTTTTCCCAAGGAGAATTGCCCCTGCTGGTATTGATTGCCGGGCAGCTCGTTAACGCCGGCACAGGGCCGGTCGGCTACCTCATGATCATTTCGGGCAATCAGGATGCGAGCCTCATCGCCGTCGGCTGCTCCGCGCTGGTAAGCGTCGTCGGCTGCCTTATTCTGGTGCCGCTTTGGGGTGCGCTGGGCGCCGCCGCCAGTAGCGCGGCGGCGCTCAGCGCGTGGAACGCATGGCTCTACCTGCTCGCCGAACGCCGGGCCGGGGTCAAGCTTAAGCCGCCGTGGGTGTTCACCTCGCCCGAGACCGTCGGCGCACGGGCGAAGTAGGCAGCAATCAGGTATTGCGCAACGCCTGCCGCGCCCTTCGTTGAGCGGTATTGGAGGCGGAGCAATGAGTGGACTTTCGCAAACAGGGATGAGGCTTTGCACCGGTCGGACGCAGTGAACGAGCAACTTTCAGTGCTGCATATCGGCGGCTATATTCGGAGCGGCAGCACCCTGCTCGGGCAGTTGCTGGGCGAGCTGCCTGGCGTAATTTTCGTGGGCGAGTTGAAGTACATTTGGGAGGAGGGTTGTAGGCGCGACGAGCTCTGCGGCTGCAGGCAGCGCTTTTCGCTTTGCCCGTTTTGGCGCGAGGTGGTGAGAGAAGGCCTTGCCAAGTTCGACGGGGCAGAGCTTGAGCGCGTGCTTGAGTTGCAGCGAACGGTTGAGCGGATGCGCTATTTGCCGGCGTTGGCGGTAGCCGACGGGACGGCGCTCAGACGGCGAACCGGGCACCTTCTGAAAGAGTATCGGCAGCTTACCGGAGAGCTCATGTCCGCGATCGCTCGCGTCAGCGGTAGTAGGATAATCGTGGATTCATCGAAGGACCCTGCCTATGCGCTCGTTTTATCGAGGGTGCCGGGGGTTGCCTTGCGGATCCTTCACCTGACCCGAGACAGCCGCGCGGTGGCTTTCTCTAATCGACGAAAAAAACCCAACTACCGGCAGCCCGGCGTGGAAGAGTTGATGAAAACGCAGGGGCCGCTGCAAAGCGCGCTGGAATGGTCCGTTTATAATACTTCATGCGCGGCCATTGCTTGGCTGGGAAGGCGCCGGCTGCGCTACGCGCGCATTCGCTATGAAGATCTCGCCAGGCAGCCTGGCGCGGTTTTGGACGCAGCGTTGCGAGCGCTCGGACTGGATGTCCGGCGGGACTTTGGCTTCATCCGAGACGGCGCGGCCTACCTGAAGGTCAACCATGCTATCGACGGCAACCCGGGACGCTTTGCGGTCGGCCGGGTGCCGATCAGCGCTGATGAGGCCTGGCGCGAGAAGCTTTCCCGCAAAGAGCGCCGCCTAGCTACACTATTAACTTGGCCGCTTTTGCGGTGGTACGGCTACCGTGCGTGACGCCTTTGCGCGCCGCACCCTGACTCGCAATGCTCTCGGGTTCATGGCCATGGGTCGCGGTGGTAGGGCTGGCGATGGTCGCTCAAGCCCGTCTGGCCCGCACTCAGTTCGGGAGTTGGCTTGCGCCGCCCGCTTTTTTCGCTTCCCTATGGGTCATCTTCGTAGCGTCCTGCCTGGTGGTGGCCCCGGAATACCGGATCTGGCCAGGGGTGCTGTGGTTCTTCGCGATGAACTGCACCGTCCACCTCGGAGCCGTGCTTGGCTCTTCGCTCGGTATGTCGGCGGGGAAGGCTCCTCGAGGGGCAGCCGTCAGGGTCCCTTCGGCCCGCGTGATGTCGATCGCTATCGCAGGTTGTGTTGTCCTAGGGCTGGCCGCGGGCGAGGTGCTGCTTCGCTCGGCGGGCCAGAGCGTGCTGGTCTTCGCCTCGCGCGAGCGGCTGACAGTAATGGCTCTCGGGTTCTCAAGGCTGCGTTATGAACAAGCCGGGTTTCGCGAACCGACCGCGTTCGTTTTCTTGAGCGTCTTTGTTTACGCCGGCGCGTACTTCTCTGGCATGCTTTTCGCGGTGAGCCGTCGGCCACTTCATCGTGCCGGTGCCCTGGCCATCTTTGTGCCGGCCCTTCTGATTGCCGCCACGCTGACCACGCGCGCCTCGATACTTTATTGCGCCATCAACTGGGTCGCCGGCTATCTGGCGACGATCGTCTGGCTCGGGCGTGCCAGAGCTTATTCTCGACTTAGCAGGAAGGTGATTGCTGGCGCTACCATTGCCGCACTCCTCGCCGTTGCTGCGTATGCGGGTTTGCAGACGCTTCGGTCCGGCGCGGCGCTGAAATTCGACACCAGCATCGAGGAAGCGCTGGAATACGGCCTTGAGAACGCGAAGGCCGCCTACGTGGGGTCTTTGGCGGCTTTTTCCGGATGGTTTGCGCGCAATTGGGACACGGCGGATGCGCCGGCCTGGGGACGCTACACCTTCGCCAGCACGCTGCAGTGGTTCGGCGCGCGCTACCGGCGTTTTCCCGACGCACAGATATCGCCCGACCCGGACGCGCCGGTGACGAATGTCTACACGATCTATCGGCAGTTCGCCGAGGACTTCACCTTGCCGGGCGCGGGCGTGCTGACCTTTCTGATCGGCCTGGCGGGCGGCTGGTCCTATATCGCGGTGGGACGCGGTAGCCTGCTCGCGCTGCCGCCCCTTGTTCTCTTCTACCAAATCAGTCTCGGCTCCTTAACGGGATTTGCCTTGCGCGACACCACGCTGCAGGTGGCGTTCGCCTTGCTTGTCTGCTACGTGCTTGCGACCGCCGGCTTGCGGCTACCGGCGGCCGGGAAGGGCAGACCGGCCTTGGCGCCGCCGCCCAAAAGGCGGCATGTGGGCGCGGCAGGCTGATGAAGAAAGGGTGGCGGGGCAACGGAGAAGGCTCGCTGCCGCCGGGGCGACAGCCTTGTAACGGTCGGGATCGGAGGCGGGTTGTCAACTTATGGCTAGCCAGGCAATAGCTGGTGTTTCGGTGGTCCCGCGTCGCAGAATTCCGGATGAACGCGGGACGGTCTATCACATGCTCAAGGCGACTGACCCCGAATTTGTAAGGTTCGGAGAAATCTACTTTTCAACGGTCTATGCCGGGGTCATCAAGGCTTGGCACCTCCACCGCGCCATGACCCTTAATTACGCGTGCATCTTCGGCACGATCAAGCTGGTCCTGTTCGACGATCGATCTGATTCGTCGACCCGGGGGCACTTGATGGAGTTGTTTCTTGGCCCGGACAACTATTCCCTGGTGGTGATCCCGCCGGGCGTATGGAACGGGTTCAAGGGGATGGCCAACCCATACGCGATCGTCGCCAACTGCGCGGACTTGCCTCACGATCCGGCTGAGATCGTCAGGCTCGATCCGTCCAGCGATCGGGTTCCCTACCGGTGGGATCTGCGCCATGGGTGAACGGGTTTCATTCGCGTCCCGTTATTGACCACTGCACAATATAGTTACACAGGGTCCGCCCAGGCGCGGGGGTGTTTGTCATTCTCGCGCGCGGTGTCCGCTGCGCGGCAGCTTACCCGGCCAACGGGAGCGCATCGCCACGGTATGAGCTACGTTCGTCCCTGCCGCCCCATGCAATGGCCGGGCGCGCGCGAGGAATCGCGGATTCCGATGCCGGGACGAGCGCAAGCCCCTGGGGCGCCTGGCGCGGCGGCCAGCTACGGGCATGGCAAGCCGGGGCAACCCGGTAGTGCTGAAACTGTCACCATAATATGCGGTGCCCCAGGACTCTCTCGGCCAACGGGGCGAGGGCGGCAAAAAGGGGCGGCCAGCAACCGACAAGGGACGCGCGCTGCGCACGGGGATTGCGGCAGCGTCGGGGATGGCGCGTAACCGGCGCCGCTATGCTGCGCGGGAAGCGCTAGTGTCCCGTCTCTGAATTAAATATGGGTTTGTTCGTCTATGCAGCATGGGCGTAAAAGCAGGTGGAGTGGAAGTGAGGGCGGCAGACCGCGAGCAACTGGAGGCGTGGTTGCGCACCCATAG
>JAJYRQ010000004.1 GCA_021794015.1 Deltaproteobacteria bacterium | reverse complement strand
GAGAATGCCCGCCCGTTTCGCTGGACCAAATCGGCCGCGCGGATCAAACGCAGCATTCGCAACGCTGCACTTATTTACGAGACGGGACACTAGCTCGGCCTGTAGCTGGAGCCTCCGATGCTCGATCTGTGCCCAGAGCCTCCTCTCAGAGCCCGAGCTCTGCAAGGTCATCAATTCTGTGCTCCCACACCCAGTCGATTCCCTCGGATGCCTCATACCCCAGGTATCCGCTGTCGAAGTAGCCGCAGAGAAACAGGAGATATTTGAGCCGATCGCCGTACGCTCTATGAAGTTGGTTCATCTTCTGCGCTTCTTCCTTGCGGCGTTTGTTCACGTTTGTGAAATCGCCCGCCGACTTGGCCTCGATGCCGATCGGCAGATTTCGCGGGCCGGCACCCCTTGGCCTTATCGCTACGTCCACCGGTACGTTCACACGCCTTGCACTGCCGTCTGCAGCCGTCACCTGTACGTTGAGTCGGAAAGCGTACGAGCCGGCGGGCATCGTCTCGAACGTAACGCCGCTGCCGGCCGCGGCAGCCTTATAGCCGCGTTGGTTCAGCCACTTGCCGATGAACTTGAGCTGGCGGACATCCTGAGCATTGCGAATCATTGGATCGGCGGTGGCGCCGCAAAGCCGGTCGGCAATCACCGTAGAGGCGCGCTCGAGCTGGCCAGCCGTGGGGACCGTGGCGCTGTCGAGCCACCCACACAGGTCGCGATCCGCGAGTTTCTCGATGACCGCGCCTATTTTCTTGAGTTGCGCCTCGAGCTCGGAAAGCGGCCTTCGTGCCGGCAGCTTGTGCTCCCTATCCAAGCGATTGACGACGTGCGCGGGACTCCCGACAGCCCGGAAAGCCGGTCCCTGGCGAGCGGAGGACATGTCGCCATGCGCAGCGCGGGGAGCACCCCGGGGTTCTCGCGGAGAATCTCAGGGCTTACGTTGCGGAGGCTATCCGTTGCCTTTAGCGTCGCTTCGACCTCTCGTGCGGTCCTGGCGCGGCTTTCACGGTAGGCTTTCGGCGCGAACTTCATGAACCAGTCATTGTAGAGATCAACCGAACGCGCTATATCGGCCTTCCAGCGCTCGGGCTTGTCCATGTTGATACCCATCGCCCTACATGCCTTGGCCGCCAGCCACTTGAGTAGGGCCTGGGGCGCCAACGCCCTCGTCACGGTCCGCTGGCTTACGGCTTGCGTTATAATAGCAGACCGGCAGCCGAGCGGTCGCGCTGCGCGAGATCGCTCGGTGGCTAATCCAGGGTTGCCCCAAGTGCTCGCCCAGGCCGGGTCTGGGTGCGCGCAAGAGCTAGCCGCGCAAGCTCGGGCCAAGGCGGCGGCTTGAACGGCGAGAGGCGGTGGGCGGGCTGGTACGCTGCCGCCATGGGGCGCGATGGCAGACTGGCGGTGGCCTCTTGGCTTGCCTGCGGCTAGCTGCAAGACTTGCAAGGGCGATGGACTGGTGGCGTCTTAGGCCGAACGACCAGCCTCTTCCGGGCCGGCCAGCCGGGCTACGGCCCAACGTAACCGAGCTTTGTCCCAACCTGTTTATCGGTGACTTCGTCCGCCCCGAGGATATCGCCTGGCTCAGCGCGCAGTTCGGCGTTACAGCCATCCAGAGCCTGCAGGACGCCGACGATCTGCGAATCAGCGGCCTGGACGTGGCGGGGCTTAGCGTGGCGGCAGATCGCTGCGGCGTCAAGTTCGCTCGCACACCCGTCCCCGACGGCAGCGCCGACCAGCTCGGCGCGCGCCTGGGCTCGGTGCTCGCGCAGCTGGCAGCCTTGGTGCGGGCCGGGGAGCGGGTCTACCTTCACTGCAACGCCGGCCTTAACCGAGCGCCAACGGTGGCAATTGCCTACCTGCACAGTCGCTGTGGAATGCCGCTTGAGGAGGCGCTGGCTTACGTGAAACGCCGGCGGCCGTGCGGGCCCTACCTGGCCGTGCTGGAGCAGTTCTTCGCCGCGCCGAAGGAGCGCGGTTAGTGGCGCCGCGAGTTGCTGCGTCAGGCCGGTCAGCTTGCCGCGCCGATTTCGCGGCGCTCGGGCGCGGTTTGCCAAGCGGTGGCGGCTGTGCCGCCGGCGCGGCCGGGCTCCGGCCGGCCGATTCCCGGCAATGAACTTCGAGGGCCCGCGCACGGAGCGGATGCCAACCACGGCATCGGCCGTCACCTCTGGCCGCCGGCGAGTCTTAAGAGCATGCGCCTGGGCGGTCCATTGTTACACGGCCGCCGGCGGCGCGGCCGGCTTGTGGGCGCTCTACTTCGCTTCGTTCGGCCGCTTTAGGGAGAGCTTTCTTGCCATGGCGGTTGCGCTGGCCATCGACTCCACCGACGGCTCGCTGGCGCGGCTGGTCGGGGCGGCCGAGCGGGTGCCCGAACTCGACGGCGCGCTGCTCGACAATATCGTCGACTACCTTACTTACGTAGCCGCCCCGGTCCTGCTGATGCTGCGGGCGGGCGTTGTCCCGGCGGATGGGCTGGGTCTGATGCTCGGCAGCGCCGTGATGATGGCCAGCGGCTACGGCTTCAGCCGCCGCGACGCCAAGACGAGCGACCACTATTTTCGCGGGTTTCCGTCGTATTGGAACGTGGTCGCTTTTTATCTTTATTACCTTGAATTGGCGCCCCACGTTAACCTGGCAATCGTCGGGTTTCTAACGCTCGCGGTTCTTGCCCCGGTGAGCTTCATCTACCCAAGCCGCACGGCCGCGCTGCGCGGGCTAACGCTCGTTATCAGCACGCTGTGGGGGCTGGCGACATTTTTGCTGGTGCTATTTCTCCCGCGCCGACATCCGGCGCTACTCGCGCTTTCCCTGGCGAGCGCGGCTTATTACCTTCTTGCTTCTCTCGCTCTGGGCCTGCGCGGCAAACTTAGCGCGCCGACCGGCACCGGAAGCTGCAATTGATGAGGCCGCGGCAACCGATGCTGGACGCTGAACTCTCACTCGAGGCCGGCATGCCCTTCGATCTCCGCTGGCTCGAACGTCGCCAGGGAGCGCACTGCGTGCTGGTCATCGTGCCCCACGGCGGGCGCCGGATCGGGCCGCCGGGCGCCGCGGCCGCGCATCCCAAGGTGAACGATCTCTACACCGCGGCGATCGGGCGCGAGATCGCCCGGCGGCTTGACGCCTGGGCGCTCATCAACCGAAGCCTGGACCGCAACCGGCTCGACGCAAACCGAATCGACCAGCTTCTGGCGCGAGCGCCGGAGTTCCTAGAGATGACCGCGGCCGACGTCGGCGCCATCCTTGCGCGCCACGCCAGGGCCGTGGTGCTGCTGATCCACGGCTGGAACGTGATAGAGCCCCGGGTTGACCTGGGGCTGGGCCGCGCAAACTTTGGGGCCGACGCCGAGCAGGCTACTCAGGCGTTCGTTTCGGCTCGCGCGCAGTTCATCGAAGGGCCGCTTACCAGGCTTGCGCGCGACTTGGCCGAGGCCGGCATCCAACCTTCCTTCGGGATGCGCTACCCGGGAGCTCAGCCGCAAAACCTCCTGCAGGCGTTTACCGGCAGGCATCAACAAAGCGGGGTCTTGGCGCTTGAGACGCTTGCCGCGGCGGCAAGCTGCGGGCGGATCGAGGCGGTGCAGATCGAGCTTGCGCTGAGCGTGCGCAAGCCGGGGCTGCTCCGGCAGCGGGCAATTGCGGCGATTTGCGCCGCCTTCGGTCCCGGGATGCTCGACTACGCGGGACTGCCTGCCGGCGACTCGCGCCGCTCCTCGAGCCTGGCCGGACCGCTTCGGGTTCAATCCCGGGCGCCGTGCAGGAGCTCGCTGCCGCGGCCTGTCCGCCCGCGCTTTGGGCTGGAGTTCTACGACCCGCGAGCGGGCGCAGGCGGACTGCTCAATTTCGACCTCGACACCGGCGTCGCCGGCGGACGTCTGGTGCTTTTTCTGGGCTCACGGAAAACCGCCCTGTTCACGACTGAAGCAGTCCCGGCGCTCGGCAAAGATACGATCACGCTGGGCGCGCTCCGCTTGCGAAGGCGCGGACGAACGGTCGAAGGCCGATTCAGAGGGCCGCTGGTTGTGCTCTCGGACGGCCGCGACTACCTGGACCTCGAGCGCGCGCTCGGCCGCTGTCGGCTGTGGCGGCAGGCATCGCTTGACCTTCGCTTCGCGCCGTGGAGCGTACGGTGGGCGCGGGCCGATTCGTGGTGGCGCGAAATCTTCCGATCTCGTTCAGCATGGCGAGAGCCCGCGCTGCCGGGATGGGCGTCGGCAGGGCCGGCTTTTGGTCGGGTAAGCGGCTGCCTGGAGCGCGGGAACCGGCGGATACCGATCGACGGCTGGGCGCGCCTGGGGCTCTCCTTAACCAGCGCCGGCGGCCAGGTCTTCCGGGAGCGTTTCAGCTTTTGGACCTGCCTGGCCGGCCAAGGTCAGACCATGGCGGTGGAGGCCAGGCAAATCGCGACCAGCGCCGGGCGGCAGGCGGCCGCGTCGCTGTTCACCGAGGCCGGCCTGACGCCGCTTAGCCTGCAGCGCCTTTGCGCCCGCGCCGCGGGCTCGCAGCACGCCTTGGCCGAACGGATTAGCGTTGCCTTGCGCCGCCTGCCGGCGGAGCCGGGCGGTTCAGGCGCCCGGCTGGTGGTCGAAGGTCAAGGACGAACCCATATGACTGCCAGGCGCCCCGGGCCGGGCGGCAAGTCGTTTCTCACCACCTTTGGCTTCGCCGTGTTTCAAGCTGACGGCATGCGGGGCGTCGGGCTTTTCGAGCACTCCTCGCTTTGCGCGGGAGCGTAGCTAGGCGGGCGGCTTTGTCGGTGGAAGCTGCTCTTTTGCGCCGCCAGCCGAGCCGCCAGGCTTAGGCACAACCGAGAGCGAAGGCCTTGCCGGCGCAGACCGGGAGTCGGAGTTCGATAAAGCGTGGCGGCGCAAATAGTCGAGAATTTGCTCGCGTTCGACGACGCTTAGCGGGACTGTTCCCGCCGCGCGCATCCGCGGCGCCATCGCGTCGACCTGGACCGCCCACATGGCGGCGGTCATCGTGCCCGGATCGTACGGCCGATGGCATCCGCCGCAGCGCTTAGCGTAGAGCCGCGCTGCGGGGCTGGCGGGCTCGGGAAGGGCGGCCGCGCGACAGCCGCCCAGAAGCGCCGCGCACAGCGCAAGCAGCCAGACCCCGCCAAGGGGCGTGCCGCGCGCCACGCCGCCCGGCCCGCCGGTGGGTGTCAATCGCCGCCCGGCAGCGGTTCTACGCGTACCAGCCTGATACCGGCGGCGGCGACCAGTTCGGCGATCGTGTGCAGCTTGTAGGCCTCGCCATAAAAGACAGCACGCATCCCGCTGTTGACCAGGACCTTCAGACAATGGACGCACGGGCTGTGCGTGACATAGATGTCCGCGTCGCGGATCATCGCGCCGTTGCGCGCTGCCTGGGCGATCGCGTTTATCTCGGCATGGATCGTCCGCCAGCAGTTCTGTTCGACTTCGCCGTCGGGAGTGTGCGTTTCGTAGAGCAGGCATCCGACCTCGCTGCAGTGCGGCATTCCGGCCGGCGCGCCGTTGTAGCCGGTGGCAAGGATGCTGCGGTCGCGCACGATTACGGCACCCACCTTGGCGCGAAGGCAGGTCGACCGTTCCGCCACCTGCCGGGTGATGGTCATGAAATACTGGTCCCAACTGGGTCTGCCCATGACAAACACCTTGCAGGCGCGGCTTAGCGGCCGCATCCAAGGCAGGCGCGGAGCCCGGCCCGCCTGCCGCCGTGCGCTGCGGCCGGCTACCGCGCTACAGCCGCACCCGAAACCCCTGGTGCGCCGGCAGGCGCAACGGGCCACCAGCGCGCCCGTAGCTCACGTCGTAGACCCGCTCCTCTTGCTTAGGCGCAGGCCCCAACGAATAGCTGAGCGGCACCGGAGTAAAGGTCACTACCAACAGTCCAAGCGTGAGCCAGCCGGCCAGTCGCCGGCGCGGCGTCAGCGTAAGCTCGGGCTCAAGCACCGCCGGATGGCCGAGGCCGAGAAACACCAACAGCACCGCCCACAAAAGCCATCCGGGCCAGAACTCGGAGCCGACCAGGCGAGGCACCACGACCATCAGCAGGCACCCGACGACCGCCAGGCGCGAAATCAGCCGATGGTGGCGGCCGAAAAGCGCGTAAACCACGTGCCCGCCGTCAAGCTGCCCCACCGGCAAAAGATTCAGCGCCGTTACCAACAAACCTACCCAGCCGGCAACCCCTATCGGATGAAGGTCCACGTTCACCTTGCCCGGATCGACGCCGAGAACCAACCTGGTAAACCATCCGAACAAAAGCGACTGGCCAAGCTCAAGGCCGCCCTCGGCCCTGCTTAGCGGGCTAACCCCGGAAAGCTTGAGACCGACAATCACTGCCGGCACCGCCAGCGCCAGCCCCGCCCACGGACCCATCGCCCCGATGTCGAACATCTCTCGGCGCGAACGCGGCAGGGATCTCAGCCTAATGAAGGCGCCGAAAGTTCCAATGAAAAAGAGCGACGGAAACGGCGCCGGCAAAAAATAGGGCCAGCTCACCCGCACGCCATGGCGCCGCGCGGCAAAAAAATGTCCCAGCTCATGACTCAACAGAATGAGCATCAGGGGCACCGAAAAGAACAGGCCCGAAGCCAGCGAGCCCAGCCCGTAGCCCGGACCCTCAAGTGAAATCTCGGAGCCGGCCAGGCCGACACCGGCGATCGTCGTGGTGAGAAACGTGAGCAGAAACAGCGCCAGGTTGGTCCCAGGGATGAAAAGCGGCTCGCTCGCCCGTGCCCCGGCCGGCTCAGGCCCAACTGCGACCTCGACGGACGCCGCAAAGGGCGCGCCCTGCCCTCTAACCTCGCTCATCGCCGGTCTTCAACTCTGCGCCGCGTGCACCTGGACCGGCGTGCCGACTTGCGCCCTCAAACGCCGCGCCGCATTGCCGTCACGCACGGCAACCTCGATCGTCTCGAAGCTTCCGAAAATCGCCCCTGGACTGCCCGTGGGAACCGACGCGTAGGTCTCGACGATGGCCAGGGGGCTTTCGCGCCCACCAATGGTAACCCAAAGGCGGCCCGCGCGAAAGCGCGCGGCGAACCGCTTTAGGGTCTCCCGATCGATGTTGGTTATGAGGTTGCCGAAGCCGTCGACGTAGATGACCTCGCCGCTAAGCGTTTGCCCCGTTCCCCGCGCCCAGGCCAGGTTGCATCGTTCGATCTGACCAACGCGCGGGCCCAGCAAGGAAAGCTTCACCCCGCGCCACAGATGCGCCGCAGCGGGGGCGAAGATGTCGCGCCCGTGAAAGGTCGAGCTGACCCCGGACAGGCGGTAGCGCGCCGCGCGCAACTCGACCGCCTCGCTGATGCCCGCCTCCTCGGCCGCGCCATGCAAGAGCCCGTTATCGGGCCCGACGAAAATTCTCCGGGCGCGGGTGCCGATCGCCAGCGCTCGGCGCGCGCTGCCTACGCCCGGGTCCACCACCGCCACGAATATCGTTCCCGGCGGAAAGTAGCGCCAGCTCTGCCTAAGCACGATGGCCCCGGCCGCCACCGACTGCGCCGGCACGCCGTGGGTGATGTCCACGACCGCCGCGCCGGGCGCGATGGTCGCAATCACGCCCTTCATCACGCCAACGTAATGGTCGCGCTGGCCGAAGTCGGTGAGCAGCGCTATCGGCGAGCGTACGCGGACCATCACTGTGCCGAGCGCGCCTAGCGACGGCGCCTTCTTGCGCGGTTGCGGTCGGCCCGCGCCATCTCTTCGCACACTGCGCCGGCCAAGAGCGGCAGCATGATTTCGTGATGGCCGGTCAGAAAGAAGCGCGCGCCCTTGTCGCCCGTGGGCCGTTCGACCACGTTCACCCGCGGCCGGTAGTGACGGATGAAATCCATGTCCGCGGCGGAAAAATTCTCCACCCGACGTCCAAGGTTGCGCGCCAGGTTGAGAGCCTTCAGAAACACCTCCGGCATCACCACCGTCGAACCCAGATTGACCACCACGCCGCCCGAGATGCGGGCGACCACCGCGGCGAGGCGATGAAAGTCAAGCATCGTGGCTCGGCCCACGGCCGCTCCGTCGCAGTCGGGATGCATATGAATAATGTCCGCGCCCAGGGTGACGTGAACGGTGGCAGGCAGGCCGAGGCGGTACGCCTGGGCAAACAGGCTGGTCGCCCTGAACTTAAGCCTGGCCGCCTCGATCTCACGTCCCACCACTTCGCCCAAGCCTTTGCGCTCCTCGGCGGCCAGCCGCGCGCAGCGATTGAGAAATGTGCCGGTCTCGCTGGCCATGCCGAACCTGCCCTCGGCAAGCCCCTCGCCAACGTCCTCCGAGGTCCGGCCTTCCAGCGCCATTTCGAAATCGTGAATGATCGCGGCGCCGTTGGTGGCAACCGCGCTGATCACTCCCCTTTGCATGAGATCGCAAAGCAGCGGGCCAAGGCCTACCTTGATCGGATGCGCCCCCGACATCAGGAGAAAAATCCGCCCCCTGCGCCGGGCCGTGGCGATCCGGCGCGCCAGCTCGCGCAGGTCGGCTGCCGCCAGCACGCGTGGCAGCGTGTCGAAGAACTCCCGCAAGCTGGCGCCGGCGCTAAGCGGTTTGGCCAGGTCGGCCCGGCGGACCAGGCGCGAAAGGCTTTTCAGCGGGAAAGTTCGGGCCTTCTTGGGTTCTAGCGGCTTAAATTCCACGTTTCTCACACAGGCTGGCGCGGGCAGCTTGCGCATCCCGGGTGGGATTGGCAGTCGCTTACCGGGTGCGGCTGTTCGTTCGTTCCCTGACACTCCCTTGCCGACGCCAACGCTGGCCGGCTCCTGTTGCTTGCCTGCGCCGCGCCGCTACTGCCCGTTTGCACGGGTGTACTCGTATTCTTTACGTGGCGAGCGGGCTTGGTTCAAACGGGCCGCGCGAGCTGCGGCTTGGCGGCAGGGCTGTTCCCCGGGCGCCGAGCCGAGCGGCCGTCACCGGTTTGACACGCGGCGCAGCCCAAACCTAGACTGGGCCGAGGAGAGCGGGCGTAATTCAGCGGTAGAATGCCAGCTTCCCAAGCTGGACGTCACGGGTTCGATCCCCGTCGCCCGCTCCACCAATTCCCTTTATCTGACGGACATTTAGCGGCCACGGCCCGCGCCGGCAGAAAACTCGCCCTTTCGCCATCTCCCATCTATCTCCCATTTTTGGCGGAAACGGCAGGCCGCAGCGGCGCCTTCCGGCGCAGGAACGGGGCTGATGGCCGCTGCGCCAAGCGCAATTGCGCGCCCGGGCGGGCTCGCCAAGGCGGCGCCGGGGCTGTTCGCAGTGTGGGGCTCAGCGCCGGGCTGTTACAGCTTTCTCCACGTTAAAGGCGACCAGGTTGAATCCGCGCGAGCGACCGTGGAAAAGCGCAACGACCTGCTTGTCATGGTTCCCGTTCCGCGCGGATTCAACTTCAAAGCCGCCGAGCGCCAGCTTGGGCCGCTGTTCCAGACAAAGCCGGGCCAAAGGCACCGCCCGCTCGCCGACCTGGACGCGCGCCTACGCTGGTGGGCCATGGGTGCCAATCACGATGACGGCCGCGCTGTGGCCGCGTTTCATCGCCGCAACCGCTGCATCGCCGGCAGAGGCTTTTTGAACAACAGGCGGACCGGCGAGCAGAAGCCGACAAGGTGCAAGAGCTGGCGCGAGTGCGAGTACTGCGCCAGGCTGTATGCGCTGGCCGTAGCCGAGCGCTGGTGGGCGAGCTCGCGACGTCGCGCGGCCGGCCCGCGGGCTATCAGCGGGTGATCGCGCTGGCGCCGCGGGAGATCGCCTCGCTGGCCTGGCGGGCGCTGATGGAGATGCTACCGCGCAGCCGGCCGGCGCCGGCGGCCGAGTTTGAGGCTGCGCGCCTACTGTGGCAGCCGTACGACGTCTGCGCGGCCGAGTGGAAGGAGCGAGAAGCTAGATGAAGGGGGAAGGGGGAACAAGCAGCGCACAACCAGGTGCGCGGATGGTAATGCTTATCAACGCCGTAACCCGCGCGAGGAATCCCGGAAGCAGGCGCCCCCGTCCTGTCATTCCGAGCGCAGCGGCGCCCTCTTCTCGTCATTCCGAGCGCAGCGTAGCGGAGTCGAGGAATCCCGGAGCCAGACGCCGTGCGGCGAGCAGGGCGCGCGCCGCCTGCACCCTCACCCGGCGCGAAGCGCCGGCCTCTCCCACAGGGAGAGGCGAGCAGGGCGCGGGAATGACAGAGGTGGGGCGCCGGACATGACAGGGCGCGCGCGCCCCGAGGAGGAAGCTATGAGCGGTCATCTTCTGCACGCGCTTGGATGGGCCTTTGCGGCGCTGGCGGTCTACTCGTTCGCAAGCGGATGCGTGGCCGGGTCGCGCAAAGCGTGGCGCGGCCAGTGGGGATGGTTTGCCGACTTCTTCGGCGCATGGCTCGGCGCCACGCTCTTCGGCGCGCTGGCGTTCGCCTGCCTGATGAGCTGATGCAACAAACGGAGACAGCAATGGTTAATGAAAAAACTCTCGTCAACGGCGTCCCCGTCGACGAGCCGCTGGGCCACGAGATAGCGTTGCCCTCGGGGCGAAGAGCGCGCTTGCCCGCGCGCTACGCTTCGCGGCCGCGACTGACTACGGCGCGGAGCGCCTTAGAAGCGCGCGGTGGGTATGGAACTGTCGCCACGCCTCGCGCCAGCAGCCAAGCGCCTGACGCCAGAGCGCCGCGCTGAAGGGATGGCGGATGATGGCGCGGTTAAGCGCCCGCTGCGCGGCCATCAACTCCAGGTGCCGGCGCCGAAGCTCGGCCAGCGCCCGCTGATACCCGGCGTCGCCCCGAAGCCTGGCCGCCCTGGCGCGCTCCTCCCGCACACCTTGCGCAACGCCCTTGACCAGGAAGCCGAGCAGCACCGGCGGCGCCACCACGGCAAAGACGACGGCGAAAATGGCCGTGCCGATTAGAAGGCCCACCGCAAACGGTGCCACGGGCCGATCCTAGCCCGCGGGGAAGAACCATGCCAGATTTGAAGTACGCGATCCTGTTCACCGCCGTAGACCGGCTGAGCGACAGCGCCCGGAGGATCGGCGGTCAGCTCGGCAACATGGCCACGGCGGCCACGCGCGCGGCCGGGCGAGTGGCGCAATTGGGCGAGGCGATGCGCGCCGCGGGCGAGCGCATGGCGCTCTCCGGCGCGCTCGTCAGCCAGGGCACCGAGCGGTTGAGGGCCATGGGAGAGGCGGTCGTCGAGCCGGCAATGGGGATGGCCGACGCGATGGCGCGGCTCGGCGCTGCCACCGGCCTCTCAGGCGAGGCGCTCGCCAGGGCCCGCGAGGCGGCAATCAAGCTGTCCGACACGATTCCCGGTCTGTCGGCGGAGCAGGCCGCCGACAGCTTCGGGCGCTTCTACGAGGTGCTGGGTGACACCTCGGCGGCGCAGAAGGCGGTGGCCGTCCAAGGCCGCCTCGGCGCGCTCTACAAGATGAGCGGGCAGCAGGCGCAGGGCTTACTGGTCGCTACCCGCGCCAGCATGGGGCTTTCGGCGCGCGCCACCGGCGACCTCTACGCCGCAACGGCCCGCAACTTCGGGCTGGCCGGGGCCCAGACGCAGCAGCTCACGATGCAGGTGGGGCGACTCGGCGGCCTGGCCCAACTCACCGGCAGTAGCGCGGCGCAGATGTTCGGCCTGGTTGTTTCGCTTCTGGCGCCCGGCGATAATCGCTAGCGTGACCGAAGAGGCCAGCGCAGAAGCAGAAATCGACGTGACGCACGGCCGCCGCGCATCGGCCCTTGCGCTCCCAACGAGCATAGGCTCCTTCCATGCCAGCGCATCGATGCGGCAACGGACGCCCCGATGCGGGTCGTAAGGGAAGCTCATCCGACGGCCGGTAGCATAACCAGCCTGCTTGTTTACGGCCGCGAGCCTGCCACAGTTGCGCCGCCTAAGCCGGGCCAGCCGGGCGGTCTGGCGCGCCTGGCGAGCGCCTTTCGTGGCGCCGGCGGGCGCTTCTTGTCGCATGCGGAAGTTGAGGCGCTAATCCAGGAAGAGGCCGAACGCTACGCTGCCGGCGGCCGTGCGCCAGCGCGCATGGCCCGGCGAGCGGCTGATGGCAGGTTCCTTCCGAACGCCCAAAGGCAGGCCGGAGCGACTTAGCACCCTGGCACCGCCTAGCAGGTTGCGGAAAAAGGCTTTTTGACCGCCTTGAGGCTTACGCCATCGCGGGCCACGCTATCTTATGATGCGTTACGACAACTGAGTAATGAGGGCCGAAGGTAGTTTTTCCGCATCCTGCTAGGGAACCTCTGCGCAAGTAGCTGAGTGTGGGTTTGGCAACAATGGAGTTATCCGAGTGACGGGAATCAGGGGTGGGACGAGTGATCGGGGGGCCGGTTTGATGCCCGCCGATGGCGGCGGAGGCATCGGTGCGCGCTCAATTTCCTCACAACGCGCGACTCGCCCCGCGCGGGAGCAATTGGTAGCGGAGCTGGTAGAGGTTAGCCAGTCCGAACATGGTATGCGCGCGCGCCAGGTTCTTGACCAGACCCCGGTACCTGACCTTGGCGAAGCCCCACAGATGCTTGACCACGCGGAAGGCATGCTCGCCACGGGCGCGGGTCCGCGAACGGACCCGGTTGATCTGCTTCCAGCGTGCGCTCAACGGCGCGCTCGCCGTGGGGCGCCGATTGATCCGATAGCGGACCCCGCGGCACTCGTAGCTTTGCCGGTCGGCTTCCTTCCAGTAGGCCTGATCGCCGAACACCACGCGCTCCCGCCCGTGCAACAGCGCGGGCAACTGGCTGATGTCGGCCGCCGCCGCGTTGGTCGCAGTGACCGTGTGCACGATGCCGCACGGGTCCGCCCCGATGTGCAGCTTCATGCCGAAGTGCCAGTTCTTGCCCTTACGAGTCTGCTTCATCTCCGGGTCGCGGCTCGCCGTCGCGTTCTTGGTCGAACTCGGCGCCGCGATGATGGTCGCGTCCACAATGGTGCCCGCGCGCAGCAACAGCCGCTTCTCCTCGAGCAGGTCCGCGATCGCGTCGAAGATCGCTTTGCTCAGCCCGTGGCGCTCGAGCAGGTGGCGAAAGCGCAAGATCGTGGTCTCGTCGGGGACCACCTCGTCGCCCAACTCGACCCGCGCGAACCGCCGCATCGACTCGCTGTCGTAAATCGCATCCTCGGCCTGCGGGTCGGAGAGATTAAACCACTGTTGCAGGAAGTAGCTGCGCAGCATCTTCTCCATTCCCAGCGGCTGGCGGCCGTTGCCGGCCTCGGCATAGTGCGGCTCGATCAGTTCGAGCAGCCGCGCCCACGGTATCACCGCCTCCATCTCGGCCAGAAACCGCTCGCGCCGCGTCACCTTCCCCTTCTGTGCCCACGCCATCGATGCGAACGTCCGCTGATTGCCCATCGCCGCTCCTCCACATCCGCCAATTTACACATTCCTTTGTACACGAATTGATCGACTTGTGCAGAGGTTCTCTAGGCGGACCGCTCGGAATACCCGCGAGGGCAACGCCAGAGGCCCATAATCGGACTCCCGGGTAATATGTCGCACCATATCAGCAAAAAAGAGGAACGATACGCGATTCGCGTGATGATGGCGGCTTACGTGTCCCTCGTCTATATAACCCTGGCCTTTGATAAGTGGCAAGTCGCGGATGTGCGGTGGCCGGGTTTCGCTGTCATGCCTGCCGGGCTCTGGTGGGCCCATCGTCCAGCGTTTACTCTCCTAGCAGGTGCTCCTCTCGCTGCGTTTGTGCTATTTCTTCACAAAGTCGCCAGACCTGACCCGCTCAGCAGATGTTTAGCGCTTGCCGCCGCTTTTTGGATCGCCTGCATCCCCCCGTGGATTTTCAGTAGACACGACCTCGGCTATTGGGGCTACTATTTTGCTTACGGCGGCTTTTTGGGTATAATTCAAGGTATTTGGAGTGTTCCGTTGAGGCCGTCCTTTCTCGATGCTGATCTTCCGGCAGACGCAAATGTGGAGCTCCTAAAATACGAGGACCAGAAGTGGTGGCGGGGGTTGTCGATTTTCTGGACCGCGTTGGTAGCTATAGTCATAGCCGGAGTTATCAATTACGCTATAAAAGGCGCCCCGGCTCGTGACCCGATTGGGCAAAATATTGTCTATCACGCGGTGTTCCTCGTGTTTCCCGCGGTGCCAGGGCTCGGATCGATTGTTTGGAACATGATCCAGCGCACCAACTCTCTTCAGAATCACCTGCAGGAGGCATTGGTTAAGAGGAATCTCGATGCGGAAAGGCGGGAGTCCGTGGAGAGAGCGCTTATCCAGGCGCTAAGCCGACCGCAACCTGCGCCACCTACCAACGAGCCCCGCGCGCAGTCCCCTCAGGATGCGGGCCGAAAGATGTAACAGAGGCGGCCCTGAATCCGTCGTTTTTGCCGCATAAAAAGAACGCGCGCCTGAGCGGTGCAGGCGCGCGTTGAGTTTTGGCCGGTTGGAACCCGGCTGTTGCAGCCGCGCTCCCTCTCCTCTGTCGTGCCGAGCGAAGCGAAGCAGCTACGCGAAGCGATCCGCCTGGCAGTAAAGCCGTGAACGCTTCGCTGCGCGTAGATTTCCCGCCACGCAGACGCCGCTCAGAATGACATCCACGGACCCCGGCCACTTAAGAGACCGGCGCACGCCAATGAGACGCAAGCCGCCCAGGCCTAGGCTGCGGCATGCTTCCGGCTCCGGAATGCTTGCGGTCACGGACCCGCCGGATCGCAACGTTGAGGACCAAGACCACCGAACCCTGAGGCTTCGCCCTGCTCGTCGCGGGGCAGTGCCAGCTCGCCCTCGTCGAGTATCTCTTTTGACTTCTAGTCGGCTTATTGCACCTCAATATCTGCTTAAGGACGCCTGAGCAATGCAGCGCCTTCAGCGTGCTTGACAGCGTCTGCGATATATGAAAGATTCAACCGTATCATGACAACGCGCGGGCGACCCGCCGGCCCCGGCTGCGACAAATGAACCCTGAGAAACAGAACCAAGCGCGCTGGCTTTTGTTGATTCATCAGATTCCGCCGAAGCCCGACTACTTCAGGGTCAAGGTGTGGCGTCGTCTTCAGCGCCTGGGAGCGGTGGCGATCAAGAATTCGGTCTACGTGCTACCGCTTAGCGACCATGCGCAGGAGGATTTCCAGTGGCTCGCTCGGCAGGTCACGGAAGAGGGCGGGGAAGCCTCGGTATGCGAGGCGGGATTTCTGGCAGGGCTTTCCGACGCGCAGATAGAGCGCCTGTTTGAAGCGGCGCGAGAGGCGGACTATGCCGCGATTGCAGCGGAAGCCAGGGAAATTGGCGCCGCGCTGTCGCGCGATGCGGGCCTTGAGCCCGAGGCCCGGTCGAAAGCGCAGGCTGACGTCGCGCGCTTAAGACGGCGCCTGGCCGAGACCGCGGCGATAGATTTCTTCGACGCGCCCGGCCGCCAGACGGCTGAAGGGCTCGTTGCGGACCTGGAGAAGCGATTAAGCAGGCCCGAAGAATTGCAGGCCGAAGGACAGGGATCCCCGGCAAGCGAGTTTCGCGGCCGCACCTGGGTTACGCGCAAGGGAGTTCACGTCGACCGGATCGGGAGCGCCTGGCTTATCGGACGGTTTATCGACCCGCAAGCCCGCTTCAAGTTTGTGCCAGCGCAAGGCTACCACGCCGAGAGCGGCGAGTTGCGCTTCGACATGTTCGAGGCCGAGTTCAGCCACGAGGGCGACCGCTGCACCTTCGAGGTGCTGCTGGAGCGGTTCAAGCTGGGCAGTCAGGCGCTGCGCTGGCTCGCCGAGATCGTGCATGACATCGATCTCAAGGACGGCAAGTTCGGCCGTCCGGAAACGCCGGGGGTGCAGCGCTTGATTGAGGGTCTTTGCCGAACGCACAAGGAAGACGACGCGCGACTGGCGCGCGGTTCGATGCTCTTCGACGATCTGCATGCGGCCCTCGCGCAGGCGAACAAATGAGGCTTCTCAGTGCCAGGCCGCGTAAAGGAAGAGACCGACCGGATGCCGGCACTGAAGCGCGGGCGGCTCGGCCGCAGTACGCTCGGAGCAAGGCTTTTAACGGGCTTAGCGTGCGCGCTGGCAATAATCGCGGCTGGCGCGACAAGCGCGCATGCTTTTTGGCTTCTGGGTTTTTCGACCGCGGACACGCTTCCCCCCGGCCAAGTCGGGTTTATCGCGGGCACCGGCGGCCAGTTGGCCGACGTTGGTCAGCCCAAGGAGATTAGCTTCACGCCCTTCCTCGCGCACGCCGGAATCCGCCTTGGGCTGGCCGACGGTGTGGACGTGGGATACCGCCTGACTCAAGTCGCGATTCCCTTCTCCAGCCTGGGGGCAACGCTGGGAGGCGAGGCCGATTTGCGATACCGACTCACCACGCCGAGTGACGCCTGGCAAGTGTCGCTGCTTGCAGGCGGCGCTTACGGCTACTTGAACCTCGAGGGCCAGAACCGCGACACTTGGAGCCCCGGTGTCGACCTCATGGCGAGCCGAATGGTGAGCCGGACGACCTGGCTTATCACCGAGTTACGCTACGTTTACACCGCGATCCCGACGGCTCCGGGCAGCATCGGGGATAATCACCTTCATGCCGTTGGACCTGACCTGGGTTTTAAAATTGCCTTGACGCCGCAGGTCAGCCTGGTGCCCGAGATGGGGATTTTTGACTTCATCGGGCGCTTTCAAGGCAGGGCTGCGGGCGGCTTTGGCTACCAGTACGGCGCAGTGCTTTCGGTCGGCAACCTGCCGGCACTTTGGTAGGGGAGCGCAAGCATGCATGGCGCCCGGCCACCGAGAACGATCGTGCTTGCCGCCGCGACGCTGTTACTTGGAGCGCTCGTCGTCCCCACCCCGGTGCGATTGCCGGGCGGCAGCGGCGGCATCGGCTTCGACGATCTTCAGTTTGCCTCGGGCTTGGGAAAGCTGCTCGTTCCGGCCGGGCGCACCGGCCGGCTCTACCTGGTTGACCCGCGCTCGCTGGAGATCGAGGCGATCGGCGGCTTCAGTCGGGGAGACGAATACCGAGGCGGACACGAAGCGGGAATCACGTCGGCGGACAGCGGCGACGGCTTCATCTTTGTCACCGACCGCAGCGCAAGCGCTCTGGACGTGGTCGATCCCGGCACCCGACAAATCGTTGCGCGTACGGCACTGAGCGCGACCCCCGACTACGTTCGATTCGTGCCGGCGGCGCGCGAGGTCTGGGTCAGCGAGCCTACGGCGCAGCGGATCGAGGTCTTTCGCCTGGGCAGCAAGCGCCATCCGAAGCCCGTGCATTCCGGGTTTATCGCCGTTGCCGGCGGGCCGGAGTCGTTGCTAATCGACGCGCGAAGGAGCCGCGCCTACACCAACTTGTGGGCAGGGGCGACGATCGTGATCGCCTTGGTCACACGGCGGACGGTTGCGCGTTGGCCTAACGGATGCCGCGGCTCGCGCGGTCTTGCGCTTGACGCGCTGCGCGGATTTTTGTTGGTCGCTTGCGCCGAGGGCAAGCTCTCCGTGCTCGACGCAAGAACCGGCGCGAGGCTCGGCGCCGTGTCCTCGGGCTCGGGCGTTGACATCATTGCCTACCGCGGCGCAACTCGCCATGTCTACCTGCCCGGCGCGCGAAGCGCGACGATGGGCGTGATCGAGATCTCTTCGGCAGGCAAGCCCCGCCTGCTTGCCACGGTAGCGACAGCCGTTGGCGCTCACTGTGTGGCCGCCGACAATCTGGGCAAGGTATACGTCTGCGATCCGCGGCGCGGGCGATTACTGGTCTTCACCGATCCCGCGCCGACAAAGCGCTGACGGCAGAGCCCGCCGTTGTCGGACTAGCCACGTTACCTGGGCCGGTCCGGGATTCGTCTCGCCGCCCGGCTTGACCTGCTCCGGCGCACAGGCAATGCGGCGGCACGATGCGAAGCAGGACGATCTTCCACTTAGCGGTCAACCGAACTTGCGCATCTGCAGCCAGTTGAGCAGCGGCGCGATCTTTGGGTAGACAAACTCTTTCACCGCCGTCCACCAGCGCGGCTCGAGTTTGGCATGGCGCGTCAGTTCTGCGCGTTTCACAACATAGGCGTGTATCTTCTCGACCTGCGCCGCGGTGAGCAAATCGGCAAAACCAGGCATCCCGCGCCGGCTTAAACCGCCGCCAAGTACGATCGCGTTGAAGCGCCGATGCGTCTCGGCATCGATGTAGCGCAGGTCGGGCAGCGCGCTGGCGCTAATCACGTTGGCGCCGTGGCACACGGCGCAGTGCTGGTTATAAAGACGGTCTCCCTCAGCCAAGGCGGCGCTGTCGGCCCTGATTGAGAACGGCTCGGGCAGATTGTGCCGGGCAGGTTTGGCCGGCGCAAGACTAGCCGCGCCGTCAAGCGTCCAGACCAGGAGATAGCCGGCGTAGTCGCGTCCGCGCACCAGGACGGCATCACCCCCGGAAAGGCCGAGCGCGCCGCCAAAGCCCATCATCACGGCCACGTACTGTTTGCCGGCGATTTCGTAGCTCATCGGCGCCGCGATGATCCCGTTGGGCAGCCGCCGCTGCCACAAGACCGCGCCGCGGTCGGCGTCATAGACAACAAAGCGGCCATCGGCCGTACCCTGGAAAACCATCCCGCCGGAGGTTGCCAACACGCCGCCGTTAAAGGGCAGAGGCTGTTTTGCGCGCCAGCGTGCTCGTTGCTCGACCGGGTCCCAGGCAATCAACTCGCCGCCCACAACACGCCTTATGACCGCCTCCAGGAGCAGCGGATCGAGCCCCGCCGGTGCCGCCTGCGCCGCCAAGTTAAGCCCCGTGCTCCAGCGGCCCGCAACGGCGCGAAAGCGAGACTCAGGCTGGTAAAGAAAAGGCGCGTCGATTGCCGGGATGTAGGCCAGCCGCCTTCCGGGATCGAACGCCATCGGCTGCCAGTTGTGGGCGCCGAAGACCGACGGCCGTACGAACCTGCCGTTAATGCCGTAAGGCGGGCCGGCAAGAACCGGCCGCCCGGTGCCAGGGTCAAGCCGGCTTGCCCAGTTCTGCGCCACGAACGCCTTGCCGGAGATGAATTCGCCGCTGGCGCGGTCGAGCAGGTAGAAAAACCCGTTCTTGTTCGCCTGCATCACGACCCGGCGCGGCCGGCCGTCAATTTTCAAGGTCGCCAGCACGAGATTCTCGTCCGCGTCGTAATCCCAGGCATCGGCCGGGGTCGTCTGGAAATGCCAGCGATAGGCTCCTGAGTCAGCATCAAGCGCGACGATCGAATCGGTGAAGAGGTTGTCTTTGCCGTCGCCGTTGCGGATCACGCTGTTCCAGGGTGAAGGATTCCCGGTGCCGAAGTAAACAAGGTTAAGCTGCGGGTCGTAAGCGATATCGTTCCAGACGGTGCCGCCGCCTCCGGTCATTTGCCAGCGCTCATCCGACCAGGTGCGCCGAGCCTGCGCCATCGCGGCTCCCTCAGCCGGCGCGGACGCGCCCGGCACCGTGTAAAACCGCCAAACCAGGTGGCCATCCGCGCCGTCGTAGGCCGACACGTAACCGCGCACACCAGGATATTCGGCGCCGCCATTGCCGAGGATCACCTTGCCGTGGATGACCCGCGGCGCCATCGTGATTGTGTAGGGCTGGCCGGCAGGTACTGTCATGACCGACCACAAAGGTTTGCCGGTGGCGGCCTCCAGCGCGACCAGGCGTCCGTCCAGCGTGCCGACGTAGACGCGGCCCTGCCACACGGCAACGCCGCGGTTTACAACGTCGCAGCAGGCGTACGCTCCCCAGCGGCGCGGCACCTGCGGATCGTAGCTCCAAATCAGCTTTCCCGTGGCAGCGTCAAGCGCATATACCCGGCTCCAGGTGCCGGTAGTGAACAGGACGCCATCAGCGACCAGGGACGTTGCCTCAAGGCCGCGCCTCGTCCCGGTTGCGAAGAACCACGCCAATCCAAGCCGCTTTATGTTGTTCGTGTTGATCTGGGCAAGAGGGCTGAAACGATCCTCGGCGTAGGTTCGTCCGACCATCAGCCACTGGCCCGGTTCAGCGCCGGCGCTCAGCAGCCGTTGGTCGTCAACTTTGGCCTGCCCAGCGAAAGCTTGAGCGCCTGCCAGGGCCGGGCCCAGAATCACCCAGCCAAGAAGGATAGGCAGCCGGTGCGCTAACCGCAGGCGACTTGAAAGCATCGCTTTCCCCCCAACGCACCCGGCTGGATTATCTGCCGCTTGCGCTCGGTTGTCAAAGTTGAAGCCCGCCTCCAAACGCTGCGTCGCCGTCGGTCAAGCGGGCGCCACACCCCGGCTTTATGGCACGCCCAGAGCTGCGCGCCCGGTTCCAGGCTGCGCGCCGCCTGCGGCCGGCCGGGAATCATCGCCAGTGAGCGCGCCTCGTTCTGCGCCTCGACGACCGCCGCCACGCCGCCCGCAGCGTGGACATGCCCGGATAAATCGCGTACCGTTCTCCGTGGAACTGGGTCCTTGGGGCAGCAGCTCCGCCCCACGTTTCTGCGATTCGCGGCAAAACCTACGCTGGCTGCGGATCAGAGCCAGCCGTTCCAGGCTGACTGGAGAGCAGCTCCAGCCCCGCCGGGTGCGGCAGCGGCCTGTAGCGAAAATGAGCGTAGAGGATATGGCTCCTGTTCCAGGACCTTCGGCGCAGCGCTTGCGCACGGTGGTTGTTGGTGCGCGTTTTGGTCGATTAACGATCGGCTTCGCGGCGTTGGCGCTTCTTTGCTTTAGGCCGCTGCTCTGCCGCGCTCAGATGCAACAGGGCCTGGTGCTCCGGCAGGCCCTGCCGCTGCCAGAAGTGAAGTTGACGAATGCGTCGCCGGAGGCATCCGACCTTGGCTTCCCGATCAACCTGGCTACTGCGCTGGCTCTCTCCGGTGCCCGGCCGCTCATCGTAACCGCGGCGCAAGCCGCTGCGTGGGTGGCCGAGGCGCAGCTTGAGCGCGCGGAGGTTCTTTGGGTTCCCACGCTCGACCTGGGGTCCGTTTACATGCGGCATGATGGGGTCGGCCCCGATTTAAATAACGGGACCAATCTGCCCCCATTTGCCCCGTTCACTCCAAGAGTCCCGATCCGCCAGTATATGAACTACTTTTATACCGGCGCCGGCTTCGTCCTGGCCGTCGCCACGACCGAAGCCATCTTTCAGCCCCTGGTTGCGCGGCAGGTCTTGACCGCGCGGCGCTGGAACGTCCAAAGCGCCAAGAACGACGCTCTGCTGGCGACTGCCGAGGCGTATTTCAGCGTCCACCAGTATCGAGGGACGTACGCCGGGGCAGTCGACGCCGTTGCGCGGGGCCGCAAGCTGGTCGGGCGGATCACGGATTTGAGCCAGGACCTGGTGCCAAGAGTCGAGATCAACCGCGCAATGCGGCTGCTCGCCGACCTGGAACAGCAAGCTGCCCTGGCGCGCCAGCGCTGGCGCGTCGCCAGCGCCAATCTGACCCAGGTTCTGCGCCTCAGTCCGAGCGTCGTGGTTCTCCCGGCCGAGCCGGACCACCTCCAGATCACCCTGATCGATCCCTCTCGTTCGCTTGACCAACTGCTCCCGATCGCCCTAAAATACCGGCCGGAGTTGGCCTCGCAGAGGGCGCTCATCGCGGCCGCTGAGCAGCGCATCCGGCGAGAGAAGTCCCGCCCGTTCTTACCCATCGTTTTGCTCACCGGCTGGCAGAGCCCCGGTGAGATGACGGAATTCGGAATCTTTGGGACCGGGCCTGGAAGCAACCTGAACAACTGGAGTTTCCGCACCGACGTAAGCGTCCAACTGGTTTGGCAGTTTGAAAACCTGGGCCTGGGAAACTTGGCGCGGATCAAGGACCAGCGCGCGCAGGAGTCGCGAGCAATCGTCAGACTCTACGCAATTCAGGACAGGGTGGCAGCCGAAGTCACCGAGGCGCAGGCGACGCTGCAGTCGGCCGCGGCCCGCGTCGTCGAGGCCGAGCGTGCCTTGCGAAACGCGATCATCAACTTCGATCGCAACTACGAGGGTCTGCGCCACACCAAGCGTTTCAGCAATTTCCTCTACCTGGTCATCAGGCCGCAGGAAGCCGACATCGCACTCGAGCACCTGATGGTCTCCTACCGGCAATACTTCGGCAGCGTCGCAGACTACAACCGGGCCCAGTTCGAGCTGTTTCACGCGCTGGGGTACCCGGCCGAGGAGATCGCGAACCTCCATCCTCCGGGCAATGTCGTTGCGGTCAGAGGAAGGCGGCCCTTCGGTTTGCCCCCGGTGCCCGAAGGACCGCCTCCGGCAACCCGTTAAGACGGGCGCGGCGAGCGGAAGACGCAACACGTTCGCCAAGCGAGCTAAGCAAGAGGAGCCGCGCATGATGAAACGCTTGAGCCGATCGACCATCAGCCTTGCGCTTCTGACGCTGCTTTGCCTGGAGCCGTTGCCGTGCTGCGCCGTAGAGGCGCTGCCCCTCTCCGCTTCGAACCGGCCGGTCGAGGGAAAAGTGAACCTGAAGAATCCGCCGCTCGAGGCCTCCGACCTGGCCTTCCCGATCAACCTGGCTACCGCCCTGCGGCTCTCCGACGCCCGGCCGCTCATCGTGGCCGGGGCGCAAGCCGCTGCGTGGGTGTCCGAGGCGCGACTCCAGCGCGCCCAGGTCCTCTGGGTTCCTTCCTTCAACATCGGAGCGGATTACTACCGGCACGAAGGACTTGGTCCGGATCTTAAAGGAGGCGTCAACAACCCGGCCAGTCCTCTGTTTCAGAACGTGAGCTTTTTGTATGCCGGGGGCGGGCTCACGCAGGCCGTCGCCATGACCGACGCCATCTTCCAGCCGCTGGCCGCGCGGCAGGTCTTGAACTCCCGGCGATGGAATATCCAAACCGCCAAGAACGACGCTGTGCTGGCCGCCGCCCAGGCCTATTTCAGCGTCCAGCAGTATCGCGGCATGTACGCCGGCGCTCTGGACGCCGTTGCGCGGGGCCGCAAGCTGGTTGAGCGAGTCGCAAGTTTGAGCAGGGACCTGGTCCCGAGGGTCGAGGTCAACCGCGCGCTTCGGCTGCTCGCCGACCTGGAGCAGCAAGCCGCCTTGGCGCGCCAACAATGGCGCGTCGCCAGCGCCAATTTAACCCAGGTGCTTCGGCTCGACCCCCGCGTCGTGGTCGTCCCGGCTGAGCCGGACTACCTGCAGATCACGTTGATCGATCCCTCGCGTCCGCTCTATGAACTGATCCCCATCGCTCTGACCAACCGCCCCGAGCTCGCCTCTCAACAGGCGACCGTCAAAGCGGTGGCCGAACGAATCCGCAGAGAGAAGGGCCGCATCCTGCTGCCCAGCATCTTCCTCACCGGCTGGCAAACCCCCAACCAGCTATTACAGTTCGGCTTTCAGGGCATCGGTCCGCACAACAACGTGCTTGACAATACAAGTTTCCGCGATGATGTCAGCCCGCAGGTTGTCTGGCAGTTCGAGGCACTGGGGCTGGGCAATCTTGCGCGAATCAAAGAGCAGCGCGGTGAACAGTCTCTGGCGATTGTCGACCTTTTCAGAATCCAGGACGCGGTGGCGGCCGAGGTGACCCGCGCTCAGGCGCGCCTCCAATCGGCCGCGCTCCGCGTTCTTCAGGCGCAACGCTCCGCGCACGAGGCCGTGATAACCTACGACGGGAACTACGAGGGCCTCGCCGAGACCACCCGGTTCCACAACTTCCTGATCGAGGTCTACCGGCCGCAGGAAGCCGACATCGCCCTCCAGCACTTGCTCAATAGCTACGACGAGTACTTCACCACGGTCGCCGACTACAATCGCGCGCAATTCGAGCTGTTCCACGCGCTCGGCTATGCCGCCCAGGAACTCACCAACCTCCGGCCACCCGGTGCGATCAGACCGGTGAACACGACTCGGCCGCCGCCTTTACCACCAGTGAGCGCGGGACCGCCTCCGGCGGACCGTTAGGAATTGCCTAATTGGCGCAACGCCCGCGGCCATCAAGTCGCGGCTGAACTTTGGGTGACAATAGATTATGAATCCGACCGCCTTTGCCATGCGGCACCCGATCACGACCTTGATGCTGGTCGTGGCGTTGATAAGCGGCGGTGTGCTGGGTTACGCCCGCATGAGGGTGGACGTTTTCCCTGCGCTCAACGTCCCGAAAATCTATGTCTACCTCGATTACGTCGGCATGAGCCCCGATCAGGTCGAAGGATTCATCGTCAACGAGCTGGAGTTGTATTTTCAGTTCGTCGACGGCATTCAGGACATCGACACGCGCAACATCCAGCAGGTTGCCCTGGTCACGCTCTCGTTCTTCCCCGGCACCGACATGGGTCAGGCGATGGCTCAGGTGGTAGCGATGTCGGACCGGGCCATGTCCTGGATGCCGAAAGGGACCTTGCCGCCGATGATCATGCGGATGGACGCCGGCAGTGTCCCGATCGGCTACCTTGTGTTCGAGAGCACCAAGACCTCGCTGGGCGCCATGGGGGACCTCGCCAATAACATCATCCGGCCCCTGGTGCAGAAGTTCGTCCCCGGCACGGTCGGGATTCAGCCGCTGGGCCCCAACATGCGCTCCATCGTCGTCGGCCTCGATCCCGAAAAGCTTCTCACCTACAACCTCCGCCCGGAAGACGTCCAAGCGGCCCTGGCCAAAGGGAATATTATCATCCCGGCCGGGAACGCCTACATCGACGACTCGATGCCGATGGTGGCCAACAACGCGACCGTTGGCTCCGTAATCCAGGAACTGGGCACTATTCCGCTAAAGATGGAACGCAACGTCTACCTGCGCGACGTGGCGACCTTCAAGGACAGCACCGACATCACTTACGGTTACGCGCTCGTCAACGGCAAGAAGTCGGTTTTCCTGCCCGTCGTCAAGAAGGACACCGGCTCTACGCTGCAGGTTGTGTCCGACATCCACAAGGCCATGCAGTTGTTCCGCAACGCGGTGCCCCGGGACGTCTCAGTAAACTTCGAGTTCGACGAGTCGCCCACCGTGCTGGAGGCGATCAAGAGCGTGGCCGCCGAAGGACTGATCGGCGCTTTCCTGACCGGCTTGGTGATTCTGCTTTTCTTGCGCGACCCGCGAAGCGTGCTCGCCGCGGTGATCAACATCCCGCTGGCGCTGCTCGGAGCGATGGCGGGTCTTTGGCTGACCGGCAATACCGTCAACATCATGTCGCTGGGCGGCATGGCACTCGTAATCGGCATCCTGGTCGACATGTTCATCGTGACCATCGAAAACATCCATGTCCAGATGAAGAGTACGTCGAAGGTTGCCACGGCGGCGATGCGCGGGAGCAACGCCACGGACGTGCCGCGTTTTTTGGCGTTGCTCTGCGTCCTGGCGATGTTCATTCCGACGTTCCTTATGGAGAATCCGCTCCGCTCGCTATTCATGCCGCTGACCGTCGCGGTCGGGTTCGCCATGATTGTCTCGTACTTACTCTCCAGCACATTTCTCCTGAACTTGTGCGTGTCGCTACTCAAGCCGGGTCACGGCGAAGAGCAGCCCGGATTTTTCGAGCGGATGACCGAGCTTTATCACAGGGCCGTGAGCTGGTTCGTCGAGCGGCGCCGCCTGGTGGTTCCGGCTTATTTCGCGGTGTGCGCTCTGATCCTCCTGCTGGTGGGGTTGCAGTTGCGGACCGAGGTCTTTCCCCAGATCGATTCCGGAGAATTCGTGCTTCGCTTCCGGCCCCCGCCCGGCTCCAGCTTCGAGCTGACTCGGGAGATGGCGCAGAGATGCCTTAGGGTGATCAAGCAAGAGGCGGAGCCGGACAATGTCCGGATCACCATGGGTTATGCCGGCCAGATTCCGCCCAACTTCGGGGTCAGCAACATGGTGCTGTTCATGCGCGGGCCGGACGACGGCCAGCTCCGCGTCGCCCTTCGCGAAGACAGTGGCATCAAACTCGATGAGTTTCGCGAGCGGCTCCGCAAGGTCCTGCCCGAACGGGTGATCCCGTGGCTCGCTCACCGGTTGGAGGAAGGCGGATTGCCCGGGGGTGAGGCGCAGCGGCAAGCCGCGAAGGCGACCTTCGGCTTCGAGCCGGGGGACATCGTGAGCGAGGTCATGGCCTTCGGTTCGCCGACACCCATCGCCGTCCGTGCCATCGGCACCAACATGCAATTGATCCGGCAACATGCGGAAAAGATCGCCGCGCTGATGAAACGGATACCCTACTTACGCGACGTTGGATTCGTTCAGGAACTCGACTATCCCAGCATCGAAGTCGACATCGACCGGGAAAGAGCGGGGCTAAGCGGGGTTACCGTCCAGGACATAAAGCCTCCGCTTGTCATGGCGACGTCATCGACTCGCTTTACCAACCTCAACTACTGGGTCGATGAGCGCACCGGCTTTGATTACCTGGTCCAGCTTGAGGTGCCCCCTCTGCGGATGGGCAAGGCCGACGACCTTGGTATCCTGCCGCTAAGGCCGGTGAACCCGCTGGTCAACCTCATGATCCGCGACGTGGCCAGGATCCATCGGGGAACCCGCTGGGGCGAGGTCGACCGCGACATGTCGCAGCGCTATCTCACCATCACCGCCAACGTCGAAGGGGAGGACATGGGCCGTGCCGTGCGCCAGGTCACGGCCGCGATCGCCGAGGCCGGGACGCCACCGCGCGGCGTAAGGGTGGAGACCATGGGCCAGCTCCCGATGTTGAACGCGATGTTCAAGGCGCTCTGGCTGGGACTGGCGGCCGCGGTGTTTGCGATCCTCGTGATCCTGTCCGCCTATTTCGAGTCGACCCGCCTGGGGCTAATCACAGTGAGCGCGGCACCAGGGGTTCTCGCCGGCATCGTGACCCTCCTCTACGTGACCCACACTGGACTCAACATCGAGTCGTTCATGGGCTCGATCATGGCTCTGGGTGTTTCTTTGTCGAACTCGGTGATGCTGGTGAAGTTCATGGAAGAGCCGTGGGCCGAAGGTTTGCCGTCGGCCGAAGCCGCCATCCGCGGCGCCAGCGAGCGGCTGCGTCCCATCCTGATGACGGCAAGCGCCATGGTCGTCGGCATGATACCGATGTCGCTGGGGCTCGAGCGGGGCAGCCAGATGGAGGCGCCACTCGGCCGGGCGGTAATTGGCGGCCTTCTCTTGTCAACGTTCGCCACCTTGCTGGTGGTTCCTGCGATCTTCGCGGCCGTCATCGGCAAGCAGCAGGCCCGCTCGCCGTCGGTCTATCCGGGTGACCCTGAGAGCGCGCACTACGACCCGCAGCTCCAAGCCCCCGCGGACAAGTTTGACGATTCCCCTGAACGATGAACTTTAGAAGCCGCACCTCCATGCCCGCCTGGTCGAGGCTCGTGAAAAAGGGCGTTCCCGTTGGGACAGCACTGCTCGAGATGAAAAGACCGCCTTGACGCTGTCGCCGAGGTGGCTACAGTAAGCGGAGAATATATGGCGTTGTGTGGCGTTTACCTAGCGGCTCGGCGGAGCCGAGCCGCCAAGCTTGTGTATGGGCTTACCGGGCGGATATCGCCGATGCGCGATGCTTCCTGGCAAAGCGTGGCGTGTTGCTGCGTCGGCGCCGCCTGTCTGCTGTTCGCGCCCCTGGCGACAGCGAGCTGCCACCGTGGAGAAGTCAAGACTCACAAAGAGCCCGCCGCCACGGCTGTGACTGTCGAGGTGGTGCATCCAGAGCGGCGCAACATCACCCGGACCGTGGGCCAGCCATCCTTCGTCGAGGCTTACGAACGCGCCTCCATCTATCCAAAGGTGACCAGCTATATCGAGCGATGGTACGTGGATATCGGCGACAAGGTGAAGCGCGGCCAAGTGCTGGCCGACCTCTTCGCGCCCGAAATCGTGGAGGATTACAGGACCAAGGCCGCCACTGTTCAGTTCGACAAGCAACAGGTTCAGTGGGCCATCGAGCAGGTTAAGGTCGCTAAAGCCGACGTCCAGGCGGCGGCGGCAATCCTGGCCAGGTACGAAGCCCAGGTCGTCCGCTGGGACGTGCAAGTTAAGCGGCTCAGGCGCGAGACGGAACGAGGCGTGGTCGATCCCCAGGTTCTCCTCGAGTCGGAGAATCAGTTGCGCGCCAGCATCGCTTCACGCGCCTCCGCCGTGGCCGACCTGGAATCCAAAAAGGCTGCCTATGAAAGAAGCAAGGTCGCCGTCGATGTCGCCAAGGCTAGGCTGGGGATGGCGATAAGCGACTGGAGGCGTCAGGGTGCGTGGGTGGGGTACCTGAAGCTCTATGCTCCTTTCAACGGCATAATCGAGGCACGAAACGCTAACACCGGCGATTTCGTCCTGCCCCGCCTGGGTGACCCCACGGCCGACAAACATGCCCCCCATATGGCACCCGGTAAGACTGCTGCGCCGGTTTACGTCGTCGTTCGAACCGACGTGGTCCGCGTCTTTGTTGACATTCCCGAAGCGGACGCCGCTTACGTAAAGCGAGGAAGCAAGGCGAGCGTGCTCGTCAAGGCTTTCCGCGACCAACCGATTACGGCTGCCGTGACGCGTACCTCCTGGGCCCTCAACGACACCAGCCGTACGCTGCGTGCCGAAATCGACCTGGACAATACGAACATCCCGAAGCAATACCGGGACCTCGGCTCCCACCAAATGGTTTCCGTGGGAGACCCGCACACCAGCACTCAAATCCTGCCCGGGATGTACGCCTACGGTACCGTGGTCATTGAACGTCCTAACGCTATGGTAGTTCCTGAAGATGCTATCGTTCACGTCGGAGGCAAGGACTACTGCTGGTTCTACCAGAATGGCAAGGCGGTGCGGGTCGAGATCGAGACAGGCATCAGCGACAGCAAATGGACTGAGGTGCTCAATCGCCGCGTGTCGGTTCCTGGGCCCCACATCGGCGGGAATCAGGCGTGGAATGGTATTTACCCCGGCTTCTTTGGCCGGCCCGGTCCTCTCGAAGAGGGCGCCGCCGCCGAGACCGTGTTCTGGAAGCCGCTCGACGGCTCGGAACGGGTGATCGTGGGCGACTTCTCCAACCTCAGCCAAGAGGCTCCCGTGCAGGTTCGTTTGACAGCCAGTGTAACCTCGCAGCCCCATGCCAACCCTGCCTCGGGCACGACACTGAGCAAAATCAAGTATAATTTGGCTCACAAATGAGAAGCAGCACTTCCATGACGCCTTGGTCCTCGGCTGTTGTCTGTTTCGTTGCTCTCACGGCGCTTCTGTCACTGACGAAGGCGGCGGGCGCGCAGGAAAGCGCCCCGGCTACCCAAGCGCAGCCTGGATTGTTATACCAATGGTGGAAAGAAGCCGTGGCTCCATCCACCCGCGGGGTGGCGATTTTGTCGCCAGTGGACAGTCCGGACGGCTATGCGCCCGGGGTTGGAGGGCGGGTTAAGTCCGTGCCCTACTATCGGGGTTATCTGTGGTCAGGTTCGCAACCATCCAGGGGCGCATCGCCTGGCGGTTACGGTTTCCGCGTGCCGGGGCACGGGCGCGGCGCGGCACAGGCCGCTCGAGGCGCTCGCGCAAACTATGGCTCCTACTCGGGTGCCAGCCAGGACGAAGCGTACCTGCTGCGTCTTGGCGGCCTTGGGTCTGGCGCAAATCGCCCGCGTGGGCCGGGCCATGGTCCGGCCACGGACCTTGTGGACGCGATCCAAGGAGAAGGCCGGAGATAAAGATACACCAAGCCCTGACGTTCACTCGGCTCTTTAATGATAGCAGCATCAGAAACGCGCTTGGCCGATTGGCTTGGAAGTTAGGTCTAAGTCTATGAGAACCGCGGCTGGAACAGGCGCGATTCGTGTTCTTGATGCTCAATTAGGACGCGCTGGAACTGAGGTGGCTGGTTGTCGGCTGACGCAATCGAAGGCATCTCGCTTTGCGCAAGTCGCACGCTGCGCCATGCTCCTGGTCTGCGTGGGGATGCTCCTGCCAAGAAGCCAGCGGCGCAGTTGGGCACAAGCTACGCCGACCGCGGCGCCGCGCTTTGGCTTGGAGAGCCTGATCGGTGACTGCAGTTTTCGCATGATGTCCAAGAGCGACGGCGGGGCCGGCAGCGTGACGGGGCAGTTGAGCTTTGACGGCAGCGGCAATGTCGGGGCGCTGCTGGCGGCCAACAGCTTGCAGGGAACTTTCCAGCCCTTCACGCCTTACTCCGGCACGTATACCGCGCATCCTGACGGTACAGGGGCCATCACTATCGACGAGGGGGGCACCCTCGCGCGTCTACTCTATCGGGTCAACCCGGCCAACTCACTGCTCGAGCTTATTGTGACCGACCCGAGCAAGAAGAAGGTGGGCACGTGTGTGTTCAGCACGTCGCCCAGGATGGCTTGGCACTTCGCTGCGGCCGCGCTGCCCAAGGATGGTCGCCGCACCGCAGGACTGAAGAAAATAGGGGAAAGGAATTCTCAGCGGGATGGCGTCAGGGGGGAGCAGTGAACGAAGCGCGGGAGTAGCAGTGCCGGCACGGGGAGCGCACAGCAGCGCTATCGAGCCGGGTAACGGCGCGGCGACTCATTGAAAGACAGGACCGCATTGCCATCGGAATGGGAGGTCGCGGTCCGGGTCGGCAGCGCGTTGTTCCCCCTCTCTATCATCCTGCGGCGGGCCGGCTTAGCGGCCCGGCGAGGCAGGCAGCGCGATCGCCGGCTTACCGGCTGGCTCGCCAGCCGGTAAGCCGGAGCCCTGACGGCGCGCATCGAGCAGGCGGCAGAGTTCGTCGGCGATTAGCCGGCCGGCTACGCGATGCCCGAGGGCGTTCCAGTGTCCGGTCCCGGGCTGGGTATTGTTGAAACCGTGGAGATAAACCCGGTGAGCTTCGGCATAGGCGCGCATCTTGGGCGCCAGAACAAGGACCGGGAACCCGCTGCGGCGGCCCAGAGCTGTGATTCTTTGCTCGGGGTAGAAGAGATCGGCGCCCGGCCCTAGAGCTTCGACATAGCCGCTGCCAACCTTGGGGTCGGGATGGTCCTGGACGCCGTTGCTGAGCGTGGCGACCAGAAAGCGCGCACCGTCGTTCTTAGCGAGCCGTGAAAGCATCGTGATCTCGTCCTCCGTGACGCTCCAGGCATCGCGCCAAGCCGCGCTTTGCGGCGGCTTATAGATGTCTTCGCTAAGACCGCGCTCCGCGCCAGGCCTCGGGCTCGGCCTGGGGCGGCCGGCGCGCCAGCGCTCGCGCAAAAAGCTTCGCAGGTCGCCGAGCCGGTTCAAGAGCTGCGAATGGCGCGACTCGAAGCGGGCAAAGCACTGGAAGCGAAACCAAGCCGAATCGATGAACGGGCCGCCCAGCTCGAGGCGGCCGTCTTGCCGCACGAAGAACGGCCGGCACTTGTCGCCTTCCAGGATGACCGAGTTGTTCCGCAAATCATTACCCGTGGTCACTGTCAAAACGACGGCATTGGGCTCGTAGCGCGATGCCTGGCGCGTGAAGGTCAAGAGCTCCTGCGCAGTGCCGTAGCCGTCCACCCCGAAATCCAACACTTCGACGCGCCGGCCGAGGAGCGCCGGACAGCCGGCAAGCCGCCTCTCCATCACGGCGCTGAACGTCTGCGGGTAATCCACCCCGATTCCCAACGCGTAGGAATCTCCCAGCACGGCCACGCGCACGGTTCCCGGCGGCTTGCGGACGCTGCGCGCGGGGCCGCGAAACCCCTCTCGATTTATCGAGACGAAGGCCTCACCCTCACCCCGCTGCCAGCCGCGCGCGCCCGGCTTAAGCTGCCAGCCGCGCCAGCGGGCGTAAGTGTAAAAGCTCGGCCGATAAAGAGGTGTCAGTCGGATTAGCGCCTCGCCGGCAGCCCAGGCCAGCAGCACGCCGGCCAGAACGAGCAGAGCTTTTGATGCCAGCTTCTTGAGCAAAGGCGCCGTCCGAAAACCTTGAGCAGCACCGCAGCGGCCAAGAAAAGCCCGCCGCGGTCTTCCTGCAGCCACGATAGCAGCATCCCCTGCAAGCGCGCATGCCGGCTGCGCTGTCTCGGCTCGCCGGGTGACGGCGGGCGTTGGGTGCGCGCGGCTTTAACCACAAGCGCCTTCTGTGCTAGGTTCAGCTTGGAGAGTCAAACGGCGAGGTCCCGCTCTGCACGAGACCAAAGATCAGCTAAGCCGGCAGGCCGAGCTTGCGCTCCTGGTCGGGGTTGAACTTGGAGAGCCGGGGGGAATAAGCGTCGAGGACTCGCTTGCCGAACTCAGGGCGCTGGCCGAGAGCGCGGGAGCCCGCGTGGTCGGCGCCACCTATCAGCGTCTGAGAAAGCCCGATCCCTTCGGCCTGGTGGGGCGCGGCAAGCTGGCCGAGGTGGGAGAAAAAGCGCGCGCCAACGCGGCCACGCTGGTTATTTTCGACCAGGCCCTAACTCCCGGCCAGGCACGCAACGTCGAGCGCGAGCTTGCCCTGCCGGTCATCGACCGAAGCCAGCTCATCATGGATATCTTCGCCCAGCGGGCGCATACCCTGGAAGGCAAGCTGCAGGTCGAGATCGCCCAACTCAGCTATCTTCAGCCGCGGCTGGTGCGCCAGTGGAAACACCTATCGCGCCAGGCGGTGTCAGGAGGCGCGGCCGCCCGAATCGGAACGCGCGGACCCGGCGAAACGCAGCTCGAGGTTGACCGCCGCCGGCTGCGGCAACGACTTGACCGGCTTAAGCGAAGGCTTGACGAGGTGCAGCGTACGCGCTCGCTGCAGCGCAGCCGGCGCACCGAATTGGCCTATCCCACGGTGGCGCTGGTCGGCTACACCAACTCGGGCAAGACCACCCTGATGAACCGGGTTACCGGCGCCTGTCTCGAGACCGCCGCGCGGCCTTTCTCCACCCTCGATCCGACGGTTCGCAGGCTCAAGCTTCCAGGCGGCGTGAGGGCGGTCATGGTTGACACGGTTGGCTTTATCCACCGGCTGCCTCACACGCTGATCGACGCCTTCAAGGCCACCCTGGAGGAAGTGCGCGGCGCCGGTCTTCTGCTCCACGTGGTTGACGCCGCTTCTCCCCTGGCTGCGGAGCATGCGCGGGTGGTGGAAAACGTGCTCGCCGAGATCGGGGCGGCCGACATTGCGCGCCTGCTTGTGGCAAACAAGGCAGACCTGGTCGAAGGCACGCCTCCGTGGGCGGGGGACGCCTTAGCGGTGTCAGCCTTGACCGGCCGCGGGATCGACGCTCTGGTCGAGACGATCGGCGCGCTATTGGACGGTCCCCGCGAGGAGGTCAGGGTGACGCTTCCCAGCGAGCGCAACGACCTGGTCGCGATGGCCCGGCGCGACGGGCGCGTGCTTGCAGAGGACTACCGCGACGGCGTGGTGCGGCTGAGCGCCGTGGTCAGCCGTCCGCTGGCGGGCCGGCTGCGTAAAGCTGCAGCCGCGTGCGCTTTGCCGAGATGAGCAAGGGGTTCGACAGATCGGCCGAGATGGCTTCGCAGGCCTGCGCTGTGCGTTCCGGCGGGGAGCTTATCCGCCAAGCGCCCAACTGTCTTAGCCTGGCGCGGCTTTTATCGGCGCCGCTCTTTGTGCTGCTGGTCGTACGAGGCAGGCTTGAGCCGGCCCTTTTTGTGCTCTGTCTGGCAGGGGCGACGGACCTGCTCGACGGCCTGGCGGCGCGCAGGCTTGGCTGCGTCAGCACGACCGGGGCGCTGCTGGACCCGACGGCCGACAAGGTCTTTGCCTTGAGCGGGGCGCTGGCGCTGGTTTTTGCGCGTCTTCTGCCGACTTGGTTTGTCGGGGCGCTGGTGGCACGAGAGCTGGTGCTGATGGCCGGGTTTGGAGCGGCGCGTCTTTTCGCTTTGCGGGAGATACCGGTCAAGCCGACCTACCTCGGCAAGGGCTACACCTTGGCCGCCTTTGTGTGCGGAGTTGGCGTGTTGGCCGGGCACTATGGCTTGCCTCCCCTGCAATGGAACGCGCTTCTGTGCGCGACGGCAGCGCTCGCGCTGGCGTCGGTTGCCCAGTACGCCGTGCGCAGCATGCCCTACGTGGTTGGCGCTGTGAACCGGCCCCGCGCCTGACGGCTGCGCTGCTGCGCCAGGCGCGCGCTATTGGCAGTTGCGCTCGGCTCGCCGTCCACGCCGGCCTAAGCGGCCGGCGGCCCGGTTCGCCTCACGGCGTTGCGGAGGAAGAGGAACCGGCCAGCAGCGGCACGCGCAGCGCTCCGTAAAGCGAGCGCCGCGGCAGGTAGGCCGGAGCAAAAACGCCCAGCCCAGTCCCGTTCTGGAGCAGATTAACCCGATCGAAGACGTTGACCGCCATCAGCCGCGCCGTGGCTTCTCCCACCCCGGGCAGCTCAAAGCTGCGCGCTACGGCCACGTCAACCTGCCAGGTCGGGGCGAATTCAAACGTGTTGGCAAAGCCGCCCCAAAGACCGCTGCCGAAAAACGTGTCGGCCGTCAAAAGATAGCGGCCGAAGCGATAACCCACCTGCCCCGAGACGGTGTAAATCTGTCCCTGGCTGCGCATGATGTAATGGCCGGCAACGTAAGAGAGCTGGGAGAGCGGAGCAAAGTTGTATTGCTGGGTGATAAGGTCGCGCGCCTGGGCGATCGAGTAACTGAAATTCAGGTCCGCCCAGAAGCGGCCGAACCTCGCCGCAGCGCTGGTCTCGGCGCCCCAGGTGCGGCCGTAACGGTAATTGTAAGGCGAGATTATCGGCACCGCTCCGAACTGGCCGCCGCCCAGCGCATCGCGCGCCAGCACCAGGTAGCTGTCCTCTTCCAGGGTGAGCCAGCGGGTCGGCCGATGGACCAGCCCGGCGTCGAAGTAGTTGTCGCGCTCCGCCAATACGCTGAAATCGGTCGGCACCGTGACCGCCTGGGTGGTACCGGCAAACGCCTGGGCGCTGCGGGTGGTGATCGCCTCGAACTGGGGCGTGGCCAAGAAACGCGAATAGCCGGCATGTAGCGCCGTCGCGGCCGACAACTGGTAGAGCAGGTTGAATCGCGGACTTAACTGGCCAGCGTCGGCAAACGACACCATCTCGTCCCAGCGCAGGCCATAGTCAACGGTCAGCCGGTCAGTCAACCGGTAGCGGTCTTCGGCATAGACGCTGAACAGCCAGTTGAGCCGGTTCAGATCATCGAGCACGCTCACCGGAACGTTGCCTGGCTGGCCGGCCGAGTTTACCGGGAAAACCAGGGAACTATCGTCTAGCTCGACGGCATAGGCTCCGGCGTAAAAGCCGGCGCGTAGACTGTGCGCCTCGTTCAACTGGTAGCTGACGTCTCCCTGGAGCGTCCCCGCAAGGTCGCTGTGGAACACGCGCGAGGAAACGCCCTGGTACAGAAGGTCGGGCGCCGGGTCGGGCCGGAATGAAAGGGTTACGTAATGGACCGTGCCGGCCAAGTCGTAGCTCAGGTCCCGGCTAAGCGCCTGCTGAAAGCCCAGCGCTGCAAAGTAGTCCTGCTGAAACAGGGTGTTGTTAATCGCCTGCGAGGGATAGTTGGCCGGATTCGCTCCCGCAAGCTGATAGGCCGGCGTCTGGCCCGGCCAGTCGGGAAATTGCGATTCGTCCGCCCAGGCGCCGGCGATCAAAGTCAGGCGCGCCGCCGGGCTCAGGTTGTAGGAGGCGTAGCCGAACAGGTCGCCCTGGGTGGTCCGGTCGTGAATCGGGTTTGGCCCCGGCGTGGCCTGGCTGAAGGCCAGGTCGTCGTGCAGGAACGAGCCGGTTAGGTAGTAGCTGAAGTTGCCCCGGCATCCGCCGTACTCGAAGTTGGGCATCGCCGTCTCGCGCTGGCCGCCGTACATCTCGAAGTTTCCGCCCTCCCGGCTGCAGCCCTGCTTGCTCCTGATGTCCACCACGCCCGAGGTGCGAAGTCCGTACTCGGCGGGCAGCGTGCCGGTGAGCAGACTCACGCGGTCGAAAAAGCGCGGACTTAGAAACTGGCCGAAGCCGGTGTTCGAGTCGAACGGCAGTATGATCCCGTCGATCTGGTACTGAAAGTTGGCCTGCGCGCCGCGAATATGAATCCGCCCGTCGACGCTCTGGCTCACCCCGGGCATCTGGGTAAGCAGCCCCTCCAGCGAAGTGTCCTGGCCCTGGGGAAGCTGTTCGATCTCCTGGCTGGTAAAGGTGTAAGCGCTGTTGCCGGCGCTGGAGAGCTGGTTGGGCGCGCGCGCCAGCCGACTTGCGCGAACCGGGACCTGGAGCGCCTGCTCGGACTCCAGGGACAGAACCACGCGGGCAGGCGCGCCGGAAGGTGCAACCGTCGCCAGCGCGGTTGCAGGTTTGAACCCCAGCCGGCGCGCGACGATTGCGTAGCGCCCCGGCTTAAGCCCACGCACCGCGAACTCGCCTTTGGCGTCGCTGACGAGCCGAGCGACCACCCTTCCGGCGCGATTTTGGACGGTCAGTTTCGCGCCTGCAATCGGCCTGCCCAAGGCATCCTTGAGAACTCCGCTGAGCCAAAGATCGGCGCCCGCCTGCGCGGCGCGCGCCAGCGCGGCGGCCGCCAGAAAGACCAATACGACAGCCAATTCAAGCCGAAGGCGCATTGCGAACCGCGCCCTCGTTCCGGCCGGTGACGGCGCGCCGCTCAGCCAAGCCGCGAACTTCCCGGCTCGCCGCGCAAAAGAGCGGGGGTTATACGCTCCGACCGGAAATCGCGCGGTGCGCCTTTTTTAGCAAACCGGCTTCAGCGCTACAGCCGCGCCAACTCTCGATTTTTCCAGGAAAGACTCCCTAAGCGCGAGCCAAAGTTTCCCGGCCGAAGACAAGAGCAGTCCTCCCCACGCAGCCCCACACGGCGCCCGTAAAGGCGCGGCATCAGCCGGCGCCCGGGGCAACCCAGACCTGGTGGCCTTTCGAGGCGCGCCTAGCCGCGCAGCCCGAGCGCGCGCGCCAGACGGGTTAGCGGATCGTAGAAAGCGTCAACCAGCCGCTCTTTGAGCGGGATTATCGCGTTGTCGGTGATCTTGATCTCCTCGGGGCAGACCGTCGTGCAGCACTTGGTGATGTTGCAGTAGCCGATTCCGTGAAGGTCTTTGAGGTCGCCCAGCCGGTCGGCCGCGTCGATGGGGTTCATTTCGAGCTGCGCCGTGTAGACCAGCAGACGCGGCCCGATGTAACGGTCGAACAGCCGGTGGTCGCGCAGTACGTGGCATACGTCCTGGCAGAGAAAGCACTCGATGCATTTGCGGAACTCCTGGGGCCGGTCCACGTCGCGCTGCATCATGCGCCAAGTGCCGTCGGGCGCGTCGGCCGGCCGCGTGCGCAAGGGCTGAATCGCCAGCTTGGTCCTGAAGTTCCACGAGACATCGGTCACCAGGTCCCGCAAAAGCGGGAAGGTGCGCATCGGCTCGAGCGTCACCGGCCGGTCGAGCGCCAAGTCACCGAGGCGCGTCATGCACATCAGCCTGGGCCGGCCGTTGACTTCGGCGGCGCAGGAGCCGCACTTGCCAGCCTTGCAGTTCCAGCGTACCGCCAGCGTGTTATCCTGCTCGGCCTGGATACGGTGGACGGCATCCAGCACTACCATGCCCTCGGAAATCCCGATCCGGTACTCCTGGAACGCGCCGCCTTGCGCGTCCCCCCGCCAGATAAGAAACGTTGCGGTGCTGGGAATCACTTCATCTCCTCGATAATGGCCTTGAGTTCCTGCGGCATCTCCGGCAGCGGCCGCTCGACGACCGCCATGCCATCGTCTGCCCGGCGTACGACCAGGTTGATATGTCCCCAACGCACGTCCTTGTTCGGGTAGTCGAGCCGATAGTGCGCGCCGCGGCTTTCCGAGCGGGTGAGCGCGGCCCGGCAGACCGCCTCGGAAACGATGAGCTGATTGTCCAGGTCGAGTGACGTGTGCCAGCCGGGGTTGTAGAAGCGATTGCCCACAACGCCCACCCGCAGGGCGCGCTCCTTGAACTTGGCCAGGCCGTCGAGCGCCTGGGTCATTTCCTCGCCCGTGCGCACGATGCCGACCAGGTTCTGCATCAGTTCCCGGAGCTCCTCCAGGATGCGGTAAGGCGAGTCGGCCGGGTGCGCCGCGGCGCGCTCGAACGGCTCGACAGCATGCGCGATGACAGCGTGCACCTGGTTCTGGTCGGCCTCGACCCACTGAGCCTGACGGGCGAACTGGGCCGCGTACAGTCCGGCGCGCCGGCCGAAGACCAGCAGGTCGGAGAGAGAGTTGCCGCCCAGACGATTTGCGCCGTGCAGCCCGGCAGCGCATTCACCGGCCGCGAACAGCCCCTCGACCGAGGACACCTGGGAATCGCCGTCCACCCGGATGCCGCCCATCATGTAGTGGGTGGTGGGGCCGACCTCCATCGGGACCTTGGTGATGTCGATCCCGGCCAGCTTGAGGAACTGGTCGTACATGCTAGGCAGCTTGCGCTTGATATGTTCCGCGGAGTTGGGGATTTTCTCCCGGATCCACGCGATATCGAGAAACACACCGCCGTGCGGGCTGCCGCGGCCTTCCTTGATTTCGCGCACGATGCAGCGGGCGACGTGGTCGCGGGTCACCAACTCGGGCGGCCGCCGGGCGTTCCTGTCGCCCTGGGTGTAGCGCCACCCCTCTTCCTCGTTGTCGGCGGTCTGGGCGCGGTAAGCCTCGGGAATGTCGTCGAACATGAAGCGCCGCCCCTGGTTGTTGCGCAGAACGCCGCCCTCACCGCGCACGCTTTCGGTCACCAAAAGACCGGCAACGCTCGGCGGCCAGACCATCCCGGTGGGATGAAACTGCACAAACTCCATGTCGGCCAGCTCGGCGCCGGCGCGGTAGGCCAGCGCCAACCCGTCACCGGTACACTCCCAGCTATTGCTGGTAATCCTGTAGGAACGTCCGATACCCCCGGTGGCCAAAACCACGGCCTTGGCCTGGAAGACGAAAAAGGTCCCCTTTTCGCGGCTGTAGGCCACCGCGCCCACCACCCGGTTGCCTTCGGTCAAGAGCGCGCAAACCGTAAATTCCATGTAGAACTCGATACCGCGGTGGATGCCGTGGTCTTGTAGCGTGCGGATCATCTCGAGACCGGTGCGGTCGCCGACGTGAACCAGGCGGGCGTAGCGGTGGCCGCCGAAGTGGCGCTGCAGGATGCGGCCGTCGCCGGTGCGGTCGAAGAGCGCGCCCCAGGCCTCCAGTTCACGAATCCGCTCCGGAGCTTCTTTGGCATGAAGCTCGGCCATCCGCCAGTTGTTGACGTACTGGCCGCCGCGCATCGTGTCGGAAAAGTGGACCCTCCAGTTGTCGCGCTCATCCACGTTGGCCATCGCCGCGGCGATACCGCCCTCGGCCATGACGGTGTGCGCCTTGCCGAGCAGCGACTTGCATACCACGCCGACGGAGGCGCCTTCGGCCGAGGCCTCGATCGCCGCCCGCAGGCCCGCGCCGCCCGCGCCGATCACCAGAACATCGTGCCGGATCGCCTCGTAGGCCAGCATCAGAGAATTCTCCAGTCGGTCCAAACACCCATGGCACACAGCCGCACGTAAAGGTCGCTAAACCCCACCCAGGCTAAACTGACCCAGAACCAAGCCATATGCCTACGGTTCAACCCGCTGGTGCAATCATAGAGCGCGGCCCGCACCGGACGCCCCGCCAGGCAGTCAAGCCGACCGCCGCAGACATGGCGCAGCGAATGGCAGCCGAAGGTGTAAGCGGCCACCAAAGCAACATCGAGGGTGATCACCAGCGTCCCCACCCCGATCCCGAAGCGCAGGTGACCGGCGGCGTTCGTGAACCATAGCGCATGCCATACGTCATCGAGCAGCACGAGCACGAGCAGAACCGCCAGGTACATGAAGTAGCGGTGAATGTTTTGCAGCAAGAGGGGGAAGTAGTTCTCGCCCCAGTAGCTTTTGCGCGGCTCGCCGACCGCGCAGTTTGGTGGATCCGCCCAAAACGCCTTATAGTAAGCACCGCGATTGTAGTAGCAGGTCAGCCGGAACCCGGCGGGAATCCATAGAATGAAGACCGCGGGCGAAAACCTAAGCCACTGCGGGTACCACCACGGCGGCGCCGCACCGAACCAGGCCTCCGGCGATCCCCACAATTCAGGCGAGTAAAAGGGCGAGAGATAAGGACCGAAACGATAGTAGCGCCCCTGCAATCCCGCCCACGTCACATACACAACGAAAGCCGCAAGCCCGACAAAAACCGCCCCCGGCTGCACCCACCACGGGTCGCGCCGCCGGGTCAACCCCAGCCGAACCCCATCAACTCCAACCTGCGAACGAGAGATAGCCGCTGCGGACACTCCTGCACACTCCTCTCGACTAGACTTGGCGCACCCCCGGGATGCCGCCCCAAGTATAGCCCCGGAGCGACCTTTGTAAAGTACCTTATTTTGGCAAGCCCCGACATTAGAAGGGCTCGTTACCCCTCCCTGCTGGGCTGCTAGCCGGTCCTGGCCGCAGCGGCGGACGGGTCGCCGTAGCGGATAGCCGGCGAGGCCCAAGGCGGCGGGGACGGGAGGGCCGCTGATTTTGCCGACAAGGTTTCCAGGGGCCGCGGCCTGCGTCGGCCTAAGTCAAAACTCGCCCTGACCTGGCCAGACTGAGCGGCTCAGTCCCCGGCCTTCGCTCGGTAGTCGGCCGGCGGCGCCGACATCGCGACAGGGCGTCTCGACCCCTGCACGCAGCCACCAGGTGTGGATCAGCGGCAGCTCGATTCGAGCGACCTGCGCTGGCGCTTCTTGAATCGGTAAGCAACCTGCGGGCGGGTCAAGCCGAGCATTCGCGCGGCTGCCGAGAGATTACCATTGCTCCGCTGTAGCGCCTCCGCGAGCAGCGCCTCCTCGAATTCGCGAAAAGTCAGGCGGCGGCTGAAAAAGCGTTCGACCAGCGGGGACCAATCGCCCGGCACCTCGGTGCTGGCGCGGGAGGCGAGCGCTGCAGCACCCACCGAGCCAGCCGTTGCCGGCGCCCGCAGTTGGTCTGCGCACGGGGGAAAATGTTGAACGTCGAGTGGGCGACCGTTGTCGCAAAGGATGACCGCCCGTTCGACCATGTTCTGCAACTCCCGAATATTCCCCGGATAGTCGTAGTTCAGCAGCCGTTCGAGCGCGCCCGCCGTGAGGCCGCCGATCTCGCGCCCGTAGAGCCGGGCATAGCGGCCGGCGAAGCGCTGCACTAGCAGCGGGATATCCTCGCGCCGCGCCCGCAGCGGTGGTATGTGCAAGGGGAACACACTTAGCCGAAAATACAAATCGTCGCGGAACAGCGCGGCTGAGACTGCGTTTGCCAGGTTCACGCTGGTTGCGGCCACGATCCGCACGTCCACTTTGCGCGCTTTGACGTCGCCTACGCGCTCGATCTCGCGCTCCTGGATGGCGCGCAAAAGCTTGGCCTGGGCGGCCAGCGGCAGACTGCTCACCTCGTCCAGAAACAGAGTGCCGGTGTCGGCACGTTCGAACCGGCCCGGCCGCGAATATGCTGCGCCCGTGAAGGCGCCCTTCTCCACGCCGAACAACTCGGCTTCAATGAGATTTTCCGGAATTGCGGCGCAGTTGACGGCAACGAAGGGACCGGGGGCGCGCTTGCTCATGCGGTGCAGGGCGCGGGCGAACATCTCCTTGCCAACACCGGTTTCCCCTTGCAGCAGTACCGTCGCCTCAGTGCCGGCAACCCTTTGCAAAAGCCGGCAGGCGGCGACAAATTCGGGCGACTGCCCAACCATCTCCTCGCTCAAAGGGGTCGCTCGGGGGTCGAACGCGGGCCAGGAGCGCTGCGCGAGCATCTGGCCGGCAACTGCCGCCGGCTGTAGCGCAGGCAGGTCCTCCTCGTCGCTCCATTGACCCACCGGCTTGCCCACGATGCGGCATTCAACAGCCCCTGTCGCTCGGCACTCGGTCTCTTTGAACAAGACGGCACGACCCAGAAACGCGCTGGCATAACCCGACGCATACCCGACCAGCATCCAGCACGCCGGAGCCGCGGCACTGCCGTAAACCGTCAGGTGGGCCTCGACTTCACAAGAGCCCGAGGCGGCGAACTCGGCCTCGAAGCACCCGCCGGCAACATCGATCTCCAGCCGCTCAACCTTGGCGGCCGCGAAGCCCTGAAGCCTTCGCAGTTGAAGACCCACCACAAACGCGTTGCGCACCGTGTCGCCTGCGTGCGTGGCACGCGCCATCCCGGCGTCGCGCATCCCGCTGGCATACCCCATCGACATGAACAGGCCGCGCGCCTGCGGCACGCCCAGCCGATCGATAAGTTCCCGGCGCAGCGCGGCAAACGTCGACAGGTGCATTATGGCTACTCGCTCAGCGTCGAGCCGGATCTCGCCCTCTTCCGGCGCAAAGCGCAGGCGCACGACCAGGTCCCTCATGTCCGGCACAATGGCGTCGAGCGTGCTGAGGCCAAGCGGGCATTCGGTCGCTGCAACAGCCAAAGGACAGGGAGTCCCGTGTGACATCCAATCGATACCTGCCAACTGCGGTCGATTCATTGCCCTGGCCCTCCAAAAGCCGCGAACACCGGGAGGATTGCTTGACCATATTCGCACCCTGGGCCGGCTCGGATCAAACGATTTCACCAATGATTTGACCAAATCATCAATTGCCTCGCGCAGCCTCTCGCGCCGACGCTTCGCGCTGCGCCTGTCCTTGGCGATTTATCCCTGCGGCAGGCGACCCTGAAGCCGGCTAACGCCGGTTAACCAGGCCTGAGCGCAAGACTATTGGCATAACCCTTGCTCATACGCCGCTTCAGATTGCCTTGCGCGGAAGGACCGAAGAAAGGCCGCGGGTGAAACGCAAAGCGGGTGCGCATCAGCCGCATCGCACGGGAGGAACACCATGAGCGCCAAATCCAAGGCAGAGTTCCAGCTTCCCCATGCCGTCGAAGCCATCCCGGGAACCGAGGGTTGGGAGCGAATCTACCCCTACCACTATCGTTTCGTGACGGACGACCCGGAGCGGCGCGCCTACGAAGAGAAGATGTTCTGGTTTTACGACGGGCTACACTACCCCGAACCGATGTATCCTTTCGACATCATCTGGGACGAAGCCTGGTTCCTCGCCCTCTCGCAATACAACACCCGCATCTTCGCCATTCCGCCGGTCTACGGCGTAGACCACCGAATCGTCAACGGCTACCTCTACATCAGCCCGGTGCCGGTCACCGATCCGAAGGAAATCGAAGCTCGGGTCGCCCACTTCATGGAACGGGCCGGCTATTATTACCAGAACTGGGACCGCCTGGTGGCCAAATGGGAGACCAAGCTCAAGGCAACCATCGGTGAGTTGCGCGCGCTCAAGATCGAGCCTTTGCCGGCGCTCGAGGACAGCCGCGTGGTGTTCGAAGGCGTGGGTGAATCCAAGGGCTACCATCTGCTGCGCGCCTACGATCAGCTGATCGACCTGGGGATTCGCTGCTGGCAGTACCACTTCGAGTTTCTCAATCTCGGCTACGCGGCCTATGTGACCTTCCTGGATTTTTGCCGCAAGTTGTTCCCGGACGTTCCGAGTCTGCGGCTGGCGCAGATGGTGGCCGGCATCGAGACCATCATGTATCGGCCGGACGACGAGCTGAAGAAGCTGGCACGCAAGGCGCTCGAACTTGGCGTTGACGGCGTGTTGAGTTCAAGCGGCGGCTTCGCCCAGGTCGAAACGGCGCTAAAGGGCACCGAGGCCGGGCGGAAATGGCTGGCCGCGCTGGCCGAGGTGCGCGATCCGTGGTTCTACATCTCCGCCGGCACCGGCTGGTACCACCATGACAGGTGCTGGAATGATGATCTCGACCTGCCGCTTGCGTCGATTCGCACCTACCTTGACAAGCTTCGCCAAGGCGTAGCGATCGAGCGTCCGGTAGAACAGATACGCGCGGAGCGCGACCGCATCACCGCCGAATACCGGGCCCTTATCAAGAGCGAGCAGGATCGCGCCACCTTCGATCAGCTCCTCGGCACCTCCAGGACTGTCTTCCCCTACGTTGAGAACCACCTCTTCTACGTCGAGCACTGGTTCCATTCGGAGTTTTGGAACAAGCTGCGCGAAGTCGCCGCAATCATGAAGGAGCACGGGTTTATCCACGATGTCGAGGACATCTGGTACCTCAAACGCGCCGAGATCAAGGACGCGCTGTGGGACCTGGTGACCGCCTGGGCAACGGGCGTGAAGCCGCGCGGTCCCAAGGTGTGGCCCCAGGAAATCCAGTGGCGCAAGGGCGTGATGGAGAAGTTTCGCGCCTGGAGGCCGCCGCCGGCCGTCGGCACCAAGCCGGAGATCATCCAGGAGCCTTTTACCGTGGTGCTCTGGGGCATAACCAACGAATCGCTCAACGCCTGGGCGAAGCTGCGCGAGGCGGGCGACGGAGCCAGCATCCCCCGGCTTACCGGCTTTGCCGGAAGTCCCGGCGTGGTCGAAGGAAAGGCTCGCGTCTGCCGCTCCGTCGAGGAGATCGGCGAACTCCAGGAAGGAGAAATCCTGGTGGCTCCCACCACCTCGCCGTCGTGGGCGCCGGCGTTCGTCAAGATCAAGGCCTGCGTCACCGACGTCGGCGGCGTCATGTGCCACGCGGCGATCGTCTGCCGTGAATACGGTGTGCCGGCCGTGGTCGGCACCGGGTCGGCAACCTCGGTGATAAAAAGCGGCACGACGATTCGCGTCGACGGTTCCGAGGGCACCATCACGGTCGTTCCATAGGCCGGCGTCAGGGCGCGGTAGCGCCTGCGCCCTCAGCCTACCAAGCCCTGGCGCTGGGTTGCGAGGAGTCGAGGGAAGCACGATGAAGGCGAGTCCGCTGGTCTGCTGGCTGCACGACTGCAGCCAAGGTTCGACCGCGCTGGTGGGCGGCAAGTGCGCCTCGCTGGGCGAGTTGATGCGCGCCGGAGCGCTGGTCCCGCCGGGCTTTGCGGTAACCGTTGCGGGTTATCGGCAGTTTCTGGCCGGGAGCGGCGCGCAGCACCTTCTCGCTTCGCACCTCGAACAGCTCGACTACCGCGACCCGCAAGCGCTGGATGCGGCGAGCGCCGAAATCCGCGCCCATCTTGAAAGCGCAACATTCACCGCACAACTGGAAGACGAGATCGCCGAGTTCTACCGCCGACTGGGCGAACGTTGCGGCGATGCGGCGGTTGCGGTTGCAGTACGCTCGAGCGCCACGGCCGAGGACCTGCCCAACGCCAGCTTCGCCGGCCAACAGGATTCCTTTCTCTGGATTCGTGGCGCCGGCCAGGTGCTGCAGTACGTGCGGCGATGTTTTGCGAGTCTTTTCGGCGCGCGGGCGCTCGCCTACCGCGCTCGGATGGGCTTCGACCACGACAAGGTGGCGATCTGCGTCGGCGTGCAGAAGATGGTCGATTCATCGGCGGCCGGAGTGATGTTCACCCTAAATCCCTCCAACGGCGACCCGTCGACCATCCTTATCAACGCCAACTTCGGTTTCGGCGAATCGGTGGTAGGCGGCGAAGTTACCCCCGACGAATTCATGGTCAACAAGGTCGGCCTGGAGATTCTCCGCCGCGTCGTTTCGCGCAAGCAGGTTTACTATACGGTCGACCGCGAAAGCCAGGTTTCGCGGCGCTTCGAGCTGGCCGCCGAGCTGCAGGAGGCGCCCTCACTGCGCGACGAGGAAATCGTCGAGCTGGCGGGCATCGGCAAGCGCCTCGAACAGCATTACGGCTACCCGCTCGACCTCGAATGGGCGGTGGAACGGGGGACTGCGGGAGCAACCGATGTCTTCATCCTGCAGGCGCGCCCCGAGACCGTCTGGAGCAACAAGGCGCGCGTGCCGGCCTCGCCTGCGGGCGCGTCGCCCATGGACCTGATCCTTTCAACGATCCTGGCCGGCCAGCGGCTGGGCTGAGGCGGAGCACGGCGGCCGGCCAATAGCAGCTTACCGGAGGTAGGAAGATGATCCGCGACCTAAGAGATTTCATCGCCGCGTGCAGGGAACGCGGCGTGTTGCACGAGGTCAAAACGGAAGTCGACTGGAACCTGGAACTCTGCCACGTCTCCAAGGTGAACGAAGAGCAGAAGGGGCCCGCGCTCCTCTATAGCAATGTCAAAGGGTACCGGATTCCGGTCCTGACCAGCGCCTTTACCACGCCGCAGCGCCTCGCCATCTGTCTTGAGCAGGACCCCGCTCTCTCGATGAGCCAGCTCTCCAAGCGCTGGATGGAGCTGACCACGCGCCAGTTGATCAAGCCGCGGTTATTCGAGCAGCCGCCGGTAATGGAGAACGTGCTCACGGGAAGCCGCGTCGATCTCAACATGTTTCCCGCTCCCTGGTTTTACCCGGAGGACGGCGGCCGCTTCATCGGCACCGCAGTCTACCTGGTGACCAAAGACCCGGAAACCGGCTGGACCAACCTGGGCACCTACCGGATGCAGATACTGGGCAAAGACCTTGCCGGCTGCCAGATAATCAAGGGCAAGCACGGGGACATGATGCTCAAGCAACACGAGGCACGGGGCGAGGTGATGCCGGCCGCGGCCGTCATCGGCTGCGATCCGGTCCTGTTCCTGGCCAGCTCGACGCTGGTCAGCGCCCAAACCGACGAGTACGACGTCTGCGGAGCCTTGCGCCAGGCGCCGGTGCCGGTGTTCGAGTCCGATCTTACCGGGCTCAAGCTGCCGGCCACGGCCGAGATTATTCTTGAGGGCTACATCGACCCGAAGGACCTGCACCCCGAGGGGCCGTTCGGCGAGTACACCGGCTATTATTCCGGCAACGCCGACGAGGAGTGGCCGAAGCCGGCGCTCAGGGTTCAGCGCATCCTACACCGCAATAATCCCATTTTCTGGGCCACGACCGTGGGTAAGCCGATCAACGACATTCACATGATCCAGTCGCTCAACCGCACCGCCACGCTCTGGTCCGACCTGCAAACCATGCGCGTACCGGGCATCCAGAGCGTCTACATCCCGCCCGAGGCCTGCGGACGCTACTGGGTGATCGTGTCGGTGCGCCAGATGTACCCCGGGCATTCCAACCACGTGGCCAACGCGGTGATCGCGAGCACCACCGGGCACTACGGCGTCAAGGGCGTAATTGTGGTGGACCACGACGTCGCCGCCGACGACTGGGACCGCGTGATGTGGGCGCTGGCAACCCGCTTCGATCCCAAGCGCTCGGCCCAGATTATCGACCGCGGCCGCTCCACCCCGCTCGACCCCGGACTGCCCATCGAGGCGCGCGAAATAACCAGCCGCATCCTGCTCGACGCCTGCACGCCCTTTGAGTGGAAGAAAAAGCCCCGGGAAATTTTCATGGACCGGACCGTGCTGCAAAAGGTCTCCGAACGCTGGAATGAGTACGGCTTCGCCGGCTCAAGTCCGGTGGCGCAGATGATCGACCGCCTGACCCGCCCGGCCGCTCCTTCGACCCAGAAAAAGCCGGGCACTTGACCTTGCCGGGGCCGAACGGCAGCCAGGACCGCTCGCAGTAAGGCGATTCCCCATGAGGCCGATCCGTTACCTTCCCCCGATGGTGGACGAGTTCGTACGCCAAGGCCACTGGACCAACGAGACTTTCTACGACTTCTACCAACGCAATGCGGCCGAGCGGCCGGACCGGGAAGCGCTCGTCGATTCCAACTACCGGGTCACCTGGGCCGAGGCCGCGCGCCTCGTCGACGCCATCGCGGCGGCCTGGATCGATGACGGGCTGCCGCGCGACGCCCGCGTGATCGTCCAGGCGCCCAACAGCGTCTACGGCTTCCTGGCACGCATCGCCTGCGAGCGTGCTGGCCTGATTTCCCTTACCGCCTACCCCTACCTGCGCCAGGCCGAGCTGGAATATATGGTCGAGCAGACCCAGGCCAGCATGGCGGTCATCCCGCGCCGCTACCGCGACTTCGACTACCTGGCCATGTACCGGGAGCTGATGGGCAGGTTCCCCAGCCTGACGCGAATTTACCTTTTCGACGCGGAGCTTCCGGCTGGCGACACGGCTGGCGTGCGCTCACTGGTCAGAGCGGCCCGCGACTACCTGGACAAGGCCGAGCCGGCGACGCTGGCGCGCCGGCGGCTGGACCCGTTTTGGGATGTGGCGCTGCTGACCACCACCAGCGGCACCACCGGGCTCCCCAAGCTGGTGGAATGGCCGATTGCGCCGCGGCTGTGCACCTCGAAGGCGCGCGTCGAGCTGTGGCAACTGCGCGCCGACGACGTGACCATGGCGGTGGCGCCCCACGCCGGCGGCGCCGCCGGGACGCTGACCTACTTCGCTGCGCCGCTGGTCGGCGCCAAAACGGTGATGCTCGAAGAGTTCAATCCGCAAACTGCGCTTGAGTTGATGGCCCGGGAGAGAGTCACCGCCATCGGGGTCGTGCCCACGCACCTGGTGCGGATGCTGGAAAGCAAACCCGAGGATTACGACCTATCAGCGCTGCGGTTCATCCGCTGCGCCGGCGGCTATCTCTCGCCTCAGTTAGCGGAAGAGGCGGAACGGCGGCTCGGTGCCGTCATCACCAGCGACCTTGGCACGCAAGACCGCGGGTCGGTCTCCGGCTGCCAGGTCAACGATCCGGCTGATTTGCGCCGCCGTACCGTGGGCCGCCCGCTGCCGGGCAACCAGGTGCGGCTGCTCGACGACGCCGGCACGGCAGCGCCTGACGGCGAGCCCGGCGTGCTCTGGATACGTGGGCCACACGCTCCCGCCGGATACTACCGTGATCCCGCCTTGACGGCGCAGGTCTTTGACGCCGAGGGATGGACCACAACCGAGGATGTGGTCAAGATGGAGCGTGGCTGCCTGTGGGTGCTAGGACGCAAGAAGGATGTGATTATCCGGGGCGGGCAGAACATCTACCCGGCCGAGGTCGAGGGCCTGCTCAACGAGCATCCCGCAGTCGCCGCGGTAGCCGTGGTCGCAATCCCCGACCCGGTGTACGGCGAGCGCGCCGCGGCTTGCGTCGTGACGCGGCCGGGCCGGACGTTCAGCTTTGAAGCGATGACCCGCTTTTTGGCCGAGAAAAAGATCGCCCGGTATAAGTTCCCAGAACGGCTCGAGATGGTAGCTTCGATGCCGACGGTGGGCGATTCGGGCAAGGTCGACAAAAAGGCGCTGCGACAGCAAATCGACAGCCGCCTAACCGCAGACTCCCCCGAGTTCCCGTTGAAGGCAAGCAAGACCTGAGATGTCGGCCGACAACCGGATGCGGCGCGACGCTCTAGCCGCAAGCATCGAAAGCCTGGTTCAAGACGCCAAAAGGCCCGCGCGTGACAGGAAACCGCCCGCCCTGGTGCGGGTTGGCGGGCGTCGTTGGTGCGGCTTGAGCACGGGCGTCGCCGGCCGGCAACGAAACCACGGCGCTGGCCGGCGCGACAAGTCATGGCGGCCGTAGAGCGTCTTCGGCTACGCAGCAGCACCCGTACGCTGCGCGTCGAAGCCGAAGCAGTCCGGATCGGCGCCGACCTGCTGGTTTTCATATGGGGCGGAACCCGGCCGCACATCGGCGCCGTCGCCGCCGCTCAACCTCGCCCAAGCTTGGCCGACCCGGCGAAGACCAGCGCCACCTCCTCGGTCCTGACCTACCCGGGCCACAAGGAAGACGTCGTGGTCAAACAGGCCGCCGAAGCGTTGGCCGCAGCGCTTAACACCAACGTGGTCGTAGCCGCCGGTGTCCACTGGGACGGCCTGGACCGCCGCAGGCTCGGCACCGTCATCATGCACTGCCGCGAGGTAACCGATAAGCTGATACGCAGACTCAAGCAGGCAGAGAGGCGCCGGTGACCGCGCCGCTGCTGGTCGCCATCACGGGCGCCTCGGGCGTCATTTATGGCGTCGAGACGCTCAAGGCGCTGCGCAGGCTGGGCGCGCCGGCTCACCTGATAATCAGCGAGGCGGCGGCGCGAAACTTCAAGATCGAAACCGCCTACTCGCTGGCCGAAGTCAAGGCCATGGCCGACGTGGTCTATGACAGCGAGGATCTCAGCGCCGCGCCCGCCAGCGGGTCGTTTCCTACCCGGGGTATGATCGTGGCTCCGTGCAGTATCAAGACCCTATCGGCGATCGCCAACTCGGCGGCCGCAAATCTGGTCGGGCGTGCCGCCGACGTAACGCTCAAGGAGCGCCGGCGGCTGGTCCTGATGGTGCGGGAAACGCCCCTGCACAAAGGCCACCTGAAGCTTATGGCTGAGGCTGCGGACCTGGGCGCGGTCATTCTGCCGCCGGTGCCCGCCTTTTACCATCGTCCCCTGACGATCCTGGATCTCATCCATCAGACCATCGGCAAGGCGCTCGACCAGTTCGGCATCGAGCACTCGCTTTTCCGCCGCTGGGGCGAACGGCCGGAGCCGGCGGATGAATGAGCCTTTTCCGCCTCCCTTTCGTCTGCCGCCGGCGGGCGAGGGGCCGGGAGCGCCCGCCGGGCGTGTACCTTCCGGATGCGTCGTTTACGTGATCGGTGACGTTCACGGGCGGGCCGACCTGCTGGACCGCATCCACGCGGCGATCCGCGACAACGCCCGACGGGCAACGGCCGTGCGCCGCGTGGCGGTCTATCTGGGCGACTACATCGACCGCGGTCCCGACTCCTGCCGCGCGGTCGAAACCCTGGTGCGACAACCCCTTGCCGGCTTCGAAACGGTCGCCCTCAAGGGCAACCACGAAGACCTCCTGCTTCGCTTCCTGGACGGCGACGACGAAGCGGGGGGCCATTGGCTCACCTACGGCGGGCGCGACACCCTGGCCAGCTACGGGATCGCCACACCACCCGCAGGGGTCCAGAGCGCGGCAGCCCTGGCAGAGCTGCGCGCCCGGGTCGCCAGCCAGATGCCGGCATCCCACCTGCAGTTCTTCCGAGCGCTCAAAGTCCGCCACCGCGAGGGTGATTATCTTTTCGTTCATGCCGGGGTCCGCCCCGGCGTCCCGATAGACGCCCAGAGCGACCGGGACCTGCTCTGGATCGGCAAGCGGTTCGTGACCTCGCAAGCCGATTTCGGCGCCATCGTGGTGCACGGGCATTGCATCAGCACGGCTCCCGACGTACGCCACAATCGCATCGGGATCGACACCGGCGCCTACGAAAGCGGGATTCTGACCTGTCTGGTCCTGGAAGGCGAGCAACAGCAGTTTCTCAGCACAGGGCCGTAGCGTCCGCCCTCTTTACCGCACCTCGCCGGCATCGGCCGCTGCCGGACAGTAAGCTCGCCGCAGCTCGGGAGATGTGGAGCCCAGGCGGCGAGCCTGCTAGATTCAACCTTCGTCATCCGCGACGAGCGGCTCTGCCACCGGTGGCCCATGGGCGCGCCGGTGGCTGGTACCGCAGAGCCAAGATGGCGGGGACGCGGGCTTATGACGCAGACAGAAGCGATCTTGGAGGATAGTCAGGGAAGGCCCGGCAAGCTGATGACCTGGATCGTAGCGGCCAGGTCGTGGACGCTGACCGTCTCCTCGGGGGCGGTGCTGGTGGGAACCGCGGCGGCCGTCTACCACGGCCATTTCTCGCCGGTGAGGTTTGTGCTGGCGCTAATCGGCGCGGTCGCCATACAGGCGGGGACCAACCTGGTGAACGATTACAGCGATTTCGTCAGCGGCGTGGACTCCTTCGACGTGCTGGCGGTGGAGAATTTTGGACCAAGCCTGGCCATCCAGCGCCGCTTCTTGCGCCCTGAACAGGTCTGGGCCGGAGGCGTAGCCGCCTTTGCACTGGGCTCGGCGATCGGCCTCTGGCTTGCCTACCGATGCGGATGGCCGGTCTTGGCCATCGGCGTGCCGAGCGTAGCCGCCGGCTACTTTTACACCGGGGCGCCGCTGGCGCTGGGCTACCTTGCGCTGGGCGATCTGCTGTCGTTTCTTTTTCTGGGACCGGCCATCGTACTGGGCGCCTATTACGTCACGGCGCTTAAATTTTCCGCGGCTGCGGTCTGGGTATCGCTTTCGATGGGCTTTCTCGGATCGGGCATCCTGCAGGTGAACAACCTGCGCGATATCGCCAGCGACAGCACCCACGGCAAGCGCACCTTGGCCACAATTCTCGGCCGGCGAGGCGCGTTTTGGGAGTTGGCGTGCTTTAACGCCGCCGCCTACGGCGCCGTGCTCGCCGGGGTGGTGACGCGGACGGTACCCGTTACGGGCCTGGTGGTGTTGGCAACGCTGCCGCACGCGCTTAAGGTCCATAGGCTTTGCCGCGCAAGCGAGGGCGCAGCGCTCCACCCGGCAATTAACCTCGAAGCGCAACTCCACCTGGAGTTCGCCGTGCTGCTGACAGTTAGTTTTCTGGCGGCAAAGGCGCTGGGCGTGTGAGCAGGTCCGGCGCTAGCCGAGGTTCCCAAGCCCGCCGGCACCGAGAGGGAGCGGACCGATTGGGCAAGTGTCGATACGCCGGCCGCGCTGAGCCGGCCCGGCCGTACCCGCCGGCCGCGCTCGGCAAGCAATAGCTGCGCCTGTACGCCGGATCGGCTTTCCAGGGACTCGAAATTGGCTTTTTGCCCTGACAGAAACGGGCGCACGAGTCGTCGGCATCGCAGGAGCCGGCCTAGCCGTGCGCGCGCGTTGTGGCTCGTAACGCTGGCCCTGCTGGCCGGATGCGCCGCGGCGACGGCCCAGCAGGAGCGCAACACTCAGCCGCTGTTTCTGCCGGAGTACGGCGCGATGGAACACGGCAGAAAGACGCTGCTTGACCGGATTCTGGAGACCGATCCGGGCGGCGTCAGCGTCGAAACCTCGCCCGAGTACCGCCACCATCCGCCTTTGCGCATCGCCGTTCTACCCTTCGTTGACCGCGGCAGCGGAAACTACATCCTGGACAAGCTCCCGCTCACCATGCGCGACTCCGAGCGCCTGGCCGAGTGGCGCTGGACCGATTCCAACCGGCTGCGCAAGCTCGTGCACGGCTTCCTAAGCCAGCGGGAATTCGAAACCGTCGCGCTCCCGCAGGTCGACGCCGCCCTGGCCGCGCACGGCATCACCAACGACGCCAAGCTCAGCCGAGTGCCGCCGCAAACCCTGGCCCGCTGGCTCGGAGCCGACACCGTTGTCTACGGCGCCGTCCTGCACTACGAAGTCTACTACCTGTTCCTGCTTGCCGGCTGGGAGGTAACCCTCAAACTTGCCATAGTCTCCGGGCAAACCGGCGATCTCGTTCTGGCCGGCGAGGCCACGCGCTACAAACTGGAGTTCCGTCCAGCCGTAGATTGGGCCGACATCGCAATGAACTCGGCTTTCAACACCACCGACTTGCGCGACGTCGACCTAAGGCGCGCCGAAGAGGAAGCCGCGCGCGAGGTCGTGCTGCGCTTTCCTCTGGTGGGCGGAGTGCGCGGGGTGGTCTTGAGCGGGCGCCCCGCTCAAGCACGCGACCGCCAGGCGATGGCCGCGTCGGCCTCCGACGCGGCGCCGAGCAGCCGAGCGGACGCCTCCGGCCAGCGGCCGGGTCCTGCGCCGCCCAACGGCCTCAGCCAGAGCGCCGAAACGCTGCCGACCTCGGCGCGAGTTACCGCTGCGCAACCGCCGGGCCCGTCGGCGTTGGCCACCGCGCCGGTACTCGCAGCGTTGGCCACCGGCTACGGCGACCCCGACGAAAAGCCTGAGCAGTTCTTCCTGCCTGAGTTTGGATTGCGCAGGCACGGCCGCAAAACAATTCTCGACCGCATGATCGAAACCGACCCGCAGATGTTTGCGCTCAAGGTCGCGCCCGACTACTGCCGCAGGCCCCCGCAGCGCATCGCGGTGCTGCCCTTTGCCTACGAAGGAAGCGGCAACCTGCTGGTAAACCGCGTGCCGGTCACGCTTCGCACCGCCGCCTCGCGCTCCCGCTGGCGCTGGACCTACGCCAACCGGCTTCGCCGGGTCTTTACCGCCTTTCTCGCCCAACGCGAATTCACGATTGTGCCGCTGCCCGAGGTCGATGCCACGCTCGCCGCACACTCCGTCCTGACCACGTCCCGGCTCGAAGCCGTCCCCGCCCGCCAGCTAGCCCGCTGGCTTGGCGCCGACGCCCTGGTCTACGGCGATGTCAGTGCGTACGAAGGTCTCTACGGCTTCCTCGTCGCCGGCTGGCACGTCAACCTGCACATCACGCTGGTCTCGGGAACGACCGGGCAACAACTAGTGGGCGTTGACGGCGGCCGCTACGCCATGGGCATCAAGCCGGCCATCGCTTTTACCGACATCCTGATCGACTCCGGATTGGGCCTGCTCGAACTGCGGGACGTTCGCTTACGACGCGCCGAGGAGGAAGTCTGCCGTGAACTGGTCCTGCGGGTGCCCAGTTGCCTGCCCAACGAATCGCCCCAAGACGCTCGGGACAGGCTCTTCTGAGCGGCGCGACAAGGCCGTGTCAGCGAATCCAGCCCCCACCCAAACACTCCGGCTATCTCGTCTTGCACTGCCCTACGTTGCCCCTGGCCCTGACCGTAAGGACAGCACCCATGGCCCAGCCGCCGGTGCGGCCGAACAGCTAAATTGGCCGTCTATTACCGGCAGTCAGAGCACCTGGGAAACCCTCTTGACAATCCGCGCAGACGGGTCTACATAGAAGACTGAACAGGTCCACTATTAGCTGATCCGAGCGCCGCGGCTTAAGCAGGCCGCAAAAGGGGTTCTTGACAAGGCCCGAGGTCGGAGCGAGGCACGGTCTGACCGGAAAGCGCCGAGAGAGGACGAGGGATGGTTAAGCTGCCGATTTACATGGACAATCACGCAACCACGCGGCTTGACCCGCGGGTGCTGGAGGCGATGCTGCCTTACTTCAGCGAGAAGTTCGGCAACGCGGCCAGCCGCAATCACGCTTTCGGCTGGGAGGCGGAAGAGGCGGTGGAAAAGGCGCGCGCCACGATCGCCTCGCTGCTTAACGCCAAGTCCAAGGAGATCATTTTCACCAGCGGGGCCACCGAATCGGACAACCTGGCGATCAAGGGTGTCGTTGAGTTCTACCGGGAGAAAGGCAACCACATCATCACCTGCGTGACCGAGCACAAGGCGGTGCTCGACAGTTGTCGGGCCTTGGAACGGCTGGGCAAGGCGGAGGTAACCTACCTGCCGGTGGACAAGTACGGCATGGTGGACCCTGACGACGTGCGCCAGGCGATCACCGACAGGACCGTGCTGATCACGATCATGTACGCCAACAACGAGATTGGCACGATTCACCCGGTAGCGGAGATCGGCAAGATTGCCAAGGACAAGGGGATTCTGTTTCACTGCGACGCGGTGCAGGCGGTCGGCAAGATTGGAGTCGACGTTGAGCGCGACGGGATCGACCTGCTTTCGCTGACGGCGCACAAGATTTACGGCCCCAAGGGATTGGGCGCGCTGTACGTGCGGTCACGGGGACCGCGGGTGCGGCTTGCGCCGATAATCGACGGCGGCGGTCACGAGCGCGGGATGCGTTCGGGAACGCTCAACGTGCCGGGGATCGTCGGTTTCGGAGCGGCATGCGAGATCGCGGCGGCCGAGATGGCCGCCGAGGCGCGCCGGCTGACCGACCTGCGCAACAAGCTGCAGGCCGGCGTTTTCGAGCGGCTGGATGAGGTTTACCTGAACGGACACCCGACCCAGCGCTTGCCCGGCAACTTCAACGTGAGCTTTGCCTACGTCGAGGGCGAGTCGCTGCTGATGGGAATCAGCGACATCGCGGTAAGTTCAGGTTCGGCCTGCACCTCGGCCACGCTGGAACCCTCGTACGTGATCCGCGCGCTGGGCGTCGGCGAGGAACTCGCGCACAGCTCGATCCGGTTCGGCCTGGGCCGTTTCAACACCGAGGAAGAGGTGGACTACGTCGTCGATCGGGTGGCCAAGGAGGTAAAGCGGCTGCGCGAAATGTCGCCGCTTTATGAGATGGCGCGCGAGGGAATCGACCTCAAGTCGGTCCAGTGGAGAACAGACTAGCGATGGAGCGGCTAATCAAATCCGCGGCTCGGCGGCGGGAGGTCGCCCGCCTGGACGAAAGGCTCGGGCGGCTCTGCTTGCTGCCCGGCAACGACCGGGTTGCCGCAGAAATCCGCGAGATCGCCGGACGGCCCTTCGAATTGGGTGATTATCGCTCAAGGCCTTGTTAGGTCAGGGACAAACCCCCCTGCCACAGCACAGAGGTTTTTATGGCGTACTCCAGCAAGGTGATTGACCACTACACCAATCCCCGCAATGTCGGGAGCTTCGCAAAGGACGATCCGAGCGTCGGCACGGGCGTCGTCGGCGCTCCCGAGTGCGGAGACGTTATGAAGCTCCAGCTTAAGATCGATGAGGGCGGCGTTATCGAGGACGCCCGGTTCAAGACCTTCGGCTGCGGCAGCGCGATCGCGTCCTCCAGCTACGTCACGGAACTGGTCAAGGGCAAGCATATCGACGAGGCGCTGGCGATCAAGAACACCGTAATCGTCAAGGAGCTGAACCTGCCGCCGGTAAAGATTCACTGCTCGGTGCTTGCCGAGGATGCGATAAAGGCCGCAATTAGCGACTGGAAGAAACACCGGGGCAACGCCGCCGAGCAGTCCAAGAAGACGGCCGCAGAGGCCTAGGCCCAAGCGCCCGAGAAGCCGGGCCTGAAAGGCCCTGGCCCGCGCCGCCCGGAGTCGGGGGTCGTATGGCTTGGCTGGCGCGGCACGGAACGACCCGAGGCGGGGTCGGTCGCGCCAAGGCGCAGCCTCGGGCGTGAAGCGGACGGGCGGCAAGAAAAACCCGCAGGCAGGTTAATCGCCGATGGTTTCGGTATCTGAGCGAGCGGCAAGCAAGATTCGCGAGTTGACGGCGGGACGCCCCGGCCTCGGACTGCGGGTCAAAGTGGTCGGTGGGGGCTGTTCGGGGTTGCAGTACCGGATGGAGCTGGATGCTGCCAATGAACGCGACAAGTCGTTCGCGCGGGACGGGGCGCTGCTGATTGTCGATAAGAAGAGCTTTCTTTATGTCAACGGCTCGGAGCTGGATTACACCGAGGAATTGATGGCCTCCGGGTTTCGGCTGGTCAATCCGAACGTCAAGCGGAGCTGCGGATGCGGCGAATCGTTCGTCGTATGAGCGATGGTCCGGTGCCCGTCATGCGCAGCGCCGAGCGGCACAGGCTTGGTGTGCGAGCGGTGCGGCAGGCCGCTCGGGGAGGAGCTCGACTGTTTTGCGGCGCTGGGGCTTGAGCCCCGGTTGGCGCTTGACGGCGCCGCCCTCGAGAGCAGGTATCACGAGCTCGGCCGGCGCATCCATCCCGACCGCTTCGCGACGGACGATGCCGCGGTTCGCGCGGCAAGCCTTAGGGCGATGGCGCTGTTGACGCGCAGCTACCGCACGCTGCGCGACCCGATAAGCCGTGGGCTTTACTGGCTCGAGCTGCGTGGCGAGAAACTTGCCGAGGACAACAAGACGGTCCCTCCCGAGTTGGCCGAAATGGTCTTCGAAATCCAGGAACAACTCGCCGAACTCGGGGCGAGCCCGGCCGGCAACGACCGCGACCGTTTGCGAGGCGAGATCGAAGGCAGGCGCGCGGAGGTCCGGAGCCGCTTCGACCGCGCCCACCGGGAGCTGGAAGGAAATTTCGTCCGCTGGGACCGGAACGCGGGCGGACAGGATGAGTTGACCGCGGGACTCAAGCAGGCGCTTTCGAAGATCGCCTACCTGCGTACCCTGCTGAGAGACATGGACCGCGCGCTGGCGGCCGCGGCCGAAAACTGAACGGCATCGCCGCCACGGCTCCAGGCGAACGCTGCTTCGTAAACCGCAGAGAGAAAAGACCCAAATCCCATGTCGCGCATATTCGGCATCGACCTCGGCACCACCAACAGCCTGATTGCCGTGATGGAAGACGCCGGCCCGCGGATTATCGGCGATCCCGCCACCGGAGCAACCCTGCTGCCGTCGGTCGTAGCGCTGGGCCCGGAGGGCACAATCGGCGTGGGTCTGAAGGCGGCCGAGCTTGAGGGCAAACTGGACGACTGGGGCCGGGGGCAAGGTCCTGGCGATCAGGCCGGGAGCGCGCCGGCAGCGGTCGTGGTCAGGTCCGTCAAACGCTACATGGGGCTGGGCGGCGCCGAGGTCGCGCCCGAGGACCGCATACGCTACAGCTTCGCCGACTTAGGCGGCCCGGTGGTGCGTTTCCAGGTGAGCGGCCGTCTATATACCCCGCCGCAGGTTTCGGCCGAAATCCTGCGCGCGCTCAAGGCGCGGGTGAAGGCCTCCAGCGGTGAATCGGTCGAGCGGGTGGTAATTACCGTGCCGGCGTACTTCAACGATGCCCAGCGGCAGGCCACCAAGGACGCCGGCCGCTTGGCGGAAGTTGAAGTTGTCCGGCTGGTGAACGAGCCGACCGCCGCTTCCCTGGCCTACGGACTTAACGCAATGACGGCGGGCCGTATTGCGGTATATGATCTGGGCGGCGGGACCTTTGACGTCTCGCTGCTAAGCGTCAAGGAGGGCATCTTCGAGGTCCTGGCCACCAACGGCGACACGCACCTGGGGGGCGACGACATAGACCGCCTGATCGAGGAGTGGCTGATGGAGCAGTTGTCCCCGCCGCTGCGTCAAAGCCGGCAGCTTTGGAGGGCGGCCCGAACTGCTGCCGAAGCCGCCAAATGCAGGCTCAGCGCCGCCGAGCGTACCGAGCTCGTGCTCCAGGCCGCAGACATAACGGTGCGCCGCGAGCTTGAACGCTCGCAACTGGAGAGGATGGCCGAGCCACTGGTGAACCGTACGCTGGCCTGCTGCCGGCGCGCGCTCGAGGACGCCAAGCTCAAGCCAGAGGAGCTCGACGCGGTGGTGCTCGTGGGCGGGGCAACCCGGATGCCGCTGGTGCGCCGGCGGGTAGCCGAACTGTTTGGCCGCCAGCCTCTTTGTTCCATCAACCCCGACGAAGTGGTCGCGCTGGGAGCTGCGGTCCAGGCTGCGGTTCTGACCGGCGGGCGCAAGGACATGCTTCTGCTCGACGTGGTGCCGCTCTCCCTGGGCATCGAAACGATGGGCGGCGTCATGGAACGGCTCATCCATCGCAACACCACGATACCGACCAGCGTCACCGAAATGTTCACCACCGCGGTGGACGACCAGACCCACGTCGACATTCACGTGGTCCAGGGCGAGCGCGAGATCGCGCACGACAATCGCTCGCTGGCTCGCTTCAAGCTCGGACCGCTCGAGCCGGCGCCGGCCGGCACGCCGCGCATCGAGGTGACCTTTCTTATCGACGCCAACGGCATCCTGAACGTTACCGCCCGCGACCAGCGCACCGGCCGTGAGCACTCACTCGAGGTAAAACCGAGCTACGGGCTGACCGAAGAGGAAATCGAGCGGATGCTCGAAGAGTCGATCGAGCGAGGAGAGCAGGACCTCGAACAGCGGATGCTGGCGGTCGCGCGCAACCAGGCGGACCAGATTCTCCAGGCGGCGCGCCGCCAGCTTGCCAACTTCCCGGCGCTGGTCGAGCCGCAGGAGCGCACCGCCATCGACCGCTGCGCGGCGCGGCTCGAGGCCGCCCGCCTAGGCACCGACCACGAGCTTATCGCGCGGCTCACCCAGGAACTCAACGAACTCACAACGCCCTTTGCCGAGCGGATCATGAACCAGGCAATCAAACAGGCGCTGGAACGAAAATCGGTCGAACAGTTACCCTGAGCGGCGGTCTACGGGCCGCCGGGGCAAGGAACAGCGCAAAACGACCCTGCTGCACCAACAAGGAGAGCCCCACCATGGGTCTTAAGTGGGACCAGGCGGAGGAAATCGCGGAGATTCTCGCTGAAAACCATCCCGGCCTCGACCCCCTGCAGGTCAGGTTTACGGACCTGCGCCAGTGGGTGATCGATCTTGACGAATTCGACGATGACGGGGGAGGCTCCAACGAGGCCCGGCTCGAGGCGATCCAAATGGCCTGGCACGAAATTTACTCATCAGAGGGTGAAAATCGCTGAAGATTCGAATATAATAGCCGCTTACAACGTCTTCTCTCCAAGGGAGGCTGCGGTGGAGGCACGGGTGGCGCGGAAACCCCGCGAGACAAAAATGCAAGAAAAGGAAACTCTCGACGAACGACTCCCCGGGCTCTTCGAGCCTGACACGCTGCTGCCGGTACAGTACTTCGAAGCGATGCGCCGAAAGCATCTGCTCGAGGGTGAGAAGCGGCTCGTGCTCAGCGTGCTCGAGGACGCCGTCGAATGCTTCATGAAGTGCATCGACTCGCCCACCAGCAAAGGGCAGCGGCTGTTCCGTGATGCCGAGGAGTGGATCAACCACGAGGACAAGCACTGGGTCTTCTCGTTTGACAACATCTGCGACATGCTCGACATCAACCCCGACTATATGCGTCACGGGCTGAAGGCCTGGAGAGAACGGCGCGTGGAGGCGATCAGGCAACTCAAGACCATCGAGCAGCCGGAGGACGCAGTTGCTCCCTCCAGCGCCCCTGCGCTCGGCGCCAAGCCGTCGCCCAAGCCGCAGGCGCAGCAGCAGGCTAAGTCCTTTCCGGCGGCGCGGCCCAACCTGCACAAGGGACCCACTGCGGAGCGAGAGCGCGCGGCCAAGCGGGGCCGGGAAAAAGTTCGCGCCTGACTCCCCCCGGCCAACGCGCTCAGACCTAGTCCCAGCAGCTAAGCTTCCCGGCTTTGCCATGGGCTTGCACGCGCCCCGCGGTTGCGGCCGCGCGGCGGTGCCAGCGTTGGGCCGCAGCGTCGCGCCGTCTTGGCCGAGGCACGTTATCTGCCCGCAGCGCATCAAGACGCGGCACCGCCCCAGCGATGCCGCGTCTTGCGCTTTTCTACGCAGACCTGTGCGATCCTCGCCAGGGCACGTCCGGGGCGGGTCGGCGGCCAGTGACGCGGCTAGCTTGGCCTTGGTCGCCAAGCCGGTATGCAAGCCGTGAACCGAGTTACCCTGACTGCAGGCCGTTTTGGGCTGATTGCGCTGGGTATTCTCGGCGGCCTCGCCTTGTGGGAGGTCGCCGTAAGAGCACTCGGGGTGGGCGAGCCGCGGCTTTACACCTTCGACCACCATTTGGGTTGGCGGCTTTTGCCTGGAGCGTCCGGATGGCAGCGCAGGGAGGGCGCGGCCTTCGTCAGGGTAAACAGCGAGGGTTTTCGCGGACCCGAGCGCCCGCGCGCCAAGGCGGCCGACGTTTTTCGCGTCGCGCTTCTGGGAGACTCCTTCACCGAGGCGCAACAGGTCGGCGAGAACGCTACGTTTGCTGCCGTGGCCGAGCGCGAGTTGTCCGACTGTCCGGCACTCAGCGGCCGGCGGGTGGAAGTGCTCAATTTCGGATGCGACGGCTACGGCACGGCGCAGGAGCTGGTTATGCTGCGGCGTGTGGCGCTGGGCTTCGCGCCCGACGCCGTGGTGGCGGTAGTCTTCACGGGCAACGACCTGCGCAATAACTCGCCCGTCCTCGAGCAGGAAAAGTGCCGGCCCTTCTTTGCCTGCGTCAACGGCCGGCTGGTTCCAACCGGCGCCTTCTCGACCTCGGGACTGTTCAGGATGCAATGCCGGGCCAAGTTCGCGCTGCGCCATTTGCAGGTACTCAAGCTTCTGGGCGAAGGGCGCAGAGCGGCGCGCCAGGGTCTCAAACGGTGGTTCTCCGCGCGCCCGAGCGCTAAGGCGCGCGAGCCGGGCACCGGCGAATGGATTTACCGGCCGCCCGAAGACCCGGTGCGCCGGCAGGCGTGGCGGATTACCGAATGTGAGCTGGCCGAGATGAACCGCGAGACCAGGGCATCTGGCGCGCTGTTTCTCGCGGTCACCGCCAGCAACGGTATCCAGGTCTACCCGGACGCCGCGGCGCGCCGGGGCTTCGCCGCCTCGCTGGGTGTCCAAGACCTTTTTTATCCCGAGCGGCGGATCGCCGCCTTGGGCGAGCGCGACGGTTTTGCGGTGCTTAACCTGGCGCCGCAACTGCAGCGTTACGCCGACGCGCGCCATCTTTTCCTACACGGATTTGCCAATACCGCGCAAGGCGTGGGGCACTGGAACATTGCCGGCCACCGGGTCGCCGGCCGGCTCATTGCAAGCCGGCTCTGCGCAATGGTCGAGGCCCGCAGCTCAGCAAAATGATCTTCGCTCGTTGCGGGGCTGCGCCGCTAATTCAGGCCGGGCAATTTCGCCCCGGGCCGCCTAGACGACCACCGAAGCCAGCCGGCGCGCGATAACTTCCTGTGCCTCGCCGATAATTCTCCGCACGATCTCCCCGGCCGGCAGCACCTCGTGAATAAGGTTAACCGACATGCCAGCGTAGTGCGGTAGTTCGTCGATATCGCCGGCAACATTTTCCGAAGGCGTTACCACGGAATACTTCGCCAGCGCCAGCTCGAGGCCGCCCTGCCTCAGCACGCCGATCGGCTCGCCCTCGCCCGGACGCTTGCCCGGCTCGGGGTGTCCCGCGCTTTCCCACTCGTCGACAACGCGGGTACGGATCACACGATGCCCAGCGTTGGGCCAGCCGACGTCGTAGAGCGTCGTTAGTACCGTGTCTTCGGCTTGGGCCGCAAGCAGGCGCTGCTGGTAAAGCGGATGGGCCGCGGCTTCGGTTGAAGCCACAAACCGGGTTCCCAACGCGACGCCGTCGGCTCCCAGCGCGAGCGCGGCAGCAAGCCCGCGCCCGTCGGCAAACCCGCCCGCCGCAAGTATCGGCATTTCGGCCCCAAGCGCGTCGCGCACGGCCGGGATGAGAGCAAGCGACGTCGCCTTGCCACGTACGTGCCCACCAGCATCGATCCCCTGTACGACAATCGCGTCCGCTCCGGCGCGACAGGCCGCTACGGCCTCGCCTACCGAGCCGCACTGCCATATCACTTTCATCCCGGCCCGCTTGATGCGAGCCGTGTGCTCGTTGGAATCGCCCCAGAAAAGGCTCACGGCGTCAATCGGCTCGCCAAGCACCGCTTCGATGATACCGGGACGGATAAACGGCACCAGCAAATTGACCGCAAGCGGTTTTGCGGTGAGGCGGCGCGCCGCGGCAATCTCCCTGTGGATCACCTCGGGGCTTAATCCGACCAGCGCGATCGTCCCCAGTCCTCCCGCTTCGGAGACCGCCGCGGCCAGCTTGCTCAAGCCGACTCCGCCAAGGCCGGCCAGCATCACCGGATGTTCGATCCCGAGCAGCTCGGTAATTCTCGTCTTCAACGTCATTCCCCGAGAATACCATCCGTTCGGCGGCGAGCCCCAGCGAATCTTTTAATCGCAGCTTGCCAAGCGAGCGCCGGGCCGCAGGCCCTGCAGAGCCTGGCCCGCCTGCGCCGGCCGCATACCGAAACGAAGCGCAGGCAACTTGCAACGATCAGGCGGGCAGCGCCCGCACCGTGGCCGTTGCGGTGACCAGCCGTTCACCCAGCTCGTTTTCCATCCAGAGGTCGAGCTCGACCGACCCGTCGCCGCCGGCGCCGGTTATCACCCCGTGAAGGGTGAGCGGGCTATCGGGCCGCACAAGCTGCCGGTAGGTGGTGCTCAGGCGGACCAAGGTAGCCGGGCGCGTCCCGATCCAGTCGGTCACCAGCTTCACCAGGTAGGCGAGGCTCATGTTGCCGGGGACGATAATTCCGGGGAGGCCGATGCGGCGGGCCCGCTCGTCGTCGCTAAAGCGGGCCGACTCAAATCTGTACTGGCGCGCATAATCGCGGGTTTGCTCGCGGCTGATCACCACGATACGGGGTCCCAGCTCCTCGCCCAAAACGGCCCGGAACGGCGGCGTCATTGCCGGTCACGCCCGCTTCCGGGCGCGATTTCCTCGGCTGGGAACTCGGCCAACGCGGTAAAGCGGTGGTCCACATGGGCGACAATTTCGCCCCGTTGATTGGTCAGGGTAGAGCGCACCACGACAAAAACCATCGGCCCGCTGCGCCCGGTCTTCTCGTAGATGCGCGCGACGCGCGAGGTCGCCGTGATCTGGTCGCCGGGCCGGATCGGTCTCACGAACTCGATATCCTTGCCGGCGTCGAAACCGAGCTTGCCCAGACGGAACAACTCATCGGCAAAATGGCCCACGTCGCGAAAGGTCACGGCGAACGACGGCGGCGCCACCAGTTCCCCGTAAGGCCCCCGGCGCGCCGCTTCCTCCTCGAGGAACAGAGGATTGGTTTCGCCGAGCAGTTCGCAGAACCGACGTACGTCCTGGTCGCTGACCGTTATCGGACCCGTCACCTTAAGGGTAGCGCCAATCGCAAGCGGTCCCTGTTCAGCCACGACTCCTCCTCTAACCGGCTGCCGCGTTTGACTTGGCCGCGGCGGCGGGCTTGGGCTTTCTGAAGTCGGCCGGCTCGAAATCGCCCGACCAAAGGGCCGCCACCAACTCCGCGATATTGGTTATCCGACCCGCAAACCGGGTGGCGCACAAGCCCACAGTGCTGACCAGGTGGCTGTCCGATCCTCCGGTGGCCGGCAGGCTTAAGCGACGCACCAACTCGGCGCTGCGGGCGTTCTCGTCGCCGCGCGAGCCGCCGTTGAGTCCCTCAAGCGCCACCAGTCCTCTGAGCGCCGGCTTGTCGGCATAATGGTCGTACAGCCCGACCCGGACGCGCCCGGGATGGGCCGCGACCACGGCTCCGCCGAGCCGGCGCACCTCGTCGATCAGCCCCTGAGCGGGAAGCCGAATATCGGCCAAATTGAACCGCCGGGCAAGCTCCGGGGTAATCCCGTAGACCAGCAGGTGACCATACTCGGTTTCCAGCTCCGCCCCTTTGAGCACCAGCAAGCCGTAGCGGTCCTCCAGCGCCCGGTAGTCGGCCTGGGCGTTGAACTGGCGATGCTCGGTCAGCACGATCCCGTCAACCGGGCGTTCGCTGCCCCTTAAGCTCAGCCACTGCAGGTAGGCTTCCACCGAGGCGCGGCTGTCGTCCGACGCCTCGCTGTGAACGTGCAGGTCTAGAACCGCGCTCACTCGCCTATGCCTGTTGCCTGGTGGGCTGGAAGCTGAGTAGCCCTGTTTGGTTCCCAATATCCTGGAAAACTGCCTCGACGCTCGCCCCTATTGTAGCCTCTTCGGGCCGACAATTGACCACGTTGGTCAGGATTCTGACGCCCTCTTCGAGTTCAACGTAGGCGAGCAGGTAGGGGGTAGCGCCGGCAAAGCCGGGCGTTTGATTCTGATGGACCGTCGTGAGGCTGTAGACCTTGCCCCGACCGCTAGCCCTAACCCACTGGGTGCGGTCGCAAAGGCATTCGGGGCAAAGCGCGCGTGGGTACCAGCGCAGCGCCCCGCACTCTAGGCAACGCTGCAGGTAAAGCTCGCGGCGCCCCAGCGCCTCCCACCACGGCCGGCTCTCCTCGTCGATGCGCGGCCGCGGCCTGGAAGGGACGTTGGCCTGCTGAGACATTTTCTCTCTCCCTGCGCGCTGCGGCCGTTGCCGATCCTTCAGTTGGCGAGCACCAGGGTCGCGCCCGAGTGGCGCAGGCCGAGCGTGCCGCCGGTGCCGTGCACCAGCGCGATGCGGCAGTCTCTGACCTGGGCGGGCCCGGCTTCGCCCCGCAACTGGCGCACCGCTTCGATGACCAAAAAGACGCCCCGCATGCCGGGATGGTTCGAAGACAAACCGCCGCCGTCGGTGTTCACCGGCAGGGCGCCGTCAAAGCGCAGCCGACCGCCGCTTACGAAGCTGCCGCCTTCGCCACGCCGGCAAAAGCCCAGGTTTTCCAGCGTGACGAGCACCGTGATGGTAAACGAGTCGTAGATCATCGCCAGATCGATCTCGCGATGCGCCACGCCCGCCCGCGCCAGTGCGGCCCGCCCCGACTGGGCCGCGGCCGTCTCCAAATAGTCGCGCAAGCCGCCCTCGCCATGGCCGACCGCCTCGCCCGCGCCCAGCAGCCAAATCGGCCGGCGGCGTAACTCCCGCGCCCGCTCGGCCGAGGTCATCACGAAGGCGCCCGCGCCGTCGCTGATGATGCAGCAGTCAAGCAGGCGCAGCGGCGATGCGATCGTGCGCGAGGCCAGCACGTCCTCAACCGTGATTGGCTCGCGGTACTTGGCCTGCGGGTTCAGCCCGGCGTGCATCCGGGTTGTTACCGCGATCTCGGCAAGCTGCTCGGCCGTGGTTCCGTACTCGTGCATATGGCGCGCCGCCACCAGCGCGTAAGAGGCCACCGTGGTCGGCCCAAACGGCGTCTCGTACTGGTCGGCGGGGTCGGCCGAGCCGATCCCGGCGGTGCCGATGGCCAGCCGCTGCGAAGCGGCCGTCGAACCGTAGACGATCAGGACGACGCTGCACAAGCCCGCCGCGATCGCCGCCGCCGCATGCGCCGCGTGGGCCACGAACGAAGCGCCGCCGATCGCCGTCGAATCCACGAAACCGGGCTTAAGGTTCAGGTACTCACAAAGACTGACAATCCCGGTTGCCCCGAAGCCCAGCCCGGTCGAGCACAGACCGTCCACCTCTTTGAGGCTGAGGCCGGCGTCGGCCAGGGCGCCGCGCGCGCTTTCGGCCATCAGTTGGAAGGCAGTCTTGTTGGGCGCAAAGCGCGTCGGGTGCTCGTAGACACCAACAATCGCCGCCTGCCTGGCGAGGCCCATCGCGCTCACCTACTCCAGTTCGTCCAGCAGGCGCTCGATCGCGCCATTGACCTCGGCCGGCCGCTCGGTGGGAAGGTTGTGACTTGCCTGCTCGATGACTTGCAGCCTTGCCCCGGCAATCAGACGGGCGAGCAACTCCGCCTCGGAGGGCGGCGTGATGGTATCGTCCCGTCCGGCCAGGATAAGCGTGGGCTGCCTGATGCCGCGTACCGCCTCGCGCAGGTCAACCCGCGAGCAGGCAAGCACGTCGCCGTAGCGCACCCGCGGGTCGGTCTTGACCTGCTCCGCCCAAGCCTCACGCACCACCTCGAAGCGCTCTTTCACGGTCGCCGGCGAGAAGCCGTCGGTCGTGAAGGCCTGGGGTGCCCGGCCCATCGCAACCGCCCGCAGACCCTCGACCCGCTCCGGCGCGAAAGTGAACTTGGCCGCCGTCGCAATTAGGACCAACGCCGAGACGCGCTCCGGGTAGCGCACCGCAAGGTCCATCGCGATCGCCCCGCCCATCGACCGGCCGACCATCACTGCCGATCTTAGCCCGAGCGCCTCCAGGACCGTGACCGCGAAGTCGGCGTACTCCTGCACGCTTTCCAGTCCCTGCACGCCCGAGGAACGACCGTGACCCGGCAGGTCAGGTGCGACCGGGCTGTGCCTGGCCCCGAGATGTTCCACCTGATAGTGCCAGGCATGTCCGTTGGAGCCCGCCGCATGAATGAAAAAAAGCACGCGCCCGCCGCTTAAGTCCGGGATCGTGTCGGGCAGGGTTGTGGCCCCGGCATAATGGCAATAGATCGCCTGCCCGCGAACATCCACATACTTGGTTGGCATCAGCGTTCCCCCGCCGCCAGCGCGGGTCTAAGCTCATCGTTGCGGGTTGCCGCCTGCCCCGCTGGAACGTCGCCGAGCAGCGCCGGCTGCCGCTGGTCCGGCCCCTAGCCTCTCCGCCCTCACGCCCCGGATACCAGCCTTTCTACACCGTCGGCCGGCTAAGAGCCATCCCCTTCCAGCGTCCCTTACGCCCGCGCGTGCGATATTGACGCCCGGCAGGGAACGACTGACAGCCCTCGATCTTTTCCTTGACAGTTATCCGGCGCAGAGAGGCTAGGAGCGTCCAGAGATCGTCTTCAAGGCGCGTGGGCTGGGGGTTGCACGGGCGCTTCTGTCTGCGCGCTGGCCCCGGCCAGGACGCCTTTGCACCGAACTAACGGAACGGGCCACAACAGGGGATCGATCCAACCTGCACGCCCGTCGTAGACCCAAGTCACCTTGGTCGAAGCGCCGGCCAGCTTGTCGAGCTTGGCTTTGCAGCCAGTTTTGGTGTAGGCATTCGCCTCATAGATCGTAGTGTTGGCCGGAATCGAGCCGCTCACGCAGCCGCAGAAGATCACAGCAGATGCCAAGTATCCAAGCTTTCGCACGCTCAGGCCTCCAAGCGGGGATCCCCATCCCGCGCAAGCCGAGAATATCGGCAGTGTCGCTGGCCTTCAGGCAGCGCGCGCACCGCTATCCCGGTGCCGACCGTCCTCCGGTCTTCATATGCCTATCCGGATCGGAGGATGCGGCCCCGCCTCTGTCGGGCAGCGGGGAAAGCTCGCGTTCTCGTTGGACGACGCGAGCTATCATTGAGGGTCGCACATTATAGTGACCGTCTCAGCCTTACTGAGCTACCCTGGCGTGCCATGCTCGTAGGTGGCTGCCGCGCGAAACTCCCAAGGCCTTGCGCCCGTTCCGGCAGCGCACTCCGGGATTCCTCGCGCGCGCCAGGCCATTGCATGGCGGCGGGGACACGTGGCCCACATCCCCGCGTTGCACTCCCGTTGGCCTGCCTGCGTCGCGCCCGGCCTGTCTGCGTGCGGGCACGCACAGGCAGGCGCGGCAGGCAGGTCGGACGAGCTGCAGTGCGGTCAGCACCGCGCGGGGATGACAAAACTGGGGCGCGCAGCCTCTTCTCTGCTCTCCCCCGCCGCGGGAGAGGAGCGCGCACCCCCTCTTCCTGATTCCTCTCCCCCGCCGGGGGAGAGGATCGAGGAGAGGGGGGACGCACCGCCCGCGGGAATGACAGCCGCACGCCCGACTGGGCGAGGCCCACGTAACTATATTGTGCAGGACTCAATAAAAAGCCAGCGGGCAACCAGGACACGAAACCCCACCTAAGCGGGAACCAATGCCGGCAGCCGCACCGGGGCCACCGCACCGTTGCCGGGGCGGCCCGAGGCGGCCTCGCGCCGCCTTTCTTGACGGGGCGCTGTCAGGTAAGCAGCTCACCGACGAGCTGGCGGGCGAATTCGTTGGCGCCGATGAAGATTTGTACGATTTTGGCGTCCCGCATCGCCTTCTCAACGCCGTATTCCTTGGCGTAGCCGTAAGCCCCCATGACCTGCACGGCGTTGGTCGTAACGCGCATTGCCATCTCGCTGGCGAACACCTTGGCCATCGTTGCCCAGCGCATGTTCGCCTGTCCCGGCTGGGCATTGCACCAGGCCGCGCGCTGGTAGAGCAGCCGGGCGGCGTCGATCTCGGTGGCCATATCGCCCAACATCGCCGCGATCACCGGATGCTGCGCCAGCGGCCGGCCCATCGTGATCCGGCTTCGAGTCCACGCCAGCGCCTGCTCGAAGGCGCCGCGCGCGATGCCGACCGCGATGGCTGCGGCTCCTACACGGTTGTAGACCAGCGTCCGCTGCAGCAATCGGGCGCCGTCCCCGATCCGCCCCAGCAGGTGGGTTCTCGGCACCCGCACCTGCTCGAAGACGATTTCGGCGTTGCGGTCGGCGTCCATCCCCATCTTGCGGATCGGCCGGCCGAACGATAGCCCGGGCGTCCCGGCCGGGACCAGGATCAGGCACGACCCGGCGTTGCCGGTTTTGGGATCGGCCGTGGCAACCACGGTGTAAAGCCAGGCGTTGTCCGAGTTGCTCGGCCACAACTTGCGCCCGTTGATAACGTAGCAGTCGCCGTCTTCGCGCACCAAGGTGCGAATCGTGCGCGACTCCATCTGCGGATTCTCGATGTCGGTGCCGCCGGCCGGCTCGGTCATCGCCATGCAGACAAGCCGGCCCTTGTCGGCGGACGCCAAAGGCGGGAAGACCCAGCGGCGCTGCTCGGCGCTAGCCGCCATCATGACGGGCGTCTGGCCAAACCAGCTTGCGCCGATCGCGGTTGCCACCCCGCCGCATCCCACCGCCAGCTCCTCCAGCACCAGCGTGCAATCGACGTTGGAGCCGCCGCCTCCGCCGAACTCCTTGGGCACCGGCAAAGCGAGCAGCCCCACCGCCGCGGCCCGGTCGATGATCTCCTCGGCAAGCCTGCCTTCGAGATCGTGTTCGAACCGGCGCGCAACCGGCTTGATTTCTTTTTCGGCGAACTGCGCCGCAAGCCGGCGAATCGCCTCCTGCTCTTCGGAAAAGGAAAAACTCAAGCCCCGATCGGTGGACATGCGTTGCGCCTTCCTTTCACAGCGCGGCACGTGCCGCCGCCCTCCAGGCCGCGATTAATCTTCAGTGCCGACCCGTCCGAGCGGTACACGGTATGGCGGCGCAGGCGCTCTTGTTATTCCCGCGCGCGGTTGCCGCTTAGGCGAGCCCCAAAAGCTCGTCCACGCGCTTGCGGTCGAAACCGACGACCAGCGCGTCGTCAACCGCCAGAACCGGCGTAGACCTAATCCCCCGGTCCTCGAGGAAGATCGCCGCCTCTTCGTCCATCATGATATCGCGCACAACGAACGAGACCCCTCGGCTGCGCAGATACTGCTTGAGGTGCTCGCACGGAGCGCAGAGCGGGGTCGAATAGACCACCACGTTTCGCGCCATTGCCGGCTCCCGCGAACCCTCGCCCGGTCCGCCCTGCAGCTTGGTCAAACCTGGCCCTCGCGCTTGAGCTGCCGGTACTTTTCCTTGGCCTCCATCCAGCGGCGGTAGGCCTCGCCCTCCAGAAAAGGCTGTTCCTTACTGAAGATGAGCCGTTTCCACGAATCGTCGTCGCTCCAGACGTAGGGCGTGGTCACGGTTGGTGCAACAGCCGTGGCCTTCTCGAGCAGCTCAAGGCCGGTTTCAACGATCGCACGCTGCATCGTAGCGTCGAACGGCCGGCCGCACGGATTGCCCAAGGGAAAGTCGGTGAAAATGAAACGAGGCACACCAACGCTTTCCACAATGTCGCGGGCCGTGCCGAAAACCACGGTCGCAATACCGTTAGCTTCCAGATGACGCGCTATCAGACCGACGGTCTGATGGCAGACGGGTCAGACAGGTGTCAGCAGCACCGCATCGACCTCGTCCTCCCGGCATCGCCGCAGCACTTCCGGCGCATCGCGCTCCATGGTGATCCGCTGGCTGTAAGAAGTGTAGGCCGCATGAAAACGCGGCGCAAAACCGCCGATCCGTCCCGTGGCGGCCAGTTCTCTTACCCGGTCCACCGGACAATAGGCGTTGACGTCGTCAAGACTGGTCGCGTGCTGGTCGTAATGCTCGTTGCGGCTGTAAAGGCGCTCGGCCGCTACGTCAAACGGAATCGAGTAGATGCGTCCGACCAGGGTGTCCTTGTCGACGCTCTCGCGGCCGCCCGATTCGCTGCGAACCGCGATGTCACTGGTCGTTACGATGGTCAGGCGGCAGCGCCTAAGCGGCTTGCTAAGCCGGGTAAACGGGATCTCCTCGAAATGCGCCCAGCGGTACGGCTCCTTGTAACCCTCGGCCAGGTAATAATCGCGCGTCTTATCGATGTAGCGGACGTAATCGCTCGGCATTTGCGACGCTCCTCTCGCGGCTGCGACCGTGCGTCCAAACCGGCGTTCGGCGGCCGGACCGGGCCGCCCGGGCTCGCCTCAACACCACGCAGCACTGCCCTTACGGCATCTTCGCCCACAAGCTCGCCAGCGACTGCCGGCCTTCCTCAGACCTCAGCCAGGACATGTAGTCGGCCCGCCCGCGTTGGCGAAACAACTGCTCGCTGAAAAGCTCGGCCCAGAAAGAGACCGGCCGCAGCGTTTTCTCCATCTCCGGCTTAAAACCCTTCCACTGGCGCGCGTGCTCTTCCGACCGGAAGAGATTCATGCCCCCTCAGCGAAAGGCGATCGTCTCGCGCGGCCCGCCGACGGGACTGTGGGTGTAACCCACCATCGTGTCCGGCTGCGTCAACAGAATTCGGTCGTCGCGCATCTCGAGCGCCATCGGCTCCCCGCACTCCAGGCACGGCGCGTCGATTCGAACTTTCTTGCCGGGAAATAGCCAGCGGACCGCCAGCGCCTCAAACCCTCACTGGGCGAACCACTTCTGGTGGCCGTCGACGCTCACGCGATACTGGGTAGGCAGGTTGTTGAACGGCGCAAACGAGGCGATCAGGTCGGTGCCCGGATGCACCCAGCCCGGAACATTGCGCGCGAACAGCTCGTGAACCAACTCTCGCCCCTGCTCCACCGACAGGCCCAATTCCTGCGCCAACTCCGTGTAGTGGGGGCCCTGCCCGGTTTCGACGAAGCGCCGGATGATTGCCGCGAATCCTCGGTCGAGCAACGCCATATCCGCCACGGCTGCACTCCATTCTCTGCCCGGCATAAGCCGCCGGGCATCCGCGGCTTATGCTATGCCTGGATCGCTCTTTTTCGCAAGTCCGGCGCAACCGTCCGGGCGGTTGGCAAATCAAAACAACGGCCGGCCTCGCCCCCCGTCGTCGTGTAAGAAGCGAGAACGGCGAAGGAGCGAGGAGCAAGGTCGCTCACCCGGCGCTTCGCGCCGACCTCTTCCAGTGGGGAGACGGGCGGCAAGACGCCCGCGCGGCCCTGGCGCGCCGGGCGGTCCTCCGCGCCTCCACGACCTGCCTGCCGCGGCGCGGGCAGGCCGGCAGGAGCGCAGCGCCGGCTCATTCGCCGCTGCATCTGGCGGCCACGCAGTTGCCGTCGGCGCCCGCAATGGCAACTTGCGCTTTGTCGCTGGATTTGCGGGAAAGCGGCTTAGCCTTTGTCTTCCTCGTCCCGCAAGGCCCTCTTTTCCGCCTGCTCGCGCTCCCACCGCTCGATAGCCGCACGGCTGAAACGCCAGCCGCTGGCCACTCTGAATCCCGGCAGGCGTTCCTGTTTGAGCAGCCTGTAGATCGTCGTCGGATGGACCCGCAGGTACTCGGACAGCTCTTTGACCGTCAATATGCGGTCCTCAGCCACCGTGACCTGAACGCGCCGGAAAGCAGCCGCAGTCTGCGGCCGAACGCTGACTTGGCGCGTCCCCCCTTTACTTCAGGCTGTGCCGGTGCCAAACGTGAGTCAAGGAGCGGTCCGCTCCCGAGTGCTCAGCCGCCGTGCCTCGCCGAGCGTACGCGGTTTTTAAGCCGTCCCGCGCATCGCAGGGCATCTTAATTAAGCGACCGCCGCTTTCCCGGTTCCGGTGTGGCGCGCCCTATAATGGGAGAAGTCGGGCCGGGTCTGAGAAACCCCGGCGGCAATCCCCGACTGCTCCTCACCGGCGCGACAACAGGCAGGTCACGAGGCGTCTCAAATGAGTCAAGCGCAAAGCGTAACGGCCGGCACAAGGCAGGCCGAACCGGCTCGAATCGATATGCTCATCGCGGGGGCCCGGCGCGCCGGCAAGATTCTTTACGACGTAATCGATCCCTACCGTGGCGAGGTGGTTGCGCGCGCGCCCGAATCATCGCTGCAAGACCTCGACGACGCGCTGGGCGCGGCCGCCAAGGCGAAGGCCGAAGCCGCGGCGCTGCCGGGGTACCGGCGCGCCGCCCTTTTGCGCCGCGTGGGCGAGCTGCTCGCCGCGCGCAGCGAGGAAATCGCCGTCATCATCGCGCGCGAAACCGGCAAGGCGATCAAAGACGCCCGCGCCGAAGTCGCCCGCTCTCAGGAGACCGTCATGCTCTCGGCAGAGGAGGCGATCCGCATCCAGGGCGAGCACGTTCCGCTGGACGGCGCCCCGATGGGCGCGGGCAAGCTGGCGCTGCTGCTGCGCTTCCCGGTGGGCGTGGTGGCCGGCATCACGCCCTTCAACGCGCCCTTCAATCTGGCCTGCCACAAGGTCGCTCCCGCCATTGCCGCGGGCAACACCGTCGTGCTGAAGGCGCCGCCGCAGGCACCCTGGTCGGTCAGCAAGCTCGGCGAACTCTTCTTCGCGGCGGGGCTGCCTGCGGGTTTTCTCGGGGTGCTTTACGGCAAAACGGTTGGCCCGGCGCTGGTGCGCGACCCGCGCGTCAACTTCATCAGCTTTACCGGCTCAAGCCGCGTCGGCGCCGAGATCAAAGCGGCCTGCGGGATGCGCCGCGTGGCGCTTGAGCTGGGCGGCAACGGACCGACCATCGTCCATGCCGACGCCTCGGTCGACGCCAGCGCCCCGCTATGCGCCCGCAACGCGATGCGGCTTGCCGGTCAAAGCTGCATCTCGGTGCAAAACCTTTACGTCCATGCCCGGCTCTACGACCAGTTCGTTGCGCGCCTGGTCGACGAGGTGCGCAAGCTTAAGCCGGGCGACCCGCTCGACCCCGAAACCGACGTCGGCACCCTCATCGACGAGGCCGCCGCCCGCCGGGTCGAGCAGTGGGTCGATGAGGCGCTTGGCGCCGGCGCCAAGCTGCTCACCGGCGGCCGGCGCCACGGCACCCGGTACGATCCGACGGTGCTTGCCGAGGTTGAGCCCTCGATGCGCGTGGTGTGCGAGGAAATCTTCGGCCCGGTGGTCACCGTGCAGCGCTATGAAGACCTCGACCGGGTCTTCGAGCTAATCAACGCCGGGCGCTACGGGCTGCACTGCGGTATCTTCACCAACCGGCTGGACCTGGCGCTGCGCGCCGTCCGCTCGCTTCGGGTCGGCGGCATTATCGTCAACGGCACCTCGACTTGGCGCACCGACCAGCTTCCCTACGGCGGCGTCAAGGAGAGCGGGCAAGGGCGCGAAGGCCCCGGCCGCGCCGTTCGAGAGATGACCGAGGAACGGCTGGTCGTCTTCAACCTCTAGCGCCGTCCCGGCGGCAAACGAACCCGACCAGGCAGAGCGCACGGACAGAACGGCGTCAGCAACTCGCCGAGCGAATGAATACTTCTATCGCCGCGCGTTACTGGCATGATATCGAGATAACTTCGGATCGAATCTGACCCGCGCAGAGGTGCGCGCAGCGCTCTGCACAGCGATCCAATAGTCGTATGTCTTCGAAGAAAGCGGAGGAGTCACTTCCTGATTCTGTCGGATTTCTCGCGATTTTCTTCGTGGTGAAGCGGCTGAAGATTGCGGATGTTATCGCTGCCGCCTTTGGCCACAGGAATCTTGTGATCAATCTCCCATCCGTATTCCCCCTGTGTGCCATATGATCTCTTGCAAATTACGTTGCCCTTGGGGTCTCGACGCCAAGTGTCCGGATTGCTACCGCGAATAGGCCTGCCTTTCTCCCACACCTCGTCAATCAGTTTCTTGCTAGCCATAAACTCAGCGACTCCTTAATTTCGAACCGTTGGCGGCGAGGACAGACCACAGACTCATGGTTGCACACGAGCATGCCTGCTGACAAGCTGTCACGGTTACGCGCGAGCCTCGCGATGCTCAAGCGTCATGTGGCCCAACACGGCTGGCCGCAACGTGGCTGGTCTATTTTCGCGCCCTTGCGCCTGCACTTCCACAGGTCTCGACTGACGGACCAGGCATCTGGGGTGGGCAATCAGCGGTGCGAGCGTTGGAGAGCGGCGACCTGCTCGACCGCCTGGGCCATCAGCAGTTCCTGCTCCGCCTCCGGGTAGTCCGGCTCGTAGGAGCTTAGCCGCGCCAGCCGCTCGCGCGCCGCTTTGAGCCGCTGCTCGCTGTTGGCGGTATCGATCTCCCCGGCCAGACGGGCCTGCGGCACGAGCAGCGTGAGCGCGCCGTTCTTGACCTCGGCGATCCCGCCGCTCACCAGGTAGGACTGCGTGCGGCCCTCCGACTCGACCAGGTTTACCAGCCCGGGACGCAGCGAGGTGACGAAATCGATGTGATGCGCCAAAACGCCGAAGACCCCCAGCGTTCCTACGGCGATTGCGGCCTCGACCGCGCCGTCGAACAAGGTTCCTTCCGGGGTGACCAGCTTTAGGGTGAAAGCCTCTGCCATGCGCCGCTCTCGGCCTGTCAGCGCGCCTCGCCGCGAGCCAGCCGCTCGGCCTTGGCCCGGGCGTCATCGATCGTCCCAACGAGGTAGAAGGCCTGCTCGGGAAGCTCGTCGCACTTGCCGTCAAGGATTTCCTTGAAGCCGCGCACCGTCTCGCTGCGGGAGACGTAGGCGCCCGGAATGTTGGTGAAAGGCTCGGCCACGTGGAACGCCTGGGAAAGAAACCGCTCGATCCGCCGCGCCCGCGCAACCACCAGCTTGTCCTCGGCGGAGAGCTCGTCCATGCCCAAAATGGCGATGATATCCTGCAGGTCCTTGTAGCGTTGGAGCACCGCCTGCACGCGCCGGGCGACACCGTAGTGCTCCTCGCCGACAATCTGCGCGTCGAGTATGCGCGAGGTTGACGCCAGCGGGTCAACCGCCGGGTAGATCGCCTTTTCGAACACCCGGCGGTCAAGCGCCGTGGTCGCGTCCAGGTGGGAAAACGTCGTTGCCGGCGCCGGATCGGTATAGTCGTCGGCCGGAACGAAGATCGCCTGCACCGAGGTGATGGACCCTTTCTTGGTGGTGGTGATCCGCTCTTCGAGCTCGCCCAAGTCGGTGCCCAAGGTGGGCTGGTAGCCGACCGCGCTCGGCATCCGGCCCAAAAGCGCCGAGACCTCGGAGTTGGCCTGCACGAAGCGAAAGATATTGTCGATGAAGAGCAGGACGTCCTTGCCCTGTTCGTCGCGGAAGAACTCGGCCACGGTCACGCCCGACAGCGCCACCCGGGCGCGCGCTCCCGGCGCCTCGTTCATTTGCCCGTAGACCAGGGCGGTCTTGGCCAGCACGCCCGACTCCTTGAGTTCCCGGTAAAGGTCGTTGCCTTCGCGCGAACGCTCGCCTACTCCGGCAAAGACCGACACCCCGCCGTGCTGGGTGGCGACATTGTGGATCAACTCCATGATGAGCACGGTCTTGCCCACGCCGGCGCCGCCGAAAAGGCCGATCTTGCCGCCCCGCGCATAGGGACAAACAAGATCGATCACCTTGATGCCGGTCTCGAGGATTTCGACCTCGATGCCCTGGTCGGCAAACCCCGGCGGCTCGCGGTGGATGGGCATCCGGCGCTCGCCTTTCATCGGCCCGGCCTCGTCGATCGCCTCGCCGATGACATTGAGCAGCCGCCCCAGGGTCTCCTCGCCCACCGGCACCGAGATGGGTGCGCCGGTATCGATCACCGCCATGCCGCGCACCAGGCCGTCGGTGGTGTCCATTGCGATGCAGCGCACGGTGTTTTCGCCCAGGTGCTGGGCGACCTCGAGCACCAGGTTGCCCGGCGCGTCGCCCAGAGCCGGGTTGGTCACCCGAAGCGCGCTCAGAATGGCGGGCAGCGCGCCATTGCGAAACTCGACATCGACGACGTTGCCCAGGACCTGGCTTATCCGCCCGGTAGCCGTTTCCTTCATAGCCAACGCACTTTGCCTTTCCCTAGCTGGAGCCCGGAGGCACGCGCCGCTAGGCGCGCAGCGCTTCCGCGCCGCCCACGATGTCCATCAGCTCCTTGGTAATCTGGTCCTGACGCGCGCGGTTCATCTCGAGCGTCAGCCGCCCGATCATGTCGGCCGCGTTGTTAGTGGCGTTGTCCATCGCCACCATGCGTGCGCCCTGCTCGCTTGCCTCGCCCTCGAGCAGCGCGTGGAAGAGCGCGTCTTCGAGGTAGCTGCGCAAGAGAAGCGGCAACAGCTCGGCCCGGCTGGGCTCGACCAGGTACTCGCCCGGCGCCGCTGCGGCCCCGGCCTGCTCGGGCTTGGGCTCGGCCAGCGGCAGCAGCCGTTGGTAGACCGGGCGCTGGGCGACCGCCGACTTGAATTGGCTGTAGACCACCCCCGCCTCCCTGACCTCGCCCGCACGGTAGGCCCGAAGCAGTTCGGCAGCCAGGTCCCGAGCCAGGGCGAAAGTCGCCAGGCGCGGCTGGTTGTTGATGCGCTGGCCGGCCAGCGCCCTCCCGCCGCGTCGGAAATGGTCCAGCGCTTTTCGCCCCACCGCGAACAAGACCGTCTCGACTCCCGCTTCGCCAAGCCGCGCCGCCGTCTCCTCGGTGTGGCGCAAAAGGTTGATGTTGTAGCTGCCGCAAAGCCCGCGGTCCGAGCCGACGCTGACCAGCAGCGCCTTATTCTGCGCCCGCTCGGCCGGCTCGAAGGCCTGCGGGGCGGTCCTTAGCACCGAGTCGGCGACCCGGCTTAAGGCCTCGTGGTAGGGCCGGAAGTTGAGCAGCGACTCCTGCGCCCGGCGCAGGCGTGCCGCCGCAACCAGCTTCATGGCGCGCGTAATCTGCTGGGTCGATTTGACCGACGCGATGCGCCGGCGGATCGCCTTGAGACTCGCCATCGAGGTACGCCGGGATAGGGGCCCCGCTCAGGCCGCCTTCTGCTCGTCCGGACCCCCCTGCCCGGCGCTGAACTGAGCGTAGTACTCGTCGAAAGCCGCGCCCAAGCGCCGGCGCAGGTCGTTAGAGACCTCGCGCTGGTTCCGGATTTCGTCGAGCAGCTCCTTGCCCCGGCTGTCAAAAAAGGCATAGAGCCCCTGTTCGAACAGCCTTACCTGGGGCACCTCGAGCCGGTCCAGGTATCCCTCGTTGGCGGCAAAAATGACCAGCACTTCCTTTTCCATCGGCAGCGGTTGGTACTGGTCCTGCTTGAGCATCTCGGCCAGCCGTTCGCCGCGATGCAAGAGCTGCCGACTGGCCGGGTCAAGCTCCGAGCCGAACTGCGCGAAGGCCGCCATCTCGCGGTACTGCGCCAAGTCGAGCTTGAGCGTGCCGCCGACCTGCTTCATCGCCTTGACTGCGGCCGAAAAGCCCACTCGCGAGACCGACAGCCCGACGTTCACCGCCGGCCTGATGCCGGAGTAGAAGAGATCGCTGTCCAGAACGATCTGCCCGTCGGTAATCGAGATAACGTTGGTGGGAATATACGAGGAGACGTCGCCCGCCTGGGTCTCGATTATCGGCAGCGCGGTAAGCGATCCGCCGCCCATCTCCTCGCTCATCTTGGCGGCCCGCTCCAAAAGCCGCGAGTGCAGGTAAAAGACGTCGCCGGGATAGGCCTCGCGCCCCGGCGGACGGCGCAACAGCAGCGCCAACTGCCGGTAAGCCTGCGCATGCTTGGTCAGGTCGTCGTAGATCAGCAGCGCGTGCTTTCCCCGGTCGCGGAAGTACTCGCCAATCGCGCAGCCCGCGTAAGGCGCAATAAATTGCAGCGGCGCCGCCTCCGAGGCCGTGGCCGCAACCACCGTCGTGTATTCCATCGCGCCGTAGCGCGCCAGCTTTTCGACCACCTGCGCCACCGTCGAACGCTTCTGGCCGATCGCAACGTAGACGCAGTAGACGTCCTGCCCGCGCTGGTTGATGATCACGTCCAGCGCGATCGCGGTCTTGCCCGTCTGCCGGTCGCCGATGATAAGCTCGCGCTGGCCGCGCCCGATCTGGATCATCGAGTCGAGCACCTTGAGCCCGGTCTGCAGCGGCTCTTTGACCGGTTGGCGCTTGATGATCCCCGGCCCTTTGACCTCGATCAGCCGGTAGCTGGAGGTTTCGGCAGGCCCCTTGCCGTCAATCGGCTGTCCCAGGGCGTTCACTACGCGCCCCAAAAGCGCGTCGCCCACGGGGACCTGCGCGATGCGGCCGGTGCGCTTCACCTCGTCGCCCTCGCGCACCGCCTGCGGGTCGCCAAACAGCGCGGCGCCGACGTTGTCCTCCTCGAGGTTGAGCACCATGCCGTAGATGCCGTGGGGGAACTCGAGCAGCTCGGCCGCGGCGGCGTTGTCAAGGCCGTAGATGCGGGCGATACCGTCGCCGCAGGAGAGCACGCGGCCCGTTTCGCGCACGCTCGGGCCCCCCTCGAAGGCCCGAATTTCATCCTGCAGAATGGCGCTGATTTCAGCGGGTTTTATCTGTACCATTGGTGACCGCGATTCCTGCCTGTTTAACCGGCGAGCCGCCGTTCTGCCTCGGCCAGCATCCCGACCAGGCTCGCGTCGTAAATTTTCCCTTCAACCTCGGCGACCACGCCGCCCACCAGCGCCGGATCGAGCGCCACCGTGGCCAGCACGGTCTTGCCGGTCAGGCGCTCGAGCGCCCGGACCACTTCCTGGACCTCCCGGTCGGAGGGCGCCTGGGCGAAGCTGAGCCTGGCGCGCGTCCTGCCCAACATTTGGTCGAGCAACGCGGCGTAAGCGTCGGCGATGGCACCCATCTCGGCAAGCCTGCCGTGACGCGCCGCCACCGCGGCTAGTGATCGCACCGGATAGCTTAAGCCCAAAAGCTCGCTCACTCTGGCCAGGAGCCCAAGCCTGCGTTCCTGCGAAAGCTCGGGCGAAAAGACCACGGCGCGCAGTTCGGCCGCCTCGAACGTCTCGGCCAGGCGCCCGAGCTCCTCGCCCCAGGCCGCAAGCCGCGCCGGCTCGCCGTCGCCAAGTTCGAGCAGCGCCCGGGCGTAGCGTCTGGCCGCTCGCGACCCGCGGTTCATCCTGCCCGACGCTCCCTAGCGGCTTGGCGGACAAACCGGCCGATCAAGCGGGCCCGGTCCTCGTTCCCGAGTTGGCGCACGAGCATCTCCCGTGCCGTGGCCGCCGCGCCGCGGGCCAGGCGGCGGCGCACCTCCCGGCGCGCGTTTTCCTCCATCGCGCGGGCGGTCATCTCGGCGTCCCTGGCGATGCGGGCGGCGTTTTCCCGGGCCAGGCGCGTCAGGCGCTGGGTAAGCACGGCCGTCTGTGCCTGCACCGCCTCAGCAAGGCGCGCCTTTTCCGCCTCGAACGCGGCCATCGCCGCGCGCGCCCGCTCGGCCTTCTGCTCCGCCTCGGCGAAGTCGGCGTTCGCCCGCTCCAGGCTCTCACGCACCTGGTCCGCGCGCTGGCGGAAAAAGAGCTTTGCCGGCGGCATCAGGAAGCGCCTGAGCAGCCAGACAAAAAGCAAAAAGTTGACCGCGTAAAAGAATAAACTTAGGCCCGACCCCGCAGCCGCCGCTTCGCCCTCACCCGCCCAGGCCGGCGACGAAAAGACCAGCACCGCAGAGAATGCCGCCTGTGCCGCTGCTAAGCGCACCCTTCCCCCAAGCACGCGCCCTGCCCTTAAAGCTGTTGCGCCGGCGTACCGCCGCGCAGCTCCGTCACAAGTCGGTCGACCAGCTCCCGGCCCAGCGCCTGACCCGCTTGTTCCAATTCGGCTTTCGCGCCTTCCAGCTCAGAGCTGATCTGCCTGGCCGTCGCCTCAAGCGAGGCCCTGGCCGCAGATCGCGCCTGCTCTACCGTACTCACCGCCTCCAACTCCGCCTGTCTGAGCGCCTCCTCTCTGCGCGCGGTCAGTTCGCGCTCCAACTGCGCAAGCGCTTGCCGGCGAGCTTCCAGCGCCGCCTCTTCTTCTCGGCGAAGCCGCTGGGCCGACTCCTCGAGCTGCCTTAGGTGGCCCTCGCGACGCTCAATCAGGCGGAGATAAGGCTTAAAGAAAAGCCTACCAAATATAAACCAAAAAATGAGAAAAGAGACAACCAGGGCAAAGAAATTCCCCCACTCCGGCGGAATATGCATACCAGCTACCGCTCACCTTGATCCGAACCGGCACGTGCCGGTTGCAGAAAAACGCGAACCGGGAAATCCTGCCCGCGGTTCAAACCTGCTTCTGCGCGACCGCAGCCTGGGGCGCCCGCTCCTCCTTATGCAAAGCGGCCACCTTGCCCTCCCTCACCGCCTCAACCTGCATCGTGCAGTGCCCCTCGAACAACGCCCCTTCTTGTATGACCAGCACCGGCGTGGTGAGATTGCCGACTACCTTGGCCGACGGCCTGACCTCGATCCGCTCTGCGGCGATGAGATCGCCGTTGACCCGGCCGGCAACGATGATAGTGGCCGCCCGCACCTGGGCGTTGACCACGGCGCTCTCGCCGATTATCACCGTTTCCTTGGCGGAAATTTCGCCCTCGATTTGTCCGTCGATCCGGGCCGGACCTTCGAAGAAAAGCTTGCCGCTCACCCTGGTGCCGGTGTCCAGGTAGGCTTTGACGTTTCCGGCCATTTCCGGGAGGCTTGCGCGCGGGGCAACGTTTCTTTCCGGCATCGGTCCCACCGGGGAGATGGTGCTCGGCTGCGGTTGAGCCTGAAGCGGCGCTTTGCCCGCGCTCTCAGGCCGGATGTTCCTCTCCGCTTCTTTGTTGAAAAAAGCCATGGTTTGCTCACCTTGCGGTTGATTCCGGCTGGCTTCCCCCGCCTTGAGCGCCACCGGCCTTAATATCGGCTAATACCCGACCCGGACGGCCCAGTCAAATGCCGCCGCCACGAAAACCCGAAGCCCGTGCCTGGCCCCGAGGCCTCGGCTGCCCGCGGCCGCTCGGGCGCCGCCGGTCGGCGGCATACCCGGTCGGCGCGCCCTGCGCTCTAAGGGCCGGCTGCTTACCGGAGCCGATGCCGATGCTAGAGTAGTAGTCTAACCCATTCCCGCGCCCAGCAGGAGGTGAGCACGATGAGCGCAATACCGGAAAACTACCTCGATTTACTTACCCAAAAGAAGGCTTTTGCCAACCTGGCCACTGTCATGCCTGACGGCTCGCCGCAGGTCACGCCCGTCTGGGTCGACTACCGTAACGGCCGAATTCTGGTTAACACTGCGCGCGGCCGGGTCAAGACCCGCAACATGCAGAAGAACGCCCGCGTCGCTCTCGCCATCGCAGACCCCGACAATCCCTACCGCTTCCTGCAAATCCGCGGCCGGGTCGCCCGCGTCACCGAGGAGGGAGCCGACCAGCATATCGACTTCCTCGCCAAAAAATATCTCGGCAAGGACAAGTACCCGTGGCGCGGACCCAACGAGGTGAGAGTGCTCTTCGAGCTTGAGCCTGTCTCCTGCTCCTCCATGGGGTGAGCCGGCCGCAGAGCGGCGCCGGTCCCGCAAACGCGCCGGCGCCCAAGCCCACGAACGAGAACCAGGCGCCCCTGCCAGCACAGCAACCCCAGCCGGCCGCGCGCCAACCAGGACGCTCGCTCCAGACCTCGGGGGCGCGGTCCACGCAGCGCCGATGACAGACGATGAGTCGCGCCTTCGAAAAGTTGGCCCGCAAGCTCGCCCAATCGGTCGAGGGAGAGGTGCGCTTCGACGCCGGGACCGTCGCCGCCTACTCAACCGACGCCTCGAACTATCGCCGGGTGCCGCTGGGCGTGGTGATGCCGCGCCACGAGGCCGACGTCGCGGCGGCTCTTGCGCTGGCCCGCGAAAACGGCATGCCGGTCCTGGCGCGCGGCGGCGGCACCAGCCTCGGCGGTCAGGCGTGCAACGCGGCGCTGGTGCTCGACTTCTCCAAGTACATGACCCGCGTGCGCGTGGTGGACGCCGAACGGCGCCTGGCGGTGGTCGAGCCCGGCGTGGTGCCGAGCCTGCTCAACGCGCAGCTCGCCAAGTACGGTCTTGTCTTCGCTCCCGACCCGACCACGGCCGACCGCTGTACGATCGGCGGCATGGTCGGCAACAACGCCTGCGGCGCTCACTCGGCGGCCTACGGCAAGACGGCCGACAACCTGGAGCGGCTCGAAGTGCTGCTCTACGACGGAACGCGCCTTGCCCTGGGCCCCATGGACGCCGTCGAGTTGGAGGCGGCCGTGGCGGCCGGCGGCCGGGCGGCACGCCTGTTCGCCGCGCTGCGCGAGATTGGCCGGCGCTACGCCGAGCCGGTGCGCCGCGCCTACCCGCGCATCCCCCGGCGGGTCTCGGGCTACAACCTCGACCAACTGCTCGAGGAAAACGGCTTCAACCCGGCGCGCGCGCTCGTCGGCTCTGAAGGCACGCTGGCACTGGTCTTGAGCGCCACCCTGGCGCTGGCGCCCAAGCCTGCGAGCGCCGCATTGATCGTGCTTGGTTTCGACGACGTCTTCTCGGCCGCCGACCAGGTACCTTGGATCATGGAGCACCGGCCGCAAGCCCTGGAAGGGTTCGACGACCGGCTGTTTCATTTCGCGCGGCTAAGAGGGCTGCCGGCAACGCGCTTGCTCCCTGCAGGGCGGGCCTTTCTGCTGGTCGAGATCGGCGCCGAGAACGCCGAAGCTTTGCGGCAAAAGGGGCAGGAGCTGCTCGCCGAGGCGGGTAAATGCCGGCAGGTTTGCGGCACAACCGCGCTCTTCGCGCCCGCCGAGCGGCTGGCCGTCTGGCAATTGCGCGGCTCGGGACTCGCCTCGAGCGCCGTGGTGCCCGGCTACCCGCGCACCTGGCCCGGCGCGGAAGACACGGCCGTGGCGCCCGAGCGCCTGGGCGCCTACCTGCGCCGCCTAAGCAGCCTGGTCGACCGGCACGGTCTCTGGGTCGCCTCCTACTACGGACACTTCGGGCAGGGATGCGTACACTGCCGGATAAGCTTCGACTTCACCAGCGCCGCAGGCATCGCCAATTTCCGTGCCTTCATGCTCGCGCTGGGAGAGCTGGTGGCCGAATTTGGCGGCTCGATGTCCGGCGAGCATGGCGACGGCCTGGCCCGCTCGGAAATCACGGCGCGGATTCTCGGCCCGCAACTGGCCGCCGCCTTTGCCGAGTTCAAGCGCGCCTTCGACCCGCAAGGCCGGATGAATCCCGGGATTATCGTTGAGCCGGACCCGGTCGACGCTCACCTGCGCCTTACGCCCGGACCCAAGCCGCCGCCGCCTCTGACGCACTTCAGTTTCGAGCGCGAGCAAGGCCTTGCCGGCGCTGCTCTCAAGTGCGTCGGCATCGGCAAATGCCGCAAGCTCGAGGGCGGCACGATGTGCCCCTCCTACATGGCCACGCGCGAGGAACGACACTCGACCCGGGGGCGGGCGCGGATGCTCTACGAGGCGCTGAGCGGCACGCTTTTGAAGCGGGGGCTGGCCGACGATGCGCTTTACGAGGCGCTCGAACTCTGCCTTTCGTGCAAGGCGTGCAAGAGCGAATGCCCGTCCGGCGTCGATATGGCGCTCTACAAGGCGGAGTTTCTCGCGTATTATTACCGGCGCCGTCTGCGGCCGCTGGCGGGGCATGTTTTTGGCCACATCCATGAACTGGCCCGGCTGTTGAGCGCCGGCCCTCGCCTCAGCGGCGCGCTTACCTCCCATCCGATCGCCGAGACGGTTCTCAAGCGGCTGCTCGGCATCCATCCCGAGCGCCGGCTGCCGAAGCCCGCGCCGGTACCGCTGCGCGCCTGGCTTAGCCGCCGTGCGGCGGCGGCCGGTGCTCGCGAGGTGGCGCTTTTTCCCGACACCTTCACCAATTTTTTCGAGCCCGAGATCGGGCGCGCCGCGGTCGAGGTGCTCGAGCATCTGGGCTTTCGCGTAACGCTGCCGCAGGGCGACTTCTGCTGCGGGCGTCCGCTGTACGACCAGGGGATGCTTAAGCGGGCGCGCCGGCGACTGGCGGGCTGCGTAGGCGCGCTGCTTCCGTTTGCCCGGCGCGGCATAAGCATCGTCGGCCTCGAGCCGAGCTGCACGCTTACCCTGCGCGACGAGCTTTTGGCGATGTTCCCCGGCGACCGCGATGCGGGGCTGGTGGCGGAGCATACCTTTCTTCTGGGCGAATTCGTCGCCCGCGCACCCGCTTTGCCGGCCGGCTTCGCCCTCGCGGGCCGCGCCCTGCTCCACGGCCATTGCCACCAAAAGGCGCTGGCCGGGCTGGACGACGAGCTGGCTGCGCTTGGCCGGGTGGACGGTCTGGAGGTGGAGGCGCTCGATGCCGGCTGCTGCGGGATGGCCGGCGCTTTCGGCTACGACCGGCGCCGTTTCGAGCTTTCGCGCCGCATCGGCGAACGCCTGCTCATCCCGGCGGTAGACTCGGCTGCGCCCGGCACACTGGTCATCGCCGACGGCTTTGCCTGCCGCGCGCAGCTTAGGCAGTTCTGTCCCGAGCGCGTCCCGCTCCATCTGGCGCAGGTTCTGCGCCGCGCCCTGGTGCCTGCGGTCTGATCGGCGCGCTCCCGCCGCGCGGTACGGTCAAGCGGGAGGGCCGCTGTGCGGCGGCAAAGCTACTTCAGCGCGCGCATCGAGAAGCCCCGATCGTTGTAGCAAAGAATCGAGCGGCGGCCCTGCAGCACGGTCTCCAGCACGCACTCGCGCTCCCACAGGCGAAAGACGTAGGCCAGCGTCTTCTCGGCGTACTCGAGCTGGAGGTCCCGCCCGTCGTGGTAGTGCTTTAGGTAGAGCGTGCGGCTCTGGCCAAAGTCGGCGTCCTCCACTTTGACGACCGGGATCGAGCCCGAGCCCTGGTTCTTGATAAGCGTCTCCTTGACGGCGCGCCAACCCTCCTCGTCGGAGACCCGGCTTACCACCAGGTCCTCGCCGTTGGCCTCGAACTCGAACAGCCCCAGCTCGCGCATCAGCTCCTCGGTCAGGTAGCGGCGCAAAAAGGAGGTGTCGCGCTCGACCTCGCGCGCCTCGAAAAGCTTCTCGATGCCCGACTTGGTCGGCGCCCCGTACTTGCGCACCTCCTCTGGCGTTGGCTCGGTGTGGCGCCGATAGATGTCCTCCCAGACCTTGAAGCCGAGACGGTAGGGATTTATCTGCCCGGGAATCGGACGCAGGACCTGGTTGTGCCGGACGATGAATTCAAGGCTGAGCCCCTGGTCCAGCGCTAGCGCCTCGAGCACGCGTTTGTGCCAGTAGCTGGCCCATCCCTCGTTCATGATCTTGGTCTCGATCATCGGCAGGAAGTACTTGGCCTCCTGATCCAGGATGGTCAAAACGTCTTTTTCCCAGTCCGCGAGGCGCGGGTTGTGATCGCGAATAAACAGCAGTAGGTCTTCGTCCGGCTCAAGCGGCACCCGGTTGAGATCGGGCTCGGGCGGCACCAGGCGCGGATGGAGCTGGCGGAACGGGTCGTGACGCGGCTGCGCCTGCTCGATGAGCCGCGTTTCCTGCTCGCGCCGGTCAAGCTTGCGGATCGCCAGGTTGCGCCGGCACTGGTAAGCGAGCGCGTGGGCCGCATCAAGCAGCCGCTCGACCTTGTCGATGCCGATCGAGGGGTCCTCGACATAGCGGCGCAGGCGCAGCGCATGGGCCTTGAACAGCTCGACCGTGAGCGCGGGCTTGGTGGTGCGGAAGGTGTAGTTGTTCTTGAAAAAATCGTTGTGCCCGTAAACGTGCGCAATCGTCAGAACCTGCAGCAAGAGCGTGTTGTCCCGCATCAGGTAGGCAATCGCCGGGTTGGCGTTGATCACCATCTCGTAGGGCAATCCGGTGACGCCGTGGTCGTAAAGCGTCTTGAGCTTCTCGTAGGCCTTGCCGTACGACCAGTGCGGGTAGTGCGAGGGCATGCCCGAGTAGGCCATGTAGCCGAGCATCCCGGCATGGTCGCAAATCTCGAATTCCTGGTCGAAGCAGTCGAGTCCGAACTGCGCGGCCTTGTCGCGGATGCGCGCGTCCCACTCGATCAGTTCCTTAAGCTCGTAGCTCGCCATCGCCTGCGGCCCGGGTCCCGGGCGCCGCCCGCTCCTACTCGGCAACCCGCTCCTTGGAAAGAAAGCTCTTGAAGGCCGGCCAGATGTCTTCCTTGCGTTCGATCAGCACGGCGTGAAAATTCTCCGCTTCGAGCTGCCGGAAAATATGCAGCATCGACGACTCATAGTAGCGCGACCCTAGCGGCTTTATCTCGCCGTAGCCGAACAGGTTGCACAGCTCGGCCAGCTCCTGGCCGGCACTGAGCGCCGCCTCGTTGTCGGAATCGAAATTGTCGCCGTCCGAGCAGTGAAACGCATAGACGTTCCACAGCGACGGATGGTAGCGCTGCGAGATGATCTCGAGCGCCTTCGCGTAACCCGACGAAATAAAGGTCCCGCCCGACTCGCCTTTGTGGAAGAACTCCTCCTCGCTCACCTCCCGCGCCTCGGTGTGATGGGCGATGAAGACGAGCTCGACGTTGTGGTAGCGCACCGAGATAAACTGGTAGAGCAGAAAAAAGAAGCTCCTGGCCAGGTAGCGCTTCATCATATCCATCGAGCCCGAAGTGTCCATGATGCAGATCACCACGGCGTTGGACTCCTCGCGCGTGTCGGCCACCACGTGCCGGTAGCGCAGATCGTCCTCGTGGAAGGGAAAGCGCCGCTCCTCGGCGCTCGCTGCGGGGGTCGCCGCGGCGCCGCGGCTGGCCAGCCGGCGCATCACCCGCTGCCGCGCGGTGCGCCGCTTGTCGAGCCGAGCCCTAATCCCGACGTGCCGGTAGCCCTTGCGCTTTACCGTGCGCGCCGTTTCCACCTGGCGCAGCGCCTTGCGCTCCAGCTCGGGCAGTTCCAGGTCCTCGAACATGATCTCGACAAGCTCATCGAGGGTCACGTCCGTTTCGTAGTAGTCGACCCCCGGCTGGTCGCCGGCTTTGCCCGCCTCCTTGCCGCCCTCGCGCGCCACCTTGCCGATCACCTGTCCCGGCCGGACGTCTCCCTGGCCTTCGGCCACGCCCGGCGCGTTGGGCCCGTAGACGAAGCGGAACTCCTTGATACCGCGCAACGGCACCTTGATTATCCGGTCGCGGTCCTTGCCGATGATCGACTCCTCGGCGATGATGTCGGCGATATTCTCCCGGATGGATTCGCGGATTTTCCGCCGATGGCGCGCGCGGTCGCCGGCGGCGCGATCCGAGCGCTCGGCCTCGGAGAACCGGTACTCGCGGAAAATACTCTCAGGCAGGCGCATCAGACTTATCGCAGAAGGGGCGGATTGGCAGGCCCGCGCCGAGACATACGCTACTCCGAAGGCCTTTTCTGCAGGGCATGGCGCACGCCCTCTCTGAACTGCTCCAGGTGCTTCCTGACGCTCGACAATCGGTCGTGCGGCACATCGTAAGCAGAATCCTCGCACTCGGACGAAAGCGAGCTCGGAATCTGACGGCCCGCCAGATCGGCGAATTGCGCCCTCAGCAGCGAGTCTCCGACACGTTCCATTTCGCCATGTAACGCATTGATCTCGTCCTGCAGGCCAATGAGCCTGCCCCGGTCCTGCAGGTTAATGAGCCTGTCCTGGATTTCGGCCTCGCGTGCTTCCAGCCCCTCGATTCTCCCGCGCAAAGCATCCAGGCTCTCCGCTATGTCCATCGGCTCAGTCCTTCCACAGGTTGTTGGCGGCGTACTTGAGCACCACGTCGACGCAGGACTCGCAGTAGCCGTTCTCCAGCAGGTTCTTGACCATGGCGTTGTACTTGTCGGCCTGCTCTTCGTCGCGGGTGCGGGCGCGGGTGATGATGCGCGAGATGTCGCGCACCGAGCTCATCAGCTTCTTTTCAATCGCCTCCTTGAGCGGCTCGTAGCTGCGGAAGTTGACCCGCTCGCCCCGCCTTGAGCTGGCCCAGAGGTAGGCAATCACCTCCTGGCGGAAGCCGTCGGCGGCGGTGCCGATAATGGCGATCTGCTCCTCGATCGATTTAAGGAAGCTTTCGTCGGGCGCCAGCTCCTCCTTGGTGTTGCGGTCGCGCACCTTGGTCCGGTTGACATAGGCCTCGGCGTGGTCCAGGTAGTTCTGGAACAGCGCCTCGGCCTGCTCCTGGTAAGAGTAAACGAAGGCGCGGGTGATCTCCTTTTCGAGCAGCTCGAGATATTGCTTGTGCAGCGTGTCCTGCAGGAGCTCCAGCCAGTGCTTGCGCAGATCGTCGCCAACGTCGGCCTCCTTGACCATGGCGATGAGCGCCTCGCGCACGTTGATCGGGTTGATGCAGTTGCCGGCGACGTTGTCCGAGAGCGCGTTGTCGAGCGCCTTCATGATGAAGCGCGTGGAGATGCCCGACATGCCCTCGCGTTTGGCGTCTTCCTTGAGTTCCTGCACGTCGATCTTCTTGGTGCGCCCCTTCTCGACCACTTCCTCGCCGTTGTAAAGCTGAAGCTTGGTCATCAGGTCGCACTTCGGGGTGGGCTCGAGCCGCGACAAGATGGCGAACATCGAGGCGATCTCGAGCGTGTGCGGCGCCACGTGCGCCCTAAAATCCGAGCTGCGAATGATCTTCTGGTAGATTTTCACCTCCTCGGAAAGCCGCAGGTTGTAAGGCACCCGGATCACGACGATCCGGTCGAGGATCGCTTCGTTGGTGTGATCGGCCTTGAACTTCTGCCATTCGGCCTCGTTGGAGTGGGCGACGATGCAGGTATCGACGTAAACCATGCCGTGGCGGCCGGGAGCGGGAATCACCTTCTCCTGGGTCGCCGTGATCATCGCGTGCAGGTACTCGGTCTCGTTCTTGAAAACCTCGATGAACTCGACCAGGCCGCGGTTGCCGACGTTGAGCGCGCCGTTAAGCTCGAGCACTCGCGGGTCTCCCTCCGAGTACTGATCGAGCTTCGAGATATCCTCCGAGCCGATCAGCACCGAGGTGTCCTGGTTGTTGGGATCGACCGGCGGCACCACCCCGATGCCGATCCGGTTGCGTTTGGAGAAATTGCGGTTTTCGACCGGGAACTCCTCGTAGCGCTGGTCGTACTCGGTCTTGAGCCGGTAGCGGCAGACCGGGCACAGGTCGCCCTCGATGTGCACGCCGAGCATCTTCTCGAACTCGCGGCGCAGATGGCGCGGGATGAGGTGCAGCGGCTCCTCGTGCATCGGGCAGCCGGCGATCGCGTAGAATGGCGGGCTCTGCTCGAAGCCGCGCTGCAGCCGCTCGACCAGCGAGCTTTTGCCCGAACCCACCGGGCCCATCAGGTAGAGCACCTGGCGGCTCTCCTCCCCTTTGAGCGAGGCGGAGTGGAAGTAGCGAACGATCTGCGCGATGGTCTTTTCGATGCCGAAGAACTCCTCGGCGAAAAAGTTGTAGACCTTGAGGGCCTCGTCCTTGTAAAGGCGCCGCGTGCGCGGGTCGTCGATCTCCTGCACGTTGCCCGCGCCGGACGCAATGACGATGTCGTAGATGCGTGCGTGGGACAGCTTGGGAATTGTCGGGTCGGCCTTGACCAGCTCAAGGTAGTCCAGCAGCGTTCCGCGCCACTGCCTGGACTCGCGGCTGGCCCGGTCATCCTTGATCACCCGTTCGAAGCTGGTGTGTTCGGTCATCGAACACCTCCTTCAGGTCGCGCCCTGTGGAACGGAAGTTTGTCGGTGGAAGGCTGGCAGGTCCGAGGTGGCTTGATGACTAGCGCTCACCTCCCTTTTGAAGAATACCGAACCTGGCGCTTCGATCAAGTAAGCTGGCGGCCAAAGGGGTCAAGACAGGGCCGGATTAATACCCAGGCTTGCGCAAGGTTCGCTCCATACGCGCTGGGTTGCGGCATGACATGACCTGGCGTGCTGCGGTTTGCGCCGCCGCAGATTGTCCGCCGAGGCTGCGGGCGTGCCCGCCTACTCGGCACAGGCGCCGATCTCCTCGACGATCCGCAGCCCCACCCCATCCTGGCGCATCCGCGCCGCCAGCAGGCGCTCGTCGTGAGCGAACGAGACCCACACTCCGGCGCGCGCTGCCGCCTGCAAAAGCTCCGCCTTGGCCTCCATGGTTCTCAGTGGGTCGAGGTCATAGGCTTGGTTCCACGGCCCCCGCAGATGGGAGCGCGTCGGCACCACGTCGGCCAGATGCGCAAGGCCGGCATCGCCGTCGCGGACGATCACCACCTGGTGGTCGCGGGTATGGCCGCCGGTGACGGTTGCCCGCACGCCGGGGATAAGCTCGCAGTCGCCTTGGATTTGTTCGAGCTTGTCCTCGATTGGTCCAAGGCATTCGGCAACATGCCGGTAGGCGGCTTTGAGCCGCTCGTTGCGTGCCCCGGTTGCAGTCTCGACTTCGCCCCGCTGAACGAAAATCCGCGCCCCGGGGAATGAAGCCTCCAGCCTCCCCGAGTTGCGCCGGCGCACCAGTCCCCCGCAGTGGTCGAAGTGTAAGTGCGAGAGAACCACGCCGGTAACGTCGCCGGGCTCGACCCCCAGCGCCTTGAACCCATCGAGGAGCCGCCCCTCGCCGTGCTCGAAGATCCGCCGCTCGACCTCGCCTAGGCGGTTGCCGATACCGGTATCGACCAGGATCGCCTCGCCGCCTCGCATGATAAGCGGACAGCACAGACCCAGCCTGACCCGATTATGCTGGTCGGCGGGATGCTCGCGCTGCCAGAGCGGGCGCGGCACCACGCCGAACATGCATCCGCCGTCGTTGTACCAGAAGCCGTCGCTGAGCAGGGCGATTGTGAAGCCACCCACGGCAAGTTTCGGCACAGTTTCCATTTTCGCTTAGCCTGCCCCTCCCACCGTGCCCAAAAGCCAAAGGCCAAGGCCGAGCGCAAGCGCGCCCAGCCCCGCGCCGACCCCATAAAGCACCACCATGCGCGAGAACTGATGCTCGACTCCCGAACCAGAGTCATCGGCGCTTGCCGCCCAACCGCCGCGCCCCGCCGCCCAGACCAGATGCAGCACGACAACCATCGCTGCAAATACTACCAGCTTGGCGCCCAGCACCAGCAAAAATCCCCCAGATAAGAACTGCCAGCCGCCCCGCGCCAGGGCGACCAAGTTGCCTGTACCCGTGACCAGCACGACCAGCGCGGCAGCGCCGCCCAGAGCATTAATCGGCCCCGCCGCCCGAGCGCTCAGGCGCCGGCGCTCGGCCGGTGATTGACCGGAGACCACCAAGGCCAGAAAAAAAGTCCCCCATAGTGCCGTCCACAGCACCCCAGCCAACACGTGCGCCCACAGCAAACCCGCCCGCCACGACATGATGGCTTAAGGCTGCGCGTTGCCCGCGGCCGCTTCAAGGACCGCTCTCGTGCTTGCGCAGGGCGCCGTGGCCGGGGCAGCGGCACACCGCCTCAACCCTGTTGCTTTCGGACAGCCTTTGCTAGGCTCGGACGCGAGAAGCGGTTCGCTACACCGGACTGGTCGGCGGCAGCTCCAGAACTGAGACCGCGGGCGCTTGCGCCACAAACTGACCTGACGGGCGCCGGCAGCCGCTCGCCTAAGGCTGATCCGAGGAAAGACCAACGATGCTTAATCCTTACACCGAAGCATGGCAATTAAGGCAGATGCTCCTCGATCGAGAGATCAGCCCCATCGAGGTCGCCGAGTTTTTCCTTGCCCGAATTGAACGCCTCAATCCGTCCTTGGGCGCCTACATGACCGTCACACGGGAAAGGGCGCTCAGCGACGCGCGCAGGCTTGCGGCGCTCAGCCCCGACAGGGCCCGTGAGCTTGCCCTTTTCGGCGTGCCCTATTCGGTTAAAGACCTCACCTGGACCAAGGAAATCAGGACCACCCTCGGCTCCCGGAACTTCGAAAATTTTGTCCCGGCCGAAGACGCCGAGCACGTCGCCCGCCTGGCCCGCGCCGGCGCAATACTGCTAGGCAAGACGACAACGCCCGAGTTCGGCGGGCGGCCGACCACCGAAGGCGGCCTCTGTCCCCCGGCGCGTAACCCGTGGAAGCCGACGCACACCGCAGGCGGCTCCTCGGGCGGCGCCGCGGTCGCGGTCGCCGTGGGAATGGGGCCGCTTGCGCAGGGCAGCGACGGCGGCGGCTCGGTGCGCATTCCAGCCTCGTGCTGCGGCGTAGTAGGGCTCAAAGCCTCGCGCGGCCGGATAACCCGCGCCCCGGTCGAAGGCGAGGGATGGGCCGGGATGGCAACCTACGGGCCGCTTGCCCGCTCGGTGCGCGACGCCGCTGTGATGCTCGACGTGATGGCCGGCGCGGTGCCCGGCGATCCCTATTTTGCTCCTGAGCCTGCAAGGTCATTTGCCAGCGCCGCCGAGCAGCGGCCCGCTGGTCTTCGGCTGGCCGCCATCGGCGAAAGCGCGCTGGGCGCGGTCGCCCCCGAGGTGCGGCGAAACTTCGAGGCGGCCTGCCAGCTTTTCCGCGCGATGGGGCACCGCGTCGAGCCGGTCAAGCTGGACCCAGGCGCCGAGCTGATCGCGCCTGCCAAGGTCATCATCGCGGCCGGCGTGGGCGCCCGCGAGGTCCCTCGGCCCGAACTGATGGACCCGGTCGTCAGGCACACTTTCGAGGTCGGTAGAAAGATAAGCGCCACCGACTACATCCGCGCCGTCACGGCAACCCACAATACCGCGCGCCGGATCGTCCAGGAGCTGATGCCTTACGACGCCCTGCTTACGCCGACGCTGACCCGCCCGGCGATGCCCCTGGGCAGCCTGCCCTCCTCAGCAGAAGGGGGAGCAGATGAAATCTACGCCTGGATCGCGTTTACTTTTCCCTTCAACGCAACCGGGCAACCGGCCATCTCGTTGCCCAACGGCTTTAGCGCCGACGGCCTGCCAATCGGCTTGCAAATTGTCGGCCGGCCGGTCGACGAGCACACCATCATTAGTTTGGGCGCAGCCTTCGAGGAGGCCCAGCCGTGGCGCGACAAGCTTCCGCCGCTCGACTAGGGAGCGGCGCGACGGCGCCAGCGTCGCTCAGCGATGGCGGCGCAAACCGAAAAGCAGTTTAGCGCGGTAGTGCTGGCCGGCGGGCGAAGCTCGCGTATGGGCCAACTCAAGGCGCTGCTGCCGTTTGGCGGCCCGCCGTTGGTCGCCCGGGTGGCCACGCGCCTTAGTGGCGCCTTTGCCGAGATAATCGTTGTCGCGGGGGCGGGCCAGGCATCTCTGTTACAGCCGCTTGTTGCCAGCGCGCGCGTAGTCGAGGACGCAAACCCTTTTCCGGGACCGCTGGCGGCCCTGAAGCTGGGTCTCGACCAAGCCGGCAACGACGCTGTGTTCGCCTGCTCCTGCGACCTGCCCTTTGTCAGCCCTGAGCTTGCGCGCCGTCTATGCGCACTGCTCGACCCCTACGACGCGGTCGTTCCGGTAGTCGGCGGCCGTCCTGAGCCGCTGCACGCGGCTTACGCGCCGCGAGTGGTCGGCGCGCTGATCGGCCGGATAGTTGCCAAGGGCGAGACCCGGATGTCGGCTATCGCCGCCAACTGCAGCGCACGGCACGTGGCAGAGGCCGAACTGCGCGCGCTCGACCCCGAACTCTTGAGCTTCTTCAACGTCAACACGCCGGAGGACTACCAAGCCGCGCTCCGTCTCTTGGCTCGGCAGCGGAACTAGCCGGCAGAGCGCCAGCCGGCGCCCGGCTCAAGCCGGCGCTTCCACCTCGAACCCGGCCCGCTCGATCAGCTCTCGCGTGCGTGCATGGTCCCATCCCGGCGTAGTCAGGTACCCGTTGACGAAGACCGAATTAACGGCGTCGAAAAGCTCGGCCTGGCGCGGACCGACGTTCAACTCCCGGCCGCCTGCCGCCCGCACCTCGCTGGTCGGATTAAGCATGCGCAACAGGCAGGCAACCTTGAGACAGCGCTCCGGCGTGAGCGCGTGCAGGCCGCCCAGCGGCGTGCCCGCAATCGGGTGAAGAAAGTTCACCGGCACCGAGTCGATCCGCAGCCGGCGCGCGGCGTAGCCAAGGTCGAGGATGTCCTCGTCGCTCTCGCCCATGCCTACGATCCCCCCCGAGCAGGTGGCCAGCCCGGCCCGGCGAACGTTTTGAATCGTCGCCACGCGGTCGTCCCAGGTGTGGGTGGTGCAGATTTCAGGATAGAACCTCCGGCTGGTATTGAGATTATGGTTGATCCAACCGGCGCCGGCGCGCTTGAGTTCAGAGGCTTGCTCGAAGGTCATCAGGCCGAGCGAGAGACAAAGCTCGAGGCGCGGGAATTCGCTTCGTATGCGCTCGCAAGCCTCGGCCAGATGCTCGACCTCGCGCGCACGCGGTCCGCGCATGCTGCAAACCATGCAGTAGCGCCGCGCGCCGGTCTCGACCGCCTGGCGCGCTCCCTCGAGCAGGAGCGCCACGCTCTGCATCCGGTATACCGGGATGCTCGCCCGCGAGATGCGCGACTGCGAGCAGTAGTGGCAGTCCTCAGAGCAGATACCGCTCTGGGCGTTGCGCAAAAGACAGACCTTGACTCGCCGGCCGAAGACCGCCTCGCGCACCTTGCGCGTCGCCTTAAGCAGCTCATCCAGCCGCTCATCCGGGCAGTTCAGGATGGCGTGCGCCTCGGCGCGGTCGAGTTCGGCCCCTGCCAGCACCCGCCCGGCCATTTCCTGAAAGTCGATCACACCAAGACTCGCCGTCGCGCCTTGCAATGCCACAGCCCTTACCTGCTCTTCCCTGTTCGCCCGCGCTTGCGCCTGCAGCGCTCTCCTGCTCCGGGCAGCATTACAGCTTCGGCTGCTGCGCGCAAAGCCGCCCTAACGCCGCTCCTCTGCGGCGCGCAAAATGGCCCAGGTCGAGCTTGCGCTGACCGCCGGCTTGCCGTCGGGCCCCGTCACCACGGCCTCCAGAAAAGCCAGCGTTCGGCTGCGCCGCACAACCCTGGCCTCGCCTTCGAGCCGGCCCGGCGAAAGCCCGCGCAGGTAACAAAGCTTCACCTCGGCGGTGAGCGCCAACTCGCCCGTCTCCAGCACCGAGCCGATCGCCGTCGATAACAGTTCGTCGACAAACAGCGCCAGGTAGCCGCCTTGCAGCGTACCGAACGGATTGAGCGCCGCCGCCGGCTGCTCCGGCCACACCCATGATGCGCTGCCCGGAGCGAAGCGCACCGGGCGCATCCCCAGGGCCAGGTTAGGCGAGGAGTAATCGGCAACCCGGTTCTCCCGGATAAGACGGTTGAGCTCCTCGAGTGCCCTTCGACTCATCGCGGCTGCCTAAGACAGCGCCTGCGGGAACGGCCAACTCCGCCGGCTGGCGATTTCCCCGCCTCAATTACCCGTTCTCGCGCCGAGCTTGCCCCGGCCGAGCCGTACAGCGTAGCAGCCGGCCTTGACCGGCCGGGCGCCCTTCAGCCCCGCGCGCGCAGTACGAAGTGATAGCGCATCGGCTTAAGTTCCTCCACCCTAAGGCCGACCGCTTGCAGCCGCTGCAGCGCTTCTCGGCTATCGTAGGTGTGCTCGCGCGGCGGACCGACCGGCCGCTCAACCCCCGCATTCCAGTCGATCAGCAGCACGAAGCCCGCCGCCGAGGGCAGCGCGGCGAGCTCCTTAAGGGCCCGGTCGCCAAGCTCGTGCAGCACGTTGAGCGCCAGCACGCGCTCGCAGCGGCCCCTAAGCTCGGCGAACTGCTCGGGTGCCGCCATGCGCAGGTTTGGCAGGCTCGCTTCGGGCTTGGCGGCTAGCCGCTTAAGCATTTGCGGCTGCTCGTCGTAGGCGACCACGGTCACGTCGGGACGCGCCCGTGCAATGGCGATAGCGTAGGTCCCGGTGCCGGCGCCGTAGTCGACGACGAGAGCCCCGGCCGGGGGGTCCAGCAGCTCAATAACCCGCTTGGGCGGAAGGTAGTCGAACCGCTCGGGATCGTCGAGCAGCGCCGCATGAGCCGGGTCGAACCGCTCAGGCTGGCGGGCGCCATGGCGCGGCCGATGCGGCTTTGAGGGAGCGCCACCCTGCGTGTTGGAACCGTGTCGTTTCACAACGGAGCGTCAGCGCTGGCGCGGCCCGCCGGCGCGGTCAGCGGCCGGCCTTGAAGATCGACGGATCATCCTTGCCGGCAACCACGATCTCGGCCAAAAGCCCCTGGTGCAGCACCCGGGAGAGCGCATGGTCAACCAGCTTTATCGTCTCGGCCAGCGGCAGCTCCATCTCGCCCACAAACGTCGAGCCGGGCGCAACCGGCTGCGTCTGGACGTAACGCAGCGGCCGGTTGGCCAGCGCGCCCTGCGGCCAGGCCCGCGACCAGACGTTGCCAATCGGATGAAAGCTCGACAAAAGATTGGGGCCGCCGTTGACCAGAAAGACCCGCACCGTCTCTCCGACCTTGGCCCGCATCGGCCGCCCTCGCTCCACCGTCAGCGCGTTAGCCGCGCCGTTCAAGAGCACGTAGGTCGGCTGCTCCCGCACCATCGCGTCCTGGTCGAACTTGTGCTGCCCCTTTGTGCCGAACGGCTCGACCGTGTAGACCTCGTTCTGGCCCAGGTAAAACTCCCGGTCGACATGAGCCAGCCCACGCTCGGGCTCGACCAGGATTGCGCCGTACATGCCGCTGGCGATGTGCATGTCCATCTCGGGCACCGCGCAGTGGTAGATGAAAAAGCCGGGGTAAGCGGCCTTGAAAACGATGCTCTTGGCGCTGCCGGGCAAAACCGCGGTCGCCGCCGCGCCGCCACCGGTGCCGTAGATCGCATGCATGTCGATGCTGTGCAGCAGGACGTTGCGCGCGGGGTTCTTCAGGGTAAAGGCAATCGTGTCGCCGCGCCTGACGCGCAGCATCGGACCCGGCACCTGCCCGCCGAAGGTCTGGAAGCGAAAACGCGCGCCCGGCGCGATCTCGCTTACGATTTCCTCAACTTCCAGCGTTATCTCGTGATGGACGGGATGGCCGCGCCGGATCGGCGGCGGAATCCGGCTCGGGTCGGCGATCACCACGGCGCCGGCGCGCGCCGGCTGCGGCTCGGCTTGGCGCGCCCCGCGCTTTGCTTCCTCGGCCCGAGCGAACAGCCCAATCGTCATGCCACCCACGGTCAGCGCCAGCGCGCTGCCCGCCGCTGCGCGCAGGAAGCCTCGACGGTCGGTTTCTGACGTTGTCATTTCTTTTCCCGCGCGCACTCGGCCAGCGCCGGCCGCGCCGACAGGCAGCGGTGCCCTTAAGACAGCCTCTTACTTGCAGAAGCCTCTTACGTAAGCAACCAGGTCGTGAATCTGTTGGTCGTTGAGGCCGGTGCCCCAGGCCGGCATGTCGGAAGGCAGGCCGACCGACGTTCCGCCGCCCTTGACGGCGTTAAAGAGCTGGTCGTCCGGCTTCTTGGCCATTGCCGCGCAGTCATGAAAGTCCTGCGGCTTAGTGCTCAGCGAGGCGGCGTCGTCGCCATCGCCGTGGCCGGTGGCGCCGTGGCAGCGCGCGCAAAACATCGTGAAGAGCATCGAGGCCGGCTGCGCCGCGGCCGGCCTCGCCAGCACGCCCAGTAGCGTTACCACGGCCAGGGCCGCCGCGGCGAGCGGGGTCAGAGGCAACTTTCGCATGCTCAACTCCTCCTTTGCTTCACACTGCAGAGACTCCGGCGCGCCAACGCCGGGCGCGAACCGCAACTAGCGCCCGGCGTTCTCTGGCTTCGGCGGTTAGGTTAACAGATTAACGCCCGCCCTTGAGGTATTCCAGCACCGCTTGGGCGTCTTCGGGCGGCAGATTGGCCAGCGTCCGCATGTGCATCACGATCGCCTTCCACTGCTCGGGGGTGAATTCGCCGCCCGGGCGGGCGTTGTGGCACTGCATGCACTTGACCGGCCAGAGCTGCGCGCCGCGCAGGAAGAGCTGCTGCCTTTGGCTCTGTGTCATGGCCTGGGCCGCCGCCGCACCGGGCCGCAGCCAGGCCGAACCAACCGCGACGGCCAGCGCCAGCGCGGCGAGGATTTTTTTCCTGTTCGTTGCCATGATTTGCCTCTCCAACGCTCCCGCCGGGATTAGAAGCCGATCGCGAACTGGGTCAACACCGCGCGGTCGTTCGGCGCGGCGCCCACGGCGGCAAGCGCCAGCGGCACACCGCCCACGTTGCTGAAGCTGCCGCCTGCAGCCGGCAGCTCGAAGTCAACCTCGGTCTGCCAGACAATCGACGGCGCGATCCAGTAATCGACCCCCAGCGCAACCTCGCGCGGGTAAGGCGTGAAGATTGCCGGCGAGCCGTTGAAGCCGAAGCCCAGCGCCGATATGCCGGCGGCCGGCACTGCCGCGCTGTTGATCGTGCCCTGGTTGATGCCCGTGTACCGCGCCAGCAGCTCAAGCTTCTGGAACTGCCGGTTGATTTCGTCGCTGGCCAGAGGAAGCCGGTAGCCATTCAAGAAATAGCCAGTCTCAACCCACCAGCCCTGGCGAAAGCCGCGGCCGATCCCGGCCGGCATCTGCTGGTACATCTCGAGAAACTCGCCGCGCGCCTGGAGATTGCCCAGATGCCAGGCGAAGTCAACTCCCCAAGTGTACATCCACAAGTGGTCCAGCCACTTGCTGTCATAGCTCGAGGCGCCCAACTCCAGATAGCCGAGGGGGGAATCCACCGGCAGCGGGTAGAACCTGAAGCGCCCGCCGAATGACGGTCCGTTGCTCTGCACCTTGATGTTGGTCTGGCCGTTCATGACGTCGCCGGGCACCACGCTGGGGAAACTCATGAAGGTGGCGCCGTTGCCGGTCCAGACCGTGTAATCGACATTCTGCCCGATCCCGCCCCAGTTGTAGCCGCCGCGAAGCTGAAGGCCGATTTCGGTGGGCGGCACCAGCGGATTGGCCCCGTACGGCAGCGGCGCCGTGATGAACCGGTTGACCCACGACGCACTGTAATCCTCGTAGAACTCGCCGAAGGGCTGGTCGAAAATGCCGGCCACCAACTCCAGGTACGGGTTCAGGAAGATTTGCGCATCGGCCACCGGCATGTGGTAGAAGATCGCACCAAAGCCCTCGCCGCCGTCGTTGGCCGACATCGCGCCCTCAAACAGCACCCAGTCGTTCAGGTTGTAAAGCACGATCGGCGCGAAATGGATCGCGTAGGTATTGTTCGACGCACCCAGCGTGTTCTGTCCCTTGTCGTAAATGAAATCGAACGCCGCGTCGCCCACAAACGTGAACTGGTGCGTGCCAAGGTAGCTTGAGAGCATGCTGCCGATCGACTTGCCGCCGCTGGCCAGCCCCGAAACTTTCGTCTGAAGCTGACTGACCTGCTGCTGAAGACTCTGCAAGCTCGGCCCTTGCGTGCCGCCCGCGCCCGGCGCCGCGGCCGTCAGGGCTGCGCCCGCGCCTGAGACGCCCGCGGCCGCGCCGGCCGGCGCCGCGGGCGCCGCGGCCGCCTTGCGGCTTTCCAACTCGTCGAGCCTTCGCTCGAGGGCCTCGACCTTCTTGCGTTCCGCCGCCTCGTGCCGGCGCATCCGCTCGATCTCCCGCCTAAGCGCGCGCACGTCGGCGTTACTCGGCTTGGCGGGGTCCGACCCGCTCACCGAAATGGCATTGCCGGCGGCCGGCTTTTCCTGCGCATCGAGCAGCACCGGACCCGCGAACAACAGTACAAGGGCAAGCACGCCCCCAAGCAGCGCCTGTCGTTCCCAGCGCGCGATCATTTTTGCACCTCCTCGCAGTCGTGGCTCAAAAGTCAGCTTGGTTTTCATGAGCAACCGTCATGCCCAGCGCGATCCATGCCCGGCCCTGCCCGAAGGGCTTTAAAAAGCCGCCGCGAATCGCTGCGCAGCCCGGCTGGCCTTCGCAGCCAGCCTCGGTCTGGGGAACCGAAGTCCCACCTGGGACTCGAACGTCCCGCCGCGGCAACCGCCGACATTAGACGCGCTAGCCGAAAAGTGCTAACCCTATTAGCGCTGTTGACGCCCCCGAGGCCGGCGCGAAGAGAGCGCGGGAGGGATGCCTATGTCGTGGCTAAGCGGGCTGTGGAACCGATGCGCAGCGCGGCGCCAAGCGCGCGCGGCGGCGCGGGGATACTTCGAGGCCGCCGCCGTAGCTCTCGTCGTTGTCGACGAACAAGGCAGGATCGCCGGCTTCAACCCCAAGGCTGAAGAGCTTTTCGGCTACCATAGGGCGGAAATCTGCGGCCAGCCGATGGAAGTGCTGGTTCCCGAACGCGCGCGCAGCGCGCACGTCCGCCACCGCGCCGAGTTCATGCAGGCGGCGCGCACGCGCCCCCTGGGCCAAGGCGTCGAGCAGCTTGCGCGGCGCAAAGACGGCTCGGAGTTTCCCGTCGAGATCGGCCTCACCTACCTTGCGCGGCGACAAGGCAGCTTGGTGGTCGCCTCGGTGGTCGACATCAGCGAGCGGATGAGAATTGCGCGCCAGATGCGGCGCACGGAGGCGCTGAGCGCGCTCGGCGCGGTGGCCGCGGGCATCGCCCACCAGCTCAACAATCCATTGGCAATCATCGCCGGCCGGATCGAGCTGATAATGGCGGAAAACAAACCTGAAACAATGCAACCCTCGCTGCTCGAGGACTTAAAGGCGGTGCGGGACAGCGCGCTGCGCGCAAGCAGGCTGGTACAGGACCTCCTTGCTTTTGGCGCGCAGCGCCGTGGCACACTGCAGCTTATCTCGATCAACGACCTGGTCAAGGAGGTGGCGGCGCTGCTGGGCGACCAGTTCAAACGCGACGGCATCAGGATTGCGTACAGCCTGACTGCCGGACTTAAGCCGGTGCGCGGCGAGCGCACGGCGCTGCAGGAAGTTCTGGTCAACCTTTTGATGAACGCGCGGGACGCTACCAACGGCAACGGCACGGTGACCTTGGAGACCGGCTGGGAGCGCGGCCAGCCGGCGCGGGTTCGTGTGTCGGTGGCCGACGACGGCCCGGGGATCGCGCCGGAAGCGATGGGACGCTTGTTCCAGCTTTTCTACACCTCGAAGCCGGACGGCACCGGGCTCGGGCTGTGGCTCTGCCGGCGTATCGCGCAGGAGCACGGCGGCAGCATCGCGGCACAGTCCCAGCCCGGAGGCGGCGCGCGCTTTGTCGTCGTCCTGCCCGCAGCCCAGGACGACCGCGAGGGCGTCGCCGACGGCTCGGAGGTCTCGGCCGGGGCGCGCGTCTATGACCTGGCCGCCGGGCGCCAGGCCGGCGGGAGAACGTGAGCGCAGCCAAGGTGTTGGTGGTGGACGACGAAGCTTCGCTGAGCGAAACCTTCGCCCGGGTGCTCAAGGGCGCGGGTTACGATTGCAGCGTGGCTAACGACGGACCGACCGCGCTCAAGCTGCTTGCCGCCGAGGCGCCGCAGGTTGCGGTGCTCGATCTCTACCTTCCTCCGCCCGACGGTTTGGAGATAACGCGCTACGCCCGGCTGCACCATCCCGAGACCCGGGTCATCCTGATGACCGCGTTCTCCTCGCCGGCGGTTGCCGAGGCGGCGCTGAAGGCGGGGGCCTGCGAGTACCTGACCAAGCCTTTTTCCAACGCGCGGCTGCTCGAGGCCGTAAACAAAGCACTGTCCGGCAGCTCGAGCTAAACTCTGCACAAGCTTGGGTAGCGTCCTAGGTCCTCTCTGTTCAACAAGTCTCCTTGAGCCCCGCTCTTGGCCCTTCGGCTTCGCCTGGGGGCAGGCTCTCTCCCGCGGGGCGGGCGAGGCGAGGACTTGGGCGTGCCACTCTGAATTTCGCCCCCTGTTAGGGGGAGATTCAGAGGGGGTCCTTGTCGGCCCGCGCAGATGCGCGGGCTGGCTAAGGTTGCTTGTTCCGGCTGTTGCAGCACCGCTCACCTGCGGCGCGCCGCCGGCACCCTCGCCCGCGCAGCGAGGGGCACTGCGCGGCTCTTCGGCTGGCTCAGGGCGGCTCTTTCCCGTGGGGCGGGCGAGGCGAGGACGGAGGCCGCATCTGTTCGGTGCTCAGTCAGCGTCCTCCGGCTCCGCACCGCCGGTGTGCTCCGCTTTTTGGCGGTTAAGCAGGCGGCGGATCGTTTTGCGGTCGACTCCGGCCGTGCGCGCGGCTTGCGAGACATTGCCGTGCTCCTTCTCGAGCACCGCGCGCAGGTAGGCGGCGTCCAGGTCTTCGAGCCAGCGCCGGCGGGCCTCCTTGAGGGTCGGCCAGAACGGAGGTGCGGAGAGTTCGTCGCGGGAAGAAGGCGCAGCGCGCAGGTAGGCGGGCAGGTCGTCGAGTCCGATGGTTTCGCCGCACGCCAGGGCGCAGGCGCGCTCGATGACGTTTTGCAGCTCGCGCACGTTGCCCGGCCAGGTGTAAGCCTCCAGCGCGGCCATCGCCTGCGGCTCGAAACCGCGCACCCACTGTTCGCCGCTCTTCCCGTAGCGGGCCAGAAAAGTCTGCGCCAGAAGCTTTACGTCGCCCGGCCGCTCGCGCAGCGGCGGCAGCACGATATCAACCACCTGCAGGCGATAAAAGAGGTCTTCGCGGAAGCGGCCGGCGCCGATTTGCCGGCGCAGGTCGCAATTGGTGGCGGCCACCACCCGCAGCTCAAGCTCGGTCTCGCGCACGCCGCCCAGGCGCCGGGTGCGCCGCTCCTGCAGCACCCGCAAAAGCTTGGCCTGCAGCGAAAGCGGCAGGTCGCCCACCTCGTCGAGAAAAAGCGTGCCCCGGTGGGCCAGCTCGAAGAGTCCCGGCTTGGCGCTTACCGCTCCGGTAAAGGCGCCGCGCTCGTAGCCGAACAATTCCGATTCAAGCAGGTTTTCCGGCAACACGGCGCAGTCAATCGCAACGAAGGCATGCGCCGCGCGCCCGCTGTTGGTGTGAATCGCCCGGGCGACCAGCTCCTTGCCAGTTCCCGATTCGCCCAGGATAAGCACGTTGGCGCTCGAGCGCGCCACCTTGCGCACGATCTCGAGCGCCGCCTTGAGCGCCGCGCTTTTGCCCACGATTTGCTCTAAGCCGTAGGCGCCGTGAAGCTGCTCGCGCAGATGCAGATTCTCCAGCAGCAGCCGGCGCTGCTCGGCCGCCCGGCGCACCGCCAGCCGGAGCTGGTCGGCGGAAAACGGCTTGGCCAGGTAATCGAAAGCGCCCGCTTTGACCGCAGAAACCGCCGACTCGATCGTCGCAAAGCCGGTAAAAATGATCACCGGCCGCATCGGGTCCAGACTGCGCGAGCGCTCGAGCAGCCACATCCCGTCGCCGCCCGGCATCCGCAGATCGCTCAGCAGGATGTCGGGCGCGTCCGCCTCCAGCATCGAGACCGCCTGCTCGGCGTCAAGCGCCAGCGCGCAGGCGTAGCCGTCGGCCTCGAGCGCGCGCCGGCAGTTTTCCAGCATCAGCGGTTCGTCGTCCGCGATAAGGACTCTCAAACTCTCGGTCGGCGGCGCTTGCGCGGTAGCTTCGTCGGGCAAGAGAGCCTCTGGGCCGTGTCAATCTTCCGGGCGCCAATCCGGCAGGCAACCTGCCGCCCGCCCCGGCGCCCAACAAAGTCTAGCATGTTGAGCGTCAACAAACCCCAAATTCCGCGGCGACGGCGCGGCGCGCTCGGCGCTCGCCCCGCCAGGCGCCGCGCGGGCTCCCGCCTTTGTTATACACTTAAGGATGCGGTGGACGCCAAAGCCAAGGCCCAGGCTCTTCTGCCCGAGTTGTCGCACGCGCTTGCCTATCACCTGGCCGACGAACCGGCGGCCGCCCGCGCCCGCGAGCTGGTCAGGCAGGCGGCGCCCGCCGAGCGGCCGGCGCTCGTTGGGCTTGTCGAGCTGGCGGAGAGTTTCCCGCAGAGGCTGGCCGAGGCCTTGCGCGACCCTTCGCTGGCGCGCGATCTGGTCTTCTGCCTGGGCGCCTCGCAGCCGGTGGTGCGGGAACTCAAAGCGGCCGGGCATCAGTGGCTTGACTTTTTCCGCGCCGCGCGCGCCGGCCACGCCGGCTTCGGCTTGGTTGCGAACGCCGAAGCGCTGGCCTCGGCGCCGAACAAGGAAGAGGCGGGGCGAATCCTGGGCGCAGCCAAGCGGCGGGTATGGGCCGAAATCGCGATCGCCGACCTCGTGGGCGGCGCCGGCGTCGGGCAAACGATGCTTCGGATGTCGCGCCTGGCCGAGGCGGCCATCGCTTCTGCGCTCGGCGCTGCCGTCCGTCTGGTGGGGCTTACGCGCCCGCCCGCGCTTAAGTTCTGCGTCATGGCGATGGGCAAGCTTGGCGCTGAGGAACTCAACTTAAGCTCCGACGTCGACCTGTTCTACCTTTACGACGGGCCGCAGCCGGAGCAGTTGTTGCCGGCGGCCGTGCGGCTTGCCGAAACGGTAACGGAGCTGCTCGCGGCCGAGTGCCTGCGCGTCGATTTGCGGCTTCGTCCGGGGGGCCGCAACGCCCATCTGGCCGCCTCGCTGGAGGGCGCGCTCGGCTTCTACCAAAGCCTGGGCCAGACCTGGGAGCGCGCGGCGCTCTTGCGGGCGCGCCCGCTGGCTGGCGCGCGGGAGCTGGGCGAGCGGCTTTTGCGCGAGCTGGCACCGTTTGTCTACCGGCGCTACCTCGACTTCGACATGATGCGCCAACTGCGGGCGATGAAGCGGCGGATCGAAACCGAGCTGCGCCGGCCCGAACTCAAGGCGCAGAACATCAAGCTCGGCTACGGCGGCATCCGGGAAGTCGAGTTCATCGCCCAGGCGCTGGTGCTGGTTTACGCCGGGCGCGACCCGCGGCTGCGCTGTCGCGGCACGGTCGAGGCCTTCGAGCGGCTTTCGCGCCTGGGCTACCTGGACGCCGGCCTCGCCCAACGGCTCGGCGAAGCCTACCTCTTTCTGCGCAACGTCGAGCACAAGCTGCAGGCCGCGGCCGGCCTTCAGACCCATTCGCTGCCGAAAACCGAGAAGGGCATGCGGGCGTTGGCCGGCCGGCTCGGCTACGGCAACGACGGCCGGGCGCTCGAACGTTTTGTGAGCGAGCTTGAGCGCCGGCGCAGGCTTATCGCCGACGAGTTTGCCCAGATGCTGGCGCGCAGCGAGCTGCCGCCGGCCTCCGTCTCCCAGGCCGCCGCGGCCGCCTGGGAGACGGCGCTTGAGCCCGAGCAGGCGGCCTTGGCCCTTGGCCGGCTCGGCTTTGCCCGGCCGGAAGAGAGCGCGGAGCATTTGATGCTGCTTGCGCGAGGTCCGGCAAGCGCGATTGCCGGCCCGCGCCGGCGCGAGCTGTTAACCCGGCTTGGGCCGACGCTGCTCGACGAGGCGGCGCGGCTACCCGACCCCGACCTTGCGCTGCGCAATCTGGCCGCGTTTGTCGCCGCAGTTGGTGCCCGCAGCTCTTTCCTTTCGCTGATGGAGGAACAAGCGGCCACGCGGGCGGCCCTGATGCGGCTTTTCGCCTCGAGCGCTTATCTCTCCGGGCTCTTCATCCGGCATCCCGAGATGCTCGACACGCTTTTGCGCTCCGACCTTGCCTGGCCGCGCCGGCAAAGAGAGGAACTTGCCGACGAGTTGGCGGCCCTGCTTGCCGCCTGCACCGAGAGCGAGGAGCGGCTGGACGCGCTGCGGGCCTTTCGCCACCAGGAGTTTCTGCGCATCGCGATTGCCGACTTGGCCGGCGCGCTGGCGCTCGCCGGCACCCAGCGGGAACTCACGCTGCTTGCCGAAGAGGTGCTAAAGGCCGCCCTGGCTATGACGCTGGCCAAAACCGCCGAGCGTGAGCCCCTGCCCGCCGGCTTCGAAATCTGCGTGCTCGCCATGGGACGGCTCGGCGCCGGCGAGATGACCTACAACTCGGACCTCGACCTGATCTTCGTCTACCGCGACCCGGAGGAAAGCCTAAGCGCAGGGCAGCAGGCCGCCCGCGTCGCCCAGAGGCTCATCGCGTCCCTGGAGACCCCAACGCGCGAGGGCTACGCCTACCGGCTCGACCTCAGGCTTCGGCCTTCCGGCAACGCCGGTCCGCTGGTGACCTCGCTGGAGGGATTTTGCAACTATCATCGGCAAAGCTCGGCCCTGTGGGAGCGACAGGCACTGGTGCGCGGCAGGGTCGTTGCCGGCAGCGCCGCGCTGGCGGAGCTGGTCGAGGCGGCGCGCCGCGACTTCGTCTTCGGTCCCGGCCTTGACGCGGCAGGCGTGGCCGAGATCGCCGCGATGCGGATGCGGATGCAGCGCGAGCTGGGCCGCGAAACCGGCCGCCGGCTCAACATCAAGCAAGGACCGGGCGGGCTGGTCGACGTCGAGTTTTTGGCCCAGACGATGGCGCTGCGCGCCGGCCCCAAGCTTAAAGCCGAGAGCCCACGCCGGACAGCCGACCTGATCGCCGCCGCGGCCCGCGCCGGCCTGATAACCCCCGAGGATGCCGAGACGCTCTGCCCCGACTACGATTTCCTGGCCCGGTTGGAGAACCGATTGCGCATGGAACACGACCAGCCGGCCTGGGCCGTGCCTGCCGATCCCGAGGCGCTGGCGCCGCTGGCCCGCCGGATGGGCTACGACGGGCCGAACGCCGGCGCCCTGCTGCTCGACGAACTCCGGGTGCGTCGCCAGCGCATCCGCGCCCTCTTCACCCGCTACATGACTCCACCAAAGTAGCGACCCGCCTGGCCGCCCCGCCCAGGCGGGGCAACTGCTGGCTCGGCCCGGTCGGGCGCGCCTCTTAAATGAAAATTCGGTTGCGCTGCGCGCTGCCTGGCACACAAGGCTTGTGCGCCACCAGGATCGTCGCTATATTGAAGCTCGAGGTAAATGCGATGGCCACTGACGAACTGCTCGAAGAACTTAAGGGCTTGGTCCATGACCTGCGCGGAAGGCTCGCCGCCCAGCCGCTTGGAAGGCGCCACGGTCGATGCCGCTGCTGCTGCTCCCAGGAAGCGGAGCCCGAGAAAAAGTCGCAGGCCGAGCAGGCTGCGCCGGCCGCATGAGCAGCCGGCCTGGCCCCCGTAAAAGCGCCGGCCAGGCGCGATCGTGAGCGAGCGAGCGCTGTCTTTTCGAGCCGCGCAGGCCTGCGAATTGGCCTGGGAGCATCGCTGCCGATGCCGCTGCCGGGGCAGGCGTCACGGCAGCGGCCGCTTCGTTGCGGCGCTGCCGAAACACGACCCGCACGCCGTTGACCCCGCGCGGGTTACGGTGGCAGAGCTTGAGAAGTTCTTCGTGGTGCGCCTGACGCCGCGCGCAAAGTCCGCCCCGCAGGCGAAGTGACGTTGTTAAGGCGCCAAAGCTTCCGAGTTCGCAAGAGAGAGGCGCGGGCCGTTCCAGGTTAGTGCATCGGACGCCGCTCGTTTAGCGGCCAGTCTCTACGCCGGGCGTGGCGTACGACCGCGTTCCCGCGCGGAGGTGCGCCGGAGTTCAGGCGCGAATTCCGAGGTCGCGCATGAAATCATCTCGCGTTTGCACCTTAACGTCAGGGCAATGCGCGTGCAGCGCGGCGAGCAGCCTGGCGTCCTCGGTTACCAGCAGGTCGGCTTTGGCTGCCAAGTAGGTTTCGACCAGGTAAATATCATCACTAGGCAGCTTCTCCGCCGACTCAGGCGGAAGCCGCAGCACCTGGTCGTTCTCGAGGATGTGGCAGCGGGCCGAGTCGTAGACTAAATTCGCCAGGCTCTTCAAGAGCAGGTGTGGGCCCGGCCCCGCGGCGCGGTTGGTAAACAGGGCGAACTTGCTCATCCAAGGGCTGCCCCTCCAAACGGCAAGCATGCCGGATTCGGCTCCGAGCTTGTCGAGCAGGCTTTCGGCTTGTCTTTGCCTCGCTTCGCCTTTCTGGCCCGCCAGATCGTGCAGGACCCATTCATTCAGCACGATCCGGCGGCTTGACATCGGAGGCTTCCCCACCGTTCTCCGCGACGCCAAGGAAGGTGCGTAGGTCTTCCATCTCGCCTTCCAGGAACGAAGACAGGCCGCCCTTGATCTGGCCGGTCGGCTCGACCGGCTGCCGTTCGAAGCGTGTCTCGCGGTCGCGCTTTGTCGCCAGGTAGCAGGCAACCTCGTCATGCCCAAGCTTCCCTTCCTTCACCATGGCGAGGAGCGCCAGCACGAACTGTTCACTGTGCGTGGAGATCACAAATGACCGGTTCTTTTCTTTCGCGATCGTCGAAAGCGCGCGGGCCAGGCGGCGAATCGCCGTCGGATGGAGATGGACTTCCGGCTCCTCGATGCAGACTACGCTCGCATCTTTGCGCAGCGCCACGGTCAGAAGGTAAACGAGCTGGTTCGTGCCGAAGCCCTCGTTGACCAGCTCGGTGCTCACCTTTCGGCGAGCGTCAAAGCAGTCCAGGGAAAAGAGCGCCGTGCCGGGCGTAACGTTTACGCTAAACCTTCTCTCGACAATCTCTTCCAGATAGGCGCTCACCTCGTCGCGCAGGTACTTTTCGTTGGCGAGGTAGGTCGCCATTTCGTCCTCGTTGACAGCAACGGGCGTCAGCGGGACCATTCCATAGCTGGGCTTGAAAAAGCCCCGGCGAAGCGGGACGGCCTGGGCGGAGGCAACCGTGGCAGGCAAGGTGTTAAGTGCGACATTCAGGTTGTTTAGCCTGTCCTCAGCGCCGTCCAAAAGGGGTGCGCCCGGCCTCTGCTCGAGCCGTGCGAAGATGCCGTTCCAGTGGCTGATGGCGTCGTACTGCTCCCACTTGGTGCGCAAGAGCATACTAGCTGGATGGGGAAAGCTCACCTCCAGCCGAAGGTCGGCATGAATCGCCTGCCCGGCCCGCAGCCGAAATGCTCCTCGGCCCGGCCACAGGGTGACGCTATAGCTGGTGTCGCGATCAAGTCCGTCCGGCCAGGTCACTGCTCGCTCCACGCCGAGCGCAACCGGGGTTCTCTCGTCGTGGCCGAAGACAACCTGCTTGAAGCCGCCGAGGTTGAGCCATCCGTAGTTGAAGAACGCGTCGACCGGCTGATTCGGGTTAAGGACGATGTTCTTGAGCGTGAGCAGGGCGTAGATGAGGCTCGACTTGCCGGCGCCGTTGGGGCCGTAGACCACCGTCATCGGCGCGATTCGGACGTTCTGCTCCCGAATCGACCGGAAGTTTCGTAGTGACATCGAGAGAATCATCGTCACTGCCCCCTGGGCGCCGCCCGCTCCATTCGCTTCGCCGGCCGGACCCCGACCGCCGTTGCGTTCACGGCTCGCTCTGTCCCGGCTGCTACTGTAGCGCGGGGCGGTATTGCGACTCCAGGGAACGGGGCGGCAGAGCGGGGCGGCTTTACCGGGCGGGCTACTTCGAGGCGGTGTGGTGGGCGGCGTGCAAGAGCGCCTTCTCGGCGCCACGCTCATCGGCGAAGCCGGGAAGCCGGACCTTGTACTTGCAGAGATCGCAGCTCATCCGAACAGCGCCATCCAATGCCTCGCCGCGGCGCTCAAGTACAACTTCGATAAGCCGCGGATCTCCGCCAAGCGTGTCGGCCAGCACCGCCTCGATACCCGGAAAGGCGCGGCGAAACGCGGCGATGTTGTCGCGCAGCCGCGCCTCCAGCACCCCGGCAAAAATCAGGTGCGGCAGGACGACGACCCCGCGCGCACCAAGCCGCGCAACCCTTTCCAGCCCCTCCGGCACCGACGGCCGGGTCACGCCGCAGTAGGCGGCCTCAACCAGCATGCATCCCCGGCCCTCGGACAACAGCCGCGCCAGCTTGGCCACCTCGCTGTTGGCGTCGGGGTCGCTGGAGCCGCGGCCAACTAGCAGCACCGCCCGCTCAGCGGCTCCCGTCTCGCCAAGCTTGTCCAGCGCGGCGTCGAGCCGCTCGCCGGCGATCTCGAGCAGCCGGGGATGGAGTCCGAGCGGCGCGGCTTGGGCAAAGCGCATGCCGGGATGGCGCCGGCGTGCAGCCTCGATCTCAAGCGGCAGGTCGAGCTTAACGTGGCCGGCGGCAAACAGCACAAACGGCACCACCGCAACCTCGGCGGACAGGCGCGCCGCGCGGTCAAGCGCCTCGGCCAGCGTCGGCTCGGCCAGCTCAACGAAGCCGGGCTCAACCGCAAGGCCCGTTGCCTGGCGCAGCTTTTCGGCAAAGGCAAGGAATTCCCTGTTCGCCTCGCCAGCGCGGCTTCCGTGGCCGACCAGCACCAGCGTGCCGTCGCTCACGTCGCTCACGAAGACTCTCCGGCCGAAAGCGCCGGACCCAGCACGCCGGGGTGCCTTTGCAAAACGCTGTCGAGCGCCTGGGCGCGCTCCGGCTTGAAATCGGAGCGCTCCGGGCTCGTGCCGGGAAGATAGACCGTCATCAGCGCCCGGCCGTCGGCGCTGAAAAACCGCACCGCGCGGTTGCCCCGGGTCGAGGCCATCGGCCTGGCCGCCGCGATCTCGCTTCGGCGCAAATGGATATGGTCCGGGCTTCCGGCCATCTCAAGCGTAAGCCACTGGGGCCCTCGCCGGGCGCTTGCCTTGCCGCGAAGCTCGACCGCCGCGGCGCCGGTGTTGACGACCAGGTGCAGCTCCTCCAGGCCGGCCAGTTCCTCGATAAGCGCTTCCAGCGGTCCGGCCGGCGCGGCCTGCGCTTCGCTCATCGCTTGAGCTCCTCGGCGCCTGCCAGCGCCACCGCCACGGTGACCCGTTCGCATTTGACTTTTTCCACCAGCAGCCGGTCGGTGCCCGCGGCGAGCATCGCGGCCGGCTCAGCCACGCCCGCCACGCCGACGTAGGACATGACCGTCTTTGACGGATTGGGAATGCGCTCGGCGAGCCGGTTGATCTCGTCTTTTTCGAACCAAGCCAGCTCAAGCCGATTGCGCGCGGCAAATTCGACCAGCCCCGGCTCATCTTTCTTGAGCGCGTAGGTGGCAAGCTGCCGAATGCTCAGGCGGCTAAGCCCGCGCGCGGCAAAAACCCGCGCGATAGCCGCTTCGATTTCGTCGGCTGCAACCCCGCGATCGCATCCGATGCCCACCACCAGGTCGCGCGGCCTAATCAGCAGCACGGGCATCCCGGCCGGCAGCGCAATATCCGTCCGATGCGACAGCAGGATGGCTGCGCGAAAGCCCTCGGCAAACGCCTCGGGCGACTCGACCACCCGGACCTTCTTTTCGGCAAGCGGCGTAAGATCGGGCAGCTTAACCGACGGCTCGGCGAAAACCGCCACCGGCTCGCCGTCAACCAGGGCGCCGCTTACGACCTTGAGCGTCTGCCAGTTCTCGATCTCGGCGCCCAGTTCCTTGGCCAGCAAGTCGGGCGAGAGGGTCTCATTCACGTCGGTGCCGGTGGTGATGACCGGCGTTGCCCCGAGCGCCTGGGCAAGGCTTCGGGCCAGCGCGTTGGCGCCGCCGAGATGGCCCGAGCACAGGCTTACGGCGAAGCGCGCGGTCACGTCGATCACCACGACCGCCGGGTCAAGCCGCTTGTCGCTGACGTAGGGCGCAATCACCCGCACCACGATCCCGGTTGCCATGACGAAGATATGCGCCTCGAAGCGGCCGAAAATCTCATCCAGAAGCGGCCGCAGCTTGCCGTCAAAGCGCCGCCAGTGAGTGGGCGCCTGCGCGTCGTACTTGTCGGCGACGAAAACCACCGTCTCGGGAAAAGCCGCCTCGATTCGCCGGCAGACCTCGACCCCCTGGCGCGTAAGCGTAATCGCGCTCTGGGTCATCCCTCGCCCTCCGGCCCCTGCGCACCGGCGCTTTCGGGCTTGCCGGCAGGGTCGAGCTTAAGCGAAAGCCCGGGCCGCTGGCCGGGCAGCGCTTCTCCGGTTTCCAGGTCGTACTTGTTGGTGTAACCGCGCGGGGTGAGCATCATCCCTTCGAAGGCAACCGTGTTGGAATTGCCCACCAGGATGGTCGTCAGCATCCCGACTTCGTGCTCGGTCATGTGCTCGAGGTCGGTCAGCACCACGCTCTCGAGCTTGCGGTAGGCGCTCTTGACGATCCCCACCGGCGTTGCCGGCGCCCGATAGCGCAGCAGGATTTCCTGGGTGCGCTTAAGCTGCCAGGTACGCCGCTTGGATTGGGGATTATAGAGCGCGATCACGAAGTCGCCCTGGCCCGCAGCCTCAAGCCGCCGCTCGATAACCGGCCAGGGCGTAAGCAGGTCGGAAAGGCTTATCGCGGCAAAGTCATGGGTAAGCGGAGCGCCCAGGCGCGCGGCGCAGGAGCTTAGCGCCGTCACCCCGGCGATCACCTCGACTTGCGGGCTCTCCCCCGGCTTCCATCCCTGCTCGCGCAACAACTCGAAGGTCGGACCGGCCATCCCGTAGACGCCGATATCGCCGCTGGAAACCAGCGCCACGGTCCGTCCGGCGCGGGCCAGCTCGATGGCCTCGGTGGCCCGGTCAAGTTCCTCGGTCATGCCTTTGCGGATGACCTCCTTGCCTGCGAGCATCTCGGCAATCAGCTTTATATAGGTCGTATAGCCGATGACGACCTCGCTCTCTGCGATTGCCTGGCGGGCGCGCAGGGTGAGTTGGTCATGGGCGCCGGGCCCGAAGCCGATCAGGAAAAGCCGTCCTTTTCGCGCTTGGTTCATCTCGTTCATAATCCGTCCTCTTCCACGGCGGTGCCGGCGCACGCAGGCGCTGCGGCGCGCAATCCGACGACCGGGCCGATAAGCGCGAGCGCCGGCGCGGTGATTTTCGCCGCTTCGGCGAGCCGGTCCAAGTCGCCGAGCCTGGCGAGCACGATCTTTTCGTCCGGCGTCGTCGCCGAGGCGACAATCGCCGCCGGCTCCTCAGGCGAGCGCCCGGCGCTCAAGAGGCGGCGTACCACGGCGCCCAGCCGGCGCGCGCCCATGAAGACGGCCAGCGTGCCCTTAAGCCGCGCCAAGGCCTGCCAATCGACGCCGCGCGCGTTGCCGTCGCCTTGATGGGCCGTGACGAAGCTCACCACCGAGGCGCATCGCCGATCGGTCAGCGGGATGCCGGCTTGCGCCGCCGCGGCCAGCGCCGCGCTTACGCCCGGCACCACCTCGAAGGGCACACCCGCCTCGGCCAGCGCACTCAGCTCTTCCCCGCCACGGCCGAAGATGAGCGGGTCGCCGCCCTTAAGCCGCACCACCGCCCGCCCGCGCCGGTATCGCGCGACCATCAACTCGTTGACTGCGGCCTGGCTGAGATGCTCGCCGGTGTGGCGGCGACCGATATGAATCAGCTCGGCCTCGAGGCGGGCGTGTTTAAGAAGCCTGGGCGAAACCAGGTCGTCGTAGATGATCGCGTCGGCGCGACGCAAGTACTCGAGGCCGCGCACGGTTATCAGCTCCGGGTCGCCCGGCCCGGCGCCGACCAGGTAGACGCCCGGGCGCAGCCGCTGGCGCCTACTCATGGGTCGTCGCTCCGCGCCGAAAGCTATGGCTAAAGCCGGGGTCGTAGAGCCGCGAGCGGCGGCCGGCCTCGGTGCGCCGTATTTCGGGGTCGAGCGCCCGCCCCACCAGTACCATCGCCTGGGCCTTGATTCCGGCGCTGCGCGCCCGCTCGGCTATCTCGGAGAGCGGGCCGGTGACGATCCGCTGGCTCGGCATGCTGGCGTCGGCCACGACCGCCGCCGGCGTATCGGCCGGGTAGCCGGCCATCAGGGCGCGCGCCGCCTTGCCGATAAGCGCCGCGCTCAGATATAGGGCCATGGTCGCCCCGTGGCGGGCAAGCGCTTCGAGCTGCTCGCCCGGCGGCATCGGCGTCCTCCCCTCGGTGCGGGTAAGGATGACGGTCTGCGCCACTTCCGGCACGGTCAGCTCGGCGCCCAGCGCCGCGGCGGCGGCAAACACCGAGCTTACGCCGGGCACAATCTCAAACGGCACGCCGGCGCGCTCCAGCGCCACCAACTGCTCGTGAATTGCGCCGAACACGGTGGGGTCTCCCGAATGCAGACGGGCCACAAGCTGGCCGCGTCTGGCCGCCTCGACCATCATCGCCACGATCTGTTCGAGGTAGAGCTCCGCGCTGTCGCGCACGACCGCCGTCGGCCGGGCGCGGGCCACGAGCCCCACGCCGAGCAGCGAGCCGGTATAGATCACCAGGTCGGCCGCTTCCAGCAGCCGCTTGGCCTTGAGCGTCAGCAACTCGGGGTCGCCGGGACCGGCGCCGATGAAGTAGACCTTGCCCTTCATCGCAAGAGGTCCTCGGCGCCGGCCGCCTCGGCCAGGGCCTCAACGCCGTCGCGCCGGCCCCAGCCGTTGGCGAAGATAAGCTCCTTGAGATCGACCCGGGGCGCCCAGCCGATCTCTTCCAGTTCGGGGCGGCTTGCAAAGCGCTCGGGGTAGCCGATGCAGAGGTAGGCCACCGGGAAGACCGGCTCGGGAATCTTGAGCAGCGCGCGCAGCAGATCGTTGCGCAGGATGCTCACCCAGCCCACGCCCAGGCCTTCGGCCCGCGCCGCAAGCCAGAGATTCTGCACCGCGCAGCATACGCTGAAAACGTCGGTCTCGCGGATCGTATGACGGCCGATGACGCCGGGGCCGAAGCGCTCGGGATCGCAGGTAACGCAGAGGTTAACCGGCGCCTCCAGGATGCCCTCGAGCTTGAGCCGGTCGTACACTTCGCGCCGCGGACCGCTAAAATCCGCAGCCGCCAGTTCCTTCTCCCGCGCTACCATCGCATGGATTTCGCGCTTTAGCGCCAGGTCGGTTATCACGATGAAATTCCACGGCTGCATGAAGCCGACCGAGGGGCCGTGATGGGCGGCCAGCAGCAGCCGGGCGAGCGTCGGCTGCGCTACGGGATCGGAGCGAAAGGCGCGGACGTCGCGCCGGGTCAGCACCGCCCGGTAAACTCCTCTTAACTCCTCGGCGCTAAAGCGGCTCATTCCCGTTCCTCCGCACCGGCCTCCGGCTCAAATGACGGGTTGGGGTCCTTCACTACCATGAGCGTTGTCAGGTAGCCTAGCGGTCGGCCTCGCCAGGCGCGCACCTCGCGCGTGACAAAGCCCTTGCGTGCGCCGACCCGGCTGAAAAGCAGGGCTTTGTCGGCCAACCCCATCTCCTCCAGCACGTCGAGCACCCGGTCGAAGACCGACCCGACCTTCATCAGGACAACCGTGTCAAACCGCTCAAGCGTGGCGCGGATTTGCTCGGCGTGATAGGTGGCCGGGATAATTGCGATACGCTGCTCGCCCTGGGCAATTGCCATCCGGCCGGCGGCGGCGCCGGCGCTTATCGACGATACCCCGGGCACGATCTCGACAGCGATTCCCGGCTGCTCTTCGGCGATCACCTGGTAAACATGAAGAAACGTCGAGTAGAGCATCGGATCGCCCTCGGTGATAAAGGCAACGCTTTTGCCGGCCCGAAGCTCCTCCACGATGGCGCCGGCCGACTGGCGCCAGATGGGCTTGAGCGCCGAGAGGTCACGGCTCATCGGAAAGACCAGCCCCTTGACGCTCTGGCGGGTGGGATCGATCAGCTCCTTGACCACTCGAAAGGCGTAACTGGACGCGCCTGGCTTGCACGCCGGATAGCAGATGACGTCAACCGCGCCGAGCAGCCGATGGGCGCGAAGGGTGAGCAGCTCGGGATCGCCCGGGCCAACGCCGACGCCGTAGAAGGTTCCGTAGTCGGTATTCATGACCGTTGCCCTTCCTGGCCGGCTGCGCCGCCCTTGACCGTGCTCAAAATGAAGATCGGGTTGAGCGCCTCGAAACGTACCAAGTCGAGGATCGGCTTGCTGCGGGCGATTTGCACCAGCGTAACGTCGTAGGAATAGCCGCTTAGCCTAAGCGCCTGCTGGGCCGCGGCCAGGTTTTCCAGCGTGATGGCGTTGACGACGAGCCGGGCTTGGGGGCGCATCCTGGCGATCACCTCGCCCACCAGCTCAGACATCTCGCCGCCGCTTCCGCCGATGAAGACAGCGTCGGGGTCGTCCGGCACCTGGGCGAGCGCCTGCGGAGCGCGGCCATGAATCACCTCGACGTTGTGCAGGCGGAACTTCTCGACGTTCTTGCGCGCGATGTCGACGTCTTCGGCATTTTTCTCGATCGCATAGACTCGGCCTTCGGGAGCGAGCATCGCCGCCTCAACCGCCACGGCGCCGGAGCCGGTGCCGATGTCCCACACGACGTCGGCCGCCGCCAGCGCCATCCGAGCCAGGCTTAGGATACGAATCTCGGCCTTGGTTATCAGGCCCTTTTCCGGCTTGCGCTGAAAGAAAAGCTCGTCGGGCAGTCCCGGCTGCCAGGTTTTCATGGCTTCGACTCCTCCAGCAGGATGAGAACGTTAAGGTCGGACAGCCCCTCGGCCTTTGCCAGTTGGTCGAGTCCGAAGGATTGGACGCGTTCGCTGGGAGCGCCAAGGTCCTGGCAGACGTAAGCGCGAAAGCCGCTTACGCCGGCCGCCAGGAGGGCGCGTGCAATCGCCTGCGGCGAGTTTACCGGGTCGGTAAAGATAGCCGCCTTGCGCCGCCCGCGCAGGCTCTCGACCAGGTTGTCCATGCTGCGGCCGTGGACGCTCAGCAAGACTGCGTCGTCCCAGGGTTCGCCAATCCGGGCGAAAGCTTCCTGCATCGCGCTCGGCGCCGGCATCACGGCAACTCGCTGCTTACCAAGCCGCCTGACGAGGTAGCTGCCGACACCGAAGAAGAGCGGGTCGCCCGAGGCCAGCACAACCACGCGCCGGCCGCGCGCATCTTCGATCGCGCTCACCAACTCCGCGAGGTTCGAGCGGATGACAAACTTCGCGGCCCGATGCTCGGGGAAAAACCCCAGATGGCGCTCGCCGCCGCAGAGAAGCTCGGCCTCAGCTATCACGCGCGCCGCTCGCGCCGAGAGCCCTGGCGGACCGTCGTTGCCGATTCCGACAACGCTAACCGCAGCCTCCGCTGCGCAGCCTGCCGCCGCCGACTCGGCCATGCCCGCCTCGGCGCGCACCGCCGGCCCCCTGGCCGAAGCGGCGGCTCCCGCCCGCTCGGCAAGCGCAAACAAAGCGTGCAGTATCGCAACCGCGATGGTGCTGCCGCCTTTTCGTCCCCGGGTGACAACCGCGGGAACAGCCAGCGAGAGCAACTCCTCCTTCGACTCGCGCGCATTGACAAAGCCGACCGGAACACCCACCGCCAGCGCCGGCCTGAGCCCCTCCTCGCGCACCATCCGGGCGACCTCCAAAAGCGCGGTCGGCGCGTTGCCGACGGCGACGATACCGCCGTCGAGCAGCGCCCGCGCCCGGCGCATCGCAGCCACCGCCCGGGTGAGCCCCTGGGCCTTGGCCTCGGCGATAACGTCCGCATCCGAAATGAAGCAGTAGACCTTCGAGCCGAACACGGCGAGCCGGTCGGGGTTGAGCCCTGCCGCGATCATCTGGACGTCGACCACAATGGGCGCGCCGCGCGCCAGCGCCCTGGCGGCGGCGGCGATCGGGTCGCAATGAAAAACCGTAAGCTCCTTGAACTCGAAGTCGGCGGTGGCATGGATGACGCGGCGCACAACTTGCCACTGGCGCTCGTCGAAGCCGTGGCTGCCGGCTTCGCGGTCGATCGTCTCGAAGCTGCTCTGCTCGATCTCGCGGCCGCGCGCGGTAACCTGACGCATCTCCTCGGTCATCGCCTACTCCTTAAGCGCGGGCGCGGCCGATCGGGCGGCCGTCGAAATCGGTGAGGATGACCTCGACGCCGTCGGCCGGCGGATGGTCGCCGGCAAAGCTGCGGGCGTTCTCGGCCGCGCGCCGGCATACCAGGTCGGCCAGTCCCGCAAGGCCGTGCGCCGCGGCCAGGTCGAGCACGTGGCGGGCGGTGTTGGCTGCGGCGATTTGCGCGACCACCTCCGGCGCGGCGCCCAGCGTGCGCGCCATTTCGGCCAGCATCGCGCAGTTCACCTCGGAGCCTGCGGCGTGGGTCATTTTCTTGCCGTCGGCGATCTTCGAGAGCTTGCCGACCATGCCGACGATCGTCACCTTGCGCAGCCCTTTGCGCCCCGCCTCGCGCATCGCAAAACCTACGAAATCGCCCATCTGCACAAAGCCGACCTCGGGCAGCGCAATCAACCCCTGGGCGAACTTCTCCGAACGGCCGCCGGTGGTCAGCACAACCTCGCCGACTCCGGCCGCCAGGGCAACGTCGATCGCCTGGGTGATGCTGGCGCGAAAGGCCGCCGTCGAGTAAGGGCGCACGATTCCCGTGGTGCCGAGGATGCCGATTCCGCCGACCACGCCGAGCCGCCCCAAAAGCGTCTTGGCGGCGATCTCCTCTCCTCCTGGCACGGAGATCACTATGCGGGCGCCCGGCCGGCCATGCGCCGCGATCACCTCCTTCACCGCGCCGGTTATCATGCGCCGAGGCGTGGACGTGATGTCCGGCTCGCCCGGCTCGATGCCGAGTCCGGGCCGGGTGACGCGGCCCACGCCGGGACCGCCCTCCAGGATGACCCCCGCGTCGGCCGGGAAAACCGTAGCGCAAATCTCGGCGCCGTGGGTCGCGTCCGGGTCGTCGCCGGCATCCTTGATGACAGCGCACAGCATGCCGGCTCCGCTGGCCGCGGTACGGGCAACGTTGAAGCGGGCGTGCTGGCGGTTGGGCAGCACGATCTCGACCTGTGCAGCCGGCGCGGCGCCAAACAGCGCCAGTGCCGCAGCCTTGGCTGCCGCCGCGGCGCATGAGCCGGTGGTAAAGCCGGTGCGAAGGCCTTTGCGTCTTACGCCGTTTTGCGTCTCAGCCATGGTCCCCCATGCCGGCTCGCGCGGCGTGGGCGTGGCGCGCCGCGGCCACCGCTTCGACGAAGCTTTCGGCTGCCTGCGGGTTGCAGCCGAGATGCAAGTGGGCGTAGCTGCCCACCGTGCGGCCCAGGCAGTATCCTTCAGCGGCGCTGCGCCCGCGGGCGCGAAGCTCAAGCGTAAGCCGAAGGCCGGCTTGCGAAGCCGCAGCGGCCTCAAGCTGTGAGTAATGAAACTCGTGCCCGCGAAGGAGCATTCCGGCCGGGAAGAAGGGATGACCCTCGCCGACCGCAACCTCGCGGTACCCCAACGCCCGCAGCCGGCTGTCCATGCGCACCGCCAGGGGGAAAACCCCAGCCATCGGATAGCGCCGGCCCTCGGCCGTGACCAGCTCGCGGCAGAGGTAGATGAAGCCGCCGCATTCGGCGTAAACCGGCCCGCCTGCGCGGGCAAATGCGGCTATCTCGCGGCGCATCGCTGAATTGTCGGCCAACTCGGCGGCGTAAAGCTCCGGGTAGCCTCCGCCGAGCCAAAGCGCGTCCACGCCCGGCGCAAGCCGCGTCTGTTCAAGCGGGCTGAAGAACAAGAGGCGCGCCCCCGCCCGGCGCAGCCGGTCGAAGTTGTCGGCATAGTTGAAGCAAAACGCCCGATCGCGGGCGACCGCAATCGTGACCCGCGCCGGCTCGGCCGCCGGCTCTTGCGTCGCAAACGGCTCACCGGCAAGCGCCGGCGCAGAGCCTGCCGCTTCCCTCACGGCGTCCAGATCAACCCGCGCGGCAAATACCTCCGCCAGCCGGCTGAAAAGCGCCTCTTGGCGGCCGAACTCTTCGGCGGTCTTGAGCCCCAGATGGCGCTCCGGGATCGCCAACTCCGCATCGCGCAGGATCGCTCCAAAAAGAGGGAAGCCGCAGCCTTCTTGCAGCGCCTCGGCGAGAAGCTTTGCGTGCCCGTCGCTGCCGACCTTGGTGGCAATCACCCCGGCAAGCCTTAGCCTCGGCTCGTATTGTTGAAACCCGCTTACCAGCGCGGCGATACTCTGGGCCAAGCCGTGGGCGTCGACAACCAGGATGGTCGGTGCGGCCAGCCAAAGCGCCATCTCGGCGGTACTGCCCGGCGCCGGGCGCGCGTTAGGCTGGCTGTAGCCGTCGAAAAGGCCCATCACTCCCTCGATCACGGCGATCTCGCATCCGACGCTGTGGCGCAGCAAAAGCGCCCGGTTCTCCTCCTGCGGGAGCATCCAGCCGTCAAGGTTGTGCGAAACCGCCCCCCCAGCCGCCAGGCGGTGAAGCCCCGGATCGATAAAGTCGGGTCCCACTTTGAAGGGCGCGGCCTTGACACCGCGACGCCTGAAGGCACCGAGCAGCCCCAGGGTAACCGTGGTCTTGCCCTGGCCGCTGGCCGGCGCGGCGATCATGATTCGTCCCGTGCTGCGAGTGTGGACCATACTTTGCGCGCCTCGGCGGCCGGGGGCGGCCCGCCGGGTCCTTTGGCATGGTCCTCGGGGCGACCCGTCAAGCCGCGGGCGCCAGCGCTGTTTAGGGTGCGAAGAGACCGGCTGCTTTTTTCGCCCTCGCGCCCCGGAGGACTGCCACGGGATCTTCGCTGCGGTAGGTCTCCTGACTTCCGGCGTGCCGTCCCAGGCGGCTCTTCCTACTTGCGGCGCCTTCCCGCCCCCGTTTTCGCCCAGGAGCAGTGGCTTAAGCCCGCTTTCGTTCCGGTTACAGTGGCGGGGGCCGTGCCGGCCTTTCACCGGGCTTCCCTTGAAACCGCCAGCGAACGCTCTTTACGCTGCCAGAACCGAACCGGCCGGTCAAGGAAGGGCAAAGCCGGCTTTTGCGCTTTGCCAGAACGCCGGCCTGTGCCGTCCGGCGACCGCACGCGAACCGGCGGCTTTATGCCGGGGCAGGCGCACAAGCGCGCTGCTCAGTTGGCGGAGATTCTCGCACGAAACGAGCGCGTCAACCTCCCGCGCATACTGCAAGAGCGCGCTGTCGCCGATTCCCCAGCGCTCTCGCGGCTCGGGCGAAAGCCACACCACCGCCCGGCAGCGCTCGCCGAGCGCCCGCAAAAGCTCAAGCCGGGGCGGACGCCGGTTATTACGCCCATCGCCCAGGATCACAACCACCGTCTGCCGATTCAGCGTCGGGCCAAGCTCGCGCCAAAGCTGCTCCAGGACCAGGCCGAAATCAGAGCGAGCGTAAAGGTCCAGCGGCGGCGTAAGCACCAAATAGCCCCGCTCGAACGACGCCTCGGAGAGCCGGTCCACGTAGGCGAACGCCTGCAAACGACGGAAACAGCGCCCGAGCGCGGCGATTAGCTCAAGCGCCAGTTCGGCGGCATAGCGAACCGAACCCGAGAGATCGGCCAACAACAGCAGTTCGGCGTGATCCGGCCGCCGCGCACGCATCTTCAGCTCGGCCATCACGCCGCCGCGCTGAAGGCCGGCCCGAATCGTGCGCCTGAAGTCCAACTGCCCAAAGCTCGCGCGGGCAAGCCTGCGCCCGGGCCGTGTCTGGAAAAGCCGCCTGAGCTTTTCCAGCGCCTCGCGCGCGGCGGCATAGTCAACCTCCGTATAAGCCGCGAAAGGCTTAAGCTCGAGCGCGCGCATCCGGGCGGCGCGCGCGGCCCATCCCGGCTGCGCGTCCTCGAAGGGCGCGGCCCGGTCGGCCGCAGCGGGAGCTTCGCCCCGTGTCGGCGGGCTCGGCTGCACGCCTGCCGGGATGCCCCGCGCGGCAGAAAGCTCGTCTCGCCCGCTTAGAGAATGCAGCGCGTGAGGATCGGCATGGCGCCGGGGCGCAGGCGCCGCCTTGCCCTTGAAGCGCGGATGGTCGGCGTTGGCGTGGTCGGGTGCCCGCGAGGGAGCCTTTTCGCCGCAACTGCTTGCGCCCGCACGGCCCTGCCCTGCGGCTTGCGGGTCTGTCGCACCGGCCGGCTGGCCGCTTTTGCCCCGGGAAGCGGCGGAGCTGAAGCAACGATCAAAGATGCGGTCGAAAAGCGGGCGGTCCGCTTCGTCTTTCACCAAGGCGGCGGCAAGCGCCTCGCGCATCGGGCCCGGCCATAGTCCGACGGCAGCCACGGCCCGCATCGCGTCCATCGTTTCGCCCACTGAAACGCGGATTCCGGCGGCCCGCAGCGCCGCGACGAAATCATGGAGACGGCCGAAAAGCGTCGTCATCAAGAACGCCCGAGTAGCGCCCCAACCCTGGCTTCGGCCCGCGCGCGGTCCTCCTCATGCTTGAGCAAAAGGCCAAGCGTCGAACGGATCGACTGCGCCTCCAGCTCCTTAAGCCGCAAGCGTAAAAGCGCCCGCGCCCAGTCAAGCGCCTCGGCGATTGAAGGCGGCTTCCTCAACTCAAGCTTGCGCAGGGCGTTGACGAAACGGGCCACCTCGGCTGCCAGGCGGGCCTCCATCCCCGGCACCTTGAGTTCGATTATCCGGCGCTCCTGTTCGACGCCGGGAAAATCGATGAACAGGTAAAGACAACGCCGGCGCAGCGCCTCGGAAAGCTCGCGCGCGCGGTTCGAAGTAAGCACCGCCGCCGGCGCCTTGGTCGCCCGGATCGTCCCCAGCTCGGGCACCGTCACCTGGAAGTCGGACAAAAGCTCGAGCAGAAAGGCCTCGAACTCCTCGTCCGCCTTGTCAACTTCGTCAATCAGCAGCACGGCGCGGTGCGGCGTGGTAATCGCCTTAAGCAGCGGCCGTTCAAGCAGGTAGTCGGCCGAGAAGATGTGCTGGCGCACCTCGTCCCAGTTGAGTCCCTGGCGCTGGTCGGTCTGGATGCGCAGGAGCTGCTTCTGATAGTTCCATTCGTAGAGGGCGTGGGCCTGGTCGAGCCCTTCGTAGCACTGGAGCCTGATGAGCTCGGCGTCCAAGAGTTCGGCGAGCACTTTTGCGACCTCGGTCTTGCCGACTCCGGCCGGTCCTTCGATAAGCAGCGGCTTGTCCAGCGCAAGCGCCAGGAAGACAGCGGTTTCGACCCGTTGGTTGGTAACGTAACGGGCGCGGCTGAGTCCCTCGCTCACGAATTCGGGCGTTACATCCATCAGCCTCTCAGCCTTGGCCCGGCGTTATGCCGCCTTTCGCGGGTGGCCGCGAAACCGCCGTGCGCCCCTGCACCCCGCGTGCGCCGCCAGCCACGCTCGCCGATGAACCACGCAGCGCAAGCGCGGCCAAAGCCTCTGGCGCCGGTAAGCGCAGCGCGGGGCGCCATGGCAAAGGCCTTGGCTAAAGCAGTTCTTTCTGCTCAACGGCGCGGTAGTGCTCGTCGGCCAGCGGCCGGCTCTTGCGGCTGGCGTGGCGCTCGTACAGCTCGAAGAGCTGCGACTTGTGCGGCCGCACCTGTCCCAGCGGACATCGCTGCCAATCCTCCAGCGATTCATCGCAGTAACCCATGCGGCTCTCGCCGCACTTGGGCTGCAAAAAGCTGCCCAGCTCGGGCACGGCGCGCTTGACCTCGGCGCGCATCAGCGCAACCATCCGCCGTATCTCCCACTGCGCCCGCACGCAGAGCCTGACGTCGCAGATATGCAGGAGCTCGGCAAAGTTCACCATCAGGTGAAAGTTGGTCGGCGCCGCGTTGGGCAGCACAAAGCGCGCATCCTCAGCCGGTACGCCGCCCTCGAGCGCCCGGCCGTAAACCTCGGAAATCCGTTCGAGCAGACCGGCAAACTCGCCCTCCAGGCCGGCCCGCCGCCACGACTCCGGCATGACAAAAATGAGCCGGTCGCGCTTGAACTTCACGTAGCGCTGGCTTTGCTGCTCGAAGCTGATGCCGACTCGGTGGCGCACCAGTTGATGCGACAGCGAGCGCGAAACGCCCGCCACGGCAAACCAGAAAACGACCTGCTCGAGCGGCGAGCTGTGACCGGTTTTGAGCCGCTCGCCGATGAAGCTGCGGATGCGCTCGGGGCTTATCTTTTCGGCCTCGATTTTCTGCCAAATCTCAAGCGGCGACTCCGAGGAATAGCAGGTGCGAAACGCGGCGTAGAGCTTGGCCAGCGGCGCCTTGGCGCAATCGACAAGCCGGACGCGCATTCTCGCCTGGTTTTCCATCGCCTGCTGGGCTCTTTGCTGCCGGTGTCGGCCGAACTAACGGGCGCTTGCGCCCTCCCAGTCAGCTTATCATGCGGGGCTGCGATTCCCGAATCGGCGTCCAGGCCGGCGCTGCGCAGCCGGGGCGCGCAGGGGCGCGACCTTGCCGGGCCGGCGCCGCAGCGCAACGCCGGCTTGCGTTGGAGGGTCTAATGCGGCATTACCAGCGGTGGCAGGCGTAGCGTGGCCGAAGAGTTCATCTATTCGAAGCTGGTGCGGCCGCTCCTGTTTCGGCTCGACCCTGAGCTGGCGCATCGGCTGACCCTTGGCCTGCTTGCGCTGGCGCGCCCGCAAGAAGCCCGACCCGATCCGCCGGAGTTGGGCGTTACGCTGTGGAACCGGCGGTTCGCCAACCCGATCGGGCTGGCCGCCGGCATGGACAAAGACGCGCGCGCCGCGTGGGCCTGGCAGGCACTCGGCTTCGGCTTTGCCGAGCTGGGAACGGTGACGCCTCGGCCGCAACCGGGCAATCCTCGGCCGCGCCTTTGGCGGCTGCCGGAGCATCAGGCGCTGGTCAACCGGCTCGGCTTTCCCAGCGCCGGAATGGAACGGGTCGGCCGCCGTATTCGGCTGCTGCGCCGGGCTGGGATAGGGCTTCGGCTGGGAATCAACATTGGGCCGAACCTCGAGCGAACCGGCGAGGAGTCGCTCGCCGAAGACCTGCTCGAACTTATCGCCGCGCTGGGGCCGCTGGCCGACTTTGTCGTAATCAATCTGAGCTCGCCCAACACGCCGGGGCTGCGCGCCTGGCAGGCGCCGAAGCGGATGCGAGCGCTGGCAGAGAAAATCGCGGCCCCCGGCAAACCAGGCGGCGACGGCCCGCCGCTGGCCGTTAAGATTTCGCCCGACCTCGACCCTGAAAGCCTGCGCGAGGTCGTGCGCGCCGCGCGCGAACTCAAGCTCGACGGCCTGGTCGTGGCAAACACCAGCGCCCAGCGCGAAACGCTCGGCGTCTCCTTTCCGGCGCCGGGAGGCCTTAGCGGCGCGCCGCTAAGACGCCTGACGCCCTCGCTGGTGGCCCAGGTCTTTCGGCTAAGCGAGGGCGCCCTGCCAATTATCGGCGTGGGAGGCGTCGCTAGCGGCCAGGACGCCTACGATTACATCCGGGCCGGCGCTCGGCTGGTCGAGCTTTACACGGCGCTGGTCTACCAAGGCCCGACGCTGGTGCGAAGGATCAAGGCCGAGTTGGCAGCGCTGCTCAGGCGCGACGGCTTCGCCTCAGTTGCCGATGCCGTCGGCGGCGGCGCCTCTTGATTACCACGCAACGGGGCAACACGGGCCGGCGCGGCTGAGCCAGGTCCGCAGCACCCGCACCTTGCGATTGGCCGGCGCCGGCGCGGCCAGACTATCCCTGCCGTCTCTCGCAGCGAGGAAAGAAGGCGTCATCTCGGCCTGCCGGAGCACGCCGGGATGCTGGCGCGAGCCACCGCTTCGCGGTAGAAATAGAATGTTGGTTCGTTGCCCGTTCGACGGGGTAAGGGGTTGTTTTCATACCATGGAATTTTCACGGATCAAGCGGCTTCCGCCCTACGTTTTCACCACGATTACCGAGCTGTGCCTGCAGGCCCGCAGAGCCGGCGTGGACATCGTGGATTTCGGCATGGGCAACCCCGACGGCGCCACGCCGCCCCACATCGTGCGCAAGCTGGTCGAGGTGGCGGCCAAACCGGCCAGCCATCGCTACTCGGTCTCGCGCGGCATCTACAAGCTCAGGGTTGCGGTGAGCGACTGGTATCGGCGCCGCTACGGCGTCGAGATAGACCCGGACACCGAGGCGATCGCCACCATCGGCTCGAAGGAAGGGCTCGCCCATCTGGCGATTGCGGTGCTGGACCAGGGAGACGCCGTCCTGGTGCCGACGCCGACCTATCCGATCCACCGCTACGGCTGCGTGATTGCCGGTGCCCAGGTGCATGGCGTGCCGCTGCGCAACGGAGAGGAGTTTTTTGCCGGGGTGCAGGGGATCGTCAGCCGCTCCTGGCCGCGGCCCAAGATGCTGGTGATGAGTTTTCCGCACAACCCTACCACGGCCATCGTCGACCTCGACTTCATGACGCGGGTGGTCCGCTTTGCGCAGGAAAACGAGCTGATGGTGGTGCATGACTTCGCTTACGCCGACCTTTGCTTCGACGGCTACCGGGCGCCTTCGCTGCTCGAGGTGCCTGGGGCCAAAGAGGTCGGGGTCGAGTTTTTCACCCTCTCCAAGAGCTACAACATGCCCGGCTGGCGGGTCGGCTTTGCCGTGGGCAACCGCGAGATGATCGGCGCGCTGGCGCGGCTTAAGTCGTATTTCGACTACGGCATCTTCACGCCGGTGCAGGTGGCGGCGATCGCGGCGCTCAACGGGCCTCGCCAGTGCGTCGAGGAGATCGTCGAGACCTACCGGCGCCGGCGCGACGTCCTGGTCGAGGGCCTGCAGCGGGCCGGCTGGGCGGCCGACAAGCCGCTGGCCACGATGTTTGTCTGGGCGCCGATTCCGGAGCCGTATCGGGCGATGGGCTCCCTGGAATTTGCCAAGTTCCTTCTAAGAGAGGCGAAAGTAGCGGTCTCGCCGGGGGTGGGCTTCGGTCCCGACGGGGACGGCTTTGTTCGCTTCGCGCTCATCGAGAACGAGCACCGCACGCGGCAGGCGCTGCGCGGCATCCGCCACGCGCTTAGCCGAAACGGCGTAATGCCCGCGCAAAGCGAGGCGGACCTGGCCTAGGGCGCGGCGCGCCGGCGCGGTCTTTTGCGCGGGAGGGCGCGTGAAGCCTGTCGGGATAGTCCTGCTCGGATGCGGCACGGTGGGACGCGCGGTGGTCGGCCTTTTGCGCCGCAACGCCGATATTATCGCGCAGAAGGCAGGCGCCCGGCTTAAGCTTTGCGCCGTGGCCGACCGCAGCCTCAAGCCCGACGCCGCGCTCGGCCTTGGCCGCGAAGTCATCTTTCGCAGCGGAGAGCCGCTGGCGGCGCTGCCCGAAGCGGACATCGTGGTCGAGCTTTTCGGCGGAATCGAGCCGGCTCGCACGCTCATCTTGAGCGCGCTTGGGGCGGGCAAGGACGTGGTCACGGCCAACAAGGCGCTGCTGGCCGAGCACGGCGGGGAGATTTTTGCCGCCGCCGCCGCCGCCCAATGTGCGGTCGGATTCGAGGCTGCGGTGGCTGGCGGCGTGCCGATCATCAGGACGCTGCGCGAGGCGCTGGCCGCCGATCGCCTGAGCACCGTCTACGGAATCGTCAACGGCACCTGCAATTCCATCCTGACGATGATGTCGCGCCAGGGAAGCGACTTCGCCAGGGCGCTGTCCGAGGCCAAGCGCCTTAAGCTTGCCGAGGCCGATCCCACGCTGGACATCGAGGGACACGACGCCGCGCAAAAGCTCTGCCTGCTGGCGGCGCTCGCCTTCGGCACGCCTTTGACACCCGCCCAAGTCTACACCGAAGGTATCACCCGGCTCACCCCGGCCGACATCGCCTATGCGCGGGAACTGGGCTACGCGATCAAGCTGCTGGCGATCTCCAAGCGCGACGGCGCAGCGCTCGAGGCGCGGGTCCATCCCACGATGGTGCCGCTGGGCCATCTGCTGGCCAATGTAGACGGCGCGTTCAACGCGATTTACGTCGAGGGGCCGGCGCTCGGCCCAACGATGTATTTCGGCCAGGGGGCCGGCGCGCTGCCGACCGCTACGGCGGTCGTCGCCGATATCATGGAACTGGCGCGCCAGCGCGCCGGCGCCGCGCGCTCCCGGCCCCAGCCGCTGGGATTGCCGCTTGAAGCGCTAAGGCGCCCGCGGCTCAAGGCGATGGGCGACGTGGTATGCGAATACTACCTGCGTTTCATGGTGCAGGACCGGCCCGGGGTGCTGGGCGCCATCGCCTCGGTCCTGGGCAGGCACCGCATCTCGATCGCCTCGGTCATCCAGCAGGGACGCGACCGCGAGGGCAGCGTCCCGGTTATAATGAGAACGCACGAGGCGCGCGAACGCGACCTTAAGCAGGCGCTCGGCGCAATCGGCCGATTGAGGATGGTCGGCGCGCCTCCAGCCTTCGTGAGAATCGAAGAGAAGCTCGGGTCCTGAGCCGGGAAAGCCCGGCGAGAGGAGCGATGGATTTGCCTCAACGCAACGCCCGGCTTAGGCGATGGCCGGGAATAATCGAGCATTACCGCCGCTTCCTGCCGATTGCGCCCGGCGCGCCGGTGGTCACGCTCAACGAAGGCAACACGCCGCTTATCGAAAGTCCCGACCTGGCGCGGCGGCTGGGTGTCGGCGTGCGATGCTTTCTCAAGTTCGAGGGCAGCAATCCCACTGGCTCGTTCAAGGACCGCGGCATGACGGTGGCGATGACCAACGCGGCGGGCGCCGGCGCCCGGCTTGCCCTTTGCGCCTCGACCGGCAACACGGCAGCCTCGGCAGCCGCCTACGCCGGCCGCGCGGGCTTGAAGGCGGTCATCCTGGTCCCGCGCGGGGCCGTGGCGCTCGGCAAGCTTTCGCAAAGTCTTATTCACGGCGCCAAGGTTTTCGAGGTGATCGGCAACTTCGACATCTGCCTTAAGGTCGTGCGCGACCTGGCGGCGCGCGACCCGGTCGGCATCCGGCTGGTCAACAGCCTTAACCCCGACCGGATCGCCGGCCAGAAGACGGCCGCCTTCGAGGTGTGCGACCAGCTCGGCGACGCTCCCACGCACCACTTTCTGCCGGTCGGCAACGCCGGCAACATCACTGCCTGCTGGGCCGGCTACAAGGACTACCATCAGGCGGGGCTGTGCGCGCGCCTGCCCCGGATGATGGGCTACCAGGCGGCCGAGGCAGCGCCGATTGTGCTCGGCCATCCGCTGGACGACCCACGCACCGTGGCAACCGCGATCAAGATCGGCAATCCCGCAAGCTGGCAGGGAGCGATCGCGGCGCGCGAGCAATCGGGCGGAACGATCGATACCGTCAGCGACGCCGAGATTTTGAGCGCCTACCGGCTTATCGCAAGCCTGGGCATATTCGCCGAGCCGGCCTCGGCCGCCTCGGTTGCCGGCGCGCTCAAGTGCGGCGCGGCGGGCGAGCTCAAGCCGGGCTCGCTGGTGCTTTGCACGCTTACCGGCCACGGCCTCAAGGACCCCGAAACCGCGCTCAAGAACCTGGGCAACACGGTTGTGACCGAGCCGGACGTCGACCGCGTGATGCGTCTTCTCGAGCGCGACTAGCGCGCCGCACCGGTGCTGGGCGAAACCCTGGACCAATCCCGGACTGGATCCCTACAAAGGCGAAGGGGGAGCAGGCGCGAGCGCGCCCTCTTTCCCTGCCCTCCTGTATCTGTAATCAGGGTTCGCAAGATAGTGAAGGAGATGGGCGCGGCAGGCCGAATTGCCCTGGGTCGTGTGAGGCCGTGGGAGAGCATGGTCGCCGCGCCTTGAAACCCGGGATGGAGCCCGAACAGTCGCGGGAGCGCCGCAGGGCAAGCTCGAATCGCGCAAGGCAGGGCAGCGCCGGCAAGCAGCGGAGGGTGGAAGCGATGGAACCGTTCGTGGGAATCGATGCAGCCAAGCAGACGCTGGCGGTGGCACTGGCGACGGAGGAACAGTGGAGCTGCGCCAACGACGCCCAAGGGATCGCCGCACTGTGCGCTCGGATGGCTGAGCTTAAGCCGGCGCTGGTGGTGCTGGAGGCCTCGGGCAGCTATGCGCGGGCGCTGAGCGTAGCGCTGTACGCGGCCGGGATCGAGGTGCGGGTAATCAATTCGCGCCAGGTGCATCATTTCGCCCGCGCCTTGGGCCAGCAAGCCAAGACCGACCGTATCGACGCCCGCATGCTGGCGCGCTTTGCCCAGAACGTCCAGCCGCCGGCCCGGGAGATGCCCGAGCCCGAGCGCGAGGAACTCAAGGCGCTGGTCAACCGGCGCAACCAGTTGCTGCAGATGCTCACCGCCGAGCGCAACCGCCGCGCCCAGGCGCCCCAGTGGCTGCGCAAGAGCCTCGACCGCACCGTCCGCAAACTGCCCGCCATCCTTGACGCTCAACACAGTCGCTCTCCCGCTGGCGCGGGCGAGGGGCAGCAAAAGCGCACCGGGCATCCTGGCATTGCGCTCCCGTTGGCCTGCCTGCGCCGCGCGGTCGCGGCAGGCGGGTCGGGCAAGCTGCCGTGCGGCGAGCACCGCGCGCGGGGTCCCGGGGCCGCAGCGCCCAGGCAGGCCGACCAACGGGAACGCGGTGCCGGGATCTGCGCGATGCGTCCAGGCCGGCAGGCCGCGCCCGCCCGCGCTTCCCGTCATCCTGAGCCGCCGCTTCGGCGCCCTGAGCGAAGCGAGAGGGGCCTCCGAGGCCCGCCCGGGCACCTCCCTTCCGTCATCCTGAGCGAGGCCCGGTCTCGGGCCGAGTCGAAGGACCTCGCGCGGTCCGCCGCGCGCCCCCGACTGGGCAGCGCGGCCCGCGCGTATGCCTCGGCCGCAGCGGGCCTCGCGGCGTCTTGTGCCACGGGCCTTACCCGAGCGATAATTTCTCGCTTACGCTTTGCGGGAGGGGGACGATGGCGCTTCCGCTTGCGCTTACATCAGCCGAAAAGGAGGTCGTCAACGACGCCGCCGAGGGCGACCTGGCTGATTTCAGAGTCGGCAACGAGCAGGCGGACGACCCGGCCCAAGGCGCAGCCTGGGACGACGGCCGGAGCGTCAGAGCCGAAGTGATCTACGCGCTGGCTGTCGGCACGAACCCAGCCTGGCCGGTCCACGCCAAAGGTGTGCGGATTCGGGGCGCAAAGATCGTCGGCGCGCTCGATTTTGAAGCTGCCACGCTCCGCTGCCCGCTTGCGCTTCTCGGCTGCTATATCGCCGAGCCAGTAACGCTGCGCGGTGCCACGATACCCGCACTCTACCTCAACGGCAGCCATCTCCCCGGCCTCAGCGCGGACGGCGTAAACGTGCGCGGCGACGTGTTCCTGCGCAAGGGATTCACCGCGGCGGGTGAGGTGCGGCTGCTCGGCGCTCAGATTGGCGGGCAACTCGCCTGCGTCGGCGGCAGCTTCAGCAACCAGAACGGCCCGGCGCTCAACGCGGACGGCGTAAGCGTGCGCGGCGACGTGTTCCTGCACGAGGGATTCACCGCAACGGGCGAGGTGCGGCTGCTCGGCGCTCAAATCGGCGGCGACCTGGAATGCGACGGCGGCAGCTTCAGCAACCAGAACGGTCCGGCGCTCAACGCGGACCGCGTAAACGTGCGCGGCAACGTGTTCCTGAGCGAGGGATTCACCGCTAAAGGCGAGGTGCGGCTGCTCGGGGCGCAGATCGACGGCAGCCTGGAATGCAACGGCGGCAGCTTCAGCAACCAGAACGGCCCGGCGCTCAGCGCGGACCGCGTAAACGTGCGCGGCAACGTGTTCCTGCGCGGGGGATTCACCGCGGCGGGTGAGGTGCGGCTGATCGGCGCCCAGATCGGCGGCGACCTGTCCTGCGACGGCGGCAGCTTCACCAACCAGAACGGCCCGGCGCTGTTGATGCAGCGGGCAACGGTCGAAGGCACGTTTTTCATGCGCGAGCTAGCGGGGGCGCCGGTAGGGCGGGTTGACCTGATGGGCGCCAAGGTCGGCATCCTATGCGACGATGCAAAGAGCTGGCCGGCAAAAGATTACCTCGCGCTGGATGGCTTCGTGTACGAGGCTATAGCGCCAGGCTCGCCGATATCGGCCAAGGAGCGCATCGAATGGTTTGGCCGCCAGGAGAAGTTTCGGCCGCAGCCCTACGAGCAGCTTATCCGCGTGCTAAGGAACATGGGGCATGAGCGGGAGGCGCGGAAGATTGCAATCGCAAAGCAGAAGGCGCTGCGCAAAAGCGGAGCGCTGGGAGGGCTCGGAAAAGCCTGGAACTACCTCGTGGGCGGCGTGGTCGGTCACGGCTACCGGCCGATTCTCGCGCTCGGATGGCTGGCGAGCTTCGTCCTCCTTGCCACGATGCTTTTCTGGTCGGCCTCGAGGAGCGGCCGGATGGTCCCGGCGCCGCAACACCATCTTTCCGCCCCCGCGAGCCGGCATGAGGGGCGAAGCTCATGTTCCGAGCGGCCGCAGCCGTTTCTCTACGCGGTCGAGACCATCGTGCCCGGCCTCGACCTGCATCAGAAATCGTGCTGGTGGCTTGCGCCCAAAGACGGGACCGATCGTCTCTACCTGCTCTTCGAATTTCTGGTTATCGTGTACTACCTGGCTTCGCTTGCCGTGGCGGCTACCTTGGCTGCGGCGCTTGCCGGCCTAATCAAGCGCGACTAAGCGCGAGCGTCACAGGCGCGTTAGCGGCTTCGGGCAACAGCCCGCGTTCCGTCTCTTTCCCTGGCGGGAAAGGCAACATGCAAGCGCGGCGACCCTCACCTGGCGCGGAGCGCCAGCCTTGTATGTTGTCGGCGAGTGCGCCAAGAGATTTGGGGAACGGGCGCGCCAGCTCCGCTCCTCTCGCCTCGCCCGCGAAGCGGGAGAGGCCGCGCAGCGTCTGTCGCTGCGCGGGTGAGGGTGCGGGCAGGCGCAATCAGCACCCTCACCCCGACCCTCTCCCATAGGGAGAGGGCTAGGCGCCACCCTGACCGGAGCGCAAGCGGAGTCGAAGGGAGACGGGGGGACGCACCCAGAGGCTCGAGGTGGCGCCAGCGGGCCCCCTCACCCTCCCCTCTCCCCCCAAGGGGAGAGGGAAAGAAGAACGCGCATCGCGCGCAAGAATGGCAGAAGCGCAGGCATCGCGCGCGCGAATGACAAAGGAGGCGCACGCACCTCCTTTTCCTGATTCCTCTCCCCCGCCAGGGGAGGGAATCAAGGAGAGGGGGGAATGCGGAAGGGAGCGGTCTTGGGCCCGGGTGAGGGACCGCTTTCCTTAATCCGGAAACCGGCCGCACCACGGCCCTATCACTCCCGAGGGCGATCCCTGCACACCCCCCTCACCTGCGCCTTCGGCGCTTCCTCTCCCCCCAAGGGGAGAGGGAAAGAAGAACGCGCATCGCGCGCAAGAACGGCAGAAGCGCAGGCATCGCGCGCGGGAATGACAAAGGAGGCGCACGCACCTCCTTTTCCTGATTCCTCTCCCCCAGCGGGGGAGAGGATCAAGGAGAGGGGGGACGCACCCAGAGGCTCGAGGTGGCGCCAGCGGCCCCCCTCACCCTCCCCTCTCCCCCCAAGGGGAGAGGGAAAGAAGAACGCGCATCGCGCGC
>JAJYRQ010000030.1 GCA_021794015.1 Deltaproteobacteria bacterium | reverse complement strand
ACCTCGAACGGCGCGTCTTTTTGCATAAGCGAGGTTTGGTGGAAGGCTTTACCAAGCAATACCGCGTGACGCGGCTGGTTTACGTTGAGCGGTTCGGCAGCGCGGCGGAGATGGTTGCCCGGGAGCGTCAGCTCAAGGGCTGGACGAGGAGGAAGAAGCTTGCGCTGATTCATGTGCAGAATCCCGAAATGGCTGATTACGCGCGGCGGACCGCGCGAGGTCCTTCGACTCGGCCCGAGACCGGGCCTCGCTCAGGATGACGGAGGGGGGGCGCCCGGGGACGGGCCTCGGAGGTCCCTCTCGCTTCGCTCAGGGCGCCGAAGCGGCGGCTCAGGATGACGGGAAGCGCGGGCGGGCGCGGCCTGCCGGCCCGGACGCATCGCGCAGATCCCGGCACTGCGCTCCTGTTGGTCGGGCAAGCTGGCGTGCGGCGAGCACCGCGCGCGAGTGACAGTGCTCGGGGCGAAGGCGGACGGCGTTGGCTACAGCGCCGGACATGCGCGCGGGGGTGACAGTGATGGCAGGACCGCTCTCCGTTGCTCCCGCGCGCCTTCGCCGCTGTCGCCCTGAGCGGAGCTGGTGTGCGAGCCTTCTGTTCTGTCATCCTGAGCGAAGCGAGTTGGCCGCTGCGGCCATCCTGAGCCGAAGGCGAAGGACCCTCTGGGCGAGCGGAGTCGAAGGACCCCGCGCGGTTCTCCGCGCGTCCCTGCCATGAGCGGCCAGCACTGCGTCTATGTCATGAGCAGCAGGTCGGGAGTGCTATATATCGGCTCGACGAGCGACCACGAACGGCGCGTCTTTTTGCATAAGCGAGGTTTGGTGGAAGGCTTTACCAAGCAATACCGCGTGACGCGGCTGGTTTACGTTGAGCGTTTCGGCAGCGCGGCGGAGATGGTTGCCCGGGAGCGCCAGCTCAAGGGCTGGACGAGGAGGAAGAAGCTTGCACTGATTCATGCGCAGAATCCCGAAATGGCTGATTACGCGCGGCGGACCGCGCGAGGTCCTTCGACTCGGCCCGAGACCGGGCCTCGCTCAGGATGACGGAGGTGGGGGTGCCCGAGGGCGGGCCTCGGAGGTCCCTCTCGCTTCGCTGAGGGCGCCGAAGCGGCGGCTCAGGATGACGGGAAGCGCGGGCGGGCGCGGCCTGCCGGCCTGGTCGCATCGCGCAGATCCCGGCACTGCGCTCCTGTTGGTCGGCCTGGCTGGGCGCTGCGCCACATTGGTCATTTCCGTGCGGCGCGTCCCCCCTCTCCCTTCGACAGGCTCAGGGTAGCGACTGTTCGCCCTCCCGGCCGGTATAGTTACGACGCAGCGACCCTGCTGCCCCTTCGGCTTCGCTCAGGGCAAGCTCCGCGGTCTCTTGCAATCCAGGCTCTTTCGGCCTGCCGCGCAGATCTTCCGCCCCAGCTTGACACTCTGGTCCGGAGATACAAGGCTCTCTCCCGCACGCGGGCGAGCGGGGAAGAGAAAGGCGCTGCAGCCGAAATCTGCCCGCGACGGGGCTGGCCAAGGCGTCGACGCGACAGCGTCTATTGCTGCGGCGGACAGAGGGCGCGCAGCGTGGCAACCGAGTCGGCTTCCGCCGGTTCCTTATCGTTGCGCAGGCGCAGGATTCGCGGCGAGCTGAGCGCCAAGCCCGCTTCGTAGCGCCCGTTCGCCTCGACCGCGGTGAAGGCGACCTCGACCACAAGCTCCGGGCGGACAAAGACGGTCCGCCCCGCCTCGTTGGTCTTGAGCGCCGTCAAGCGTTCGGTCAGCGTTTCCAGCTCATCGGCGCTGAGCCCCTTGAAGCTTTTGCCCACTACGGCGAAGCCAGAGCCCCGGTCGTCTCGCGCGGCCACGTGATAGCTCCACGGTGGCTGTCGTCGGCCTTGGCCGCGACCCTCCAGCGCCACGATAACCAGGTCGGCGGTGTAAAGCGGTCTCACCGCCAGCCAGGCGTGGCTGCGCACGCCGGGCTTGTAGGCGCTGTCCAGCGCCTTGGCGACAACGCCTTCGTAACCCAGGGCGAGCGCCTCGGTGTAGAAGGCGCGGGCTTCCTCCAGCGACGCCGGCAAGCAACGTCCCACCGTGGCAAGTCCGTGCGCTTCGGCAAGCGCGAGCAGCGCGGCGACGCGCTCCGAGTAGGGCCGTTCAAGAAAAGATGCGTCGCCCAGGCCGAGCAGGTCGAAAACGAAAAGCCGCAACGTGGCCTGGCTTGGAGGCCCCCAAGGCTCGGCGGCACGCCGCGCGCGGCCCATCCAGGTACGCGAAGGGAGCGGCCGGCCGGCGTCAGAGACGGCTATCAACTCGCCTTCCAGGACGGCTCCGCTATGGCCTAGGCTCGAGAGAGTTTCGACCAGCTCGGCAAGGCTGCCGGTAATTTCGTCTTGCCCGCCAGCGAAAATCCTGGCCCGGCCGTCACGGCAGTGAAGCTGAAGCCGCATGCCGTGAAGCTTGTGTTCCAGCGCCATCCGCCCGGCCAGCCGGACAAAAGCTTCGCGGATATCGGCCGCCGGCCGGGCAAGCATCGGTCGTATCGGCCTTGGCGCGTTTGGCCCCAGCCAGCTCGGCGCGCCGGTACGGACCAGCGTGCCTGCCGCCTCGGCCGTTTGAATCGGCGCCGGCGAAACGGGGTGGCGAGCCGGCTTTGCAGGAGGCGCGGCTTGGCCGCTTGCAGGACTTCGCTCGGTCGGCAGGCGATAGGCGAGGCGTCCTATCTCTTCCCCCGCCGACAGCGCTTGCCTCAGCTCTTCGAGCGGACGTCCGGCGGCTTGGGCGATAGCTTGCGCGGCAAACTCAACTCCGATCCGGCTTTGCGTCCTGCCGGTGAGCATCTCTGCGGCGCATCCGGCCTCGAGCGCGGTCATCCGAGCGAAGAGCCGCCCGAGCAGCTTAAGCTTTTGGCCGCGGGAAGAGGGATACTCGACCGCTGCGATTTCCTCGAAGGCGCGGCCGACCTCGGCGAGCGTCAGTTCGGCCAAAGGTTGCGAGTCGCGGCGCTGCATGGCGATTTCAATTGCCTCGGCCAAGTCGGCGGCGGCTGCGAAGATTTCCTCGGCCTGGTCCTCGGCGCCGGCGATTTTGCTGACGACGCGCCAGAGGCTTTGCGCGCCGACCTTGAAGGGCTTCTGAGGCGGGTGGGGCGCAAGCGTGCCGGCCATCAGCCGTGCGGCGGCCGCGGCTTCCTCCGGCGAAAGCGTGGCCAGGAAGTCCGCCGCCATGGCGACCATCCGGGGGCGGCTCCCGGTCTGCCCCAAGGCACGGCATAGGAGCGCGAATTGCTCAAAGCTGGCCACAAGGCGACAATACCGCTTCGACGGCGGGGCTAGGCAAGAGCCGCGCCGTGCCTAGCCACTCAAGGCTTGGGCGCGGGTGTTGGTCAGGCTGGCGGTTTGGCGCCCGCGCAATCCCCTACGAACGCCTGCTCGTGGTGGAAGCCGTTTCTGAGGCGAGCGCGGCAGGGAAGTTCCAGCCGGCAAACCAGCCCAAGACTTCAAGCCAGGACACTTGCACGTCGGCGCCGACAACCGGGCCGCGCCAAGTCATGGATCGAACGAACAGCTCCAGCCGCTGGCGCAGTCGCTCAAGTTGGCTCAAGAGGGAACGACCCAGCGGGCCGGCGCTCTCCAGCAGATGCATCCGGCATACGATGCCCTTTCCGCCCAGGCACTGCGGGCAGGTTCTCTCGCGCCACAGCGGCTGCAGCTCGGCGAGCAGGCGCGTTGTGCGCTCGCGCCGGTTTACTCGAGCGCAGCGCTCGAGATGGCTCGGCTCGGCAACCGTCTGGGCGATCTGCAGATAGTCGCAGGCAAGGCAAACGGCCCGCGGCCGCAGCCGCCTTAGGCGAAGCGGCGCGGGTTTAAGCCTGGCCCCGACAGCCCGGGCGGCCCTGCCGCACAGATCCTCGTAAAGAATGGCAGTGCCGAAAGGACGCCCGCCCCAGGCTTCGATTTCGACCATCGCGTGCTGCCAGGTATGGCGGGCGCAAAAACCCCAGCTCCGCCGCAGGTGATGACGCGTCTCGACCGTCATGATCGAGCCGAAGATAAACCATGACCACCAGTACTTGGCCTCGGCCGGCGTTATGTCGAGCCCGCCCGCCGAAGACTTCGCGCCGAGGTTGTCAGCCCTGCTCCTGTTGGTGCGTTCCACGGGCTAAGCTGGGCGGCGCGACGGCGCTCCCGGTTGCCGGAGCAGCGGGTTGCGGCGTCCGCGGTAGCGCCTTGGCGCACGGTAAGGCTGCTTGTCTGGCGCGGCGAAAAGGTGAGCGAGCGCCCTCAGTCGGCCCCGCCCGCCAAGCGGCTTACACGCGGCAAGGAGCGCGCAGTTCGCCGGAGAAAACTCGCTGTTAAGACCGCTGACTCCCACGAATGGGCCTCTTCGCAGGAGTCATCGGCCGGCCGTTGGAGCGGCCGGCAGTTGGCAGCGGACTCCACCGCTTGCTCCAAGGTTATACCGCGAGTTGACCGGAAAAAAGCCGGGGCGTTCGGCCTTGCAGGCCGCTTACCGAGTACCCGCTAATAGACACCCAGCCGGGAATACCTTTGCGCGCCGGCCAGGCCCGTGTCAGCCTTGAAAAAGAGGGCCTTGCGAAAGCCCGGCGTGTCTTCAAACCCGTCCGACCGAGCCGAGCGCGCCGGGCAGCAAAGGTGCAAGCGACCATGCAGGTTCAGGGCGCCGCAAAGCTGTGGAAGCTGCCTCCGCTGCTTAAGGTTTACGAAGCCTTCGGTGCCCTTGCCGACGGCAGGATTAAGATAACCGGGCCGAGCAGCGCGGTGGTGCTCTCCTCCGACCGCAACAAAGAATACGTTGTCGAGCTGAGCGAAGACGGCCGGGTCGTCTCTTCGAACGACAATGCTTCCTACTGGCAGGGCTATCTCGGCTATCCGGCCATCGCAGTGCTGATCGCGCGCGGGCTGTTGGAGAGGCCGCCCGAGGCAGTGCTCGGCGCGTTGGCCGGGATCGAGTGGAAAAAGCTCAATGAACGCGCGCGTGGCGATCATGCGCGGGCCGGCGCCGAGCTGGCCCGCATACTGGCCGAGCGAGGCCAAGCGGCAGAGCCGCTTCAGGCTGCGGCTGAAGCCGTCGTGCAGGCTTTGCGCCGGCTCGGCTTGCGCCAGGGCCGGCGGCGCCGGCCGCCGCAGCCGTGAGATGGCCGGCACTCTCCTTTTGTCGGCGGTGAACTGCCTCGTCTCTCGGGCGGTACGGCCGGGTCCTTATGGCGCGGCTCCAAGGGATGCTTGCGGGTGACCAGGCTGGTTGCGCTTGTTCTTGTTCGTTAGGGGCCGTAGTTTTGATAGCGTTGCCTGGCGAAGGGCTGGAGCGGGGATGAGTTGATGAAACGGCGTGATTACATCCGCGCCTTGATTTTTCCGCTGGCTGTTTTTTTGGCCGGCATCTGGCTTGCGGGCTCGGGCGAGGCACGCGCCTCTGCCTCGCGCGGCGCGAAGCATCGCGCGCCGGCCGAGCCGGTGGCGGCGCCGCCCGCGCAAGTCACCGTGTTCGACGGCCTGGCGGTGCCGTTTTTGCTGCAGGCGCGGGCGGCCGAGATGATCGATCAGCGCACGGGGACGGTGCTTTACGCCTTTGACGAGCATCAGCGGATGCAGCCGGCCAGCCTGGCGAAGATCGTCACCTTCTTCCTGGCGCTCGACGCGATTAGCGGGCACAGCATCGGCCTCGATACCCGGGTTACGATCAGCGAAGCGGCGTGGCGGCTGTCGCTCGACCGGTCGGTGTCGCGGATGTTTCTGCGGGTGGGCGACCGGGTCGCGGTGCGCGATCTGCTCTACGGCCTGATGGTGTCGTCGGGCAACGACGCTGCGGTGTCGCTGGCCGAGTACCTGGCCGGCTCGAGCGCCGCGTTCGCCGAGAGGATGAACCTCAAGGCGCGGCAGTTGGGACTTGGCGAGAGCCATTTCGTCAATCCCGACGGACTGCCCGCGCCGGGAGAATATACCACTGCGGCCGACATGGTGCGGCTGGCGCGGCTCCTGATCGAGGCGCATCCCGAGGCGCTGGCGATCACGGCGACCCGCGAGTTCAGGTTTGGCAACATCACGCAGCCCAACTTCAACGCGCTTCTGTTTCACGATTCCAGGGTAAACGGCGTGAAAACCGGCCACGTCCAGGAGGCCGGCTACCACTTGGTGGCTAGCGCCAACGCCGACGGCCTTATGTTGATTGCCGCGGTGCTGGGCGCTCCGAGCCCGTTCAAGCGCTGGTCCGAGACCGACAAGCTGCTTGACTGGGGCTTTCGCAGCTTTAGCGCCGTTAGGCCCGACTGGCATAAGGCGGTGCCCGCTGCCGTCCGGGTCTACGGGGGCGCACAAGCCGAGGTGGCGGTCGCCTTGGAGCGTGAGCCCTACGCGCTCGTGCTCAAGGGACAGGAGAACAAGGTCGCGCTGGCGCTCGCGCTTCCCAGGCGATACCTGGTCGCCCCGGTGAGCCCGGGCGTCCCGGTGGGAGAGCTATCGGTCATGGTGGGCGGCAAGCCGCAGTCAACCATTGCGCTGCGGACCGCCGGGGCGGTGCAGCCGGGCAATTTCTTCAAGCGGGTCTTCGACCGGCTTCTCTTGATGTTTTGAGGCAAGGGTTAGACGGCCGAGGCTGCTCGGCTGAATCGGCCGACTTAAGCGGTGCTGGCCGCGTCGCCGCCCCGGCCGGGATTAGCTGTCGGCCGATGAGGTTCAACGTGGAAGTCTCAATAATGTCGTTACCGGGGTGTGTCTGTGGCCAGGGATGAAACGCTTCCCGCCGCGCCGGGCGACGGCTTCGGGTCCGACCGGGCTCGGCAACAGGGCGGCGACGGAGAGCCGGTGCTGTCGGCGCGTCCGCTGCGGGAGCGGCCGATTGGAATTTTCGATTCCGGCGTCGGCGGCCTGACGGTTCTGAAGGCACTCGGGCGGCTGCTGCCGGGGGAGGATTTCCTCTACCTCGGCGATACCGCGCGCGTACCTTACGGCAGCCGGTCGCGCGACACGATCGTGCGCTACTCGCTGGAGAACGCCGGTTTCCTGGTCGAGCAAGGGATAAAGCTGCTGGTGGTTGCGTGCAACACCAGCAGCGCCGCGGCGCTCGAGGCGATTGCCGCGGCCGTGCCGGCCCCGGTAATCGGGGTGGTCGAGCCGGGGGCGCGCGCCGCGGTGCAGGCGTCGGCCGCGGGGCGGATCGCGGTGGTTGGCACCGAGGCGACGATCGCCTCGGACGCCTACGCGCGGACGATCCGCCGGCTGAGCCCCGGGGCGGAGGTTTACAGCCGCGCCTGTCCGCTTCTGGTGCCGCTGGCGGAGGAGGGATGGCTCGACAACGACGTAGCCGAGCGGGTGGTTGCCTATTACGTTGAAGGCTTCGCGGGCGCGGCGGTCGACACGCTGCTTTTGGGCTGTACGCACTATCCGCTGCTGCGGCCGCTTTTCGCGCGGGTGCTCGGGCCGGCGGTGAGGATCGTGGACTCGGCCGAGGCCACGGCGCAGGCGGTGAGCGAATTTCTGGCGGCGCGGCAGCTTGGGCGCCCCGATGCTTTGGGGCGGCGTGGGGAGCGGCACTTTTTCGTGACGGACGCGCCCGAGCGCTTTGTGCGGGTGGGACGGCTTTTTCTCGGCCCCGAGGTGGTATCTGCGATCAGAGTCGAGCGCTGAAAAGGCCGCCCATTCGGGGTAAACTTCTCCAGTATGAGGGTCGCCAAAAGCCGGCGCTGCGCGTTGCGGTCGCTGCAAGGCGCGGGCGCGGCGCGCCGGCCCGGTTTGCCATGACTTTGGGATTAAACGAAGTCGCGCGCCGCATCTTCGGATCGAAAAACGAGCGCGAGCTTAAGCGGCTGCGCCCGCTGGTCGAGCAGGTCAATCGGCTCGAGCCGGATTTCGAGCGCCGCAGCGAGGCCGAGCTGGAGAGCTTCATCGCCCAGCTCAAGGCGCGCATCGCGGCCTTGGACGACGCCGCCGAACGCGAGGCGGCCCTGGACGAGGTGATGCCCGAGGTGTTTGCCGCGGTGCGCGAGGCCGCCAAGCGCACGCTCGGGCAGCGCCACTTCGACGTCCAGGTGATCGGCGCCGCGGTGCTTCATCAAGGCAGGATCGCCGAGATGAAAACCGGCGAAGGCAAGACGCTGGTGGCCACCATGCCGGCTGTGCTTAACGCGCTGGCCGGGCGCGGCGTCCACGTGGTCACGGTAAACGATTACCTGGCGCGGCGGGATGCCGACTGGATGGGCCGCATTTACCGGCTCTTGGGACTGAGCGTCGGCGTCATCGTCCACGGCCTGACCGACGCCGAGCGCAAGGCCGCCTACCAGTGCGACATCACCTACGGCCAGAACAGCGAGTTCGGTTTCGACTACCTGCGCGACAACATGAAGTTCAGCCTGGACGATTACGTCCAGCGCGAGCACCACTACGCCATCGTTGATGAGGTCGATTCGATCCTGATCGACGAGGCGCGTACCCCGCTCATCATCTCGGGCGCCTCCGAGGAGTCGACCGAGACTTACTACGTGGTCAATCGCATCATCCCGCGGCTCAAGGCCGAACAGCACTACAGCGTCGACGAGAAGCTCAAGACCGTAAGCCTGAGCGAAGAAGGGGTAAGCACGGTCGAGCGGCTGCTCGGGGTGGAAAATCTCTACGACCCGCGCAATATCCTGCTGCTCCACCACGCCAACCAGGCCCTCAAGGCGCACACCCTCTTTAAGCGCGACGTCGACTACGTGGTCAAAGACGGCGAAGTGGTCATCGTCGACGAGTTCACCGGCCGCCTGATGCCCGGGCGGCGCTGGAGCGACGGGCTGCACCAGGCAATCGAGGCCAAGGAAGGCGTCAAGATCGAGTCGGAAAACCAGACCCTGGCCACCATCACCTTCCAGAACTACTTCCGGATGTACAAAAAGCTGGCCGGAATGACCGGTACGGCCGACACCGAGGCGGTCGAGTTCAAGGAGATTTACAAGCTCGATGTCGCGGTGATCCCGACCAACATGCCGATGATCCGCATCGACCATCAGGACGTGGTCTTCAAGACCGAGGAGGAGAAGTTCGACGCGGTTATCGAGGAAATTCGCGACTGCCACGAGCGCGGGCAGCCGGTGCTGGTCGGCACGGTCTCGATCGAGAAGTCGGAGCGGGTCTCGCAGAAGCTGCGCAAGACCGGGATCAGGCACCACGTGCTCAACGCCAAAAACCACGAGCTGGAGGCCGAGATCGTGGCCCAGGCCGGACGCCTGGGCGCGGTGACCATCTCGACCAACATGGCCGGGCGCGGCACCGACATCGTGCTCGGCGGCAACCCGGAGTTTCTCGCCGCGGCCGAGGCCGGCACCCGCGACCTGCAGGACCCGAACTACCGCGCCGCGCTGGAGTCGCACCGCCAGCGATGCGCCGCCGAGCGCGAGCAGGTGCTCGCCGCCGGCGGCCTGCACATCGTCGGCACCGAGCGGCACGAGTCGCGGCGGATCGACAACCAGTTGCGCGGCCGTTCCGGCCGTCAGGGCGATCCCGGCTCCTCGCGTTTTTACCTCTCGCTGGAGGACGACCTGCTGCGCATCTTCGGCGCCGACCGGCTCAAGGGCCTGATGGGCCGTATCGGCATGGACGACGGCGTGCCGATCGAGCATCGCTGGATTTCGCGCGCCATCGAGAACGCGCAGAAGAAGGTCGAGGCGCACAACTTCGAAATTCGCAAGCACCTGCTCGAGTACGACGACGTCCTCAACAAGCAGCGCGAAGTCGTCTACGCGCGCCGGCGCGAGCTGCTCGGCGGCGCCTCGCTCAAAGACGAGGCGCTGGAAATGGCCGAGGACCTGGTCGAGCAGATCGCCGCGGCTCACGCCCGCGCCGACGCCGACCCTGCCGAATGGGACTGGAAGGCGGTCGAGGAGGCCGTCTTCCGTCAGTTCAGGCTGCGCGTCGATTTCCGCGCCGAGCTCAACGGCGCGCCGCTTAACGGTCCCGAGGACCTGGCCGCCCTGGCAAGCCGGATAGTGACCCAGGCCTACGAGCGGCGCGAGCAGCAGTTCACGGCACCGGTGATGCGCCAGATCGAAAGAATCGTGACGCTCCAGACGCTGGACGCGCTCTGGAAAGATCACCTGCTCGCGATGGACCACCTCAAGGAGGGTATCGGGCTGCGCGGCTACGGACAGCTCAACCCGCTGGTCGAGTACCAGAAGGAAGCCTTTGTCATGTTCGAGCGCATGATGGAGACGATGGAGCGCGACGTGGTCGAGAATCTCTTCCTGGTTGAGCCGGCACCTGCCGTGGAGGTGGCGCAGTTGGAAGGTCGGCCGGCGCCAGCCCGAGTCGTGATGAGCCACGGAGACCGCCAGGAGAGCGCCGGCGCGGCGCCGGTGAGGCGCGACGGCCAGAAAGTCGGCCGCAACGAGCTCTGTCCCTGCGGCTCGGGCAAAAAGTTCAAACGCTGCCACGGCCGGTAGCTCGACCGCGTGCCGCGCAGCGGCGCGCGGTCGTTCGTGTTTGGTCCGCGCTGAGGGCCGGGCCAAGGGGCCGAGCTATTTTGACGTTCGCTTTGATGCTGCCATCGGGTGTTTCCCGGCCCTGAGTTGCCGCGCTGCGCGCCTAGCCATGCGGCGGCGGTGCGCGGCAGCGAGGCAAGCTTTCCCAATCGGGGCGGCACAAGCGGGCGGCGCGGGATGGCCCGCAGGGTCACAGGCAAGGGTGCTAACCGGACGAATCAGTTTTTCTCCGGAAAGTGATGCTTGCCGGTGTGATCCGGCCGGTGTAAGAATTGTCGCGTCCCGTACAGCCGCAGGTATGGGTGCGAAGCGCGCGCCGCGCCGCGGGTGCGGCCGGAGGCTGCGAGCGCGGGCAACGGTCGGCGCGCCGGGGTCGGCGGCGGCGCTGCACCGCGATCGGGCGGGGCAACCACCGCGGCAAGCGGCGCTCGGCGGCTTAGGCGCGCGGTCGGCGCGTCCCGTCCGGCGGGCGTGGAGGTGATTGTCAGACGGTGCTTCAGGGATTACGCATTCTGGATCTGACCTGGGTGCTGGGCGGGCCGTACGCGACGCTCGTTCTGGCGCAGCTTGGCGCCGATGTGATCAAGATCGAGCCGCCTGCCGGAGACATGTCGCGCCGTATTCCGCCCTGGTATGTGGACGGCGATTCCTCTTTCTTTCTCTCGGTGAATCGGGGCAAGCGCAGCGTGGCGCTCGACCTTAAGCACTCTGCCGGGGCGGCGACCTTGCGCGATCTGGTGCGGCATGCCGACGCGGTGGTGTACAACATGACGCCCGATGCGCCGCGTCGGCTGGGGCTGGACCATGCCTCGCTGCTGCGCATCAATCCCAAGATTTGCGTGGGCGAGCTAATCGGGCTGCACGACGACGGTCGCTACGCGACGCTGCCGGCCTTTGATCTTGCCATCCAGGCGCTGGGCGGCGTGATGGACATTACCGGCGAGCCGGGCGGCAAGCCGGTGCGGGTCGGCTACCAGATTGCGGACCTGGCCGGGGGGTTGTTTCTGGCGCTGGGCACGGTGGGCGCGATCGTGCGCGCCTTGCGCGCCGGCCAAGGGCAGCGCGTGCAGGTCTCGCTGCTTGACTGTCAGATCGCGCTTTTGACCTGGCAGGCGCAGAACTACCTGGTTTCGGGAGAAATTCCGCGCCGCTTGGGCGCGCGCCACCCGATGATCACGCCGAGCGACGCCTTCGAGGGCGAGGATGGCACTCACTTCGTGGTCAGCCCGGCCGAGACGTTCTGGCGTCCGTTCTGCGATGCGATCGGCCGCGCCGACCTGGTCGATGATCCGCGCTTCGCCACCCCGCAGGCGCGCCTGGCCAACGTCGGCGCGCTCGGCGAAGAACTGCAGGCGACGTTTCGGACCAGGCCGGCGCGGGCCTGGGTCGAATTGCTCAGCCGCCGGCAGGTGCCTTGCGCGCCGGTCAACACCGTGGCCGATGCCTTGAAGGAGCCGGCAGCGACGGCCCGCAGGATGGTGGAGGAGCTGGCGGACCCGCTGACCGGGGCAACGGTACGTTTCGTTGGCAACGCCTTCAAGTACGCGGGCGCCGCGCCGCTTTCTTATCCGCCGCGCCTGGGGGAGCATACGCGCGAGGTCCTGGGTGAGGTCTGCGGCTACGATGAAAAACAGATCGACGCGCTGATCGAGGCCGGCGCGGCCTTCGCCTTGGCCGGGCGCGGGCGCGCCGCAGGCGCGCGGGCTGGAGAAGGGCACCAATGAGCTGCATCGATCAGAGAGCGTGGATCGCGCGGTTGGAGGAGGCCGGCGAACTGGCCCGGGTCAAGGTGCCGGTCGATTGGCAGGGAGAAATCGGCGCGCTTTCGCGCCGCGTGCTCAACGCGCAAGGGCCGGCGCTGCTGTTCGAGCGGATCGTCGGCCACGAAAATAGCTGGTGCCGCCGGCTTTTTACCGGGGCTCTTGGCACGGCCGCGCGAATGGCCTTGGCCTTCGGACGGGAAAAAAGCGCCTCGCGCCGGGAGCTGGCGGAGCTCTTTCGGCGCGCGATGCGCGCCGGCATCGCGCCGGTCCAAGTGGCCGGCGGCCCGGTCAAGGAGAACATCCGAGGCGCCGACCGGATCGATCTGAACGAGCTGCCGGTGCCGCTCTGGCATCCCGGCGACGGCGGCCGCTACATCAACACGATGTGCGCGGTGGTCACGCGAGACCCGGACAGCGGCTTGCTCAACGTTGGCGCCTACCGCGGCATGATCGCGGGTCCGCGCCAGATTTCGGTGCTGCTGCTGATCGGCGCGGGCTGGGGCGGCCATTTCGTCAAGTACGCCGAGCGCGGGCAGGAGATGCCGGTGGCGGTGGTCTACGGCTGGGACCCGCTGCTGGAGGTCTCGGCGGGCAGCCAGGTGCCGCACGACGTGTCGGAGTACGACGTTGTCGGGGCGCTGCGCGGGGAGCCGGCGGCGCTGGCGAAGTGCGAAACCTCGGACCTGCTGGTGCCGGCTGGGGCCGAAATCGTGGTCGAGGGTTTCATCTCGGCCGACCCGAAGAGCTTCGCGATGGAGGGGCCGTTCGGCGAATACTCGGGCTACTACGGCGAGCCGCGGCCGCGCCCGGTAATCCGCGTCGAGTGCGTAACCCATCGCAACGACCCGGTTTACCGCGGCAGTCTGGAAGGCGTGGCGCCGGGCGCCATGAACGAAGACGCGGCCATCTACACCGTCACTACCAAGGCGGCCATCCTGGACGTCCTCGAGCGCGCCGGCGTGCGCGGCGTGCTCGATGCGCGGCCCGGCCCGGTGACGATCGTCCAAATCCACCAGACCTACAACGGACAGGCCAAGCAGGTGGCCGCGGCGCTGTGGGCGAGCGCCTCGGCCGAGCATTTCTGGAAAGTCGTCATGGTCGTCGACGACGACATCGACATCTACAACGACCGCGCGCTGCACTGGGCGCTCTGCTACCGGGTCAACCCGGCCTCGGAAGACCTGGTGGTGATGCCCGGCACGCGCGGCGGCGTGCTGGACCAGACCATCGCGCTTGCCCGGCGCGACGACACGGTGCTGGGCACGGGAAGCTGGAACCGGCTGCTGATCGACGCGACGCGGGACTTGCGCCAGGCCAAGCGCGACCGGTTCGGCCGGCCGACCTGGCCGCCGATGTCAACCGAGCCCGACTCGCAGGCGGCGGCGCGGGTGGAAGAGCGCTGGCAGGAGTACGGCATTGTGCTGCCCCGGCGGCAGGGCAAGCGCGCATGAGGCGCTGGCGAAGCGCCGTTGTGGCCGGGGTGGCGGCCGCCTTAGTGCTCTGCGGCGCGCTTTTGGGGGCGCCTAGCTCCCGCGCGGCGGTACCGGCACTGCGCATCGGGGTGCTGCTTCCGCTCTCCGGCCGCAATGCCGCAGCCGGGCAGTCCAACCTGTTCGGCATGCGGCTGGTGGTCGATACGGTCAACGCCGGCGGCGGCGTCACGCGGCTGGGCGGCGCGCCGATCGAACTGGTGATTGCCGACAACGCTTCGGTTCCCGTTTCCTCGGCGGCCGAGGCGCGTCGGCTGATCGAGATGGAACACGTCGTCTTCATCCTCGGGCCGTACGCCACGCCGGAAGTTGAAGCGACCCTGCCGGTGAGCGAGCGCGCCGGCGTCGGGCTGATTTCGACTCAGGGCTCGTTCGACGAACTCTTCCGGCGCCGCTATCGCGGCTTGACGACCGTTTCGATGACCTCCAGTCAGTTTGGCCAGAGCTACGCCGGCTTCCTTGAATGGCTCAACAAGGAGCACGGCGCCGGGATAAAGACGGTCGCCATTACCTACCCGGACAACGATTACGGGCAGACCGCGGCCAAGGCGGCGGCGCGAGGACTGGCGCCGGCCGGCATTTCCGTGGTCAGCACGCGCGGCTTTCCGCCGACTGCCCAAGACCTTACGCCCATCGTGCTCCTGCTCAAGCAGTTGAAGCCCGACGCGGTGGTGTCGATCGGCTACTTCCAGGACGGGGTGCTGCTCGACGACGCGCGGGTGGCGCAGGGTTACACCGGGCAGCCGATCTGGGTCGGCGGGTCGGCCAGTTTCACCGACGACCGGCTGTGGAGGACGCTTGGCGAGCGGGTGGCACGCGCCGCGCTTGGCCCGCGCACCTTCGGCCTGGCGCAGTTCGACAGCGCGGCGCGGACGCCGGGCGTCCAGTGGCTGGTCGAGGCGGCCCGGCGGCGCGATCCTCATGCCATCGTCGACCAGGCGATGGCCGCCGGCGCCCAGGCCGCCTGGGTGCTGGTCGAGGCGCTCGAGCACGGCGCGACGGCCAAGCCGCGCGAGCTGGCCGCAGCCGTCAGGCGCGTGCGCATACCGCCGACTTCACCGCGCGTCAGCATGCCGCAGTTCTTAAGCGGCGTGGCCTTCGACGCCAGCGGCAAGCCGCTTGACCCGACAGCGCTTTTCGTCCAGTGGGACAACGGCGTCAAGCAGATCGTCTATCCCGAGTCGCTGAAGACTCGTCAGGTAAAGCTGCGGTAGCGAGGCGATGGGCGCGGTCATCGAGTCCCGGGGCATCGTCAAGGCCTATGGCGGGGTGCGCGCGCTAAACGGCCTGGACCTCCGGCTCGGCGGCGGGCGGCTGAGCGCAATAATCGGACCCAACGGCGCGGGCAAGACGACGCTCTTCAATGTTCTGACCGGTTTCGCCCGCCCGGAGGCGGGGACGATAAGCCTGGACGGGCGCTCTATCGAGCGGCTGAGCCCCCAACGCCGGGCACAATTGGGTTTGGTGCGCAGCTTTCAGGTGCAGCAGGTTTTTCCGGCGCTCACCGTCGGCGAGACGCTTACCGGCGCGGCACTGTTGCGCGCGCCGCTGGCCGAGGCGCGGCGCCGGGCCCGGGCGATCTGCGCGGAACTCGAACTGCCTTGGGAGGCGCAGCCGGCCGAGCTGGCGCCGGGCCAGGCGCGCCGGCTCGAATTCGGCCGCTGCCTGGCCACCCGCCCGCGCATCATCCTGCTCGACGAAGTAATGGCGGGGCTCACCAGCGCCGAGGCCGACTTCATGGCCGAGCGCGTCCTGGCCGCGCACCGCGCCGGCGTGGAAATTGTGGTGGTCGAGCACGTGATGGAGGTAATCAGGCGACTGTGCGATGAAGTGCACGTGCTCGCCGGCGGCCGGATCATTGCCTCGGGAACCTTCGAGGAGATGGCCCGGCATCCGCAGGTGGTCGAGGCCTACTTCGGCACCAGGCGAAGCTACGATGCTGCTTGAGGCGCGCGCGATCGACGCCGGATACGGCAAGGTCCCGGTTCTGCACGGTGTGGCGCTGGGCGTGGCGGCGGGCGAATGCGTTGCCATCCTGGGGCCGAACAATGCCGGCAAGAGCACGCTGCTCAAGGTGCTCTCCGGGCTGGTCGGCGTGTGGCGCGGCAACCTTCAATTCGAGGGCGCCGACATAACGCCGGACGGGCCCTCCGAGCGGGTCAGACGCGGCCTCATCCAGGTGCCCGAAGGTCGCCACGTTTTCCCCGACCTGACGGTCGCGGAAAACCTGATCGTCGGCGGCCTGCGCCTTGGCTCGCACCGGGCACGCCGGGCGCGCCTCGAGCGGGTCTACGATAGCTTTAAGCCGCTCTACGAGCTGCGCCATCGGCCGGCCGGGATGCTCTCGGGCGGCGAGCAGCAACTGGTCGCCATCGCGCGCGGCCTGATGGCCGAGCCTCGTGTGCTGATGCTCGATGAGCCGAGTCTGGGGCTGAGCCCGGTCGCCGTGGACCTGGTGTTCGGGACGTTGCTCGGCCTCAAGCAGGAGTCGCTGACGATGATCGTAGTGGAGCAGAACGTGCAGTTTTGCTTCGACCTGGCCAGCCGCGGCTACGTGCTGCGCCAGGGCAGGGTGGTGTCTCAAGTGGAGGCAATGGAACACCTGACGGCAGACGCGCTCAGGCAGGCTTACCTCGGCTGACGCCTGGCTCGGCCATGCTGCTCTTTGCCGGAATCATTCAGGGCGTCGTGCTGGGCGTTATCCTGGCGCTGGTGACCAGCGGCATGGTGCTGGTCTACCGCGCAACCGGGGTGATCAACTTCGCCCACGGCTCGTTGATGGCGCTGGCGATGTACGCGGCTTACGACGTTCGCCGCTACGGCGGCGTTGATCCGCTGCTTTCCTGGGTCGCGGTCGCCCCGCTGATGGGATTCATCGGGTGGGGAGTGTTTCGCTGGATTGTGCGGCCGATCCGCGACCGGCATCACCTGCTGGTCGTGCAGGCGCTGCTGGGTCTGTCGTTTGTAATCGAAGCGTTTCTGCTGATGCGCTACGGCGCTGACCTGCGCAGCGTGGGCAATGTCTTCTCGGGCCGGGTCATTCGGTTGATGGGGGTCGGGGTCGAGATGACGCGCGCGGTTGCTTTCGTGGTCTCGCTGGCGGGGCTGGGTGGTCTTGGGCTAGCGCTCAAGCACAGCGACTGGGGCCGGCGACTGAGAGCAATTGCGGCCGACGAGATGGCGGCTGAGTTGGCCGGGATTTCGGTGACCGGCGTCGAGGGACAGGTGTGGTGCGTGGGCGTCGGGATTTTGGGGCTGGTCGGTCCGCTGCTGGCGGGCGTTTTCAAGCTGACCCCCGACATGGGGCTGCGCTACACGATTCTAGCGCTGGTGGTGCTGATCGTCGGCGGCGGTCGTACGATGGCCGCAACCGTGGCAAGCGGGCTTCTGGTCGGTCTGTCTGAGACGCTCGGGCTGCTCTACCTGCCGGGTTCGTATGGCGGCCTGACGCCGTACGCCCTGCTGGCGGTGGTGCTGATGGCGCGGCCTGCGGTCGCGGCAAGGATGGTACGGCAGCGATGAAGAAGGCGGAGTTTTGGGCCGCGGGATTGGTCGTTGCGGCCTGCCTGGCGCCGTTCGCCGCCGGCCGCTACTGGTTGGACGTGGCGTTCATGGCGGCGGTCTATGCGGGTGTGGCGTCGGCCTGGAACGTGGCGGCGGGTTTTTCCGGCACTTTTTCTTTTGGCCACGGTCTTTTTTTCGGCATTGGCGCCTACACTTCGGCGATGCTGTTTTCGGCTCTGGGCATCTCGCCGTGGATCGGGCTGGCCGCGGGTGCCGCGCTGGCCGGCGCGGCGGGTGCGGCGATCGGCTGGCTGGGCACGCGCTACCGCGTCGGCGGTCTCTCGTTTGCGGTGCTCACGCTGGCGTTTGCGGAGGTGGCCTTGCTGTTTGTATCGACGTTCGACCCGCTCGGAGCAAGCCGCGGCATCAGCATCGCGCCGCCGCAGCCGCCGGGTCTGCTGAGCATGCAATTCGAGTCGGCAGCCGGGTTCTTTCTGGTGGCGCTCGGCTTCCTGGCGCTTTGCCAGGCGGTCGCCTGGGCGATCGACGCTGCGCCTCTGGGCTATCGCTACCGTGCCGTGCGTGAGAACGAGACTGCGGCCCAGGCGATGGGGGTAAGCCCCGCTCTGGTGCGGATGAGCGCGATGGCGGCGACCGGTGCTCTCACCGCGGCCGGGGGCTCCATTTATGGTTTTTACCTGCTGTTTGTTGAGCCGCGGACGTTTTTCGGGCCGGATGTCACGATCAAGGTGATTCTTTTTGCCCTAGTCGGCGGGATCGGTACGGTATGGGGCCCGGTGGTGGGCACGGCGCTGCTTTATCCTGCCGGCGAGTGGCTGCGGGCGGTGTTCGGCGGCCGGGTTCCGGGGCTCGATATTTTGGTTTACGGCTCGCTGGTGATCGGATGCTGCCTGGCCTTTCCCACGGGAATCGTGGGGGGTGTCGGCCGCCGTCTGGCCGCGCGCGCCGGCAGAGGCGGTGGCGCGGGCGGCAGAACGGCCGGTTAAATGCGGCGTATTTGATGGAGGAGCGATGAAAGCCGAAACCCTTTTACCTGTAGGAAAACTCGACCCGGGGCTGCGCCAGGTATCGATGCGCCTGGACCTGGCGGCGGTGCCTGCCATGGCCCGTGAAATCGAGGAACTTGGCTACGACGGCCTGGCCAGCGGCGAGACCAAGAACGACCCGTTTCTGCCGCTTGCGCTGGGCGCAACGGCCACCTCGCGGCTGAGACTTACCACGGCGGTTGCGATCGCCTTTGCGCGCAGTCCCACGGCGACGGCGATGACCGCCTGGGACATCCAGGCGATGTCGAAGGGCCGCTTCGTGCTCGGGCTGGGGCCCCAGGTCAAGGGCCATATCCAGCGGCGCTATGGGCTTGCCTGGGCGCCGCCGCTGGCTCGGCTGCGCGAATACATCGGCGCGGTGCGGGCGGTATGGAACTGCTGGCAGAACCGCGTCCCGCTCGAATTTGCCGGCAAGCACTACAACCTGTCCCTGATGGTGCCGCTGTTCGATCCGGGGCCGATCGAGCATCCCGACATTCCCGTCCAGGTCGCCGCGGTCAACGCCGGCATGTGCCGCCTGGCCGGGGAGCTGTGCCAGGGCATGCGGCCGCATCCCATCTGCACGCCGCGCTACATTGCCGAAGTGATGCTGCCGGCGGTGAAGGCGGGCGCCGCCAAGGTCGGGCGCAAGCTGGACGGGTTCGACGTGGTTCCCAGTCCGCTGATTGCCGCGGCGCCGAGCGCGGCGCTGCTCGAAGAGCGCATTCGCGATGTCCGCGCCCGCGTCGCCTTCTATGCCTCGACCCGCAGCTACCGGGCGGTCTTCGAGCATCACGGATGGGGCGATCTGGTGCGCGAGCTGCACCAGTACTCGGTCGAAAAGCGATGGGAGGAAATGCCCCGGCGCATCAGCGACGAAGTGCTCGACACGATCGCGGTCGTCGCCACGTACGACCGGCTCGCGGCCAAGCTAAAGCAGCGCTACGGCGCCGTAGCGACCGGACTTGAGTTCGGGATTCCGCTGCGCGAGGCGGCCGACCGCGAGGTGCTGGCCGCAATCATCCGCGAGCTTCACGGCTAAGCGCCGGCCGGCGTCGTTGCGCTCGGTCGGCGCGGGCCTTTTTCGTTGACAGCGCGCGGTTCCCGTAAGACTATGCAGACAGGCAGAGCTCGGGTGCCGCCGCGCTGCAAAGCGCGCAAGGCGCCTGATACAGGAGAGCATCATGGACGGCAGCGTTTACAAGGTCGTCGAGATCGTTGGCACGAGCTCCGAATCGTGGGAAAAGGCGGCCCGGACCGCAGTCGAGACCGCAGCCTCAACGCTGCGCGACCTGCGCGTCGGCGAAGTGACCAAGCTGGACGTGGCGATCGAAGACGGCCGGATTACCGCCTACCGCGTGCGGCTGAGCGTGTCCTTCAAGTACGAAGGCCGCGATTGAGCCGGCCGGCACCGGCCTTGGCGGCAGCCGATCCAAGGCCGGCGTAAGCGGAGGCGTTGGCGGATGGAGTTGTTCGCCGGGCCTTGCGTCGTACCGGGCTTTCGCTTCGCCGGGGTTCACGCGGGAATCAAAAACAAGGCCGGCGCCAGGGACCTGGGCCTTGGCGTGGCGGACGCGCCGGCATCGGCGGCCGCGGTTTTTACCACCAACCGAGTCAAGGCGGCCCCGGTAGTCCTGGCCGGCGAACGGATGCGCGCTGGCCGCCTGCAAGCGATTGCGGCCAATTCGGGATGCGCCAATTGCCTTACCGGCCGAGCCGGCCTGGCGCTGGCGCGGGCTTCCTGCCAAGCTGTGGCTGCCGGCCTGAAGGTCGCGCCGGCACTGGTGCTTCCCTGCTCGACCGGGATCATCGGCCATCTCTACAGCCTGTCGGCGTACCGGGCCGGCGTGGAGCGGGCGGTGCGCGCGCTTCGGCCCGACGCGATGGGCGATTTTGCCGAAGCGATTATGACCACCGACACTCGGCCCAAGGCGGTGCATTGCCGCTTCCCGCTTGGCCGAGGCGCGGCCACGGTTGCCGGGATCGCCAAGGGAGCGGGCATGATAGCGCCGGCGATGGCCACCATGCTTGCCTTTATCGTGACTGACGCGCCCGCCGCGCCGGCCGAGTTACGCAGCGCGCTTGGGGCGGCGCTCCCCGGCAGCTTTCACGCGATCAGCGTGGACGGCGACATGTCGACCAACGACTGCGTGGTGCTGGCGGCCAGCGCCGCCGCGGCGCGCCGGCCTCTGCAAGCGCGCGAGCGCCGCCTGCTGGATGAGGCCGTGGCTTGCGTCGCACGCGCCCTGGCCAGGGAGATCGTCCGCGACGGAGAAGGCGCAACCAAGCTGGTCGAGATCGTCGTCAAGGGCGCCGCAAGCCGCGCCGATGCGCTGCGCGTGGCGCGCAAGGTGGCCAACTCCCCGCTGGTGAAGACCGCCTTTTACGGCTGTGATCCCAACGTCGGCAGAATAGCCGCCGCCGCCGGGGCCAGCGGCGCCCGTCTTGACCCGCGCCGGCTTGCCATCTCCTTGGGCGGCGTCAAGGTGGCCGCGCACGGCGCGCTCAGGCTGTCCGCGCTTTCTGCAGCCGCGACTAAGATGCGCGCGCCGGAGTTCGCGGTCGAGATCGACCTGGGGCTGGGCCGCGGCGAAGCCCGTATGCTTAGCTGCGACTTGAGCGCCGGGTACGTCCGGATAAACGCCGAGTACCCGACCTGAGAGCGGCGGGGTCGAGGGCTGCGCCGAAAAGGGCTGCCGGCGCCAGCGCGGCCCGCGCGCGCCTTAAGACGACGCCCCCGGCAGGCTGGCGGCGTTGGCGCAAAAGCGCGGCCGGCGCCCTTGCAGGCCGTCGAGCAGGTTGTCCACTGCAAGCTCGGCCATTTTGAGCCGCGTAGCCTCCGAAGCGCTGCCGATGTGCGGCGTAATGACCACGTTGGGCAGCCTAAGCAGCGGATCGCCCGGGTCAATCGGCTCGAGTGCGGTCACGTCCAGGCCGGCGCCCCCCAGGCGTCCGGAACGCAACGCCTCATAGAGAGCGGCCTGGTCTACCTCGGCGCCGCGGGCGGTGTTTACCAGCACGGCACCGGGTTTCATCAGGGAAAGCGCGCGGGCGTCGATAAGCCCGCGCGTCTCGGGCTTCAGCGGTGCGTGCAGTGAGACGAAGTCCGAGCGCGCCAGCAGCTCCTCCAGCGCCACCTGCGTTGCTCCCGCGACCTCGGGCTTGGCGCGCGGCGCGCTATACAGAACGGTCATGCCGAAGCCAAGCGCGCGCCGGGCCATCCCCTGTCCGATGCCGCCCATGCCGATAATTCCCAGTGTCGCACCCCAGACGTCCTTGCCCACCATGGTCCATGGCGTCCAGGCGCGCCAGAGTCCCTGGCGCACGAAGCGGTCGGCCTCGGCTATCCTGCGCGCGACGGCCAGGATCAGGCCGAAGGCGAGATCGGCCGTCGTCTCGGTAAGAACGCCCGGCGTGTGGCCGACCGGGATGGCGCGCCTGCCGGCCGCCGCGAGGTCGATGTTGTCGACTCCGACCGCCATCTGGCTTATAACTCTGAGCTTGGGCGCCGCGGCGATCGCCGCCGCGTCAATCGGGTCGCCCGCCATCGAGAAGAGTCCGTCGGCGCTGCTCATGTGCGCAACGAGCTCCTGATAGGCAGGGGCCGTCTCCTCGGGCCACAGGTCCACCTCCACGTGGGAGCGCAGCCTGGCCAGCGCGGGTTCGGGGATTTCCCTGGTAAGGAAAACCCGTGGCAGGGAAGACACGGAAATACTCCCGGCGTTGCTCGGGCTTCGGCCGCCCCGCTTTAGCGCCGGTCTGACTCGGCGTGAGCGGTCTTGCCGTGCGGCACGCCGTTGCCTGTCTGGGCGCGGGCCAGTTCGCGGTCGATGATTTTCTCAAACGCGCTGGTCGGTTGTGCGCCGACCAGGCGAACGCCGTTGATGAAAAACGTCGGGGTTCCGTCCACGCCGAGCGTTTCGCCCTGGTCGATGTCCTTGCGGATGGCGTCCTGGTACTTGTCGTGCTTGAAGCAGGCGTCGAACTTGGCCGTGTCCAGGCCGGCTTGCTTGGCGGCCTCCTTGAGACCGGCCGGGTCGAGCCTTTTCTGGCCGGCAAAGAGCAGATCGTGGTACGGCCAGAAACGCCCCTGCTCGCCGGCACAGCGCGCGGCGTTGGCTGCGTCCATGGCGTGTGCGTGAAAGCTCAGAGGGAAATCAAGAAAAACCAGCCGCAGCTTGTCGCCGTACTTCTCGCGTAGCTTCTGCAGGGTCGCTTCCGAGCGCTCGCAGAACGGGCATTGGAAGTCGCCAAACTCAACCAACGTTACCGGCGCCCCGCGATTGCCGAGCTCCGGATGACCGGCCGTGGCGATCTCAAGGCGGGGCGCCTTGAGCAGAATACGCACCGGCTCGGCCTGCCTGAGCTGTTCGAGCAGCCGCTCCCGCGCGCGCTCGACCTCGCGCCGGCGAAGCGCCGCAATCAGCTCGCTCTTGATCTGGTCGAAGGGTGCTCCGATTTCAGCCTTGTGCTGCTGGTAAAAATCGCGGGCGGTGGTTTCGGTAATCTCTTGCTTGGCGGTGCGGTCGGCGTTGCGGTTCACGTAGTCGGCCACGCTTAGATGATCGTGCTTGGCCGCCTCGGTCAGCAGGTACTCGTCCGCCATCGAGTCGATGGCGCTCTTGCGCAGGTCGTAGAGCTTGTTGCGAATTCGCCGGTCGACCTCGCTTTGCGTGATCTGATGGCTGCCGACGGTGGCCACTACCGGGTCGGAGCCGTCCGCGGCCATAACGCGGGCCGCACCCAGGACGCCCACAAGCCAGGCCAGGGCCGGGATCGTCGCCAGCAGCGCGCGGCTTGCGAGCCACACCCATCCGGACCTGCCGGCGGCCTCGGCAACACCCCGGCACCGAGGACCACAACCATAACGATGTGTTGTCATCGCAACTCCTTTGTTTTCCATGCAAGGTTACCATGGCTGCGGGGGCCAAGTCTGCCGGCCAGCCGGGCGAGGGACAGCGGGTGGGACCGCCCCAGAGAGGGATTTTCTTGTTTCCCAGACAAGCGGGCCGGGAAGTGCGGCCCGCTGCGGCAGGCTTGGTCAGCGGTCGAGCATCTGAGCGGCCAGCGCCGTGCCGGCCACGCGGGCGCGGATCTTCTCGAGCGCCGTTTCTCGCGGGGTGGATTCGTCATCGCTGAAGGGCGCAAACCCGCAGTCGTCGGTTGTGCCCAGTCGCTCGGGCGCAATGTACCGGGCGGCCTCCAGGACGCGATCCCGGACCTCTTGCGGCGTCTCGACGCGGGCGTTGATCGGGTCAATCACTCCGACAAAAATTCGCTGCTCCTGTTTGGCATGTTGTCGAATGATCTGGAGTACTCGCGCGCGGTTCGGCTCGCTGGCCAATTGGATGTAGAACTTGCCCGCCTTGAGCCTGAACAACTCGGGCAGCAGCTCTGCGTAGTCGATATCGGCGCTGTGGGTTGCGTCGCGGTCGCCGCCCGGGCAGGTGTGGACGCCAATTCGGCTGCGTTGTTCAGCGGAGAAGCGGTCGAGCACCCGGTTGTTAAGCTCGATGAAGCTCTTGAGCAGTTGCCCGGAGGGATCAAGCTTGAGCGCCAGCCGGCCTTCAGTGAAGTCTATCTGTACCGTGTGCGCGTTTCGCTCCAGGCAGCGGCGGATGTCCGTTTCGTGCTCGCGGAGCAGGTCATCGATAAACGCCCCTTGTGGATAGCCTGCCAAGCCGCCAGGCGGGTAGATGAGGCTCAAGGCCGAGGCCGAGATGACCGCCTGCTTGACAGGCGCTTTGGCGTGCCGCTGCGCCGCCGCAAGGTAAGCATCGGCGTAGGTTGCGTAGCGAAAAGGTCCGGCCGTCAATCGCGGCAACTGCCGTACATGGCCGTCAGAAAAGGGAATCGTGGCGCCGTCAGGGGCAAGGTTGCCAAGCCCGTGCAGAGGGTAGGTGGCGAAGCTGGGTTTGGCTTGTTCGCCGTCGCTGATAACGGATGACCCGGTTGCCTCCAGGTCGCGAACTGCGTCACGGACGGCGATGTCGTAGAGTGAATCCATCTCCTCTTTCGACACGCGACCTTCCTGGAAAGCCCGGATTCCTTCGAGCAGGGCCCGCGGCCTTGGAAGACTCCCGATCGGCTCCGTTGGGATAATCATGGCTGAGCGACCCTCCGCGCTAAGGCTTCCAGGAGCCTTGCAGCCAAGGCCGCTCTCTGTCAAGGATTTTGGCCGAGTGGAGTGGGGCGGCTCGGCATAAGGCGAACCAGCATAGCCTGCGAAGCCAGCGTAGCGCCGGCGCCATCCTCGCGCAGGCTCGTGGGCCATCCCGGCCGTCCCTGCACTCGAGGCTGGCTCGGGTTATAGTGGTTATGGCGAGAGTGGCGGAACGGCAGACGCGCCGGACTTAGGATCCGGTGCCGCAAGGCGTGGGGGTTCAAGTCCCCCCTCTCGCACCGCCACAAAACCCCTCGAAATTGGCGGTTTTCCCCTTTTCATCCCCAGCGCTTGTGACGGCAAACGCCTGATGTGAAAGCGCTTGCCCCGGCAAGGCCGGTTGTCTGGCTTGGCAGCGCATCTGCTATTCGGTCAAATGATCCCGGCCTTGCGCATTCGCGCGACCTCGGCCGGCGCTATTCCCAGCACGGTGTGAAGTACCGCTTCAGTGTCAGCGCCAAGCGCCGGCGGAGCCGACCGGTAAGAAATCGGTGTTGCTGAATACTTGATCGGATTGGCGACCGACGGTACCGACCCAAGCGTCGGATGGGGCAGTTCCAGACGCAACCCCCGCGCCTGCGCCTGAGGATCCGCAAAGACCTCGGCCAGGGTGTTGATCGGACCGCACGGAACGTCGGCCCGCTCCAGCGCGTCAAGCCACACGCTGAGCGGGCGGGTGCGAAAAAGCGCCGCCAGGAGATGGTCAAGCACCTCGCGATGCCGTACACGGAGCAAGTTGCTGGCAAAACGGGGGTCCCGGGCAAGCTCAGGAGAACCCACGGCCTCGCACAGCCGCGCGTACTGGCGGTCGTTGCCGACCGCCACGATGATATGGCCGTCGCTGGTGGCAAACACCTGGTAGGGGGTGATATTGGGATGCGCGTTGCCGAGGCGGCGCGGCGCAACTCCCGTCACCAGGTAGTTCATCGCCTGGTTGGCCAGCATCGCCACCTGCGCGTCGAACAGCGCGATGTCTATCTGCTGTCCCGCGCCGGAGAGCCGGCGGTGTTCGAGCGCGGCAATGATGGCCACCGTCGCATACAAACCGGCGAAAAGATCGGCTACCGCGACGCCCACCTTGATCGGCGCGCCGTCACGCTCTCCGGTAATGCTCATCAAGCCGCCCAACCCCTGGATCATGAAGTCGTAGCCCGGTCGATGGCGCTTGGGTCCGGTTTGTCCGAAACCCGTTATCGAGCAATAGACGAGACCAGGGTTGAGCGCCTTGAGCGACGGGTAGTCAAGTCGGTACTTGGCCAGGCTGCCGACCTTGAAATTCTCGATCACGACGTCGCTTAAGGAGGCCAGCGCTCGCACCAGGTCTTGGCCTTCGGGGTGGGTGAAATCAATGGTGACCGAGCGCTTGCCGCGGTTGGCGCAGAGGAAATACGCGGTCTCCGCGCTCTGCTCTCCCCGACTGGTCCTGGCGTAAGGCGGTGCCCAGCTCCGTGTGTCGTCGCCGACTCCGGGCTTTTCCACCTTGATTACCTCGGCGCCGAGGTCGGCAAGCGTCTGCGCGGCCCACGGTCCGGCCAACACCCGAGACAGTTCCAGCACGCGGATATGCTCAAGCGCAGCGGCCATCGATTGATTCCCTGGCTCAGCCGGCTCAACCGGGATCGCGCGCCGGCCTGGGCGCGCTCGCCTGGGCGGCCAAGGCTGCTTCTGTGATCTGGCTGAGCTTGGTGCCTGGGGCGATCGCCTCGGCGTCCAGCCTTAGTTCGAGGAGCGCGGCGCGGCCGCAGTTGCGAGCGCGCTGGAAGGCCGGGGCGAAATCCTCGGTGCGTTCCACGGTCTCCCCGTGCAGGCCGTAGGCGCGTGCCAGGGCAGCGAAGTCGGGGTTGGTCAGGGTCGTGCCAATCACCCGGGTCGGATAGTTGCGTTCCTGATACATGCGGTTGGTCCCGAACATGCCGTTGTTGATCACAAGGAAGATCGGCTTGGCGCCGTACTGCATCGCGGTCGCCAGTTCCTGACCGTTCATTAAGAAACAGCCGTCGCCGGAAAAGGAGAGGACAGTACGGCCGGGGCGCGCAAGGGCTGCCGCGATCCCCGCCGGCACACCGTAGCCCATCGAGCCGCTGGTCGGAGCCAGTTGCGTCCCATAGCCGCGAAAACGCCAGAAGCGATGCACCCAGGCGCTGAAGTTGCCCGCGCCGCTGGCCACGATCGTGTCGGCGGGCAGCGTCGCGCAAAGCTCCGCGATAATTGCCGCCAACTGCAGCGCCCCGCTGTCGCGCACGGGCGTGCTGTAAGCCAAGTAGTCGCGGTGCGCCGCCTCGGTGAGCGCCGCCCAGGCCGATGAGTCTGCCGGCTCAAGCCGCCTGGCCGCCAGCGCAAATTCTGTCGGGTCGGCATTGATTGCCAGCTTCGGCTGGTAGACGCGCCCGAGCTCTTCGCTTCCGGGATGAACGTGAACCAGCTTCTGCCTCGGCCGCGGCACGTCGAGCAGGCTGTAACCGGCCGTGGTGACCGCGTCGAGGCGAGCGCCGACGGCGAGCACCAAGTCGGCCTGGGCAAGACGCGCACGCAACTTGGGATCGAGGCCAAGCCCGAGGTGGCCCGCGTAGCAAGGATGGAGATTGTCGAAGTGGTCCTGCCGCCTGAAGGCAACGGCAACGGTCAGCCGGTTGGCCTCGGCAAAGGCCGTGATGGCCTGGCTCGCCTCGCTGCTCCATGGGGTGCCCCCGAGCAGCAGCACCGGCTGGCGAGCCTCGCCGAGCATCTGGCGCAGCCGAGCCATCGCCGCGCCACCGGGATGCGCCTGGGCCGGCGCACAAGGCCCGGCGTCCTGCGCACTTACCTCATCGCGCAGCATGTCCTCGGGCAGCCCCAGTACCACCGGCCCGGGCCGCCCGGCAACGGCCGTCGCAAAGGCGCGCGCAATGAATTCCGGTATCCGGCGGGCGTCCTCCACTTGGGCCACCCACTTGGCCATCTGACCGTAGAGGCGGTGCAAGTCGATCTCCTGAAAAGCGCCGCGCTCGAAGTCGTCGCGTTCGACTTGGCCGACCAGCAGCACCATCGGAGTCGAATCTTGAAAGGCGGTATGCACCCCGACGCTGGCATTGGTTGCGCCCGGCCCGCGCGTGACAAAACAGACCCCCGGCCGCCCGTGGAGTTTGCCGTGGGCCTCGGCCATGTAGGCGGCTCCGCCCTCATGCCGGCAAACGACAAGACGAATCTCTGGGGCGTCGTAGAAGGCGTCGAGTGCGGCCAAGTAGCTTTCACCGGGTACGCAGAAAACCGTCTCCACGCCGTGAATTCGTAGCTGATCAACCAGTATGCGGCCGCCGGTGCGCATCTCTCCCGTGTTATACCATCGCTCGCCCCAAAGCGCACCTGCCATCGCGACCCGGCTCACCGCGTCACCGGCCGTGTCAAGCAACAAGGCCTGGTTACAGGGCGTTGCGGGCCTTGCACCCTTCGTATTGCCTGCCGCGCGCAAGCGCGACATAAGAGAATCGTGTTTCGAGTCGTCAGATACCTGTCACGAGAGGCGGCTGAAAGCTTGCCGGGCGACCCCAATGCCGTGATGGTCTCGATAAACGACCCCGGCTTCGAGCCGGCCCGCCTGGCCGACGGATTCGCGGCGGTGCTGCGCGTCGCGTTCTGGGACGTGCCCGGCGAGCAGCCGATCGTCGGCGAACTCAACGGGCAGCGACTTTGCTTCGCACCGATTACGGAAGAACAGGCAGGCGACATCGTCGAGTTCATCGCCCGCTGGCACGAACTCCCAGACGGCCCCGAAATCCTGCTGGTTCACTGCCGCGCCGGCATTTCGCGCTCAGCGGCGCTCGCCCGCTACGCCGCGCAACGCTACCGCCTCGAACTTGCACAGACCGCCGAATTTGCCAACCCGGAGGTGCTCCGCAAGCTGCGCCGCGCGGCGGATACGGAGCCACCTGGGGAAGAACGGTGAAACGCCCGGTGCCGGGCCAAGACACTGGCCCGGCACCGGGGTAAATCAGGCTAAGGAGACCTGGCGCGGCTTGCCCGGGCGGCGCCCGGGTCGGCCTAGGCCGCCAGATTGTGCTTCGATAGCGGTAGCTCCCTGAGCCGCTTGCCGGTTGCCGCGAATATGGCGTTGTAGAATGCCGGAATGAACGGCGGCACGCCGGGCTCACCTACTCCGCATGGCGGCGCGTCGCTCGGGACGATGGTCACTCTTGTCTCGTAGGGCGCGTCAGCGAACCGGGCGACCTCGTAATCGTTGAAATTCGACTGATCGATCCTACCGTTGGTGGCGGTTATCTCCCCGGTGCGCGCTATGCCGGCGGCAAAGCCGGCTGCGCCTTCGAACTGCTGGACCACCATCTCGGGGCTAACGACCAGGCCGGCATCGACCACGGTGTCGGCCCGCGCAATGGTGACTTTGCCCTTGTGGTCGACCTCGACTTGTACCGCGGTTGCCACGTAGGCGGTAAAGCTGCGATGAACGGCAATTCCCATGCCCCAGCCGTTGCCGGACTTTCGCTTGCCCCATCCCGCCTGATTAGCGCACATCTCGAGCACGCGGTTTAAGCGGCCGGTCTCGATCGGGTACTTGCTGTAAGGACTGCCGTAGTTCCAGTAGTCCTTGATGCCGAGGTTCAAGATGCGCGCCGGTCCGTTCAGCGCAAGCTGGTAGTCGACCGGATCGCGGCCCGCCGCGTGGGCCAGTTCGTCGACAAAGGACTGCACTGCGAAGGCGTGATAGACGTTGGCCACTGATCTAAGCCAGCCGATACGCACATGGGCTATGGCGCGGCCGTTCTCGATTTGCAGGTTCGGGACGGCGAACGGTATGTCGTTCCATCCCATGGACAACTCGAGCGAAGAGCCATAGTCCTGGTTGGGGTTAAAGGTGGCCATCAGCGACGGAAATACCGAACGCTGCAGCCACGCGGCCGGCATCCCGTCCTGTCCCACGGCCGCCTTCAGGTACATCGCGGCGACCGCGTGATAGTAATCGAACTTGATATCGTCCTCCCGCGTCCAGGCCACCTTGACCGGGCGCCCCAGCGCCTTGGAGAGCAGGGCCGCCTCGACCACGAAGTCCGGCTTGGACTTGCGCCCGAAGGCGCAGCCCAGCATCGTCACGTGGCAGATGACGTCCTCCTTTTTGATTCCCAGCTCGCCCGCCACCGCCTCCTGCACCGCTTGCGGGTTTTGCACCGGGGCCCAGGCAGTCACCTTGCCGTTGTGGTAGTGGGCCACAGCCACCGGCGGCTCGGTGGCGGCGTGCGCCAGATGCGGGGCGTAGTAACCGGCCTCGATGATCCGTCCGCCCTTGCTGAAGACGGCTTCGACATCGCCTTCGCTGCGCACGACCCGGCCCGGCCGGCGCGCGGTCTCTTCCAGCTCTTTGCGGTAGGCGGGCGAGTTGTAGGAAGCATTGGGTCCGTCGTCCCAGGCGACCTTGAGCTTCTTGCGCCCCTCGAATGCCGCCCAGGTGCTGTTCGCGATTACCGCCACGCCGCCCAGGGCCTGAAAGGCGTAGGGCGGCTTGAACGGCGGGATGAGCACCGTCTTGTGCACGCCTCGGACCTTGAGCGCGTCGCGGTCCTCGTGAGACTTGACCTTGCCGCCCAGCACCGGGGGATGCTCGACCGAGGCGTAGACCATCCCGTCCACCTTGACGTCTCCGCCGTAAAGGGGCTTGCCGGTGCAAATCCCGGCCAGGTCATAGCTGACAAATTTCTTGCCGATGTAGCGCCATTGGCTGCTGGACTTGAACTTCAGCGCGTCTTTGTTCGGCACCGGCATCTTGGCCGCGGCCGAGGCGAGCTGCCCGTATCCCAGCTTGCGCCCGGTGGCGCTATGGACCACGGCGTGCAGCGTGGTTGTGCACTGCTCCGGCGAGACCTTCCAGCGCTTGGCAGCCGCCGCTATCAGCATCATTCGCCCCGTGGCCCCCGCCTCGCGCATCGTGTCGAAAAAATACCGCACCGAGCGGGAGCCGTCGGTGTTCTGCTCGCCGTAGCGCGGGTCGCCGATCGCCTGCTGGATCCTGACGCGGCTCCAGTCGGCGTCCAGCTCGTCCGCAACCACGCGCGGCAGCGAGGTTCGGATACCGGTGCCCATCTCGGAGCGATGGGCCACGATAATCACGGTGCCGTCCGGGTTAATCCCGAGAAACAGCCCGGGATGAAAGACCGTGCTGTCCACCGTGGCGCCGGCCAGCGGCAACTGATCCGCCGCCCAGGCGGACCCGGGCAGCAGGCGGACTCCCAGGACTAGGGCCCCCGTGGAAAACACCCCTTTAAGAAAACCCCGCCGACTGAGGTTTACAATGTCGACGTTGGTCATACGCTCTCTCCTGCCGCGGCCTTGATCGCCGCTCGAATTCGCGGATAGGTCGCGCACCTGCAGATATTGCCCGACATCGCGTGTTCGATATCTTCGTCGCTCGGCTTGGGTTTGCTTTTGAGCAGCGCCACAGCCTGCATGATTTGCCCCGCCTGGCAGTACCCGCACTGCGGCACGTTGATGCGCATCCATGCCCGCTGGACCGGGTGTAGGCCATGCCTGCCCAGCCCTTCGATCGTCGTTATGCGCGCGCCGTTGAGCGCGCTCATCGGCGTGACGCAGGCCCGCACCGCTTCGTCATTCTGCAGCACGGTGCAAGCGCCGCAGAGCGCCGCGCCGCAGCCATACTTGGTCCCGGTGAGGTCCAGCGCGTCGCGCAGATACCATAAAAGCGGCATTTTAGGATCGCCCCTGAACGTCCGCTTCACTCCGTTTACCCGAAGTTGAATCATGCCGCGCCTCCTTGCCGCCAATGTTGGCGAGCCTGCCGAGCTTTCCCCCGAGAATCGCCGCCGCGCCGCGTCTGCCTCAAGACTGACCAACACGCGGACTCGAAGCGGAGCTTATCGAATCGCGAAAAGAAAATCGTTACAGGAAAATTCATCCGCCCCCTGGCCGCCTCTAACGCACCGCGCCGAGAGCCGGCTTCGCTCCCCCGGCATTCACAAAGTTCACTCCACCTTCTGCGCCCGCCGTGCCGCGTCGATGACGAGCCCTTCGCTTCCCTGGTTCGCACGGCGAGCATATGCAAATTTTTCATACGTCTGTCAAGCGTTCGTTATATCCGATCGGAAGAGCAGGCGCGTAGCAGAGGCTGTGGAGCGATCCGGGAGAGCTATAATACTTTGCATGCCGCTATCATAATGGACAGCGGCCGACGACTACTTAGTCCCGCCCGGCAACGATGAGAACCGGCGGCGGGGTGCGCCGCGCCAATGGCGGCTGCCTTGGACCGGCCGGCTTCAGGCGTCCGAGATTGCGGCCGGCGCCTCAGTTCTCGATGACCAGCCGCCACAGGCCGTCGGGCAGGCGGGACGTTTTCACCACCAGATGGCCTTCGCTTTCAGCCGCGCGCGGCAGGTCTCGCGCGCCGCGGGGGTCGTCGAGCAGCAGTTCCAGCAGACTGCCGCGGGCCATCTGTTCAAGCTGTACTTTGGCCCGGGCCCAACTAAGCGGGCATTTGACGCCGCGCAGGTCCAGGTAGAGCGTCGATTTCATGGCGGTGCGTTCAACCCTGTTACTTCACTACTTCCCGCGGGGAACGGGACGATTCAAGTACCAGCCGGGGTGAACCGGCCGCTCGTCCACCGCCTTCGACCCGATGTAGGACCGGCCGGTGCAGACAAGGACAAAGGCGCCTCGGTCATCATATTGTGTTTGGAGGGATGATTTCTACAGCTTGACAGGTTTGGCGGTCATCTGGTAGGCTTAAGTTATCAGGGGATGCTGTAGGGTACTTCTGAAGCGAATCCCATGAAATATCATGCGTGAAACGCGTTAGATTCACTGTAGCTTTTCGGGCCTGCTCGTTCAGTGATAACGGTTGATGTCATGGCTGACGAAATTCCGAAAATGTTGACCGTAAGCGAATTGGCCACCTACCTGCGCGTGCATCGGTCTACCGTTTATCGCCTGCTCAAGAGTGGCGAGTTGCCCGGCTTCAAGGTGGGTAGCGACTGGCGCTTCAGCCTTGCGGCGGTGGACGAGTGGCGGCTTAGGCAGAGCGCGGCTGTGCCGGCGCCGAAGCCGGCCGATGCCGTCCAAGGCGAAGAGCGCGGGTCGCGGGCGGTCTCCGAGAAACGTTCGCGCTAGCGAGCCCGCCCGGGCCGAGAATCCCGGCCAAGCAGACGCCTGGGCGCGCCGAGAGATTGGGCAGTGCGGGTCGGCGCTTTTGCGGCGCAGCCGGCGCCTTGCCCGGAGAGCACGCGTTGGCGTCGGCCGTGCCAGCGCGGTCGCCTGCACAGCGGGCATTTTCTTACCCGGCGCCTCCTTAAGAGGTCGGGTAGAGACCGCCGTTAACGTTGATTGTCTGTCCGGTGACATAGCCGTTGGCGACCAGGGCGGCTACGATGTCGGCCACCTCTTCGCAGTTTCCGAAACGGCCGACCGGTATTCGCTCGGGCCGTGCGGCGGCGTTCCCATGCAGCATCTCGGTATCGATTAGCGCGGGTGCCACGCAATTGGCGGTGATCCCTTCTGCCGCCATATGGGCCGCATACCAGTGCATCAGGCCGACCATGGCGGCTTTCGAAGCGGCGTAGTGCGGACCGACGATCCCGCCGACGTTGGCTGCGGTCGAACCGATGAAGATGATCCGGCCCCATCGCTTGCGGCGCATCGCGGGCAGCACCGCCTGAGTCAGCAGGAAGGCTGAGCGCAGGTTGACGCGCAGGGTTTCGTCGAAGAATTCCGCGTCAATCTCGCCGATCGGACGCGCCACGGCAACCCCGGCGTTGTTTACCAGGATGTCAATCTCGCCCAGCGCCTTGCTGGCTGCCTCGGCCAGGCGGGTTGCCTGGTCGGCGTCGGCGAGGTTGGCGCCGAGAGCGACCGCGCGCACGCCGGCGCGCCGAATCTCGCCGGCTGTTTGCTCGGCCTGAACCAGACCTGTCGAGAAGCCTACTGCGATGTCCGCAGCTGCCCGCGCAAGCCTGAGCGCCACGGCGCGCCCGATGCCGCGGCTGGCGCCGGTTACCAGGGCGACCTTGCCTCGAAGTTCCATGCGGTCAATCTTTGCCGACAACGGGCCTGTACGCCAGCCCGGAGGGTGTCGTTGGCGCTTGCTGTTCTCGGCGCGAAGGCGGGGCCGGCGGGCGGCAAAGGCGTCTTGCCATTTAACAGGTCATTTGTCTTTTATTGTTGCAGAGCTAATCGCCCGACGGGCGGCCGCCGTGGCGCTAAACGTCTGCGGCCGGCCGCGGCCGCGAACCGGGGGGTATGAAGTTTTTCGAGCTTATCGGGTAGCCCGCATGTTGTCTTGCCGGTTCAAGGTAGGGTTGCTTGGGTGCGTCCTGTTGGTCGGGTCGTCGGTGTGGCCTGCTGGGGGCGGTTACGATTGCGCCGGGTCTTGGGCGCCGCGGTACCCGGGTTGGCCATTGGAGGTGGGGCGGGCGCATGCCGAGGTCGCCCCTGCGGCGCTGACGGTTTTTTACGCCAGCACACTCTCCGGGTTCGTCCGGGAGGTCGGGCGACGGTACGCGGCAGGCGAGCCAGGAGGGGCGGTGCGCGGCGAAGCGTCGGGCAGCCTGGACGCAATTCGCAAGGTGACGGACCTCGAGCGGAGCTGCGACGTTGTGATTAGCGCGGATTGGAGGCTTCTTGCCCGCGAGCGGCGCGGTCTGGATCCCTGGGTTCTGGTTTTCGCCGGCAATGCGATGGGAATAATCTACACGGCGCGGGCGCCGGGCGCGGGCGAAATTAGCGCTCGGAACTGGTATCGCGTGCTGATGCGTGACGGGGTGCGCTACGCCTACCCTGACCCGCAGCGGGACCCCGAGGGCTACTGGACGCTGATCGTGTGGCAGCTTGCCGAGCGTTTCTATGGAGTGCCGGGACTTGCGCGCGCGCTGGAAGAGCATCGTTTTGCCCCTGGCGTCAGGCCGGCCAGCGCGCAGATGATCCCGCTTTTGCAAAGCGGCGAGCTGGACTACTACTTCAGCTACGTCTCCGAGGCGCGCGCCGCCGGACTCAAGGTGCTGGCGCTGCCGGCTAAGATTAACCTTGGCGATATGGCGCTGGCGCCTTACTACGTTTTGGCGCGCGCGCTGTTGCAGGAAGGGGCCGCGCGCCGGACGATAGCCGGGGCCGCGATAGGATATGGCGCCACGCTCTGCCGCGGAGCGGCCAACGCGCGGGGCGCAGAGCGGTTCTTGCGCATTCTTGCCGGCCCGGACGGACGGCGGCTGGCGCGCAAGGCCGGGCTTATTGGCTACGACCGGCCCTACTTCGTCGATCCGCTGGGTCAGATGCCCGCTTGGCTCAGAGCGCTGGCGCAGCCGATGCCTGCCGTGGCCGCCTCAGAGCGCCCGGCCCCGCGTTAACCTGGCAAAGAGGGCCGGCCGGCTTTGCGCCGGCGGCTAGCGGGCCTGCCTGCGGTCCGCTTGCAAGCAGAGCGCTCGGACGTTACATCAACCGGTAGGTCTGGAGCGGAAAGCAGGCGGCGGTCTTCAAACTGGCGGCCCTTGCGGGCCGCAAGCCCGGCTGGGCGCGGGAGAAGATGCGATGTCGAGTTCAACGGAGGACAGAATCCGGAAAGTTGCAAAGCAACTGCGCAACTGGGGCCGCTGGGGCGACGGCGACGAGTTGGGCACGCTCAATTACATCACGCCGGAAAAAATCGTTCAGGCCGCGCGGCTGGTGAAGCAGGGCAAAGTGATCTCGTTGGCGCTGCCCTACGATTCACGCGGGCCGCAAAACGGCAGCTTCGGGCGAGTGAACCCGGTTCATACTTTCGTCATGACCGGCACCGACGCGGCCGCCGGGCGCCAACCCTATCCGCACGGAATCGGCTTTGGCGACGATGCGATCTCGATGTTCCTGCAATGCGGAACCCAGTGGGACGGGCTCAGCCACGTCTTCGATCACGGCAAGATGTGGAACGGCTACGACGCCAACCGGGTCACCAGCCGCGGCGCCGAACTTAACGGGATCGAGAAGATGGCAGCCAAGATTGTCAGCCGCGGCGTGCTGCTCGATATCGCCCGTTTCAAGCGCGTCGAGGCGCTCAAGCCCGGCCACGCGATCAGCGAACAGGAGCTGACCGGATGCGCCGCAGCCGAAGGCGTCGAAATCGGACGCGGGGACATCGTGCTGGTCCGCACCGGCCAGCTCGGGTATTGCCGCAAGCACGGCTGGGGAGAGTTCGCCGCCGGCGACGCGCCGGGGCTCTCCTTCGAGACTGCCCGCTGGCTTCAGCGAAGCGAGATCGCCGCAATCGCCAGCGACACCTGGGGCCTGGAGGTGCGTCCCAACGAGTTGCCGGACTCCTTTCAGCCGCTGCACCAGGTGATGATCCCCAACATCGGGTTGCTGGTCGGCGAGATTTTCGACCTCGAATCGTTGGCCGATGATTGCGCCGAGGACAAGGTGTACGAATTCATGTTCGTCGCGCCGCCGCTGCCGATAACCGGAGCGGTCGGCTCGCCGGTCAATCCGCAAGCGATCAAGTGAATTAGCCTTCCCGCGTTGCGCTCAACTCTCTGCGCAACGGGCGCCGCGCGCGCAGGCCCGCACCGTCCCGCCAAAGGTGCCACCAGCGCGCTGAAGACGCGCAATTGGCTTATGGCGCAAGCGGCGGTAGGATGATGCGAAGCATTGAGCCCCGGCTTTACCAGGCAGGCCGCGGCCGGGGCGGTATCGGCATCGCGAAGCATTCTCGGCTGTCCTTGGGGCTGCCGGGCCACCGCTTTTATGGAGGCACCAGCGCCGGCATCGATTCGCGCCGGCCGTCTGATCGTTGTGTCGAATCGAGCGCCGTTTCGGGTGATTCAGCAAGGCGCGGCGCAGCGAATCGAAGCGACGGTCGGCGGCGTGGCCACCACCTTTCTGCATCTGCTGGAGAGGCACGGCGGTCTCTGGATCGCGTGGTCGGGCGGGGTCGAGACGCCGGCGCCGCTTAAGGTTCCGCCCGGCGATCCTCGTTTTGCCATCCACTTTTTGGGGCTCTCGGAAAGGCAGATTGCGCGCTATTACTGGGGCATGTGCAATCGCGGTCTGTGGCCGCTGATGCATCTGATGCCGCTCAACTGCCATTTGACCACCCGCGACTGGAACGACTACCGCGAGGTAAACGGCCTCTTTGCCGCGCGCTGCCTCGGGCAGTTGGGCGCCGGAGATACGGTTTGGATTCAGGATTTTCATCTGGCGCTGATGCCGGCGCTGGTGCGGCGCTCCCGGCCGAGCGCGCCGGTCGGGCTTTTCTGGCACGTGCCCTTTCCGCCGGCGGACATCCTGAAGATTCTGCCGTGGTACCAGGAGTTGCTGAGGGGAATGCTCGGCGCGGACCTCATCGGCTTTCACACCGGGGCCTACGCCTCGGCGTTTCTCGACTGCTGCGAGAAGCTGCTCGGGGCAACGGTGGAACGCGAGCAGGGATGGGTACGGGGCCCGAGTGGGGCGACCCGCGTTGGGTCTTATCCTATCGGGGTGCCCGTGGACTTCTTCCGCAAGCTTAGCGCAGCGCCGAAAGTGCGCCGGCGACTGGCACAGGTAAGGCGCGGCGTGCACGTCGAGCGTATCGTCCTGGGAGTGGACCGGCTCGATTACACCAAGGGGCTGGTGCGCCGACTGCAGGCATTCGAGCGCTTTCTCGAGGAAAACCCCGAGTATCACCGGCGGGTGACCCTGGTGCAGATCGCCGTTCCCTCCCGGACCCGGGTGCCCGAGTACCTGAACCTGACGCGCCAGGTTGAAGAGCTGGTCGCGCAGATCGTGACCCGGTTCTCAAGCGAAGGCTGGCTGCCCGTGCGATACCTGTACAGGCAATATGACCCGGAGGTCCTGGTCGCCTATTACCTGGCCGCCGACGTCGCCCTGGTTACGCCGCTGGCCGACGGCATGAACCTGGTTGCGAAGGAGTACGTGGCCGCGCGTTCGGACGAAGGCGGCGTGCTGGTGCTAAGCGAGCTGGCCGGCGCCGCGGTGGAACTGAGCGACGCGCTGCTGGTGAATCCGTACAATATCGACGAGGTCGCGCGCCAGCTCAAGCGCGCCCTCGAGCTCGACCCCGGCCAGCGGCGCCAGAGGATGCGAAAGCTGCGCCTGGCGGTGGAGAGGAACACGCTCACCCGATGGTCGCAAAGTTTCTTGCATGCGCTGCGCGCCGCGCGGGCGGCCAACAACTTGACGCCCGCGCGTGCCGGGCCGGCGCGGCGCGGGCCTTAGCCCGGACCGCTTGCGCATTGCCGAACTGAGCCGGGTTGCGGGGCGCGGCCGGCGCGCCTCAGACGGCGCAGTAGCGCTCCTTGATCGCTTCGTCGGCGAGCAGCTCGGCAGCGGCCGCGTGATGCACGATTCGTCCCTGGTCGATGATGTAGGCGCGGTCGGCGACCTCGAGTGCCAGCTCGACGTTCTGTTCGACCAGCAAAATGGCCTGGCCGTCGCGCCGCATCTTTTTGAACAGCTCGAAAATCTCGTCAACCAGCACCGGCATGATTCCCTCCGACGGCTCGTCGAGCATGACCAGTTTCGGCTGGGAAACGATCGCGCGGGCAATCGCCAGCATCTGCTGCTCGCCGCCCGACAGCGTGACCGCCTCCTGGGCAAGGCGCTCCTTGAGCCGGGGAAAGACCTCGGCGATGCGGTCGATCCGGGCGGCCTCATGCCCGCCGCGGGTATCGGCGAGCATCCCCAGGCGCAGGTTGTCGCGCACCGACAGGCCGGGCACGATCCGGCGCTGCTCGGGAACGTAGGCCAGGCCGAGCGCGAAGCGGCGATGGGTGGGCAGGCCGAGCAGCTCTCGCTCCTCGAACAGCACCGATCCCTGGCAGCGGGGGATGAGCCCCATGATGGTTTTCAAGGTGGTGGTTTTGCCCGCTCCGTTGCGCCCGATAAGCGCGACGATCTCCCGGGGACGGACCTCGAGGCTTACACCCTGCAGCGCGTGGCCGGGGCCATACCAGGCCTGCAGGTCTTTGACCTCGAGCATCAGTGCTCCCGCTGGCCGAGGTAGACGCGCCGGACGAGCCGGTCGCGGCGAATTTCCTCGGGCGTCCCTTCGGCGACCAACTCGCCGTGATGGAGCACCATGACCCGGGCGCTGATCCCCATCACGAGCTTCATCTTGTGCTCGACCAGGATGACGGTGTGGCGCTCGGCCAGGCCAACGATAAGACGCATCATCTCGCGCGTTTCCTCGGGACTCATGCCGGCGGTCGGCTCGTCCAGCAGCAAAAGGCGCGGCGCGCCCGCCAGCGCCACGGCGATCTCGAGGGCGCGCTGCTCGCCGTGGGCCAAAGCGGCGGCCGGACGGTGGCGCCGGTGGTAGAGGCCGGTCAGTTCGAGCAGTTCGGCGGCGCGTTCGGCCAGCCCGGCGAGCCGCGCGCGCGGGGTCCAAAAATTGTAGCGCGATCGCGTCAGCGCCTGCAGCGCCACCCGGACGTTCTCCAGCGCGCTGAGCTGCGGAAAAAGACTCGTGATCTGATAGGAACGGGCGATGCCCAGGCGCACCAGCCGCTGCTGCGGAGTTCCCGTGATGTCGCGCCGCTCCAGGATGATTCTTCCCTGGGACGGCCGCAGCGCGCCTGACAGCAGGTTGAAATAGGTCGTCTTGCCCGCGCCGTTGGGGCCGATGATCGAGGTCAGCGCGCGGCGGCGGAACTCGGCGGTAACCCTCCGCACCGCCACGAAGTTGCCGAAACGGCGGCTGACCGCCTCGGTCCTCAGGATGACTGCGTCGCCTGCCTCTGTTCGCTCCATTCCAGCAAATAACCCCAGATGCCGCGCGGCAAAAACAGCACAAACAGCATGAAAATGGCGCCCGCCAGGAGCTGCCAATGCACGGTCCAAAGCGAAAAAACATCCTGGATAAGGGCGAACACCGCCGCCCCAACGAACGGACCAAAAAAAGTTCCCGCCCCGCCAAGAAGCGTCATCATCACGACCAGGCCCGAGGTGGCGTAGTCCAGCGTCTCGATCGAAACGGTCGACAGTTCCAGCGCCTGCAGCGCGCCGGCCAGCCCGGCGAAACCGCCGGAAAGGACGAACGTCATCAGCCGCGTGGCCGCGACGTCGTAGCCGCAGGCGCGCGCCCGCGCCTCGTTTTCCCGCACCGCCTCGATAACGGCGCCCAGCGGCGAGTTCAGGATTCGCGACAACGCCAACAGCGCCAGGCCCACCAGCGCCGCCATCAGCCAGTAGCGCGCAACCGGGTCGGTAAAATCCAGAGGCAGAAAAAACAACTCCACCCGGCGAACGTTGACCCCGCGCAGGCCGTTCTCGCCTCCGGTCCATCCCTGCGCCTGGTAGGCCAGGTAGTAGAGCGACTGCGCAAAGGCGAGCGTGATCATGGCGAAATAGATGCCGCGCGTGCGGGTTGCCAGCGCGCCGATCAGCAAAGAAATCGCCATCCCGCCGAGCGTTCCCAGCGCCAGTCCCGCGTACCACGGCAGGCCGAAGCGCACAATGGCGATGCCGCAAGCGTAGGCGCCGCCGCCGAAAAGCGCGGCGTGGCCGAAAGAGAGCAGGCCGAGGTAGCCGTAAAGCAGGTTAAACCCTGCCGCAAAAAGCCCGTAAATCAAAATGTTGGTCGCCAGCGCCTGGTAGGGGGTTACCCACGGCAGCACCGCAATGAACAGCATCACCGCCAGCGCGCGATGCCGCGCGATCGGCTCCCACAGCCGCCATCCCCGGGCCACCGCGGTCGCGCCGATGAGGTCCATGACCGCGCCGCCAAACGCTCAGCCTAAAAGACCGGCGCGCCCGAACAGACCCTGCGGCCGGATCAGCAGCACCGCGGCCATCAGCGCGTAAATCGACAGCTTGGCCAACTCGGGCGCCACCACCGAGGTCAGGCTGACGACCAGGCCCACCAGCAGGCCCGCCAGCACCGCGCCGCCAAGCGAACCCATTCCTCCCACCACGGTCACCACGAACGACTCGATTAGCATGCTGTCGCCCATTTCAGGCGTTACGCCCTGAAGCGGCGCGGCGAGCACCCCGGCCATTGCGGCGATCGCGGTGCCGAGCGCGAAGACCAGCCGCCAGACCCGGCCCACGTCGATGCCCAGGACGCGCAAAATCTCCGGATCGCGCGCCCCCGCGCGGATGATCAACCCGAAATTGGTCCACTCCACGAAAAGCCACAGGGCCAGAACGATCGTCCCGGTCGCCGCAACCACGAACAGCCGATACAGCGGAAAGTAATTGCCCAAAATTTCAACGCTGCCCGCCAGCGCCGCCGGGCTGTCGAACGGATAGCCCTGTTTGCCGAAGATGATTCGTACGGCTTCCACCAGCACGTAGCTGAGCCCGAAGGTGAGCAGCAGCGGGTAGTCGATCCCGCGCCCATAGAGCGGACTTACCAGGAAACGCTCGACGCCGTATCCGATCAACCCCAAAACCACCGGCGCGCAGGCCAGACAAAGCCAGAAATTGCCGGTCAAGCCCGCGACCGCGAAGGCAACATAGGCCCCCAGCATATAAAAGGCGCCGTGCGCAAAATTCACCACCGTCAGCATGCCAAAGATGAGCGACAGCCCGAAGGCCAGCAGCACGTAGATCGCGCCCAACGCAAGCCCGACCAGAAGCTGGAGCGCGAGCAACTCGGGGGTCAGAGCAGCCATGGTGGCCTCCGGGTCCGGCCGCCGCCCGGCTTTCGCCTAAGCCCTCCCGGCCGCAGGCGCCAGGCGGGATCAGCTATAGCCCAGCTCGCGGCAGCTACGCAGGTGCACGCGGTTGGGACCGTACACCTCGAGAATCTTGAAAACGTCGAACTGGTTATCGGCGGGCGCCGGCTTCGATTCGACTATAAGCACCGATTGCACGGCCTGGTGATCGCAGGCGCGATAATACTCCGGTCCCTTGTAAAAGTCGTAGTGCAGCGCCTCCATGCGCCGGATAACCGCGTCGGTCTCAACGCTCCCGGCCTGCCGGACTGAGGCCAGGATGGTTCTGACCCCGGCGTAGCCGAAAGCGCCGTAGTCCGACGGAACCCGTCCGCCGTAGGCGGCCCGGTAACGATCGTTGAATTGCTTGGCCGCCGGGACGGTCTTTTCCAGCCCCCAGTAGTAGGACGTGCCGCCTACCACGCCCTGGTAGGCGCGCGGACCGACGGCCAGCCGCGCCGTGTAGAGCAGGATTGGATAGACGATTTTCATCGCGCGCTTGAGGCCGAAATCGGTCGCCTGCTTGAGCGTGATCTGCTGGTCGCGGCCGAAGTTGCAGCAGACCAAGACGTCGGGCTTGAGCGCCCGGATGCGGGGGAAAAAGACCGAGAAGTCGGTGGTTCCGAGCGGATGGCGAATCTCGCTCAGCACCTCGATCCCGAACTCCTTGCCCACCCGCTTAAAGCCGCGGGTCATCTCATGGCCGTACGCATAATCGGGAAGCAGAAAGACGACGCGCTTGCCGAAGCGGGGGAATGCGTAGCGCCCCACCGCGTCGGTGGTCATCGTCGGGTTTAGCGCTTCATGAAAGGTGTAGCGGCTGAAGTCTTTGGGTTCGTTGATCGCATCGGACTGGCTAATCGAATTGTAGAGAATCCGATGCTGCTTGGTGATGTTGTTAACCGCGAGCTGGACCGATGCGGAGAGGCTCCCGGCGACAAAATCGACGTGCTCGTTTTCAATCAGTTCAAGGGTCCTGGTCGCGGCCTCGTCGGGACTGAGCTTGCTGTCGCGCACCAGCAACTCGGCCTTGCGCCCGTTAAGCCCGCCCGAGGCGTTAAACTCGCGCACCGCAAGCTGCGCGCAGCGCACCTGGTCCTGCGCCTCGCTGCCGTAGGGGCCGGTCAGGGGGACGCAAAAGCCGATCCGGATCGGGGGCTGCGCCGCGCCGGCCGTCCGGGGCCGAAAACCGACGGCCCCCAGCGCCGCGGCGCCCAGCGCAGCGCCAAGGACTTGGCGCCGCGTTAAGCCTCCGATGCTTCTCTGTGACCGCCTTTCGGGCACGCTGGTCTTTCCCGCAGTGAGCCTATATAAGCCGGCGGGGCTGAGCCTGTCAAGCAAACAGTCTCGGGTCCGGCAGGCGAAAAGGGCGATGGCCTGCCCGCCGGCGCCCGCCTTGGCCGTGGCCGCCAGGCCGGCGCAGCTTCGGCTCGCTTTGCCGGCAGCTTTGACAGGCGCGCCGGGCCTTTGGTACTGTCCCACAAAACAGGCAGAGGTGAACCGGCGATGGTCAAGATGGCGGCGAAGCTCACTTTTGTCGGCCGCGAGGGGATTGACGTAACTCGGATGCGGGAGGAGCGGACCGCGCGGGTGCGCCAGGTGATGAAGCAGCGCAACATTCCCGCCCTGCTGGCCACCAATGCTCCCAACGTGCGCTTCCTCACCGATCTCGATTGGTGGGAATTCCAGCCCCGGCTTTGCTACTGCCTGTTCTTCGCCGAGCACGATACGGTCCTGTTCGGGCACGCAGGCGCCTACCAGCAGATGCCCGACCTGATGCCGTGGATAAAGCATTGGCGCATAGGCCGTGCCTGGATGGACGGGATCGCCGGCGACGCGGCGACCCGCGAGGACGCCGAGCTGTGGGCGAGTGAGATACGCGAGGAGTTGGAAAAGCGCAAGCTTGCCGGCGAACCGCTGGGCGTGGTGGGCTATGAGGGCTTCGCCGAAGAGGTGCTGCGCAGCAAGGGGCTCAAGGTAGTGGCGGGAGGCCCGGTGCTGCTTGAGGCTTCCAGAATCAAGACCCAGGACGAGATCAATTGCCTCAAGGTGGTGGCCGCGATCTGCGGCGCCGGCTGGCAGCGGGCGCTGCAGGTCATCCGACCCGGGGTCTTTGCCTCCGACGCGGCGCGCGAAATTCAGCAGGCGCTCTACGAGGCGGGCGCGGAGACTCCCTTTGCCGCCGTGGTCAGCGGCCCGATGACGTTCGAGCGCAACCTTTGCTCCGTCAACCGGCGCATCGAGTGGGGAGACCTCGTCTACATCCCGGAATGCGGCACCTCTTTCATGGGCTACACCTGCTGCCTCTACCGCAGCTTCGTCATGGGCCGCAAGCCGACCAGCCGCGAGGCCGACTGGTACAAGCGAATGCGCGAGCGCATCGAGCGGGTGATCGACGAGATGCGTCCCGGCAAGACCACCGCCGATGCCGCTCAGCACTTTCCCCCCGCCAGCACCTGGGGCTTCAAGGACGAGGCCGAGGTGCTGACTATCGAATGGGGCCACGGCGTCGGGCTGGTGCAAATCTCGCCCGGCGGGGTTCATTACAACATGCCGATCATCAACCGGCTCTGGTCCTTCAAGCATCCGCAACCGTTCGAGCCGGGGATGGTGATGGCGGTCGAGTCGTGCGAGGGCGAGCACCGGGTCGGCGGCGTGCGGATGGAAGACATGGTGATTATCACGCCCAACGGCGCGGAATACATCGACTCGTTCCCGCGCGACGAAATCATGGTCATCGAGTAAAGGCGCCGCCTTCGGCGAAGCCGCCGCACCGGGCGGCGCAAACGGGGTGCTGCGCGCCGCTCGCCCGGCGCTCAGCAAGCTAATGGCGAGAACTCCAAGGCAACGAATCCCCTATTCGGCGATCGTAGACCGGCCGCCGCTGCGATTGCCCGGCGCGGCTCGCCTGGCGGTGTGGCCGGTGGTAAACGTCGAGAACTGGGACATCCGCAAACCGATGCCGCGCGCGGTGTTGCCCGCCCCGATGGGTCAGTCGGCGGTTCCCGACCTGCCGAACTGGGCGTGGGCCGAGTATGGCATGCGGGTCGGCTTCTGGCGCCTGCATGCGCTTTTCCGTGAGTTGGGGATCGTGCCGACGCTTGCCTTGAACGGTTCGGTCTGCGGCGAATACCCGCGCGTGGCCCAGGCGGCTCTCGAAGGCGGCTGGGAGTTCATGGGCCACGGATACGTGCAGGCGCCGATGCACAGCGTCGAGGGTCAACGCCAGGCCATCCGCAAGACCATCGAGGCGATCAGGTCGTTTACCGGCCGAGCGCCGCGCGGCTGGGAAAGCCCGGGGCTCACCGAGACGTTCGACACCGTGGATATCCTGGCCGAAGAAGGAATCGAGTACGTGGCCGACTGGGTGCTGGACGATCAACCGTGCGAGATTCTGACCAGCCGCGGGGCGATCGTGTCAATTCCCTACACCCTGGAAATGAACGACGTGCCCATGATGGTCGTGGCGCGGCATTCGTCGCAGGAGTGGATGCTGCGCGGCGTTCGCCAATTTGACCGGCTCTATCAGGAGAGCGAGCAAGCCGCGCGAGTAATGGCGATAAGCGTGCATCCCTACCTCTCTGGCGTTCCACACCGGATCGGCTACGTCGAGGAGCTGTTCAAATATATCCGGGAGAAACCGGGCGTCCTTTTTTGGACCGGCGAGCGCATCCTCGACTGGTACCTGGAGGCGCGGCCGGCCGCCCGCACAACAACAAGCTAAGCGCAGCGCGCATCGATGCACGCAACCGTGCCGGGTTAGCTATCATGTTGCCTGTGCGTTCACTGCGGAGGGACGGCGGGCGCAACGTTGGAATTGAGCCGGTTTGCGGCGTAGCCGAAGGGACGCGAACGGTCATCTGCGCCGGCAGGAAGCAGGCTGCGATGATCACGGGCGCCACAGCTTGACGCCGGCTTCCGTAGTGGGCTACCAAGCGCGCGTTTGGAAAGAGGAGAACCGAAATCGCGGCTGATGCCGAATCCCGCCGCTCAGGCATCGAGCCGGAAGTCCCAGAGAGGCCGCTAACGTGCAAGGTTAGCTTGCGGAGTTTCTGGGGAGGCAAGCCGAACCGAAATGAAGAGACATTCCGGTCTCGCGTGGTTGTGGTTTCCATTGCTGGCGTCTCTGGCCTGGAGCTGCAGCGGGAACAACTCATCATCGCCCTCCGCCCCGGCAATCCTGACGTTCAGCTCCGGTGGCAACTATCCGGAGGGTATCGGAATCGACAAATCGGACAACGTGTGGATTGCCAACCGCTACAGCAGACAGGTTGCCGAGTTAAGCAATGCCGGCGCGCTGATCAATACCTTTGCGGTCGGCGTCGAGCCGCACGGTCTCAAGATCGACCGGGCCAATAGCCAAAACATCTGGGTGCAAAACGTTGCGGGCGGCGGCCCGGGAGCGCCGGCCTCGTGCCCGAACAACACCAGCGGCACCGTTACCGCGCTCGCCGCTGACGGTAGCCTCATCGGAACGTTCTGCACCGGTGGTACCGGCCCGCAGCATGCGCAGTTTGATTCGTCGGGCAATATCTGGGTCACCAACCAGGGCAGCAACACGGTGTCCGAGCTTTCCGGCGCCGGAACGTTTATCAACACCTTTCAGACCGGAACCAATCCGCACGCGATCGCCCGGGATCAGTCGGGCAACTTCTGGATCGGCAACTACTACAGCGGCACGGTCACGGTGCTGAAGCCTGACGGGTCGTTTTACGCTGCCATCGACAATGTGGGGTTGCAGCCGACCGGCAACGATATCGATCCGTCCGGCAGCCTGTGGCAGTCGGTGCAGAGTCTGAATGCGGTTGCGGTCTTTGCCGCGCCGCCCTCATTCGCCCCCATAAGGAGCGAATCAGTCGGTTTTGCGCCGCGCGGCGTCACTATCGACAACGCAGGCAATGTATTCGTGGCCAATCGGCAGTCAAACGACGTGCTTGAGTTCAACTCCTCGGGAACCCAGGTCAACCAATTTCAAGTCGGCGCCTGCCCTGAAAACATGGCGATAGACTCGAAGGGTGACCTTTGGGTTAGCAATTCGTGCAGCAGCACCGTCAGCGTGATCAAAGGGGTGGCGGTGCCTTCGCCTAACGGCGATGACGACTCCAACGGCTGAGCGCAGGTGGGCGGACAAGGGCTACGATTATTGAGGGCTGCACATTATAGTGACAGTTTCGGCTCTACTGAGCTACGCCGGCGTCTCATGCTCGTACGCGCCCTCTGGCGAGGGTGACATCGCTGCCGCGCGACGGGCCGCAGGGCTTCGCGTCTATACCGGCAGCGCAATCCGGGATTCCTCGCACGCGCCAGGCCATTGCATGGCGGGGCCAAGCGGCCAGCCGCACGGCATCAACACCCTCACCCGCGCAGCGACAGACGCTGCGCGGCCTCTCCCGCTTCGCGGGCGAGGCGAGGGGAGCAGAGCTGGCGCGCCCATTTCCCAGGTTTCTTGCCGAGCTCCAGGCAATATGCAAGGGGAGCAAGGACGGCGGCCGCGCGCCGGAATGACAAAGGTGTGGCGTCCGCTTCCTTTTCCTGATTCCTCTCCCCCACCGGGGGAGAGGATCGAGGAGAGGGGGGACGCGGCGCGCAAGCGGAGTCGAAGGGAGAGGGGGGACACACCCACAGGCTAGAGGTGGCGCCAGCGGCCCCCCTCTCCCTCCCCTCTCCCCCCAAGGGGAGAGGGAAAGAAGAACGCGCGGCGCGCAAGCGGAGTCGAAGGGGTGAGGGTGCTGATTGCGCCTGCCTGCACCCTCACCCGCGCAGCGACAGACGCTGCGCGGCCTCTCCCGCTTCGCGGGCGAGGCGAGGGGAGCAGAGCTGGCGCGCCCATTTCCCAGGTTTCTTGCCGAGCTCCAGGCAATATGCAAGGGGAG